>CANCPF010000081.1 GCA_947379975.1 Methylophilaceae bacterium | reverse complement strand
ATTGGTGTCGCTCAATAACCAAGTCCCATCAAACTCCCCAGCAAAACTTATATTAGAAATTCCAAGTAATGCTCCGATTAACAAGATACCTAGCAATTTATTAACATTACCCATCATTGATACTCCTTTGAAACATTGAATAAAATTATTAACTAATACCGCATGTATACAAGTCAGTATACTTAATAATATCAAAAATCCAATGAAACAAAAAGAATAATTCAGAAATTACCCATAGCGTGAACGTTTTAAATGTGTCGGAAGTTGCCGCTTCATCTTGTGACTCAGAGTCCGCCATGAGGATTAATTATCCGCACTTACTAACAATTGCACCAAGTTCTTTTCAATTATTAAGGTGCTACAATTATTTCAGACGAATCTACGATGTAGACGAAACTGTTGGATTGTGGGCATTGTTTGGGGCTGTTTTATTGATATTTTCTGTAACGTGCATCATTAATTGCATGGCGCCTAAATTCTATAAAACTGCCGTTCAGGTAACCGTGTCTAGTTCTGAAGAGGGCTTTAGCCGTATTTTGAAATAATAATTGCAAATACATTAGATGCAGTTTCACCGATAGATCATTTTCTATGCTAAGTTCTATCAACCAAGTAATTAAAAAATAATCATCAACTATGCAGTATTTTTCTACTGTTAATCTAACTGGTTAATTTGCTAACTAAAATTCATTAACATAAATTTACGGTTAAACATCCCATGCTTTTTAGGCGTTCACTTTTGCACGAACTCATAACCACCGCTGTTGGTTCTCTTCTTATTCTGGTCAGTATTGTTATTGCGCAACGTGCAGGTTATCTTTTGCAACTAGCTGCAAATGGTGCACTGCCTAACGATGCAATTACAACCATGCTGGGTTTCAATATGGTTAAATTTATGCCAATGCTGTTATCCCTCACCTTGTTTCTATCGATACTGATGACATTAACTCGATGGTATCGAGATTCGGAAATGGTCGTTTGGTTTAGCTCGGGACTAAGCATCACTAGTTTTATAAGACCTATATTGTCATTTTCCATTCCCGTAGTTGTTCTTATCTCAATTCTTAGTTTATTTGTAATGCCTTGGGCAACCAATAAAGGTGAGAATTACAAAACACAACTTGAAAATCGTGATGAATTGTCTGCAATTAGCCCAGGCACCTTTAAGGAGTCATCAAATGCAGAGCGTGTTTATTTTATTGAAAGTTTTGATTCGCTGGGCAGTCTCGTTAAAAATATATTTGTACAATCTTTGCACCAACAGAAGTTAGGTATTATTGTGGCAGCAAAGGGCAGTCGATATGTTGAAAAAAATGGAGATAATTTTTTAGTGATGAATAATGGGACACGCTACCAAGGTGTACGTGATACCAAGGAATTTTCTACTACATCCTTTGAGAAATACTCTGTTCGTTTAGAGACTGCTGAGGTGAAACAAAAACCAGTACAAACTATCTCTAAGTCAAGTAAGGAGTTATTAGAAAATAAGGATAATGCAAATAATGCAGAATTACAGTGGCGACTAGCAATTCCTATCTCGGCTCTTATACTAGCTTTTCTTGCAATTCCCCTGAGTGCTTTAGATCCACGCTCTGGGCGCTCTATAAATTTCGTCCTAGCAATTGTTATTTATATTATTTATAACAATATGCTTAGCATCATGCAGGCATGGGCTGCGCAAGGGAAATTAAATGCTTCTATAGGCCTCTGGCCTGTTCATTTTGCATTTTCAGCGATGGCGGTGTACCTATTTTATAGGCGTGCGCACCAACTACCTATTGCACCCAAACTTCTGACAACAAGATGGTTCAAGATTCCTACAAAAGGTTCATAAAGTAACCTAAATAGGGGATATATTTATTTACTTAGATATAGCCTATAGCTCCCAGCATCGCCAATCATTTTTAGCGAAATCATTTCAGTAGAGATTCGACTTAACTGTGATGTCTTGATGGCAATATAAATTTGTCTTGTTCTGGATAGGTCAACTATTTGCACTACGGAATTATCTTCTATTGCTTTACCTTTGGTATAGAACATCGCTTAAAATGGTTTGTCACTCAAAAAGACTATTGGTTTAGAATCGTGCTGGGCTTTATATAAATCAACCACACCTTTTGCTGATTTGTAATCTGCTTTATGGTCTAGAGTCAAGGTAATGAGTACACCGACCATAGCAACAGCACTTAAACTAACCCCCCATGACAGTGCACTTTTAGCAAAAGATACTTTAACTTCACCTAAATAAAGTGCTAGTAATAATGCGAGAGAAGGTAATCCTGGTAGAACGTAAGTCCACAAAGTATTACCAGACATCGTAAAAAAAATACATGGCGCCAAACCTGTAAGTAGCAAGTAAAGCTTAAACTGCCTTCCACTCACTGTATTTTCTAAGCTGCTTTTATTGTATTTAGTCATCCATATCGTGATTGGTAGTATCAAGCACCAAGGTAAGCTCGCCACGATAAGATATAGCCAAATAGAACCGCGTGGTCTTGCATGCGCGGTGCCATATAAGTCACCTTTCCAACCTGAAATTGTGAAGCGCTGCCAATGCTCTCCTACAAAGAAATAGTGCAAAAATCCAGGGGTATGCTGTTCTGCTTCTAAATACCAAGGCAAACTGATTAGAATCGCAAACGTACAACCTAGAATCCATGATAATCCTTTCCATGTTTCTTTAATTGATCTTGTTACCAGTGCCCATAAACCAATTGGCATAAAAACCAACACCCAGCCTACTGGCCCTTTGGCATATAGCATGATGCTTAAGCCAATAAAAAATAGCCACTGCTCACGTTTCTTCTTTGCGTCAGTTCCTCGCAGACTTAGCCAGAATGCTCTTAGCGACAATGTACTACCTAAACAAAGTGCCATATCAGTCGTCACAGCGCCCGATAACAAAATGAATAGAAGGGATGTGCTTAATATAGCTACAACATAAAATGGATTTACGAGGCTGCGCTTTGCCCAGTCGTAACAAATAAACACAATGGATACTGCGGCAAGAAATTGGGGGATACGTACAGCAAATTCATTGACACCAAATGCTTTGATGCCAAGAGCGGACATCCAAAATGATAGTGGTGGCTTACCCCAAAATGGTACTCCAACATCAAACCATGGTGTTATCCAATCATTCATTTCTGCCATTTTTCTGGCCATTTCACCATACCGGCCTTCTGTTGTATCCATTAATGGGTAAAGTGCTAGGGATATTATCCTTAATAAGATGAGTCCAGTTAGAATGTAAAGTGTTGATTTACTAAGGGATATTTCAGCCTTATTCCAAAACCTATAAAAAAAATTCAAACTTTAAACTCCTTAACTAATTTGGCCAATTAAAATTTGGCATTTTTAGTATTACGATTTTAAATGTTATTTGTTACATTATTATGAAAGTACGATTATTTGCGCGACTCTCGGAAGTCCTATTAGGGACGGAAGTACCGGTTTTATCGACCGGTTCTATGTATGAAATTATTTATTTAAATATATAAAACGTGGTCTTATAATTGAGAAAAAGCGCACTAAGCGCCTTTTCTAGTTATTTAAACTTATTCTAATATTTTCTTAAGATTATCTAGGCCACCACGATAAACGCTAGTCATCGTTTTAACTGCTGCTTCGTCATCTTGGCCAGCAGCTGGAGTAGCTGCAGTATCTTTACGTTTGAATGTACCTGTCCATACAACTAAAGTTTTGTCTTTACCTTGCGCTTTTACGCTTACTGTTGAAACGTAGCTTGATACAGGAAGCACACCTTCAATAATTGAGTATTTAAAGATGTGTTTTTTTGCGCTATAAGCTAATAACTTTTCTTTGATAGTGCCACCATCTTGTAATGTTAACAAACGCTCTGCACCAACTTTATTGTTAGTACCACTCACTATTTCTGTTGTCTTGACAGCTGGATGCCATGCACCTAAGTCATTGAAGTTGCTTACTGTAGACCATACTTTTGTAGCAGGTGCGTTGATAGTCACTTCTTCATGTGCTGAAAGGCTTTTTGCTTCATCCGCAAATGCGTTAAGAGTTGAGCCAAGTAATA
>CANCPF010000080.1 GCA_947379975.1 Methylophilaceae bacterium | reverse complement strand
TCTGATTGTAATGTATCTGTCTTGTAGTCCATTGCTCGCGTTACGTTGCCGCCTACGCTGTAATTAGCCTGCGGCAACAAAGACGCGCTGGGCGTTTTAGCCCAATATTGGCGCGCATACTCAGCATGCCTAATTTGTGTACGCCATTCGGTATCTGCTGAAAACTGATGCGTAAATGTCCCAGTAGTAACATTGGTATCGCTATCATCAAAGTTTTTAGATCCACCATAAAACGTTTTATCGTTAATGGCTGCCGTATTGATCGGGCGTTTATTCAAAAATGAAATACCAAAATCTGGCACATCCCGCGTTTTGGTATAAATATGACTTAATGAAAATGCATTTTCTGTACCAATGCCAGTACCTAGACTGACGGCTATACCGGCTCTATTCAACTCTGGACGATCTCCATTGGTTGGATTCTTACGATATGTCTCTTCCGTTCTATCCATGATATTGATACGAATAGCTGTGGTGCCACCTAATTTTTTATTAAAATCACCAGTAAATTGTTGATAGTCATAACTACCAACGCTGCCAGAAACAGTGTTTTCATCTTTAAGTTTTGGAGTTTTGGAAACCTGATTAATCACTCCGCCGGCTTGACCGCGACCAAACAACATAGCCGCAGAGCCGCGCAATACATCGACTTGCTCTAAATTAAAGGTTTCACGGTTGTATTGTGCAGTGTCTCGAATGCCGTCTAAATAGATATCACCAAAGGTGTAAAAGCCTCGTAAATTCATATTATCACCAGAACGACCACCTTCAGCCGCATTAAAAGTAAGACCAGCAACATTGCGCAAAGCTTCTTTTAACGTGCCAACTTGCTGATCATGCATCAGGCTGCGCGTTACAGTGGTAATGGCTTGCGGAATATCGTGCGGATCTTGCAATACTTTACCTACGCGTGTCTTGGTTGCTTGATAGCCGTCAACGACTTCATTTTGCTTAGTACTAGTAACATTGACGGTTGCTAGCGTTTGGTCGTTAGCAGGCGCTTCTGCTGGCTGTTTGGCAGGCTTTGATTGAGCGACTTCTGACTGAGCCATTTCTGCGGCTATTAAGCTTGCAGGCGCTATGGTAAATATCATAGCAATGGCTACCGACAGTGGACTTACCTTTTTGTAATGCAATTCTTTCATCTTTAGCCTTTTATTTAACTATTTATTTAATTATAAAAATTAGCTGGCTAAAGGCGATGACTTGCGGTGGCTTGCTTGTTGCGTTGCTTATTTAAATATTTCTAAGGTTCTCAATACTTATTTGAAACATTACTGGTTCGATTTTGGCTCACTCACAAAGCCCACTTTTGTAATGCCGGTGTTTTGCGCATCAGCCATTATTTCTGCCAAAACTTGATAGCGCGTTTCTTTATCGGCACGTATTTGCAACTCTGGCTGCGGTTTTTTATTCGCATTCTCTAGCAACTTTGCTTTCAATTCACTTTTCGCCATAGGTACGTCATTCCAATACATAGTGCCTGCAGCATCAATGGCTAATGAGATAAGCTCAGGTTTATCGGTTAAAGGTTGACTGCTGACATGTGGCAAATCTATTTTCACAGCGTGAGTCAGCAATGGTGCGGTGATGATAAAAATCACCAACAACACCAACATTACATCCACTAATGGTGTGGTGTTAATTTCGGACATTGGGGCTGTATGACTGCCTGTCACAGCGCCTTTTCCGCTACCTATCATGCTAAAACCTCAACTGCATGTAAGCGCTCTTTTGCTGGAATAGCGATTTTAATATTCGCCTCAGGATTAATCACTGCACCGGTGATCAGTAAATTATGAAGATCATAACCAAAACTTTCAATTTGGCTGACTAACATGCGATTACTGCGCACAATTGCGTTATAAGCCAGTACCGCTGGGATTGCCACTGCCAGCCCTAGCGCAGTCATAATGAGCGCTTCGCCAACTGGGCCAGCGACTTTATCTAAGGTAGCCTGACCACTTAAGCTAATACTTGCCAGTGCGTGATAAATTCCCCAAACCGTGCCGAATAGCCCAACAAATGGCGACACACTACCAACCGAAGCTAAGACTGTTAAGCCACTTTCGATTTGTGTGCTTTCATCCGCAATAGTACGGTTCATCGCTCGTGCGACAAATTCATCATGTCCCACTGTTCCCATTTTTTTAGCTTCATAGCATTGATAATGCACACTGGCAGCGAACGCCTGTTTTGCTAAACGCGCTAAAGCAAGGTCGTCTGGTTTAATTGTGCTGATAAAATTGCTAATGTTAGATAAATTAACCTGACTCCAAAACTCTTGCGCATATGTTTTAAATGCCACACGTAAACGCCAAGCTAACAAACTTTTTGTCACAATTAAATACCAGCTTGCAATTGACATCAGCAGCAATATAATCACCACCAACATTGAGACCGCACCACCTGCCGCAATAAAATCCAAGCTATTAAATTCATATCCTTTTTGCATTTTTACGTCCTTTTAACGCTTACTTAATTTAAATAATGATTTAATGTCGGCCTAATTTAGTTCTTAATTTACCGTTTAGCCTGCCAGTGAAAACTTTACCGGCACTAAAACATAAGCACTTAGTGGCTGATTGTTGCGTTTTGCTGGAATAAAACTCCACATTTTTACAGTTTTAATCGCAGCCTGATCTAACCGACTATAACCACTGCTATTTTCAATCTGTACACTTTCAGCTTGGCCACTTAACGATACCAACACACGCAACAGCACGATGCCTTGTTCACTAAATCGTCTTGACGACGCTGGATAGTCTGGTGCTGGATTATTTAAATAAGCGGCACCAAACCTTGACGGTTCTATTGCCAGCTCTTTTACCTGCGAAGTTGCCGGCTCAGACCCATGCTGCGTTTCTAAGGCTTTATTTGCTGGTGTAGATTTTTCTGAATCCGCCTCCACTGAACGTGTCTCGGAAATTTCTGCCGATGACTTCAGCTTTGCCTCCGCAACAAATTTAGACATTGCGTCCTTAGAAACTTCTACGGGCTTAGACACCATTTCAACAGCGCGCTCAATAGTGTGCTCTAGCACTTTCTGCTGATTAATCTTATTCACTAAATTTGGCATCTCTGTATTCGGCATGACTAAACTTGCCATCATTGGTGAGAGCGATTCTTTTACAATCGGCAATGTTCTATTAGTGGCAATCAGACTATATAAAATAATAATATGCGCAAATACGACCAAGCCTAGAAATAATACACGCCGCCGGCTAGTATCTAACTTATTAACATGTTGACTAAAAGCCATCATCTACTTGGTTAGTATCAACTTATTTTGATTAGTCAGGCGCAGCTGATACTCTTCTCCAGCATGTTTGATTACTAACATCCTCTTGCCACAAAACAACACTTCACTCGTCACTTTTTCAGTCAAGTCATCACTATTTTTATTTAAATCGGCAGTAGCCGAAGCCACCGTGGGTGGTTGCGATTTAGTGTTATTAATTTTGCTAGATTCAATCATTAAAGCAAATGATAATCATTATCATTTGCAATGTCAACGTTATTATTTTAAATAACTTTACTTGGATAACCGCTAGCACCTTGAATCAAGAAGTCAGGCCAAACTCAAACCCTAGCTATTTAATGAGCTTACGCTAATGATAATAACTAAAGCCTATTAATGGATTACGATAGGGCTGAACCTAGGGAGTGGCGCATAATTCTTTCACACAAACAAACAGCAATAAACTAAATAAGTTAAATGTTTGTAGTGAAAATAATTTAATCAATAACAGGAGATTTATCATGTGGACTACACCAGCAGCAACAGAAATGCGTTTTGGCTTTGAAGTAACTATGTACGTAATGAACAA
>CANCPF010000079.1 GCA_947379975.1 Methylophilaceae bacterium | reverse complement strand
TCTTCTTCCATTTGCTGAATTTCAGCTTCGCTTAAACCGCTGTTCGCTTTAACGGTAATTTTGTTTTCTTTACCAGTCGCTTTATCTTTAGCAGAAACGTGCAAAATACCGTTGGCATCAATGTCAAAAGTCACTTCAATTTGTGGCATGCCACGAGGTGCTGGTGGAATATCGCTTAAGTTAAATTGACCTAAGCTCTTATTCGCAGAAGCTAATTCACGCTCGCCTTGCAACACTTGAATCGTAACCGCATTTTGGTTGTCATCAGCAGTAGAGAAAGTTTGTGAAGCTTTAGTAGGAATCGTAGTGTTTTTCTTGATAACTTTAGTCATCACGCCACCTAACGTTTCGATACCTAAAGATAATGGCGTTACATCAAGCAACAACACATCTTTAACATCACCTTTTAGTACGCCACCTTGAATTGCAGCACCAACCGCTACCGCTTCGTCAGGGTTTACGTCTTTACGTGGCTCTTTACCAAAAATTTCTTTTACTTTCTCTTGCACTTTAGGCATACGGCTTTGACCACCAACCAAAATCACATCGGTAATGTCGTCAATTGAAACGCCAGCATCTTTAATCGCAGTACGGCAAGGAGCCATTGTGCGCTCAATTAAATCGTCTACTAATGACTCTAATTTAGCACGTGTGATTTTTACCACTAAGTGTTTAGGGCCAGTGGCATCGGCAGTAATGTACGGTAAATTAACTTCAGTTTGTGTAGCGCCAGAAAGCTCGATTTTCGCTTTTTCTGCCGCTTCTTTAAGGCGTTGTTTTGCCAATAAATCATTACGTAAATCCATGCCGTTGTTTTCTTTTTTGAACTCATCAGCCAAAAAGTCGATTAAACGGTTATCAAAGTCTTCGCCACCTAAGAATGTATCGCCATTGGTTGAAAGTACTTCAAATTGATGTTCGCCATCAATGTTAGAAATTTCAATAATAGAAACGTCAAAAGTACCGCCACCTAAGTCATACACGGCAATTTTACGATCACCTTCTTGTTTATCTAAACCAAACGCTAGTGCCGCAGCAGTAGGCTCGTTGATAATACGTTTAACATCTAAACCAGCGATACGGCCAGCATCTTTAGTGGCTTGGCGTTGGCTATCGTTAAAATAAGCAGGTACAGTAATCACCGCCTCAGTCACTTCTTCGCCCAAATAATCTTCAGCCGTTTTCTTCATTTTACGAAGCACTTCAGCAGAAATTTGTGGAGGTGCCATTTTAACGCCACGGATTTCTACCCATGCATCGCCATTATCAGCTTTAGCAATCGTGTAAGGCATTAAACCAATGTCTTTTTGTACTTCTTTTTCTTCAAAACGGCGACCGATCAAACGTTTAACTGCATAAAGCGTGTTTTTTGGGTTAGTTACCGCTTGGCGTTTTGCTGGTGCGCCAGTCAAAATTTCGCCATCTTCCTGATACGCAATAATAGAAGGTGTAGTACGTGTGCCTTCAGAGTTCTCTATAACACGTGGCTTGCCGCCTTCCATTACGGCTACGCAAGAGTTTGTTGTACCTAAGTCAATACCAATAATTTTACCCATGTTTCTTATTCCTTTTTTAATGACAGATTATCCAGGTGTTAAGCTAAATCTTTAATTTTAAATGTTTAGCGACTTAGCTTACTGGCGATTTTTTAAACTATGTTGTAACAATGGTGTTCAATTAATTTATTTCAAGTGGTTTTTTAATAAGTAGTTTTAACCAATAGTTTTGGCAAATTACTTTTTTAAGCCAAGCTACAGGTTTAGCTTAAACACAGCTAAAAACTATTTTGGTTTAGCGACCATCACCAATGCTGGGCGCAATACGCGGTCGTTCAAGGTGTAGCCTTTTTGCAATACAGTAAGCACTGTATTAGGCTCTTGATCACTATCTAACATGCTAATGGCCTGATGTTTGTTTGGATCAAACTTTTCGCCAACCGGATTAACTTCAGCAATATTGAATTTATCAAATACAGAAGCAAGCTGATTAGTGGTGATTTGAACGCCATCTTTATAACTTTGCACATCGGCAGATTCAATCAGCAAGGCTGCATCTAAACTATCTTTAACGGCCAATAGTTCATTTGAGAATTTTTCTAAAGCAAATTTACGCGCTTTTTCAATATCATCCATCGCACGGCGACGAATGTTTTCGCCATCAGCTTTTATGTATAAAACCGCCGCTTGCGCTTCTGCAAGTTGTGCTTCTAATGCACCTATGCGATCATCTAGTGAGCCAGCGGCACCGTTTTCTTGTAGGTAATCTTCGGCATCTATTTCTTGGCTTTGCAAATCTGCAGATTGTGAGTCTTGTGTGTTTTCGGTCATGAAGCATCCTAAATATTTTGTTCTGTATTTCGATTAATGGGGGTGGCTTAAAAAATCTCAAGCTCAGGATTTAAAAATAATGGTTAATTATTTAAATAATCGATTGAAATCTAGCTTGGTACAGAGTCGGTTGTATGAATTATTCTGATATTGCTACTAACGTATTTTATAACGGTCATACATCCATAAATATTGTGTTGGACATTGCCGTATTGTGCGTTCAATTTCAGCATTCAATAGCGTTGGCGTATTAATGCCGCCTGACTCAATTGCACGTATGTGAATGTTGTAACCACGGCCCCAACTAACTCGCTCACCGAATGCCATGAATACTTGCGCACCAGTTTTTTGTGCTAACTTTGATGCCAAAGTCATTGTATAGGCGGGGCGGCCAAAAAATGGTGCCCATTCACCTTCGCCTTCTAATGGCGCTTGGTCTGGCAAAATGCCTATGGCTTCGCCACGCTTAAGCGCTTGCAATAGTAGCTTTACACCTAGGCTATTGGCGGGGGCAAGCGTTACTTTGCCGCGTTGCCGACCCGCGGCAATTAAAGGCATCAACCATGCTTGACGTGGCTGCCGATAAAGCACTGTCATTGGGTAATGTGCGCCGTAATACAGCGAGGTGATCTCAAAGCAGCCTAGGTGAGGTGTCAGAAAAATCAGTCCTTTGCCTGAATTGATGGCATCTTCAACTGCGTCCCAACCGTCTACATTTTTCACCCAATTAAGTATTTCTAACTGAGATTTAAACCAAATAGCAAAAGTTTCAAAGGCGCCTTTGCTGTTTTCAAGGGTGCTTTTGAATAACATTTTTTCAGCTGTGATTTTGCCATTGCTTAAACCGCTTTGATTCAAGTTGCCTTTGGCGTGAGCGCGGTGATCTTGGTTGAATAAATAATTAATCAAGCCAACGACGGCCCCCAAGCCATGGATTGCTGGTAAAGGAAAAAATCGTAGGCACTTTAAGCCTTGTACTAGGCTGCGCATAACAAGTTTCTTAATCCACACTTTTAGATTAGTCATGAGCAATGATCTTAAATGCTTTAAGTTGAATTAATACATCTTGCGCTGTGATTTTTTGATGCTGATTACCTAAGTTTTTAAATGCTTGTTCAGCGCCGCCGTATAAGCCGGTCAGGACTGGATTAGTATCAGTGTAAACGCCAATAACAGGCTTATTTAGCGCTATAGCTAAATGCGCTAATCCAGTATCTACACCAATAACCGCCTGTGACTTTTGAATGATATTTGCTAATGAAGCAATACCCATTTTAGGTAGGACTAACGCTTGTTCAAGGTGGCTGGCAATTTGTTTTGCACGCTGTAATTCCGCGTTACTTCCCCATGGTAAAACTAAAGACAGTCCTTGTGCTTGTAATTGTTTACCTAGAGCTACCCAATGTTTAATGGCCCATAATTTAGAATCACGGCTGGTGCCATGCAAGGCTAATATGAATTTAGCCGGAAGCACGGTTAGAGGGCGGCTAATGTCATGGTTAGACGACACTTTTATGCCGTAATCGAGTGTTGCTTCGTTAATGACATAGCCAAGGGCTAAGGCGGCTAATTTACGGTTACGCATTACAGCGTGAAGATCTCGCGAAACAGCAAAGCGATCATGGTAAAAGTGACTTGCAATTGGCTCGCGCGCTGATGATTGGTCATATCCGCACTTATTTAAGCTATTGCTTAGGTAGGTAATTAATCCACTTTTTAATAAGCCTTGTGTATCAATCACAAAATCATATTGTTGAGTTTTTATAAGCTTGTTAAATGCAAATAGCTCCAACCAAGTCTTTTTAGAAAAAAGCGACTTTCTCCAACGTCGAATGGCCACTGGAATGATCTTATTAATACCGCTATGCATGGCTAGAATTTCAACGAAACTTTCCTCTACTACCCAGTCAATCAAGGCCTTAGGAAAATGTTTCTTTATATCCGCTATGATAGGTAAATTATGTACCACATCGCCCAATGAGGTGGTTTTTATGATTAGTATGCGCATTATGTAAGTAGTGTCTTCATAGCCTCAATGACGCGACTAGCCGGTAGGTTGTCCAGACATTTGCTGCGGCTATTTGTATGGCGATCGCAACCTTCTTGGTGGCAAGGTACGCAGTTACCCAAACCTTGTAATAATAATACATTGGCTACTTGCTGTGATGCTCCTATCATTTCCCACGGACTATCAGTTTCATTGTAGTTCATAGGCCAAGGCCCCCATTTTACTGGGTTACTAGGGCCAAATAGTGCAATAGTTGGGGTGCCCATGGCAGCTGCTAAATGTGTTGCAACGGTATCTGGGCCTACGTAAACGCAAGCCTTTTTCAGTAAATAGGCCATTTGCGAAAAGTTAAGTCTGCCTGCAAAGTTAAGCGTTTTAGTTGGCAGGTTTATCAGTAATTGTTGTATGTAACGCATTTCATCTTGGTCGCTAGAGCCTGTTAAAATAACCTGAATATTTTGTTTATTAAGCCATGTTACTACTGCTAGCCAGCCATCAGAATGCCACATCTTGTATGAAAATTTTGGGTAAATATGCAGTACTGCAAAAGCCTGATTATGATTAATTGCAAATTCTGAAAACAATGCATCAACGTAAGTACTGTCTTTTTGAGTCCAATTAACACTAACCTGATGCTTGAGTGGTAGGCCTAACTTGCTTGCAAGTTTAAGCACCATGCTTACGGTATGTGTTGTGAGGTTGTCGAAAGTAACTGAATCATTGAGCAAGTATTTTTTCCAGCGTTGTTTTGGCTTGTTTTCCACTAAGCCTATTCGATACTTTCCAGCAATCCAAGCAGAAAAGGTTGCACGGTCGCTAGTTAACGCAGAAATCGCTAGGTCGTACTGATTCCACAACCCCATTATCCATTTTAAATTAGCTAATTTGGATTTGTTATCTGGCGCGAAAATGACTTGGTTAATATCTGGATGATTAGATAAAATATCCCGGGTATTTTTGAACACTAGAACATCAATTTTGGCCTGTGGCCAGGCGGCTTTCAAAGTATGTATTAGCGGCGTTGTGAGCAATACATCACCAATGCGACGGGTGATTATTACTAGAATTTTTTTAGGAGAGTTTCTATTAAACAACGCAGGTAATTCCAATATTAGATATTAAAGTGACAGCTTGCTTAAATTGTGAGTGCTTTCCATATTGAGTATACTGGCTGTCGAAAAACTAATTATAACTTGCTATTGAGCTGCTTCGTACAGGAATACTCGCTAATGCCTAAACTTTACATTGATGAATTCGTTGGAATTACCAACCGATTAGAAACACTTCCATTAGCTTTT
>CANCPF010000078.1 GCA_947379975.1 Methylophilaceae bacterium | reverse complement strand
ACCTTCCATGAACTGGTCGCAGAAATGGTGCGTGAAGATTACAAATCCGCCCAGCGAGATGAACTGGTCAAAGAGCACGGTTACCAAGCCATGGATTACCACGAGTAGAGGCTAAGCATGAACAAAAATGCAAAAATCTACATCGCAGGACACCGCGGCCTAGTCGGCTCAGCCTTAATGCGCCAGCTGCAAGCACAAGGCTACACCAACCTCGTCACCCGCACCCACGCTGAGTTGGATTTAACCAATCAAACCTTAGTGGCGGAGTTCTTTACAACAGAACAACCCGAATACGTCATTCTAGCGGCAGCAAAAGTGGGCGGTATTCATGCCAACAACACCTACCCAGCAGAATTCATACAAGAGAACCTAGCCATACAAAGCAATGTGATCCATCAATCCTCATTAGCAGGTGTAAAACGCCTATTATTTTTAGGCTCAAGCTGCATTTATCCGCGTGATTGCCCACAACCGATTAAAGAAGAATCACTATTGACCGGTCCACTCGAACCGACTAACCGACCTTACGCTTTGGCTAAGATCGCCGGTATCGAAATGTGCTGGAGCTATAACCGCCAATACGGGACGCAATACCTCGCTGTGATGCCGACCAATCTATATGGCCCAGGCGATAACTACCATCCAGAAAACAGTCATGTGATTCCAGCCATGATTCGTAAGTTTCATGAAGCCAAGGTCAACAACCAAGCCACCGTCACTATTTGGGGCACAGGCACGCCTAAACGTGAGTTCTTATACAGCGACGACATGGCTAAAGCCTGCGTGTTTGTGATGAATCTAGAAGACGCACAATTCCAACCCTTATTAGCCGCAGACCGTAATGATGGTTTACCGCCATTACTTAACTTAGGCAGTGGCAGTGATTTAACCATTACTGAGTTGGCCGACTTAATTAAAGATGTGGTGGGCTTTACGGGTGAGATTGAATTAGACCGCACTAAGCCTGACGGTACGATGCGTAAGTTGATGGATTCTGGACGCTTGAATCAATTGGGTTGGCAAGTGCAGATGGGCCTGAAAGAGGGACTGGGTAGGGCTTATTTAGATTTTAAAAATTTCAATGGTTAGTATTAAACAAAGTTTTGTATGAAAATAGCAATTGCCGGCACTGGTTACGTAGGGCTCTCAAATGCAGTGCTACTTGCTCAGCACAATGAAGTGGTCGCACTGGATATTATTCCTAAAAAAGTAGCCATGCTTAATCGTAAGCAATCACCCATTGAAGATGCTGAAATTGAAGAATATTTAAGCCATAAAGCACTTAATCTTCGTGCCACACTCAATAAGCAAGAAGCTTATGTCGGTGCAGATTACGTGATAATTGCTACCCCAACTGACTATGATTCGGAAACCAATTACTTTAATACGCGCTCCATTGAATCTGTTATTCAAGATGTAATCGCCATTAATCCACAAGCCGTGATGGTGATTAAATCGACGGTGCCAGTCGGCTACACCAATAAAATCAGGGCGCAATTTAACTGCAATAACATTATTTTTTCACCAGAGTTTCTGCGTGAAGGCAAAGCGCTATACGATAATCTGCACCCATCCCGCATTGTGATCGGTGAGCGATCAACACGTGCTGAAATATTTGCAAACTTGCTACAGCAAGGTGCAGTTAAGCCAAACATTGAAGTGCTGTTTACCGATAGCACAGAGGCTGAAGCAGTAAAGTTATTCGCCAATACTTACCTCGCCATGCGCGTAGCATTTTTTAACGAACTTGATACCTATGCCGCCACACACGGCTTAGATACCAAACAGATAATTCAGGGTGTAAGCTTAGATCCCCGCATTGGCGACCATTACAATAATCCGTCGTTTGGTTATGGCGGTTATTGCCTACCTAAAGACACCAAACAATTACTCGCCAACTATAACGATGTGCCGCAAACCTTAATAGGCGCCATTGTGGATGCCAATACCACGCGCAAAGATTTTATTGCCGCCAGCATACTTAAGCGCAAGCCAAAAGTGGTCGGCATACACCGGCTCATTATGAAAGCCGGTTCAGATAACTTTCGTGCCTCTAGCATTCAAGGCATTATGAAGCGCATTAAGGCCAAAGGCATAGAGGTGATTGTGTATGAGCCTGCACTTAAAGAAGCGGAGTTTTTTAACTCAAGGGTGGTGAATAACTTAGTGCAATTTAAGCAAGAAGCTGATGTGATTGTGTCTAACCGTATGACCGATGATATTAGTGATGTAGCCGATAAAGTTTATAGCCGTGATTTGTTTGGTAAGGATTAAGTGCTAGCACGCCTTAAAAATTTGACTAACCGCGCCTTAAATCATCAAGGCTTTATGCGTTACTTTGCTAATACCTCGTGGATGTTTGGCGAGCAAGTATTGCGCATGGCATCAGGTTTACTGGTGGGTATTTGGGTGGCAAGGTATTTAGGGCCAGAGCAGTTCGGCTTATTTAGTTACGCACTTGCTTTTGTTTCTATATTCAGCGGGTTAGCCAAACTTGGTCTAGATGGCATTGTAGTGCGATATTTAGTAAACCATCCGAATCAGCGTGACGTTTACTTAGGCACAGCCTTTTGGCTTAAGTTTGTTGGCGCATTTGTCATGCTTGGGATTGTGGCGTTAGCCACGCTATTTACCAGCAATGATCACACCACCAATCTTTATGTATTTATCATCGCCAGTGGTATTATTTTCCAATCATTTGAAGTGGTGGATTTTTACTTTCAATCAAAAGTGCTGTCTAAGTTCGTTTCAATTTGCAAGATTACCCAGCTTGCAGTTTCTTCGGCACTAAAGATTTACTTTGTGTTGACTGGTGCAGATTTGATTTGGTTTGTGATTGTTACTTTAATCGATCAGGTGATGCTTTCATTAGCATTATTAGTTGCCTATAGATTTCAAAAAAATCCTAGTTTCTATCGCTTTTACGATATCAATATAGCCAAGGAGCTTCTAAAAATTAGCTGGCCGTTAATATTAAGTGGGCTGGCAATTATTGTTTATATGCGCATAGATCAGTTGATGATTAAGGAATTATTAGGTGCCAAAGAAGTAGGATTGTTTACTGCTGCCGTTAGGTTGAGTGAAGTGTGGTATTTCGTTCCAGTCATCATTACCAGTTCTCTTTTTCCTGCAATTGTAAGTGCAAAAAAAGTTAGTAGGATGCTTTATCTCCAACGATTACAAAAATTATCCACACTTATGACATGGCTTGCTGTTGCATTGGCTTTGCCTGTGACATTTTTTGCAGACTCAATTATAAATTTATTATATGGCTTTAGTTATCAGCAGGCTGGGTTTGTGCTGGCAATTCATATTTGGAGTACTATTTTTGTATTTCTTGGTGTTTCTTCTGGGGTATTTTTTACAGTAGAAAATTATACTAAAAAGTCGCTTTATCGTACTCTGATAGGTGCCGTTTCTAATGTATTGCTTAATATTGTACTAATCCCACATTACGGAATCAGTGGCGCGGCGATATCAACTGTAATTAGTCAATTTATAGCTAACTTTTTATATGATTTTTTCGATGAGAGCCTAAAAGAGTTGGTTGTTATCAAATTAAATTCATTATTCCCAATTTATTATATTAAATTGTTAAAGGCTAATTAAATGCATTCCTCTGTTTGCTTAGCACTCATACATAATAATAATCAATTTCGAAATGACTATATTCGTCCAAAAATTGAAGATCTGACACGCAATATGGATTCTCATGTTTTGGTGAAAAGAATAGAAGTTTCATATCAATCTGAAATTGTACCTCACAGTTTTTTTACGGCTTTTATGAGAGATGTTATTTACCAAAATTTAGGATGTAAATGGCGTAGATACAGGCTCTTGAAATCACGTAAATTCCGAAGTGCTGTTAATTTTTTCAGGGCTTCATTTGTTAAGTACATTCTTAATCGTAATGGCGCAGCGATTAGATGGAAACGTTACAGTGCAATAGAAGTGGCTGTTACCGACAAGCATATCCGTGCATGGTCTCACTTTCTAGATTCAGATTCAGACTATTTGATTGTTTTTGAAGATGATGTGGTTTTCAAAGATGATAGCGCATTCAGGCTAAATGAATTGTTAAATACACTATCCAAAAACTACCCGAATAAAGCATGTTATGCAGATTTGGGGGGGGGCTGTAAATTAGCAGACTTAATGATTGATCGGCTAGAAACGAGTCAAGATGAAAGTTATAGGTACTATAAAAAACCTGTCACGAACACAGCATGTGCATATTTAATGAGTCGTGAACTTGTAGCTGTATTCATTGCAACGCTGACTAGAAGGCCTTGGCTGCGTTTAGTTGGTGTAGATTGGCTGATGAATAGCTTATTTATTTTATGTGGAGAACGGGTTTTGGATAGTATTTGCATGCATGCAGACCCGACCATTTTTAAGCACGGTACTACAACTGGTGAATATGTTTCTTGGCAAGCTGAAGTTCCAAATTAAATAGGATTAATACATGAATAGAATTTTAGTTACAGGCGGTGCAGGCTTCCTAGGCTCCCACCTTTGCGACCGTTTAATTAAAGATGGTCATGATGTTTTATGTCTAGACAACTTTTTTACAGGCAGTAAACAAAACATTGCACACCTTATTGGCAATCCAAATTTTGAATTGATACGCCATGATGTGACTTATCCAGTATCTGTAGAAGTGGATCAAATATTCAACTTAGCATGCCCAGCCTCACCTATTCATTATCAGCTAGACCCTGTGCAAACTACCAAAACCAGTGTGCATGGTGCAATTAATGTGCTTGATCTTGCTTTGCGATTAAAAGCGCGAGTGTTTCAAGCCTCAACTTCTGAGGTGTACGGTGACCCAGAGCAGCATCCTCAGCAAGAAAGTTATTGGGGTAGAGTAAACCCGATAGGGCCAAGATCTTGTTATGACGAGGCCAAACGCTGTGCAGAAACCTTGTATTTTGATTATCACCGTGAGTACAATTTGGACATTAAAGTAGTGCGCATATTTAATACCTATGGCCCACGTATGCACCCAAATGACGGGCGAGTCGTCAGCAACTTTATTGTGCAAGCCTTAAAAGGTGAAAATATTACGATGTATGGTACTGGTAGCCAAACGCGTAGTTTTTGTTATGTGGATGATTTAATAGAAGGTTTTGTGCGCATGATGGCGACAGAAAAGGGTGTAACAGGGCCAATTAACTTAGGTAATCCTGGCGAATTTACCATGCTGGAATTGGCGGAAAAAGTGATTCAATTAACTGGCAGTAAATCTAAATTAGTGTTTATGCCATTACCAACCGATGACCCTAAGCAAAGACAACCGGACATTACTCTAGCCAAAGAAAACTTAGGTTGGCAGCCAAAAGTGAATTTGGAAGATGGTCTTAAAGAAACTATTAGTTATTTTAAAAAGTTGTTAAATGTCTAATTTTAAACTTATAACGCCTGTTGCCTTTATCATTTTTAACCGCCCAGACACCACTGAGCTAGTTTTTGCAGAAATTGCAAAAGCCAAACCACCAAAATTACTGGTTGTTGCTGATGGCGCAAGACCCAATAAAATAGGCGAGGCCGAAAAAGTAGCCGCCACACGTGCCATTATTCAACGTGTAGATTGGGATTGCGAAGTTCTCACCAATTATTCTGAGGTAAACCTAGGTTGTAAAGTAAGGGTTTCTAGTGGCATAGATTGGGTGTTTGAACAGGTGGAAGAGGCGATTATTCTTGAAGATGATTGCTTGCCAGACCCGACATTTTTTAGGTTTTGTCAGGAGATGCTTGAATGTTATCGGGATGATCAGCGTATTGGAATGATTAGTGGTGACAACTTTCAGTTCGGACAAACGCGCAATAATGACAGCTATTACTTTTCAAAATATGTTCATATTTGGGGGTGGGCTACCTGGCATGATAGATGGCAGAATAGTTATGATATTGAACTAAAAAAATGGCCTGTGGTAAGAGATGGCGATTGGTTGAAAGATATGGTCGTTACTAAGGATGAAATGTCATATTGGGCAAAGGTCTATCAACGTATTTATGATAGGCGCATTGCTAGTTGTTGGGACTATCAATGGGTTTTTGCAAATTGGGTAGAGAGTCGAAAATCAGTTGTGCCATCAGTTAATCTAATTTCAAATATTGGTTTTGCCAGAGAAGACGCTACACATACTACAATTATTACTGATGAGGCTAACATCCCAACATGCCCAATGATTTTCCCTTTATTACACCCAAGCCTAATGGTTGTTAATCAAAAAGCAGATGAGTTTGAATATAGGAAATTTATCAGTCAAACTATCTATAGGCGTATTCTTAATAAAGTCAAACGAATATTAAAGTCATTAGTGCAAACATGAAAATAGCTTTTGATTCACAAATATTTACCATGCAAGAATATGGTGGCATATCCCGCTATATTTGTAGCCTAGCACAGCAACTAAATACACGTCAAAATGTTGAAGCTAAGATTTTTGCACCATTGCATATTAATGCTTACGTGGACAGTTTGCCTAGTAGCTTGGCTTATGGGGTGAAAGTGCCAAGAATCCGCAATACAGGCCGTATAGTGCATGCTGCTAGTCAACTGTTGTCGCGTGTTGCAATTAGCCGCTTTAAGCCACAAATTGTGCATGAGACCTATTTTTCTAGCTTATCATCTACACCTAAAAATGCACGTTGCGTAATCACTGTTCACGATATGATTCACGAGCGTTTTTCATCAGCTTTTTCAGCTAATGATCCAACATCCGAATGGAAAAGAAAATCTTTAAAGCGTGCTGATCACGTAATCTGTGTTTCAGAGAATACAAAGCAGGATTTATTAGAATTTATTGATATTTCACCGGAAAAAATTTCTGTAGTTCATCATGGGTTTAATCGGTTAGCATTATCCATTGCAGAAAAAATAGCGCTACCCTTGCCGTATTTGCTATATGTGGGAGACCGATTCGGCTATAAAAATTTTGATGGATTGTTACGTGCTTTTGCCAGTTCAAGTTGGCTAAAAAGTAATCTACGCATTGTTTGTTTTGGTGGTGGTCGCTTACAGATTAATGAGTTGGCGTTAATAAAATCACTTGGCTTAACGCTTAAGCAAGTAGAGCAGGTAGGTGGTAGTGATGAACAATTAGCTTCTTTCTATAAAAATGCGGCCGCCTTCGTTTATCCTTCACTATACGAAGGTTTTGGTATACCTCCTTTAGAGGCAATGTCGTTAAATTGCCCTGTTATATGTAGTGATGTTAGCTCTATTCCTGAAGTAGTTGGAGACGCGGCAGGATATTTTGATCCTAAAAGTATTGATTCGATTACTGTCGCTATTGAAGGTGTACTGCAGTCTAATGAAAAGCGAAATAATATTATCGCTAAAGGTGTTGAACGCTGTGAAAAATTTACATGGAGTCGTTGTGCCAATGAAACCTTAGCTGTATATAAAAGCATTGTGAAAATTTAGTGTTTGATTAAATTGATTTAAAGTTATTTATATGAAAAAAAATAAGCTGTTAACGGTAATAACCGTGCAATTAAATTCAATAGAAGCACTTGATTTAACGTTAGCTAGCCTAAGAAATCAAAAATGCAGAACTGATGTGGAGTTTTTAGTGGTAGATGGTCGTTCTACAGATGGATCCCTAGCTCTATTGGAAGCGCATCGTTCAGAAATCGACATACTTTATTCAGGTACTGACCGTGGCGTATATGATGCCATGAATAAAGGCATTCAGTTATCATCGGGTAACTGGCTATATTTTTTGAATGCAGGTGATGTATTTTTTGATCATGATTCTGTTGGACAAATACTCGATGCTATAGATGATTCAGATGTGCTTTTCTCCGATGTTTTAGTTAATGATGGAGAAAAGAATTATATCTTTGAAACTTCTTTCGAAAATAGAATATTAAATCATCAAGGTTTTGTCTATCGCCGAGAGTTACACGAAAAATTTGGACCTTACGCTGTAATTAAAGGGTTTACTGCAGCAGATTATTTTTTCTTTTTGCAGTTATATGGATTAAAAGCAAAAAAACTTGTTAGGCCAATTGCAGTATTTAAAACTGGTGGGTTAAGTTCAACCGTGCGCGCGGTTTATCAGAAATATTGCCTTGATTTTTTGGCAGGTAAAATAGGGGTCTCACGCTTAGTTATGATGCTTGTCCTTTATCCAACTTATCGTAAGCTTAAAGGGATTTTAAGGTGGAAGTGATACGCGTTAAAACAGTTTCAGTGTGTATGGCTGTTTATAACGGTGAAAAATTTATACGGGAGCAAATTCAATCCGTACTAATTGAATTGCAATCTAATGATGAATTACTTATCTTTGACGACTTATCAACAGATGCTACAGTAAAAATTGCCGCTGAATTTGACTATGATCACAGGGTTAGAATTGTAAAAAATCAGATACAATTAGGCGTTGTAAAGAATTTCGATCGGGCTTTAGGGCAAGCTAAAGGTGATTACATTTTTTTATGTGATCAAGATGATGTTTGGTTGCCTGGTAAAGTTAATCTGTGTGTAACCGCATTACAAAAACATTTATTAGTAGTCACTGATTGTAAATTGGTTGATGAAATATTAAATGAAACAGCACCTTCTTTTTTTAACCGTAGGCACTCAGGTAATGGTGTTTTTAAAAACATTTGGAAGAATAGCTATCTTGGTTGTTGTATGGCATTTCGTAAGGAGTTACTTTCTCTTGCATTACCTATCCCGGCAAAAATACCGATGCATGACATGTGGTTAGGTCTGCTAGCAGAATTGAAAGGCTCTGTTTTATTTATGCCAATACAACTCAGTTTGTATCGCCGTCATCAATTCGCAATTTCCGCGACCGCGGGTAAAAGCAATCTAAGTATTTTTAGAAAAGTTTATGTTAGAGCTGTGTTAATAATATGCCTTATAAAGCGGATTTTTTATTTTAGATTTATAAAGTCAACTAAGAATATATAATTTTGAAAATTTCTATTATTACAGTTTGCTATAACAGTGCCAAAACTATAGAAGATACGCTCAAATCAGTAGCGAATCAAAAAGATGTAAACATCGAACATATTTTGATTGATGGTGCATCTACGGATGAAACTATAAAAATCATCAAGCAGTACGACAGTGTAACTACGCTAATTTCAGAACCAGATAAAGGTATCTATGATGCCATGAATAAAGGTATTACTCTGGCTACTGGCGATATTTTAGGTACATTAAATGCTGATGATTTTTACGCGAATGATCATGTGCTCTCCGAAGTATCACGTATTTTTTTAGACCCTAATATTAATGCTTGCTATGGTGATTTAGTTTATGTTAGTGAAGTTAATGCAGCTCAGCCTGTTAGGCTTTGGAAGTCGAATAATTACAAATCTGGCTTATTTAAATCGGGCTGGGTGCCGGCACACCCAACTTTTTTTGTAAGAAAAAGTGTCTACGAACGACTCGGTAAATTCAATTTAAATTATAAAATTGCAGCAGATTTTGAGCTTCTATTTAGGTTTATTGAAAAAAATAAAGTCAACACTAAATACTTGCCGAAAGTGATAGTCAAAATGCGTTTAGGTGGTACAACCAATAAAAGTATTTATAATGTGATTAGGCAGAATAAGGAGATTTTTACTATTTTACGTGAAAATTATGCTGATTTTTCAATGTTTAAATTCGTTGCAAAAAAACTAATTAATCGTTTTTTACAATTTTATTATGCCTATAAATTTAGAGTTTTTGGTAAGTAATGAGAGTTTTAGTAACAGGTGCTAACGGGTTTGTAGGTAAAGTACTTTGTACGGAATTGTGTCTTAAGGGGCACGCAGTGCGCGCGGCAGTACGTTCAGTAAATAAGCAGGTTGTTGGAGTTAATGAAATTCTAATAACTTCAATCGATAATGATACAAATTGGTCTTCCGCACTTCAAAATATTGAACTTGTCATCCACCTAGCCGCACGCGTACACG
>CANCPF010000077.1 GCA_947379975.1 Methylophilaceae bacterium | reverse complement strand
GACTTTCTGCATTAAATAAACCATTGTCAACACTAAAGGATTAAGTTAATGGCGACACTACGATTAGGCGACACCGCACCAAATTTTGTGCAAGAATCAAGCATAGGTAATATTGATTTCTATACTTGGTTAGGAAGCAGTTGGGGGATATTGTTCTCTCACCCTGCGGATTACACGCCGGTTTGCACTACTGAGCTTGGTGCTACGGCCAAATTAGCGGATGAGTTTAAAAAACGCAATATTAAAGCCATCGCTCTCTCGGTAGATTCTGTTGATTCGCACTTGGGATGGATAAAAGATATTAACGAAACCCAATCGACCAAAGTTAATTTTCCTATTATTGCCGATGCTGATAGAAAAGTTTCAACACTTTACGACTTGATACACCCGAATGCCATTAGCAACGCCACCGTAAGGTCTGTATATGTGATTGACCCTAATAAGAAGATTCGCCTCACTCTTACATATCCTACCAGTACCGGTAGAAATTTTAACGAGATTCTACGTGTCATTGATTCTCTGCAGTTAACGGAATATTACAGCGTAGCCACGCCAGCCAATTGGCAAGATGGCGACGATGTGGTGATTGTGCCTTCTATCATTGATCCGGAAATTTTAAGGAGTAAGTTTCCTAAAGGCTTTACCGTCATTAAGCCTTACTTGCGTTTGACGCCACAACCCAATAAATAATAATCAAGTGTGCAGATCATATCAGTCTGATTTTGTCCACTTGATTATTTAGGCGATGTTTCAAAAAGTGGCTGCCGCTTAACACTTAAAACTAAGCGGCTTTATCTCCTTAGCCTCATTCCGGCAACTGTATTTAAATACAGTTGCCGGATTTTTTTATGCTATTTTTATAGTCCGCCAGGTGTTTTATGGGAAGTTAAACGCAATAAAGCACTCACCATCACATCGATTTCAGCTGGAGTGTTATAAAAAGCCAATGATGGCCTTACGGTTGTTTCTAAGCCAAAACGACGCAAAATAGGCTGCGCGCAATGATGTCCAGAACGTACAGCAATGCCCTCTTGATTTAAAGCTGCACCAACCTCTTCACTCTTATAACCATCTAGAGTGAACGATAATACGCTGGCCTTTTCTTTTGCAGTGCCAACTAAATGTAAGCCTGGTACTTTTTGCATCGCAGCCGTTGCGTACACCAATAACTCATGCTCGTAACGCGCAATGTTATCAATGCCAATACGTTCTACGTATTCTAGCGCTGCACCCAAACCTACCGCATCCGCAATATTGCCAGTGCCAGCTTCAAACTTGTTTGGCGCTTCATGGTAGACGGTTTTATCAAACGTTACATCTTGAATCATATTGCCGCCACCTTGCCATGCTGGCATCTCAGCCAGCAATTCAGGCTTACCGTAAAGTGCACCTATGCCTGTCGGTCCAAATACTTTATGACCCGAGAACACAAAGAAATCCGCATCTAACGCTTGAATATCGGTACGCATGTGAGAGATAGACTGCGCGCCATCCAGCAATACTTTAGCACCGGCACGATGCGCCATTTTTATCATTTCAGCGGCTGGCGTAACTGTTCCCAGCGCATTAGACACTTGCGTAAATGAAACCAGCTTAACCCGTGAAGTGAGCAATTTTTGATATTCAGCCAACAATACCTGACCGCTGTCATCGACAGGCGCTACTTTAAGTTTGGCACCTGTTTCTTGGCACAATTGCTGCCAAGGTACGATATTAGCGTGATGCTCTAGGTGCGTAATGACAATTTCATCGCCAGCATTTAGGTGTTTTTTACCCCAAGTTTTGGCGACTAAATTAATTGCTTCTGTCGTGCCACGTACAAATATAATACTGTCTACTGACGGAGCGTTAATAAAACGTCTTACTGTTTCACGCGCTTCTTCATAGGCATCGGTCGCCCGTGCTGCTAATTCATGCGCTGCGCGATGAATATTAGAGTTTTCATGTTGATAGAAATAACTGATTCTATCAATCACTGCTTGTGGCTTTTGTGTTGTCGCGGCATTATCAAACCAAATTAGCGGACGTCCATTGACCAGTTCACGCAGGATTGGAAAATCCTTACGCACTAAGTTGGCATCAAACGGCGGATGCGCCACTGCCGGTAGAGGCGATGTTTGATTAAATGGCGAGTCCTGTAAAAAATAATACGGACTAACATTAGTGGCAGTTTTTCCTGAACCCACGCTGTTAATACCTGCATGACTACTAGAAGCTCCGCCAAGCAAGTTTTTCAGCTCATTTTCATAAGGATTATCAAAACCACCAAGCAATTGCTCAAGCGCGATATCGTTTGTCGCAAATGGGCTGGACGCATATTGCAATTGCAAAGCCCCTAAAGTTTGAATATCCGGCTTGGCTAAGGTAGCACTTGGTGGGACAACACTAGGTGTGCCTGAAAAAATAGAAGGCGTAGGCATTTCTATTGGGTTTTTCGCTTGGCCAGTTGAGGCACCCGAGTTTGGTAAAACAGAATCAGAGGCAATATGTGATAACGAGTCGTTAGATGGAATATCTGCCTGCTGGCCTATTGGCGAGCCAGCAGGAAACCCTTCTGCATAAATATCATTCACCATACGGCTTAACTCAGCCAGATCTAGATGCCCTGTTTGGCTGGCTTGCCTGCCTAAGCCAATGGCTGCTGCAATGCGCGGATGTTCACCTGGCAATGAAGCTAGGATTGCCTCTGGTTCAAATGATGATAAATCTGCCAAACCAGACGAGAATGAATTATTTGTACTCATAGTAGTTGCCTACATCGACATTTTCCAGCACGGCAATAGCATCATCAGTCAATACTGCAAGTGAGCAATATAGTGACACCAAGTATGATGCAATGGCTTTATGGTTAATGCCCATAAAACGTACAGACAAGCCCATGCTTTGCTGGCCTGGCAAGTTTGGTTGATACAAACCAATCACACCTTGGCGGCTTTCACCTGTGCGCAACAGTAAAATGTTGGTTTTACCTTGAGTAACTTTTAATTTATCGCAAGGAATAATTGGCACACCGCGCCATGTAATGAACTGTGAGCCAAACAAAGCGACTGTTGGTGGTGGCACTCCGCGACGCGTACATTCACGGCCGAATGCAGCGATGGCTTGCGGGTGGGCCAAGAAAAACGCTGGCTCTTTCCATACTTTTGCAAGTAATTCATCTAAATCATCTGGTGTTGGTGCGCCCGTACGTGATTTAACTTTTTGTGTAGCGGCAACATTATGCAGCAAACCATATTCTTTATTGTTGATAAGCTCGCTTTCTTGACGTTCTTTTACTGTTTCAATAGAAAGGCGTAGTTGTTCTTTAATCTGATTATGTGGGCTGCTATACAAATCTGATACGCGCGTATGTACATCCACCACGGTGTTTACCGCATTTAATACATATTCACGGCCCCATTCTTCATAATCTACAAAGGTGGCAGGTAAATCACGCTCATCTTTAGCCGAGCAATCTACTTCAATGGCGTTTGGATCCTTGGCTTGATTAAGGCGATAAATACCAGCTTCAACAGGCACCCAATGCATTAAGTGTACTAACCAACGTGGCGTAATTGTGCTCAGCATTGGTACCGATTTAGTTGCATTTGAAAGCGTACGTGCAGCGACGTCGCCCAATGCAGTCTGATTATGATGAATATCTGTCATGTGAATCTCCTAGTAAAAATTAAGTAAAATTTATTGAAATGTATATTAGTGATGCTGTGGTATTTCTTGTGTAGATTTGTTTTCGTTGTCAACATTCGTATGATGCGGGCTTGTATCTAAAGGAATTGCCAGCATTTTCGCTTGCGTAATATTGCTACCTTTAGGCACGCTGTGTGTCAGCCAAACATTGCCACCTATTGCAGAACCGCGGCCAATAGTGATGCGTCCTAGTACTGTGGCTCCGGCATAAATCACAACATCATCTTCAACAATCGGATGGCGTGCATTACCCTTAATTAAGTTGCCATCTTCATCCGTTGGGAAACGTTTGGCACCCAGTGTTACCGCTTGGTAAATTCGAACATGCTTTCCTATGATGGCTGTTTCACCAATGACTACGCCTGTACCGTGGTCTATGAAAAAGCTTTCATCAATGGTTGCGCCCGGGTGAATATCAATACCAGTGGCGGAATGTGCAATTTCAGAAATCATTCGGGCAATAAGAGCTAAGCCCAAACCATGCAATACATGTGCTAATCGGTAGTGAATAGTCGCTAATATTCCTGGGTAACATACTAGGACTTCATCGATACTTCTGGCAGCAGGATCACCTTCATAAGCGGCTTTTATGTCGGTATCAAGTAGTACGCGCACTGTAGGTAGTTGTTTTACAAACTCACGCACTATTTCCACAGGCGTTTTTATGGTGTTATTGGATGATTGCTTCTGCGCTAACTGGCTACGCGTATCTGCCGCAAAGTTAAGCTCCAACTTCACTTGCGCAAGCAATTCACGTAAAGCAACATCAAGCGTATGACCAACAAAATAATCGATACCCTCGTCTTTTAAATCAGGCAAGCCTAAGCGATTGGGAAATAACGCTGCAGCCAAACCATCAACGACACCTTGCAAAACCTTGCGAGATGGAAGCTTTGGCGGCTTATCTCTGCGCTTTCTGCTTTCGAGTGATGTAAGCCGTAAATCACGCAGCTGCAGCACAATTTGGCTAATGCCTAAATCGCCGCTAGCGTCTAATTCAGTACTGCAGATGTCTATATTGTGTTTAATGTTTTTCATCATTTATAAATTTTGGTAAGACCTAGTGCTTGTAATAATTTAATCAAGACTTTTCGACAAATTACATGGATTAAAAACGCAAAAAGCCAGCGGTCTTTCGACACGCTGGCTTCCGGTTGTCCGGTCAGCTCAAGCTAACTACAAGATAATTTGGTACTTAATATGTGCTACTTATGACCTTAATTTCTAAATATGTCTGCAATATACACCAGAATAAGTACTAAAAAAAGGTGAAAACTATAAAAAGTGTAACTATTTTTACCATCAACCTTATAGTTAATTTTGTTATAAATATATTACTTAATATTCTTTTACATTATTTTAATTGTTGATTAAAGTGCTTTATTGATATTTATAATGAAAGATTACTCACATGTTAAAAAAGCTATTGTTATTAGGATTACTCTTGTTAACGACTATCGCATTGCCATCTAATGCAGTTGCTGATAGCAGCTTGTTAAACGTATCGTATGACGTTACCCGAGAATTTTACAAGGATTTTAATCCAGCCTTCGCAAAGTATTGGAAGCAAAAAACTGGTGAAACGGTCACCATTAATCAATCGCATGGCGGCTCTAGCAAACAAGCTAGATCTGTAACTGACGGCCTTGAAGCCGATGTGATCACCATGAATCAATCGCCTGATATTGATATTCTTTATGAGCGCGCAAAACTAATTCCTAAAGATTGGCAAAAGCGTTTGCCAAATGCAAGCTCACCAACCAGCTCAACAACCGTATTTTTGGTACGCAAGGGAAATCCAAAGGGTATCAAAGATTGGGATGATCTAATAAAGCCCGGCGTTGCTGTGGTAATCGCAAATCCTAAAACTTCTGGCAATGGTAAATATAGTTACTTAGCGGCTTGGGGTTATGTCATTAAAAAAGGTGGTGATGAAGCTAAGGCTAAGGAATTTGTCGGTAAGCTTTTCAAAAACGTACCCGTGTTGGATACCGGTGGGCGTGGCGCTACTACGACCTTTGCACAACGCGGCATTGGCGATGCATTACTAACATTTGAAAATGAAGTAAATTTAATCAAAAAAGAATTGGGTGATCAATATGACGTGGTTTATCCGTCAGCTAGTATTTTGGCTGAAAATCCAATTAGTATCGTCGATAAATATGTTGATAAACACCATACCCGAGTGGTTGCACAGGCTTATGTTGATTTTCATTATTCTGAGATAGGCCAAGAAAT
>CANCPF010000076.1 GCA_947379975.1 Methylophilaceae bacterium | reverse complement strand
TAGATTACGTAAAGAACAGAAATAGCATACGTCAACGCATAGCAAAAGAATTAAATATTGATGAAGGCGTAGTGAAGACGATATTTACTGCAATTGGATTTGGCGCGGAGTTAAAGAATAATCAGTTCAATGCAATACGTGGCGCATTTGCGAAAGTGGCACGTATGAAACATGACGCAAGCATTAGATTGGAACGGGATATTTACAACAACTTGGGTGTAGATGAGTTTATGCGCTTAGTAGAGAACAGTACGTTTTGCGATATTTACATAAATCTGCAAGTCATCAATCAAACAATATTGGATTATTACAAAACAAACGCGCTGGTAATTAACGATAGAACATACAGCAACATTGACGATAAAACGGGCAAGAAGCGCAACGACAGACAAAAACTTGCGTGGATTTATCAGGCTTTGGAGTTTACAGCGATGGTGCAGTTTTCAGATTTAGTTGAAGACTTGACACAGCAAGAACCGTTATTAACAACGCACGACTGCATTTATTACAAAAATAAATTATCAGCTAGTGTAAAAGTCGATGCAACTTATTTGTTAAATCAAACATTCCCATACTTGCGTTTTGAGGAGCAGGAAATTGTGCCAATTGTTGAAGATGAATATTTTTCGGCACGTTTTGCACAAACCATTCAATTTGAGCAAGAACACAAACGGCGAATTAAGGAACAGGAACTATTGGCGCGCAATTATTCATCTCAATATATTAAGCAATTCACCGTTACGCACGACGCGCCTGTTGTGCGCTAGTGCTACAACTGTCGTTTTACACGACATTTAGGAAATCACATGATTTATACAAAAGATGTGTTTTATTGTAAGTCATTGAAAAATATTGTTATTTAACATGGCATGCAACAGCATTATTTCGGTTGTCCAAAATAATCAAAGAATTTATGCTTATTCCATAGTAAACATTTGGTTAATTGGGAGAAAGCACATGCCACAAGCAAAATCACTAACAGACAAAGATTTAAAGAAAGTGCTTAATTACATCAGCACATCCAAATATGCAGCACGTGACAGATGTTTTTTACTTTGCACTGTATATGGCGGAATGCGCATTGGCGAAGCGAGTGCTTTAACGATTGCACATGTATTAAATGCAGATGGCACTATTAAAGATGAGGCGCGGCTTTTGAGTAGTGAAACAAAAGGCGATAAAGGACGAACTGTAATGCTGCCCAAAAAACTACAACACGAATTACATGTTTATCTAGTTAGTCGCTTTAGCACAGATAATTTAATTAGCATTACTGAAACGGATATGACACATGCGCTGTTTTATACACAGAAAGAAAGTAGACGCGGATTTACTGCTAATACTGCCGCACAGCATTTCGGCAAAATTTATAGAGAAGCTGGCATTACTGGCGCATCGTCACATTCGGGACGCCGCACATTTTTGACAAATTTGGCACATATGGGCGTTGGTGTACGTGTGCTCATGCAATTAGCGGGGCACAAAAATCTGAGTTCTACTCAAAAGTATTTGGATTGCAATGAATCGGTTATGCGCGAGGCTATTGAGCTTTTATAGATACATTGAATTTAAGCGCAAACTACAATGCGCAATATTAATGTTACTGCTTACATGAAGCGTGCGGCACGTTGAGTTGGTTTAGGGTATGTCGTTTAAAACGACATTACAGATTTCTATCTTTACGTCCAGCGGCTATTCTTTTTAATCTGGCAATCTCACCTTCCATCCATCTCATCTGAGTCTTTAATTGTCGTTGCAACGAGACATAATTAAAATCAGGTCTTTTGTCATCATTTGGTAACGGATCTAAACAAGGGAAATTGCCACGAGCTGCATGCTCGGAATAAAGATAAGCACGATGCAATTGTCTGCTGGTCAATATTTCCATCAATCTACGGCACTCATCATTGCGTAAACGTTTGTTTTCGTCTGTTTCATACGCAGGTGCAATTTTCGATTTATTGCCAATTACAAACAAGGGTTTTTTTGGCAGAGCGGCTCTTGCTCGCAACACGCGCATTGCATTTTTAAGTGTTTGCTCTCTTATCTTGTTACGGTTAACTTGATAGTGTGCAATGCCACGCTGATGTTCTGTTGGTTTGTAGAATTTATCTAGCATTTCAGAAAACTGATTAAGAATTTTGCGACGGTCACCATTTAGTGGTACAGCGACAATCAGACTGGCAGGTTTACCTTCCGCTAACCTGTCAGCTAAAAGATATTGTTCAAGTTCAGCTTGCGCTTTCTCGACTGCATCTTTGCTTACTTCTGTACCTACTTGCACCGTAGCAATAGCATGAACAGTGGGTGTTACTGAAATGCCAAATTGATATTGTGCGCGTTTTATCCACCATGTCCAAAAAACAATTTCCCAAACATCCCCAAAAGCTTCGTAAGTCTTTTCTACCACAGCAAAGTCTTTGGGTCGCTTAACAGCAAGTTTATCGACTTTAGCTGTCGCAATTAAGTGTGCTAGACGATAGCTAGGGCTAACTTGCAGAAAGTTAAAAAACTGCTCATAACGCCAGTCCGCGGTTATCTGTAGCTCATAGCGATTGCGGCTAATTGCCATTAACTCTTCCAAACGATCTTTCTTCATTACAGCATCTTAAGTGTTAGCTCAAATAATTACAATAAATCTGACTTACAACTGTTACAGCTAACAAATATATTATTCATTCATCGTGATTAACAACTCGATCTGCTCTTTAAAAACCTAGCAAGTCGTACCGCTCTTAGCGCGTTTAGCTAAGTGCATTAAACACGTGTTTATTGCTACAGCATTCCGCTGTGCAGTATTTTATTAACTCAAAGAAAGGTATTAATTATGTTTATTACAACCGAAGTTCAAAATGTCGATCAAAACGACAACGAAGCATACGATTTAGATCAAGTCATTGCTTACAACAACCTGATTGCAGATAACACGCTAATTAGCATTGTTGAAGAACGTAAAGTATGGCAAGAAGGTGCATGTCGCACCTCCAACCAGCAACTCTACGCTGTGCTTGCAAAGTGTCTTACGTATTACAACCTGCTCTCAAAATGCAAGTCCTCGAAAACAGCTCCGCGCAGTGGCTTTGACAAGTTTGTCGCTTTAAACGACATAACTTTTAAAAGTAGCACACCACTTATTAATAAAGTTGTTAAGTGTGTGTTCTACGAACCTGCCGTTGATAGTAATTCACAGCGCGATCGTCGTCGTATCTCTGCTTACTCGTTAGTTCTACGTCGTGCAATTAGCGATGATATGACACCTGAGCAATTACCCGCATTTATCGACGAGAACGGTGGTATCGAGAATATCCGTCAAAACAAAGTCGGAAAAGTTACAGATACCGTCAAAGCGCAGCAAGCACGTACTGTTGTCGAATCTTCTGATAGTTACCTCGCTGTAGTCAACGATTCAGCACTTATGCAGCAATTTGATGCAACTGACTACGATAAAGCATTTGTGGCAGTTGTCGTGCCGCGTGGTGACGGCACGTTGGAAGTACGTCAGATTGTTAAAAGTGCTGCTGCAATAAACAGTAGCCTTGCAACTATGTATAAGCAAGTTGTTGCAGCAAACAATGCAGAACTTGTAGCTGCCTAATCAACAAAATATCCCCGTGCATGTTGTGCGGGGAATTAACAAACTTAATAAAGGAAATATGATGAAAACTAAAATAGATTACTCTCCAAAAACACTAAATGATTTCGTGTTTTTTAACAACCAGACAGAAAGCATTATTCGTGCAATTGTGTCTGGCGAGTACGAAATGCCACAACTAGGTACAACAGGATTGCTGTTCTATGGCCCAGCTGGAACAGGCAAGACTGCACTAGCTAAATTATTACCTGATTTAATTGAGCAAGCACGTGGAGGTGCAAATTGCATTATCGAGTTCTATGCTTGTGGAGAAGGTGATGAAAATGGTGCAAAGCTTATTAAAGATATTCGCAGCAAAATAGACAAGAACCCAATGACATATAGCAATCTGCGCTTCTTCGTATTTGATGAGGTTGATAATCTGACCGTTAAAACAATGAAAGCACTGAAGGGGATTATGAATGAATCCTTAACATTATTTATTCTGACCACCAATAACATCGCGCAAGTCGATCCTATATTAAAAGATCGTTGTTTACCTTTGCCATTTCTAGCAGCCCCAGCTGAAAAATGGTTACCTTTAGCGCGTCGCATAGCTGTTGACCAAGATTTAATTGGCATTGAAGAGGAGGAGTTATTAACTGCATGTCGCAAATCACACGGTAGCGCACGTGAGCTTTACCGACAAATTGCAAATGTAGCTATAACAGTCAAAGCAATGACTGCTGAGTGCATGGGAACTACAGCAAATGTTTGACGTTTAAAACGACAATACTAAACTAGCCAGCCTAATAAGCTGGCTTTTTTATTGCCTGCGCTTTATTGAATATGCAACACATCAGCAAGCAACGCTAGGCGCCATACAAGCTGTTTTAAGTTAAGTGGGTATGCAACGATATTAGAAAAATTATTAAGCAAGCTTATTGCGTTATAAGGCGACAGTTTAAGTAACAGAATTTAATTGTAGGTTAGAACTGAATAGGCCATTTGCGCGATGTGTGAAACACACGCAACACTTCCACGACATCGTCTTTAATGCGGTAAGGCACGATGTAAGGGTAATGCGTAATGACTAATTCTCTTGTGCCAAACACTCGCCCAGCGCGACCAATACTTGGGTGATTGGCTAACTGTTGTACCGACTTAAAAATATGTGACACACACTCATTTGCGGCTTTTGGATTTTCTTGTGCGATGTAAGCGGCTTCAGCATCTAAGTTTTGTATCGCACGTTTAAGCCACCTAACTTGCATACTTCGTTGCCAACAGCGCTACTTGAGCATCGCTCGCAAAATCGCCAGCATCTGCTTCTAATAATGCCAGTTCAATTTCACTAACTTGCCAAGCTTCAATTTCCAAATAGCGATTAATCGCTTCAGCGGCTAAAAATGATTTGCTGCGGTGCGTGGCTGAAGCTAACTTATCTAATTTATCTTTTGTATCGGTATTTATTCTTAATGTAAGCACTGCACTTTCCATTGCGTTCTCCATAAATATTACGTTGTATACAATGTAATATATTTTCTAATAAACAGCAATCCTTATTTGTCGTTTAAAACGACATCCAATCGCACATGTCGCAATTTAGTACGTAGCCTAATGCTTATCTCGTTTGCTTTGTAGCATATCAATATTCATCTCACCATTAAGTGTAGACGCATAAAAGCGCTCGACCATTTCAACGCTTGTGCGTGCATTGCGTGCCAAGGTCAGTAAATCAATTCCTTGACCATACAGCAAACGCAACGTAATGCTGGTATGCCGCAGACTATACAAAGTACGTTTTTGTCCTTTTAGCCCAATTGCCAATCCTGTTTCATCTAGTAGCCAGTTAAACAAAAACTCCATATGTCTAATTGCATGATCTCGTCTTGTTTTAAGATAAGGTAAAAATACATAATCATCAGGTTTGCCATAACCTTGTGCTTTTGCATCAGTAAGTAGGCGTTGATAGATACCTACAGCAGCACGCATAGTGACAATTGGCTTGTCGTGTTTTTTGGTTTCAGGCAATGTTAGGCGCAAATATGTATTGTCGGCACGTATGATTTCAACATGCTTGTGTTGTATAAGTTTTACATCGCTAGGGCGCACAAAGCTATTCACCATAAAACCGATTAACCTTGTCATTTCTGCTGGCATCGTGACAACTTTACCTACAGCGCCTTCAACGCGCATTTGCTTAGCTCGCGTTTGCATCTCATAAGCAGTGCCACGCATCCGCCAAGCTGTTTGTAATAAGCAATGATATTCTTTTAAAGTAAAGCCGCCGCGCGGTATTCGTATAGCCTTTACTTTGGGAAATGCTGGCAAATGAGTGATGATGTTAGAACGTAATGCGTAGTTTAAAACTTTGCGCACGATCACTAAATACATACCAACAGCAACGCCAGTTAGACCTTGTTTGCTCAGTTTTGCAACATAGCTTTCCAAAAGCAAATAGCTTATTTGGGAGACTGGTAACTGACCAAAAATAGGGAGTACTGATTTATTTAAGCGGTAA
>CANCPF010000075.1 GCA_947379975.1 Methylophilaceae bacterium | reverse complement strand
GAGTTTAGGTGTGAATTTCAAAACAATGACTTTGCAGTCAAGTTGCGTTCTATTTTCATTAGTGTCAGCCTTGTGTGTTGATTGTTACAAATCCTAGCTTGCTGAGCAGTAGCCATGAACGTGCTATTAGAGTTATACACGCATAATCTGACATTATGTCAATTAAACTTTCAGCCTTATGTGCGCTGCCACACATTGAGCTTATTTTTTAAGGATGGGATAGATTTAGCCAGCTGTTCATGGCAGAAAGTTCTAGCGTAGATTACAGCTAGCTAGTGATTTTGGTTAACTGGAGTGGATGGGTGTATCGCACTAAAATTACTGATGTTGTATTCGCTTGTGCGCTAGCAAGCGCTAGGCTGGCACATTATTGCTACAAAAATCTGTCTAGCAATTTTCGGCTGTGCTGATCTAACTGGTCTATGTCGCGAATGATAAAGTTAACGCCATGGCCATCGGTAATGAGCAGGCTAGTGTGTGTCAGTCTGCGTATGTGCTCTTCGGCTTTGAGCACTAGTTCAGTGTCACCTCTATCCGTTTCAACTTGCCAAGTACTTGGTGTGGCAAAGCTGGATACGTGGCTAATACTACGAATTTCCGGCATAAATTCACGGCGAGCAAGTTCTTCCTCAATCAGGCTGCGAGTTGCATTTGGCAATGCTTTTAAGCTGGCTATCCATGCTAGTTCGTGGCCATTTGAACCGATTAAGGATAAACCTTCTGCTGGCGCCGAAATAGGAAACGCACGCACGGGGAAAACGCCATTATGAATTGTACCGTCGCTGGCGGTAAGCACTAGGCGACCAGCGGCGCTTCTTATGAGGCTGAAGTCAGTAAATAAGGTGAATTGTTCCATGGCTAGGTATTAGCTTCTTGGTGAATCATTTGACCGTTAGTGAGAGTGTCATTATTGTCCACGTCATCCAAATCGGTATCTACATTGCGCGCTTGCGCTTGGTAGAGGCGATAATAAGCGCCCTCGCGTTCCATGAGTTCGTCGTGGCTACCGACTTCAACAATTTCACCGCGGTCTAGTACCACCAAGCGATTAGCTTTGTGCAGCGTAGATAAACGATGGGCGATAGCAATCGTGGTACGGCCATGCACTAGGTTGTCTAAGGCTTTTTGTATTTCTTTTTCAGTTTCGGTATCTACTGAAGCGGTCGCTTCGTCGAGTATCAAAATACGTGGGTCTATAAGCAAAGCGCGGGCAATTGAAATGCGCTGGCGTTCGCCGCCAGATAAGCCCTGGCCACGTTCGCCTACCAGCGAATCGTAGCCATGCGGTAGACGCAAAATAAACTCATGTGCATGGGCAGCACGGGCAGCTGACACGATTTCTGCGCGGGTCGCCTCTGGTTTTCCATAGGCTATATTTTCGGCAATGCTACCAAAAAATAGAAATGGTTCTTGTAGCACTAGGCCAATATTACGTCTGTATTCTGCAATAGGCAGCGAGCGAATATTCACGCCATCTAAGTTGATAGAGCCGGTGGTTACGTCGTAGAAGCGGCACATTAAGTTGACTAAGGTGCTTTTGCCTGAGCCGCTGTGGCCGACCAGTCCTATCATTTCGCCCGGTTGTATGATTAGACTTAAGTCCTTAATCACTGCGCGATTGCCATAGCGAAAGCCGGCTGATTTAATCTCAATCTGTCCAACTACTTTATCAAGATGTACTGGGTTGCTTGGTTCTGGAACGCTGGAAACATGGTCAAGAATGTCAAAAATGCGTTTAGCGCCAGAAGCGGCTTTTTGCGTCACAGAAACAATGCGGCTCATAGAATCTAGCCGTGTATAAAAGCGGCTGATATACGCCAAAAAGGCGGTCAGTACACCCACGCTAATTTCATTATGTGAGACTTGCCAGATACCAAATGCCCACACTAAAAGCAAACCGATTTCAGTGAGCAAGGTCACGCTGGGCGAAAATAGCGACCAGATTTTGTTGATGCGATCATTGACGATTAAATTATGCTGATTGGCCTCACGGAAGCGTTTGGCTTCACGTGATTCTTGGGCAAATGCTTTTACCACGCGAATGCCGGGAATGGTATCTGCCAGCACGTTGCTAACTTCTGACCAAACGCGGTCTATTTTTTCAAAGCCGGTACGCAATTTGTCGCGCACGATATGAATCATCCAAGCGATGAAGGGTAGCGGTAACAAGGTGACCAAGGCTAGTTTAGGGTTAATAGAGATCAGAATCGCTGAAGTCATAATAATCATCAGCACATCGGTGGCAAAGTCGAGTAAATGCAGTGATAAAAACACACAGATACGGTCGGATTCTGAGCCTATGCGCGACATTAAATCGCCAGTACGCTTGCCGCCAAAATACTCTAGTGAAAGTTTGAGTAAATGCTCATAAGTAATGGTACGTAAATCTGCGCCTATTCGTTCGCTGACCAGCGCTAAAATATAAGTGCGTGCCCAGCCTAGACTCCAAGCCAATAGCGCCGAGCCAAGCAAGCCGCTTAATAATAATGCCACCATACCAACATCAATTGGCGCACCGTTTTGGTAGGGAATTAACACCTTGTCCATCAACGGAATGGTTAAGTAAGGCGGAACGAGTGTGGCTGCAGTAGAAGCTAGCATCAGCAAAAAGCCAGTGAGCAATTGCCATTGATACGGTTTGGCAAAACGCCATAAGCGGAATAATGTCCAAGTGGATGGCGGTGCATCGATAGTGCTGCTGCATTGCGGACACTCGTCTTGATCTGCTTCCAGAGGGGATTGGCAGTTTGGACAAGTTTCAGAGGCTTCCGCCACAATAGGCTGGCCACTTAAAAAGCTAGCAAGTTGCAGCTCAAATTGTTTAACAAAGCGCGATGCAGAAAAGTCATTAGTCAGCGTATAAAACCAATGTGCTAAGCGTATTTCACCGTTTTCACCGCCAAATAATTCAATATTGGCCACGCCCGCATTATCGTGGTGTTTTAGCGTTAAGTGTGCTTTGAACGGATAAATTGCATGCTTTTCTGACGCATTAACATCCACTGAAGTTATGCTGACTAAGCGCCGGTTGGTAATGAGTAATAAGCTTTTTTTAAAATGCAGCGCAGCATCAAGATTGATCTCAAGCCATGCGCAAATCTCTTCACTATTTTCTAGTTGTGCCTGTGCCGCCACCTGCCAAGCCACTGGTAAGGTTTTGTTAGTAATAATTGTAGGGAGTATTTTGTTGTTCACAGCGCCTGAGTGTACTACAATCGAGTCAGCTCATAAATAGGTATAAATAGTTTATTGTCAGCTTGTTGTCAGGTTTCTGTCAGTTAGTTAAGGCATAGTGTGACCCTTTTTTTCGTTTTAATTCATCTGGATAAGTTGATGAAGTTCATCAAAATACTACCTCTGCGCGGACCCAATTTATGGACTTATCGTCCAGTATTAGAAGCATGGCTAGACATAGGCGCGCTAGAAGATTCGCCATCGAATACGCTCCCCGGCTTTTATGAGCGACTCACCGCTTGGCTGCCATCTTTGGTCGAGCATCGTTGCGGCATTGGTGAGCGAGGTGGATTTTTGCAGCGTGTCCGAGAAGGTACTTGGCCTGGCCATATTTTGGAACATGTCACACTAGAATTGCAAACCTTAGCCGGCATGCAAGGCGGTTTTGGTAAGGCGCGTAGCACCTGTGTGCGTGGCGTTTATAAGGTGGTAGTACGCTCACGTAACGAACAAGTAAGCCGTGTGGCGATGCATGCGGCACGGGATTTAGTGGTCGCGGCGATTGAAGATAAGCCATTTGATTTACCAGCCACACTCAGCCAATTACGAGAAATGGTCGATTCACTTTGTCTCGGCCCTAGCACGGCTTGTATTGTCGATGCAGCAACTGAGCGCAATATCCCGTCGATACGTCTGACTGATGGCAATTTAGTGCAACTTGGTTATGGCGCTAATCAGCATCGCATTTGGACGGCGGAAACTGATCAAACTAGTGCTATCGCTGAAGGGATTTCTAGCGATAAAGATCTTACCAAGCAATTATTACAATCATGTGGCGTACCTGTTCCTGAGGGTCGTATCGTTGACGATGCTGCTGATGCCTGGGATGCCGCTGAAGATATTGGTTTGCCAGTCGTGGTTAAGCCTAGTGATGGTAATCATGGGCGCGGCGTATCGACCGAATTGATGACGCGTGAAGAAGTGGAAGCGGCATTTGCCTTAGCCGATGCTGAGGGTAGTGAAGTGATCGTTGAGCGCTTTGTTCGCGGCAATGAGCACCGTTTATTAATTGTCGGTGGCAAATTGGCGGCAGCGGCTAAGGGCGAGTCTGTTTCTGTTGTCGGTGATGGTGTTGCCTCGGTCAGGCAGTTGATTGATGTGCAAATAAATACAGATGCTAGGCGTGGCGAGGCGGAAGAGTTTCCGCTGGATTTAATCTTAGTTGACCAGAATGCTTCCGTGGTTTTTGAAATCAACCGGCAAGGTTTTACGCCAGATTCAATTTTACCGCAGGGTAAGCAAGTGATTATTCAACGCAATGGTAATGTGGCGCTGGATGTCACTGATCTTGTCCATCCTGAAGTTGCTGCCATGGCGGCGCTAGCGGCGCGTATTGTCGGCTTGGATATTGCGGGCATTGATATGGTGGCAGAAGATATTTCGCAGCCTTTAGATCAACAACGTGGTGCAATTGTCGAGGTGAATGCTGGGCCAGGTTTGCTGATGCATCTTAAACCCGCTGAAGGCGAAGCGCGTCCGGTCGGCAAAGCGATTGTCGACAGCCTGTTTGTTGAAGGCGCGATGGGGCGTATTCCTGTGGTTGGGATTACTGGATCACATGGTGCCAGTTTGACCGCGCAAATTATAGCAAGCTTGGTGCACCTGAACGGTAAGCATGTTGGTTTGGCTTGCCGTGATGGCCTTTATTTGGATAAGCGTCAGGTAGATAAGCGTGATTGTGCTACTTGGGCCGCCGCGCAGAAGTTACTGATTAATCGTATGGTAGAAGCCGCGGTAATTGAAAATAGTCTCAGCACTATTTTGGCTGAAGGCTTGGGTTATGACCGTTGCCAAGTAGGCGTAGTGACTAATATCGAACCGGAGAAACACTACGGCGAACATTATCTAGAAACGCCAGAGCAAGTTTGCAATGTGGTACGCACGCAAGTTGATGTGGTGCTGAGCAGCGGTGTTGCTGTGCTGAATGCGGAAGATTTGTTAGTCTTAGAAATGGCAGAATTGTGTGACGGCGAAGTGATTCTATTTGCACAAGATCCAACATCGCCTGCGATTGAAGCGCATTTGCAAGCAGGCGGCAGAGCGGTGTTGATTAATGATGGCTGTATCGCATTAGCCTCTGCCAGCCAGCAGACATTACTGACTAAATTAGCGGCACTACCATTTTTGCAAGTGGCTCAAGAAAATGCTGTAAAAGATACGCCAAAAAATACTCAAGTTATTTCCTTATTAGCCGCCGTAGGCGCTGCATGGGCGCTAGGTATTTCTGCTGAGATTATCAGTGCGGGCATCGAAACTTTTGAAGTTAAACCTACTGAAGCAAACTGATTTGAAGCAGATAAATAGTCTGATCATAAATATGTTGTGTATAAAAACAAGGAAAACTGTTTGATGGAAGTCTCACGTATTCGTGCGCTGCGCGGCCCTAATCTTTGGAGTCGGCATACCGCCATTGAAGCCGTTG
>CANCPF010000074.1 GCA_947379975.1 Methylophilaceae bacterium | reverse complement strand
TTCGTGGCGCAAGCTTTTGCCAAATTTAATACGCTCAAATAATGCAAATTGGCCGTGCTTAAAAGGTAAGGCAATGCCTTTGTTCACTTCAGGCATACGTTCAATTAAAGGTAAAGTCCAAGGTGGTGCAGCAACATCAATAATGCAATTGGGCTGTTGCGCTTTGAGCACTTTGAATAAACTTTGCGCCAGCACCATGTCGCCAACCCAGGCTGGACCTAATACCAATATTTTTGGCGATGATGATGTGGCGAAAGATGCCATACTTAACTACCTAATTTTTTGATGATATTGCTCGTGCTGCGACCTTGTACCAAAGGGATTAATTTCACGTTGCCACCCCAAGATTTCACCTCAGTCCCACCAACTACTTGATCTTCGGTGTAATCATCACCTTTAACAATCACGTCAGGACGAATCGCATCAATTAGTTGTAGCGGCGTATCTTCATCAAATAAAATCACAGCATCAACGGCGGCCAATGCTGCTAACACGCGCGCTCTATCTTGCTCGTGAATCACCGGTCTGCTAGGGCCTTTTAATGCGCTTACCGAGCGATCTGTGTTTAATCCTAGAATAAGTTTGTCGCCAGTTTTTTTAGCGGCTTCTAAATAAGTCACATGACCCGCATGTAATAAATCGAAACAGCCATTGGTGAATACTATTTTTTGCTGGTTTTCTTTCCAATGCTTAACCAGCGCGACTAATTGCGCTTTGTCACAAATTTTATCCGCTTGCGATTGGCCAACTTCGCTCACTAAAGCCCTCAGTAATTCAGCTTGTGTAACCGGCACTGTGCCGACTTTACCCACCACTATGGCGGCGGCAATATTCGCTAATTGCAAGGCATCATGTGGCGTTAAACCATGTACCAAACCAGCAGCCAGCGTGGCGATGACTGTGTCGCCAGCACCAGAAACATCAAACACTTTTTTTGCAGTGGCAGGAATATGCGCGGTATGTTGGTCATCAATGAAAGAAATGCCTTCTTCGCCACGTGTGACCGCCAGAAAATCTAATCCTAAATCTTCTTTAAGTTGCTTAGCAGCCAACAATAAAGCATCCGTTTCATGCATAGCAACGCCACAAGCTTCAGCAGTTTCTTTTTTATTCGGTGTGAGTGCACTAGCGCCTTTATATTTGCTGTAATCACGGCCTTTTGGGTCGGCAATAACAGGAATGCCTAATTGCTTGCATTGCTGAATAATGGCTTTGCATGAAGCCTCACTCAATAAGCCTTTGGCATAATCGGACAAAATGACCATGGCCGGTTTGGCATCAAGGGCTTGTGCTACATGCTTGAGTAAATGAGCATTTTCTTCAGCGGTAAATGCGGCGGCGCTTTCGTCATCGATACGCACAATTTGTTGATTACCGCTCATTACTCTGGTTTTAGAAATGGTCGGTCTTTGTTGGCTAGCCATCATCAGCGCGGTATCTACGCCAGAATTCGTGATAATTTTTTTCAGCGTTGCGCCCGTTGCATCTTCACCAATACAACCGATTATTTGCGTATGCAAGCCTAAGCCACTTAAGTTGGCTGCCACATTGGCAGCACCGCCGGCGCGATCTTCAGATTCTTTAAGTAGCACGACTGGCACAGGCGCTTCTGGTGAAATACGATTGACGCTACCCATTAAATAGCGATCTAGCATCACATCGCCAACCACTAGTATGGTTTTTTTAGCATCGCTAAAATGGCGAACAGCTTCTATTAAATGTGCATTCATGCGGCAATAACTTTCAGTAAATCTGTAGTGTTAATAAAACCATTAAACATTGCTTAATCCGCTTCCAGCATATCGCATAAACTGTGACCAATGAAAATATGTGCTTCTTGAATTCTTGGCGTTTCGCTGCTTGGCATCACTAGGTTGAATTTACATAACTCTTGTAACTTTCCGCCAGTACCGCCAGTTAAGCCAATGGTGGTTGCGCCGATGGCATTGGCTTCAATAATAGCATTCACCACATTTTTGCTGTTGCCTGAAGTGGTGATGCCAATCACCGTGTCTTCCGGGCGGCAAAGCGCTTCGATTTGGCGCGCAAAAATATAGTCGTAGCCATAATCATTGCCGATTGAGGTGATGATAGAGGTGTCAGTTGTTAGCGCAATTGCCGGTAAGCCGCGGCGTTCTTTTTTATATCGACCAACAATTTCAGCAGCAATGTGTTGACTATCGGCCGCGCTTCCGCCATTGCCCATGATCAAAATTTTCCCGCCACGTTTCATGGTGGCGCGTAACTCATTTGCCACGGCAATGACTTGCGGAAATATGCTTTGCAATTGGGCAAACATCGCGGTGTGTGCTTGCAATTCGTGCAGTAAAAATGCGTTTTGGCTTTCAGTTGATCGGGTCATTTTTAGGTATCTTTTTAAGTATCTTTTTAATTAGGTGGGGTGTTCAATGACAACCCGGAACGGGTTTTAACAATACGCATCGTCCTGCATTAAGTAATTTTGTACGTAATCTTTCACGCCATCTTCTAAGCTGTAAAAAGGTTGGGCATAGCCCGCAACACGCAATTTTGTTGCGGTTGCCTCAGTGAAATATTGATAGCGGCCCTGTAGATCTAAGGGCATATCAATGTAGCTGATATTGGGTGTTTTAGCCATGCTAGTCATCACGCTAGTGGCTAAATCTTTAAATGCGCGTGCTTGGCCTGTGCCCACATTGTAAATGCTGTTGGTACAAGCTTTGCCAGCTAATGCCGCATTTAAAAAGTGAACAATCACGGCAGCCGCGTCTTTAACGTAAACAAAATCGCGCAACTGCATGCCGTCGTCATAACCTTGTTTATGGCTTTTGAAAAGTTTAACTTCACCAGTTTCTTTAAATTGGTTAAAACTGTGAAAAGCTACGCTAGCCATGCGTTCTTTATGATATTCATTAGGGCCGTAGACATTAAAAAACTTAAAGCCAGCCCAATTTTTTGGCGCGGCTAAATTTTTGTTTACTTGCTGTAGCGCCCATTGATCAAAAAAGTGTTTTGAATAACCGTAACCATTTAGCGGGCGAAGATTTTCGATAGAAACATCATCGTAACCATGCTCACCATCGCCATAAGTGGCAGCAGAACTGGCGTAGAAAAACGCAGCATTATTATTGGCGCACCAAGACCATAAATTTTGTGAATAATGAATGTTGGCTTCAACCAGTTTATTGAAATCACGCTCAGTGGTGGCGCTAATGGCTCCCATGTGAATAATAGCTTCAATGTCTGTGCGAGGCTTCTGTTCGTCGTTGCCGTTTAACCAATCGAATAATTGGTCTTTATCCAAATATTGTACATATTGGCGTTTGACCAAATTTTGCCACTGGTCTTCATGCGTGATGCGATCAACAATAACCATGTCATCACGGCCTTGTTGGTTGAGTTGCCAAGCGATGATAGAACCTATCATGCC
>CANCPF010000073.1 GCA_947379975.1 Methylophilaceae bacterium | reverse complement strand
CGTGGTGAATTAGAAATCACCGACTTGAATCGGGTTTATTTAGAGCGCAATCAGCTCAATGTCGAGATTATGGGTCGTGGCTATGCTTGGTTAGATACTGGCACGCACGAAAGCCTGATTGAAGCCAGTAACTTCATTCAAACCATAGAGAAGCGCCAAGGCCTTAAGGTATGCTGCCCAGAAGAAATTGCCTACCGCAAGGGCTTTATCAGCGCCGAGCAACTCGCCAAGTTGGCAGAACCGCTGGCTAAGAATGGCTACGGTCAATATTTGCAGCGTTTGCTTAAAGAAGGGGTTCATTCGTGAACGTTATCCAAACCAGCATTCCCGATGTATTAATCTTAGAACCAAAAGTTTTTGGTGATGAACGCGGCTTTTTCTTTGAAAGCTTTAACCAAGGCAAATTTGACGCAGCGATTGGCAAAAAAGTACAGTTTGTACAAGACAATCACTCGCGCTCGGCTAAAAATGTATTGCGTGGTTTGCATTACCAAATACAGCAAGCCCAAGGTAAATTAGTGCGGGTAGTGCAGGGGGCGGTATTCGATGTTGCGGTAGATATTCGCCAGAGTTCTCCGACCTTTGGCAAGCATGTAGGCTTGGAGCTATCTGCCGAAAATAAACGCATGCTTTGGGTGCCTGAAGGTTTCGCACACGGCTTTTTAGTGCTGACTGATAGCGCCGAATTTTTGTATAAAACCACAGATTATTACGCACCAGAATTCGAGTGCAGTATTGCCTGGGATGATCCTACCTTGAATATTCAATGGCCATTGACCGTGGCCCCGACCATATCTGGTAAGGATGCGCAAGCTTCAGCCTTTGCCGTTGCGGCCTATTTTTCTTAACACCTTGCCTGCCTGTTAATACCGAATCGATCGGCATACAGCACCTATACGGCGTTAGCTTCCTGCATAAGTGAGCGCGCGGCATTACCGTGCTGTTTGTTACATCAAGGCAATGGCCTAAGAATATGAGGTCAAACCAGTGAGTCCACCAGCAGGACCGGAGGTTTACTTTATTGATTTTTTTAAACTGACCAGCGTTCTTATTTTAATTGCAGCAATTAAATGATTGCTTTAAGTCTTGACTCTTACACGACAAAGTTTATACTTAAGTTTATACATTAAGTGGGGGAAAGCCATGATTGAAGTGGAGTTAGGCGTTAAGCAATGGGGTAATAATTTAGGTGTGCGCTTGCCTGCGGCAATTGCGCGTGAATCACACTTGAAGGCACATCAACGTGTGCGTATCAGCGTCCTCAATGGAGAAATTATCATTAAGCCAGTCACAGAAGTAGTTTTAACTTTAGATCAGCGATTAGCGCTGTTTAATCCTGCAGAGCATGGAGGTGAAGTGATGGTTGCTCCGGAAACATTAGGCGCTGAAAATTGGTAAAGCCTCTGTTGAACTGGGTGCCAGATCGACAAGATATTATCTGGATAAATTGCAATCCTCAGGTTGGTCAAGTAATGCGTGACCTTCATCCTTTCTTGGTACTGTCTCCACTGGCATTTAATGACAAAACCTCATTGGTTATCGGATTACCGATGACGACGGCAGAATACAATGCCAGCAATCCTTTTGCTGTAGTTGCTGGAAAAGTGTCAGGCAATAAGTCAGATAAAACTAGTTATGTCCTTTGTCATCAACCAAAGTCTTTTGATTGGCGTATGTGTGACGCAAAACCGCACCCTTTAGGTCAATTGCAAGCGTCTTATTTTGAGCAAGTACGTGAGTTATTAAATCAAATCATTCAACTGACTTGAGTGATGTGAGTTGAAATTAGTGTGCAGAGTGAATGATCATGACTGGTCAACTTGATGAGCATACTCATTTTGGGTGAAACTTTTGGTAAAGTCATTTTTTATCCATTTCTGAAAATAGCAGTTTCCTGCAAAATGACTATTTACACAAATTTGCCTACCCCCCCTACACGCTAAACAGCAATTAGCTTCCCTAGTTTGGCAAACGGCTTTAACTTCCTACGTGAGTGAGAAGAGGTACCTCGTTATTTTCATTCAAACTGAACACGTAGAAGTGTATGCTTATCAATCGAATTATTAAATTAAATTGAATTATAAGTAACTTATATGTTACCATTAGTCTATGAAAATTCACGTGAAGGAATATCTGCTTGCTGATGGATCTAGCCCATACAAAGTGTGGTTTGATGACCTTGATGCACAAGCCGCTGCTAAAATTTCAGTAGCAATATCCCGATTGGAATTAGGCAACACCTCAAGTATCAAATGGTTTGATGGTATCGGCGAATATGTTCTCAACTGGGGACCAGGCTACCGAATTTATCTGGCTAAAGACGGTGACACCCTCATTATTCTATTTGGTGGCGGCACTAAGAGTAAACAACAAAAAGACATCAATAAAGCAAAAAATTTACACACTGAGTATAAGCAAAGAAAAAAGACAAAGTAAGCTCAACGGATAATACAAGAGGAATACAATATGACACTTACAAGAGATTTCAAACAAACAGTAGTAGATCGCGTTGAACGTGACCCTCAGTTCGCTCAAGCGTTGCTTGACGAAGCGGCAACACTATTTCTAAATAATGACACCGAGACTGCTCGTCTCATATTGCGTGATTTAGTGAATGCAACCATTGGGTTTGAAGAGCTAGCATCACAGACTGACAAACCAAGTAAAAGCCTACATAGAATGCTTTCACCTAAAGGCAATCCTAGCATGGATAATTTGGCCGCTATTTTTGGTGCAGTACGTGTTCGGTTAAATGTTGGAATAGAAGCGCACTCTATTCAATTGGCCACTTAGCACACGCTTACTTAGCGGTTTTAATGAGAAATGGCTGGTCAGCTACTTAGCACTTGACATAAGGATGTGCATTAATGGCTTTAGCTTCCCTAGTTTGGCAAACGGCGTTAGCGTGCCTAAGGTTTATATCGCTGGCCAGATTTACAGCCTAGACTTTGCCATATCGTAAACTTTTAGCTTGTCTCGTTTGCCAACAGCAATCACCGTAACAAAAATGATGTCATCTTCAACACGATATACCAAGCGATAGCCAGCATGTAAGAGTTTAATCTTATAACAGTCAGGCATTCCTGATAGGCCTGCAGAGGGTACGTGAGGAACCTCAAGTCTCTCCGCAAGTTTCTTTTTGAGTGGTTCTCGTACGCTGTTATCTAGTTTATTCCATTCAACAAGCGCTAGTTCGTGAAACCGCAACTTATAGCGCATCAAACACAACCTCAATAAATGGTCCGTTGGCACGCTCTTGTACTAATTTAGCATCTTCTAAATCTTCTATATGCGCGATGAGGCGCTCATAATGTGCCGCAGGTAACAAGTAGGCCTCTGGACGATTATGGTTAAGTATGGCAACAGGACATTCATCTGCTTGCTTGATGACGCCAGCAAAGTTACGTTTTAGTTCAGTGACACTTACGGTCATGTTGCTATAAATGGTATCCATAAAAACTCCACGGTAATCTACTGATATTAA
>CANCPF010000072.1 GCA_947379975.1 Methylophilaceae bacterium | reverse complement strand
TTAATTTAATCGGCGCTACTAACATACACTTTACTTAAGGTTGTAATAAAATTATGCCAGTCACCGAAATTAACCATTACAACCTGCGTGCTCCGCGTGATGTGATGCATGTGTTGAAAGATTTTTACTGCAATATTGTCGGCCTGACAGAAGGTCCACGTGCTGGTTTTGCTAGTTATGGTTTTTGGTTATATATAGGCAATAACGATGTATTGCATCTTGCAGAATATAAAGGTGAAGGTGTGCCGTTGACCAATGTTACGACTACCTTTGATCATGTGTCATTTACTTGCACTGATATGCCGGCGATGGAAGCGCATTTAAAGGCCAACAATGTGACTTACACGACACGTGATATTCCACTGATTAAGGTCAAGCAGATCAACTTTAAAGATCCGGCCGGTAATGGCATAGAACTGAATTTTAATATGTGATCTTTGTCGAATGACAAATACTTTAAAAAGTGTGAAATAGCTTCATCTCAATATTTCTAGGCAAATTAACTATGCGGCTTACTATTTAAAGAATATAGTCATTGTTGCAGACCATTAGAAGTTTTGGAGAATGTATGAAATTAAACCGATTTATTGCTAGCGCACTAGTTAGTACTGGGTTGTTCTTGACCATGAATACGATGGCTTTTGCTGAGCCGGATGCAAAAATTTGGCCAGTAGTGAAAGAGGCTTTTTTTGCACAGCGAGATATTCAAGAAGCCGATTTTATGAAAATTGAAGCGCCGCGTCGTGCGGAAAGTGGGGCGCAAGTGCCGGTGACTTACAGTATTGATAATGCCGCAGCAAAAGGTGTGGTCATTAAAAAATTGTATGCAATTGTGGACGCAAATCCGATTCCGCTAACTGCTACTTATCATCTAACGGACATGCTTGGTAACTTTCAAATGTCTACCCGTGTACGTTTTGAAACGGATTCGTTTGTACATATTGTTGGCGAAACCGCTGATGGCAAGTTATATATGGCGACCCGTGAGATTCGTGCAGCAGGTGGTTGCGGCGGTACGGTTGATGGCGATGACGCGGTGATTCGTGCAGCTGCAGGCAGAATCAAATTAAAAGTAGAAGATCCAGTTAATGTGGGTAGCGCGACATCTACCATTTTTAATATCAGACACCCGATGCGTACAGGTTTGCAACGCGATTTAGTCTCGCAAGGGTATGTGCCGGCGTTCTATATTAATAATGCTAGATTTACCTTTAATGGCAAACCTGTATTGACGATAGATGTGGGCGTAGGCACGTCTGAGGATCCATATTTCAAGTTTAATTTTGTGCCAGATGCACCAGGTAAATTAGAAGTGAATGCTACAGATAATGAAGGGAAAGCCTTTGTGCAACAAGTCGATGTGAAAAGCTAATATTTTTACTGTGATGAAAGGCCTCCGATTTTTATCGGAGGCCTTTTTATTTGGTGCGGTGCTAAAATTACTTGCAAGACTTAATATTCAAACAATTCTTTAGATTTACATTTGGAAACTAGGGCAGAAAATATGAAAAGCTACCGTAAAGAACTTTGGTTTAATCCACCGACTCGTGTGGCGTTTATTCGCATTACCGAGCAGGTCAACGAATGCTTGCGTGAAAGTGGCATTAAAGAGGGCTTGATATTAATTAATGCGATGCATATTACCGCTAGCGTATTTATTAACGATGATGAGCGTGGTTTGCATCATGATTACACGCAGTGGCTAGAAAAACTTGCGCCGCACGAACCGGTTAGCAGTTATCGTCACAATGATACCGGTGAGGATAATGCCGATGCACACATGAAACGTCAGTTGATGGGGCGTGAAGTGGTGGTGGCCATTACCGAAGGCCGGCTAGACTTTGGACCGTGGGAACAGATTTTCTACGGCGAGTTTGATGGTAGGCGTAAAAAACGCGTGTTAGTTAAAATTATTGGTGATTAACTGATACATATCAAAGCTGGCTAGTGGGCTGTTTGGTATTGTTCGTACCATTTTTCTAAGCATTTGGCTTGGATGTTTTGAGTACATGACTGATGAATAGCCCAGAATTACTAGCCCCAGCGGGCGATTTAGACCGTATGCGTACCGCGTTTGATTATGGTGCAGATGCGATTTATGCCGGTCAACCGCGTTATAGCCTGCGCGCACGAAATAACGATTTTACAATGGCGAATCTCGACATTGGCATTAAAGAAGCGCACGCACGTGGTAAAAAGTTTTTTGTGGCGAGTAATATTTCACCGCATAACGCCAAGGTTAAAACCTATATGGCGGATATGGCGCCTGTAATCGCCATGCAACCTGATGCGCTCATTATGTCTGACCCTGGCTTGATTATGATGGTGCGCGAAAAATGGCCAGATATGCCAGTGCATCTTTCTGTGCAAGCCAATACGGTAAATTTTGCTACGGTAAAGTTTTGGCAGGCGCTAGGTTTAAAACGGGTGATTTTATCGCGTGAATTATCATTAGACGAGATTGAAGAAATCCGTCAGCTTTGCCCGGAAATTGAATTGGAAGTGTTTGTTCACGGTGCGCTGTGCATTGCTTATTCTGGCCGCTGTTTGCTTTCTGGCTATTTTAATCAGCGTGACCCTAACCAAGGCACTTGCACCAACAGCTGTCGCTGGGATTACAAAGTGCATGATGCCAAGGAGGATGCCGCCGGTGTGATTCGCGAAGCTGCAGGCGTTATTAGCCTAGCAGAGTTTGATTTTCAGGCCGAGATGGAAAAATCCAGCCTTTCTGGATGCGGTAGTTTGCCTCGCCATCCTTTGGCAGACAACGTTTATCTGATTGAAGAAAAAGGTCGGCCGGGTGAGTTATTGCCAATTTTGGAGGATGAGCATGGCACTTACATTATGAACAGCAAAGACCTACGTGCGATTGAGCATGTAGAACGGTTGGTTAAAATGGGCGTACATTCGCTAAAAATTGAAGGTCGTACTAAGTCGCGTTATTACGTGGCACGCACTTGCCAAAACTATCGTAAGGCGATTGATGATGCGGTTGCCGGTCGCCCCTTTGATTGGAATTTACTGGGTGATTTAGAAAATCTAGCCAACCGAGGTTATACCGATGGCTTTTATCAGCGTCATCACACGGCCGAGCATCAAAATTACAAGCAAGGTTATTCAATCTCAAATCGTAGTTTATATGTCGGCGATGTGGTGGCTTATGATGTTAAAACAGGGTTGGCTGATATCGAAGCGCGCAACAAGTTTGGCGTAGGTGATCGTCTACAAATTATCCATCCATCAGGAAATTCAGAAGTTCTGGTTGAACACTTATTCAATAAAAAAGGTGAGAATGTGCAAGAAGCTTCAGGTAGTGGGCATTTTGTCCGTTTGCCAATTACGGCCAAAGATCTTAATAATGCGATGGTGGCTAAGTATTTGTAATTTATAGCGCTAATTAAATAGCCAGAACATTTAATACACTAATATGTTTGGCGCATAAAAAAGAGAGCAGTAGCTCTCTTTTTTATTGTGTTGCATTCAAGCAAACTACTTGTTCATTACGTACATAGTTACTTCAAAGCCAAAACGCATTTCTGTTGCTGCTGGTGTAGTCCACATGATAAATCTCCTGTTATTGATTAAATTATTTTCACTACAAACATTTAACTTATTTAGTTTATTGCTGTTTGTTTGTGTGAA
>CANCPF010000071.1 GCA_947379975.1 Methylophilaceae bacterium | reverse complement strand
ACACCCGCATTGGCAACAATTTGACGCAATGGCTCTTCAACTGCACGTAACACAATCTTCACGCCAGCATCTTGATCATGGTTATCGCCTTTTACTTTAGCAATCGCCGCACGTGCGCGAATCAACGCCACACCACCACCCGCTACAATACCTTCTTCAACCGCAGCACGTGTTGCATGTAACGCATCTTCCACACGGGCTTTTTTCTCTTTCATTTCGATTTCAGTCGTCGCGCCCACTTTAATCACTGCAACACCGCCAGCTAATTTAGCCACGCGCTCTTGCAGTTTTTCTCTATCATAGTCGCTAGAAGCTTCTTCGATTTGGGTTTTGATTTGTGTAATACGCGCTTTAATATTCGCTTCAACACCGTGACCATCAATAATGATGGTATTTTCTTTACCAACTTCAATACGTTTTGCTTGACCTAAGTTCTCAAGCGTGACGTTTTCAAGTTTCAAGCCCACTTCTTCAGCAATCACAGTACCGCCAGTGAGCATGGCAATGTCTTCTAACATCGCTTTACGACGATCACCAAAACCAGGTGCTTTCACTGCTGTTGTTTTCAATATGCCACGGATGTTGTTTACAACCAATGTCGCTAAGGCTTCACCATCAACATCTTCAGCAATAATCAATAATGGACGACCAGATTTAGCCACTTGTTCTAACGTTGGTAATAAATCACGGATGTTTGAGATTTTTTTGTCATGCAATAACACGTATGGGTTATCTAACAAGGCAATTTGACGCTCTTGGTTGTTGATAAAGTACGGTGACAAGTAACCACGGTCAAACTGCATGCCTTCAACTACATCTAATTCACTTTCAAGGCCTGAACCATCTTCAACGGTAATCACGCCTTCTTTACCCACTTTGTCCATCGCATCCGCAATGATTTTGCCAATGGCTTCATCAGAGTTTGCCGAGATAGAACCTACTTGAGCGATTTCTTTGCTAGTAGTACATGGTTTAGATTGCTCTTTAAGATCAGCAATAGCTGCGGCCACTGCTTTATCAATACCACGTTTAAGATCCATTGGGTTCATACCAGCCGCTACAGATTTCATGCCTTCGCGAATGATCGCTTGGGCCAATACTGTTGCAGTGGTTGTACCGTCACCAGCAATGTCAGAAGTTTTTGAAGCCACTTCTTTCACCATTTGTGCGCCCATGTTTTCGAAACGGTCTTTTAATTCAATTTCTTTCGCAACAGAAACACCATCTTTAGTAATGGTCGGTGCGCCGAATGAGCGCTCTAATACAACGTTACGGCCTTTAGGGCCTAGTGTAACTTTGACTGCGTTGGCGAGAATGTTTACGCCGTTGGTCATTTTTTGGCGAACATCGTCACCGAATCTTACGTCTTTTGCTGCCATGTTAAATTCTCCTGGTAGTGCTTAATTTGATTGAATATGTATCAAGCGATTACTGTAGTGATCGCTGTGTTGAATGACTCAATAGATTGCTTGAAATTATTCAACAATCGCCATGATGTCTTCTTCACGCATGACTAATAATTCTTCACCATCTACTTTGACCGTTTGGCCAGCATATTTGCCGAATAATACTTTGTCGCCCACTTTAACGTCTAAAGCGATCACTTTACCGCTGTCATCACGCTTGCCTGAACCAATGGCTTGCACAACCCCTTGGTCCGGTTTTTCTGTGGCGCTATCTGGAATCACAATGCCTGATGCTGTGGTACGCTCTTCTTCTGAACGTTTTACAATCACGCGGTCGTGTAAAGGACGAATTTTCATACGATTTCTCCAAAATTAAATCAAAAATTAAATAACTTTAAACAATTAAAATCCCCATTATCACATGCTAGAGGATTGCTAAAACAAAACTGGTATGACGAATATAGTGCGCAGGGCCTGATTTCTAAAAGATAACTTTTAAACCATGCAGAACGAACGCGATTTTAGCACTCAAACCCATGGAGTGCTAGATAGTGAATCAGTTATTGGGGTAGGCGGATATATTTCAAGATTAAATCTAGAAATATTTTCATAAAAACCTTATGCTAGATATTGTATTCAATGTATAAAGTAAGGCTATGGCGCAAAACGAATCGGCAATTGAACAAATCAACCTTGGCTTTAATGAGCATGAGGATAGGCTGTTATTAAAAGTGGGCCTTGCTGATAAAACTGAACTTGCAGTCTGGGTCACACGGCGGGTATGCAAGTTAATGTATGCGGTGCTACAAACTGCCAGTCATACTTTGCTGCCCTCCGCGATGCAGTTTGCTGTACCAACCATCAGCACGCCGGACGGTAAAACCCAAGCGATTGAAAGCTTTCTGCATGAGGTTGCTACACAGCAAAAAGTCGATAATCTGGATTTTAAGTCTGAGTATGTTGTTGATAGGCAGGCACGATCAGAGCAGCCAATGTTAGCGGTGCAATGCACAATAGTGACTGCCGGTAATTTGCCGCCACAATTTGAGTTGCAATGTTCTAATGGGCAATCCGTTAAAATGGCGCTGACCAGCGAGCTTGTACATGCACTTTCCAGCATGATGCAGCTAGCAACGCGTGAAGCTGGCTGGGATCTATTAATGACTATTGATGCCAAGCAACTAAACATTATTTCCGCAACGCAAACGTTGCACTAAATGGATATTTAAAATCGTGCAATATCGTCAATTAGGTGGTTCAGATTTAAATGTTTCAGCAATATGCCTAGGCACCATGACCTACGGCGACCAAAATACCGAGGCTGAGGCACATGAGCAGCTTGACTATGCACTGGCGCAAGGCATTAACTATATAGACACGGCGGAAATGTACCCGGTGCCGCCTAAAGCTGAAACCTGTACTCGTACTGAAACCATGATAGGGAGCTGGCTTAAAAATCAGCAGCGCGATAAGATTATTCTCGCGAGCAAAGTCGCAGGGCCTCGTCGCGGGATGAGCTGGATCCGTGAAGGGCCGGCGTCTTTAGATCGGACTAATATTCGCGCGGCGATAGAGGGTTCACTTAAGCGCTTGCAAACAGATTACCTTGATGTTTACCAAATACACTGGCCAGAACGTAATGTGCCTATGTTCGGGCAATATCAATTTGACCCAGCAGGTGAATTTCAATCTGGTATATTCAACGATGGTGGTGAAAAAACTTGGGTCACTATCCACCAGCAACTTGAAACTTTGGCTGAACTTGTCGCAGAAGGTAAAGTGCGCTATATCGGACTATCCAACGAGCAGCCTTGGGGCGTGATGGAGTTTTTACGCGTCGCCAAAGAATATAATCTGCCTAGAATTGCCAGCTTGCAGAACGGCTATAGTTTGCTCAATCGAATTGCAGAATTTGGATTGTCTGAAATAACCTACCGTGAAAAAGTAGGATTTTTAGCATATTCACCGCTAGCATTTGGCCACTTAACCGCTAAATATATTGATAAGCCAGACACCCAAGGCCGCGCAAACTTGTTTACTGGTTATGCACAGCGGTACACCAAACATAATGTGATGCCGGCCAGTGCGGCGTATGCGGCATTGGCACGTCAACATGGTTTAACGCCAACACAATTGGCGTTGTCATTTGTTTATCATCGTTGGTTTGTCACCAGTACTATTATTGGTGCTACCAACATGGCGCAGCTATCAGAAAATATTGCTGCTTGGAATGTGAAATTATCCGTAGAAGTCATGCAAGAAATTGAACGCCTGCACTTGATAATGATGAATCCTGCGCCTTAGCTTATAATGTAGTCAGAATTTATTGAACATCTCACTATTATTAAGAAAGCTACAATGAGCAATTTACCAAAGTGTCCTTTATGCAGTTCTGAATTCACCTACGAAGATGGTGATATGTATGTTTGTCCTGAATGTGCGCATGAGTGGGGCAAGGATGGCGCT
>CANCPF010000070.1 GCA_947379975.1 Methylophilaceae bacterium | reverse complement strand
AATTCTAAAGAGTATTCAGTCACCATTGTGTGTGTTTCATTTGGGAAAATAGTCACGCTATTTTCCATCGCATTCGCAGATTCTACGCAAAGCATTTTGCGCCACTCATCAGGCCCGCCCATATCAGACATTTGTGCGACTTTTTCCGCACCTGGCGACCAGATCACTGTGGTATTACTGCCTGATTTCGAAACACGAATCGCACGTTTAAAACCACTATCACGGATAATACAGTCTTCATCACTATTGATATAAACACGGTCAAATTCACCGTCAAATTTTAGCGGGCCGTGTTGCACATTACGTAAATAGCCTTCAACCTTATCTGAATAAACTAAATTTTCTAGCCCAGTTACATGAGTGTTTTTAATATCACTCACATTAAAATAGGTATGAAAAGCCTCGCCTATCATAAATGGATGATTCGCCAAATTTTTAGTCGTCATTTCTAAACGCAGATAATTACCAACAGTAATTTCCAAAGTTAACTGAAACGGATACGAAAGCTGCTTTGCAGTCACTTCAGTTTGCGTCATTTCCAGAAATAATCGAGTAGTTCCGTTGGGTAACTTACAGCTTTTAACCAACTGCCAAGGAATCACTCGAGCAAAACCATGCGGACAATAACTGCTATCAGTAGGATGCGCGCCAAACCAAGGCCAGCAAATGGGCACACCACCACGAATTGAACGCGCTTCTACATATCGTGCATTACTTGAAAGCCATAGCACTGGCTCAGCTGCCGCTTTTGGTTGCCAATGCATAACATGTGCACCTTGTAGAGCAATCTTAGCGCTAGCGTGGCGGTTATTAATTTCAAGATAATCTAAACCGCTAGCATCCTTAACAAGACGTACATCATTAGTCTGCATGCTATTAGCAATACTCGGGTGGGGATGTAAACTTGCGTTTGTCATATTGATTTACTTTTTAGCTAGTTCAAAACTGGTTAGAAAATTAAGCGACGAATAATATACGTACTATTTTTCTATCTGAGAAACATCACGCACCGCACCACGCGCAGCACTGGTACTCATGGCTGCGTAAGCCCGCAAAGCCGGTGAAACTGCGCGAATACGGCCAACCGGTTTCCAAGCACCCTTACCTTTATCTTCCATTTTTGCACGGCGATGCGACATTTCTTCATCGCTCACAGCCAAATGAATGGTACGGTTTGGAATATCAATTTCTATTGTATCTCCCTCTTCTACCAAGCCAATTGCGCCGCCTTCAGCCGCTTCTGGTGAGGCATGGCCAATACTTAAACCAGAAGTACCGCCAGAAAACCGGCCATCTGTCAGTAGCGCACAGACTTTGCCTAAATCTTTAGATTTTAAATAAGAAGTTGGGTACAACATTTCTTGCATGCCAGGACCACCACGTGGGCCTTCATAGCGAATGACCACGACATCACCAGCCACAATTTCATCAGCTAGAATCGCTTCAACGGTAGCGTCTTGAGATTCAAAAATACGCGCACGGCCAGTAAATTTAAGAATGCTGTCATCCACGCCCGCTGTTTTAACAATGCAGCCATCTAGCGCAATATTGCCGTACAACACCGCCAGCCCGCCATCTTGTGAATAAGCATGCGCTTTATCGCGAATACAACCTTCGGCACGGTCGTCATCTAAAGTTGGGTAAAGCATACTTTGTGAGAATGCAATCGTCGTTTTAATACCACCCGGGGCCGCGCGGAAGAATTTTTTAACATCTTCATCTTGCGTCACCATAATATCCCACTTATCCAAAGCATCGCCCATCGTGGCGCTATGCACGGTTGGCGTATCACGGTGCAATACACCGGCACGATCCAATTCACCCAAAATACCCATTACACCACCGGCATGGTGAACATCTTCCATATGATATTTTGATGTCGCCGGTGCGACTTTACTTAAACAAGGCACTTTGCGTGAGATGCGATCAATATCACTCATGGTGAAATCAATTTCCGCCTCATGCGCTGCAGCCAGTAAATGTAATACGGTATTAGTTGAACCGCCCATAGAAACGTCCAGCGCCATCGCGTTTTCAAAGGCTTTAATATTAGCTACATTACGCGGCAATACCGAATAATCGTCTTGCTCGTAATGGCGTTTTGCAATTTCTACAATCAAACGACCCGCTTTTAAGAACAATTCTTTACGTGCGCCATGTGTGGCCAACGCTGAACCGTTACCCGGCAAGCTCAAACCCAGCGCCTCAGTAAGGCAGTTCATAGAATTTGCAGTAAACATGCCAGAACATGAACCGCAAGTTGGACAAGCTGAACGCTCAATCGCCTCAGCTTTTTCATCGCTGACTTTACTATCCGCCGCCGCCACCATCGCATCGACTAAATCTAGCTTCAGCTCTTCACCTTGCCAGTTTACTTTACCGGCTTCCATAGGGCCGCCAGACACAAACACCACAGGAATATTCAAACGCAAAGCCGCCATTAACATGCCAGGTGTAATTTTGTCGCAATTTGAAATACACACCATCGCATCGGCACAATGCGCGTTCACCATATATTCCACGCTATCGGCAATTAAATCGCGGCTAGGCAAGCTATACAACATACCGCCGTGACCCATCGCAATACCGTCGTCCACTGCAATCGTGTTAAATTCTTTAGCAACGCCGCCTGCACGTTCAATTTCACGTGCCACTAATTGACCTAGGTCTTTTAAATGCACGTGTCCCGGCACAAACTGCGTAAACGAGTTACAAACTGCAATAATCGGCTTATCAAAATCACCATCTTTCATGCCAGTCGCACGCCATAAAGCTCGAGCTCCCGCCATATTGCGACCATGAGTAGTAGTACGTGAACGATAAACTGGCATAAGTAGAATCCGTAATTTAATTAGTAATTAATTAATAGTGCAATAAAAGTGTAATTTTAGACTAGCTAGGCTGAACAAGCTAAATAAATATGCGCTTATTCGCCCAATTAAACGTGATATTTTCCCGCATGAGCGGCGAGGCGCCGCTCATGCCAAATTAGCCAAGTAGCATGTGCAGATTTTTGCCTAAGCGGTTGCTTTAATGTCAAAGATTGTTACGTGTGAGCAACGAGTTGCCCTCACTACTACCTATCTAATAACCGAATTTCGGCGAATCCAGCTAGCAAAATTAGCTTCATCAATCTCGCCAGCGGCTAGGGCGAGTATTGTTAATGTTGCATCAACTTGGCTAGCGCTTAATTTATAGCCGTTTAGCCCTAAAAACAAACCCACACAAAGAAATGCTACGCGCTTATTACCATCTACAAAAGCATGATTTTTTGCTAGGACTAAGCCATAGGCTGCGGCTAATGCTGCAAAATCTGGTTTTTCATATAACGCCAAATGTGGTGCACGATTCAATGCCGAGTCTAACAAACCCTCATCGCGCAAACCAGAAGCTCCACCATGCGTTGCCAAACTTTCATCGTGCAGCATTATTAAAAGCTGCTTATCAACCCAGCGCCATTGACTCATCTTTACTTTGCCAACTCGTTGAAGGTGTCACGATATTCACGCATAAACTCGCGCCCAATATCAAGCTGCTCTTTAAAGTTAGGATTATGCGGCGTAATTGTCGCAGCCCCCGGCGCATCGGTTAAAAACACCGTATCGCCTTTCTCCAACTTCAAGCGTGCCAGTACTTCTTTAGGCAAAATTAAGCCAACAGAATTACCAATTTGCGTGAGTTTTAAAGTGTGCATGTAATTGCTCCAAACGTAAATGTTATAACAAAAGTTATAATAAACCTGTTTTTAGCTGATTGCAATAAGTCATGACGTTGCTAGGTTGGCTTTACTTGTGGCTAAAACGCTAAATATCCGGGCTAAATACAGCAAAACCAAACATCTATCGAATGCTATTTTTTAATTTTAATCTTGTCATTTTGGAAAATGTAGCGCTT
>CANCPF010000069.1 GCA_947379975.1 Methylophilaceae bacterium | reverse complement strand
CCTCTAAAATGATCGATACGCACAATATTAAATAACTCACTTTGCGTATGCATACGAGAAACCCACCAAGCATAGCCGTCAACGGCCATGGCATCCCAATCATAATGTGGGTTACCCCAGCGCTGACCTGTTTCAGAAAAATAATCTGGCGGTACACCCGCTACCACAGCCATATTCTTATCAGAATCTAACTTAAATAAATCGGGTTGCGCCCAAACTTCAGCGCTGTCGTAAGCCACAAAAATAGGAATATCACCGAATAGACAGACGTTTTTAGTGGAGGCATAAGCTTTTAGTTTTAGCCATTGGCTAAAAAAAACAAACTGGGTAAATTGAATTACAGCAATTTCTTGCGAGAGCTCTTTAGTGGCAAGTTTTAAGGTTTTCGCCTCTCTATTTTTGTAGTTGTCTGGCCAATACTGCCAGCCAGCTTGATTTAACTTATTTCGAAGTGCTAAAAATAAAGAAAAATCTTTAAGCCAATGTTTATGTTTTTTGCAAAAAGCAGTAAAACTTTGACTTTGCTCTTTGTCTTCGGATTGCGAAAAAGCTAAGTAAGCTTTTGCAATTAAGTCTGATTTATTAGTGCTTAATCCATCGATGTCTTCCTTAGCTAAGAAGCCTTGTTCTTGTAAAGCCTCTAAGCTAATAAAATCAGCATTACCAGCATGTGCTGATAAACATTGATATGGTGAATTATCCGCATGCGGCATATTAATCGGTAGCGTTTGCCAAACGCTTGCGCCAATATCCGCTAAAAAATCAACGAATCGATAAGCCTCAGCTCCTAAATCTCCCACATAACTCGCACCTGGTAGCGAGCTAATATGTAATAAAACCCCTGTACGGCGTTGATTTAATGGTGATGAATTAAGACGCTTTTTCATTTAGTGCCTAGCTTAAAAATGGTGTTATTTAAAAAAAGTCAGGACACAAATATTAGCTGGCCTTATCGACTAAGCTTGTCCTCTACGCATAGTGCCAGCATTATCAGCATTGCCACCACCAGCACTAATCGACTGATGCAACACCTCTGGAATTGGTTGCTTAAGCAGCGTGTACAAATTAATGAGATTACGTCGGTAGAGCTGATCGAAACTTGCTACGCTATCGGATGAATTGTAATCTCCAAACCACCAAAACCAATCCGAACCTTCACATACCGCCAACTGACGCTCACAAGCGGCCAGCTGAACCCCATCTAAATTAGCTGTAGACAGCACTTTGTCGTAAGTTTCCTTCGCAGTGGAGAGTAAATCCCATGCTAAATTTTTGTCTTTACTGCCTATCCAAGTGCTAAAAGTGCCATACACCCAGCTACCAGCCGCCACTTGTGGCAAGACCGGCGCAGATAATCCCTTAATTTTGTATTCATCAGATTGATACAGGTCAACAATGTCACTAAAAGTGCTCATTTCAATAAGAGGATGATTGGCTAAAGCGGTATAAAGTTCATTTAAAAAGTAATAGCCATTGTATGGGTAATATTCCCAAGCATTTTCACCATCTAAAATTACGCTGACAATTTTAGCTTGCTTGTTAGCACTGTCGCCTGCTTGCTGAATACGTTCTAGTGATCGAATAAAGTCGTTCACAGCATCTGTGGCATTCATTTTGGCGTATTCAAAGCCAATTTTATCGGATAACTGATCGTCTCTAAAAAAACATAAAATATCGTTTTTGCCGTTAGTGATACGATAAGGTTGATACAAATATTCATTAGTATTATCAATGCTTAAGTGGGACTTTACTAAGCTGTTGGCTAACACTGCCTGCCCAGTTGCAGCCCACTCTAGGCCATGTTCGGCCATTAATGATAAGGCGGCATGCGAGACGCCACCCTCTGCTGGCCACATGCCACGTGGTTTTGTACCAAAGCGTGTAGCATGTGATGTTTGGGCTGAAACGATATGTGCAACCGCACGATTCTGTCCACCAGCATATTTTACCGTTTCTGGTAAAGGTGCATCGGGCATGGCATCTAAAGTCGACTTGAAATCTAACAACAAAGGCAATATTGGATGATAGTAAGGCGTGGTTGAAATCTCAATTTGCTTGCGGTCCATTAAGGCTTTATAACGCGGTATTAACTGCGTAATAGTCTCACTAATCACCTTAAATAATTGCTGCCGTTCTTCTAAAGTAAACAGTACGCCTTTAGTCATCAGCGCTTGCACTACTTTATTGCTGCGACGTAAACTCTCACCGCACCAAGCTAAGTGGTACCAAACCAATAAATCAGATTTATATTGCGGGCTTAGATAATGGAATTCGTCATTAGACGTCATCGATTCTACCAGCTGATAAATCTGCAATAGACGCTGGTAATGCGGAAAAGGACTCAGCATTTTTTCGTGGTGACTTTTGAAGCAGCTTTGCACAATCAAATGACATTGGTCTTGATTAATGGAAGCTAAATCTTCTTCAACTAACAGCGCTAGTAAGGGGTCGCGAATATCATTCGTTTTGAATTGCTCGCTGTAATCTTCGAGTTGATCTAATAAAATTGGCACAAAGTTAAAACTGACACGCGCAGCAGGATTCGCCTCAAGGTGATAGGCCATGTCGCTGTAATCTTTAATCGCGTGCAAATAAGTCCATGGCAGCACATATTCATTGGTGACGATGTCACGGTAATCTGGCTGATGCATGTGCCAATAAAGATTTAGATATAACTTAGGACTTGTAGACTTCACTTAAATACGCAACCTTAACAATAAAATTAATAACTATTTGATAGTAAATCTATCAACATCTAGCCCGAATATCGATTCACCATAAACATGGCACTCTGACTAGTTAAGACTAAATCACGCGGTATAAATCTTGCCCCAACATGTCTGGCGTTACCAAGGTAATACCTTTTTCAGACACGTAAAAACGTTTAGCATCTAAGGCTAAATCCACGCCAATTTGCATGCCTTCTGGAATATTGCAGCCACGATCAATCACCACATTTTTTAACACAACATGGCGGTTGATAGTTACTTTTGGCAAGACTACTGAACCTTCAACAGTGCTATAACTATGCACACGCACATCTGAAAATAAAACTGAATTTGTTACAGAAGAACCACTAATTAAACACCCCCCAGAAACTAGTGAGTCAGTGGCTTTACCAGTTCTGCCATCATCTTGAAATACAAATTTAGCTGGCGGCAGTTGTTCTTGGTAGGTCCAAATAGGCCATTCTCTATCGTATAAATTAAGCTCAGGAATCACTTTAGTCATTTCCATATTAGCTTCCCAATAGGCGTCTATGGTCCCCACGTCGCGCCAATAGTAATTGCCATTTATCGCACCGACGCAGCTATCGGTAAAGCGATGTGCTTGTATTTTATATTTTTTAATAATGTACGGAATAATATCCGCGCCAAAATCGTGACTGGATTTCGAATCGCCGGCATCACGAATAAGCTGCTCATATAAGAATTTAGCATTGAAAACATAAATACCCATGCTGGCGAATGCTTTAGTCGTATCCCCTGGCATGTGTTTTGGCTGTGCAGGCTTTTCAGCGAATTCGATCACACGATCAGTATCATCCACAGCAAGCACACCAAAACCTTTAGCGTCTTCTAATGGCACATTGATACAGGCAACCGTCATATCGGCATTACTCATCACATGTGTCGCTAACATTTTGCCATAATCCATTTTGTAGATATGGTCGCCAGCCAAAACTAGGATATATTCGCCACCACCTTCACGCAATAAGTCTAAATTTTGATAGACCGCATCAGCAGTACCTCTGTACCATTCTTCAGAAATGCGCTGTTGCGCTGGGATAATATTAACGTATTCATTGAATTCACCACGTAAGAAACCCCAACCGCGCTGAATATGTTGAATTAAGCTTTGTGCTTTATATTGCGTCGCTACATTAATACGACGAATGCCTGAATTGACACAATTAGACAA
>CANCPF010000068.1 GCA_947379975.1 Methylophilaceae bacterium | reverse complement strand
AAACAGTATTTGATTGCCATAAAACCATTGCGCTGGCCAGCAACGCCACATACTTAAGATTACTGAGATGACGCGTTTTTTTATTGGGCATTATTATGTTTGGAGTTTAGATGATTAAGCTTCGTTACACATGAAGACTGTCCTGCTAGATACTAAGTTCAGCGTGTTAATTATAGCGAGCATTAACGCTTCGTTATCACTTAATCATCAAATAATCCGAATAATGTTGCCCCTCAGCATTAATTATTCACCAGCACTTTTTGCATCTTCGTCCATTTTACGTTTGAAATATGAATAAAAGAAGACGCTCATACCCAAAATAAAGATTATGACGGCTAAACTTGTGAGGCCGTAGTCAGTTGATAAAAGATTGAAAAGTAATGTCATGATGAAAGTCCTTTAGCTAAGAATCGTCAGGCTACGTTATCGTAACCGCTGTTCTTAATATGTTCTTTTCATCAGGCTTATGTGTTGACTTAAATCAAACGGGTGCTAGGTATTTTACCAAGTAATTTTTAAGCGTTTAGTTCGATATTTTCTACGTTGGCTAAATTAAAGAACGTTGGATAAAAAATGTTAATTAGAGAGCTTTTGTACGAGGCAACGTTATCCCTAAAACCTCACGAATCTGGCATTCCCGCCTTCGCGAGGATGACGAAAATTGGGGATTTTGTATTAATTTAAGCCTATTCAGCCTCATGCAAAGCTCTAAAATAAAAAAGGTGCGCTAATTGTATCAGCACACCTTTTTTAAAGCAGTTCAAACTAGTTTAATCAACGCCTTGGCTAGCTAAGTAATCTTCGTAGTTGCCAGTAAAGTCTATTATTTTATCAGCTTTAATTTCAATAATACGTGTTGCGATTGAGCTTACAAATTCCCTGTCATGGCTGACAAAGAATAGGGTGCCTTTGTATTTATCCAAGGCCGTATTCAACGCTTCAATAGATTCCATGTCCATATGGTTGGTCGGCTCATCCATCAGCATAACATTGGTTCTGGCCAACATCATTTTGCCGTATAACATGCGGCCTTTTTCACCACCTGATAACACTTTGACTGATTTTTTAGTATCATCACCGCCAAATAATAAACGACCCAACATGCTGCGTACCACTTGGTCGTCATCGCCTGGTTGTCTGTAATGCGACATCCAGTCAAATAATTCTTCGCCTTGCTCAAATTCGTATTCGTGATCTTGTGCAAAATAGCCGATGTTGGCTTTTTCTGCCCATTTCACTTCACCGTGTTTAGGCTCTAAATCACGCGCTAAACAACGTAAGAATGTAGTTTTACCAATACCGTTCTCACCAATAATTGCCACTTTTTCGCCTGCTTCAAACATCATGTCTACATCATTAAACAAGATATGATCAAAGCCATGGCTCAATTTTTTCAACTCAACGGCATTGCGGTACAGTTTATCTTTCTCATCAAAGTCAAAGCGAATAAACGGATATTGGCGTGAAGACGGTTTAAATTCTTCAATTTTAATTTTATCGATTTTCTTGGCACGGCTGGTGGCTTGTTTCGCTTTAGAGGCATTGGCAGAGAAGCGGCGCACGAAGTCTTGTAATTCAGCCACCATTAATTTGGCTTTGTCGTTATCTTTAGTGGCTTGCGCACGGGCAGCAGTACTGGCTTCCATGTAATCATCATAGTTACCTGGATACATCGAAATTTTGCCATAATCCATATCGCAAGTATGCGTACAGACTTGGTTTAAAAAGTGTCTGTCATGCGAAATAATTACCATTGTACAATCGCGATTATTCAGCACATCTTCTAGCCAGCGAATAGTGTTGATGTCCAAGTTGTTGGTCGGCTCATCCAGTAATAAAATGTCTGGATTAGAGAATAGCGCTTGCACCAGCAAAACACGCAGTTTCCAACCCGGTGCAACAGCGCTCATTAGGCCAGTGTGTTGCTCAATAGGAATCCCTACACCTAGTAATAGCTCACCAGCGCGAGCTTCAGCGGTGTAGCCGTCATATTCAGCAAACACACCTTCAAGTTCGGCAGCGCGCATGTAGTCATCTTCTGTGGCTTCTAAGTCAGCGTAGATGGCATTTTTCTCTACGTTAGCTTTCCACATTTCTTCATGGCCCATCATCACTACATCCAGCACGCGCTGGTCTTCGTAAGCAAACTGGTCTTGGTGAAGAAATGACATACGCTCATGGCTATCGATAGAAATATTACCAGCGCTAGGCACTAATTCGCCAGCCAGCACTTTCATATAAGTCGATTTTCCGCAGCCGTTGGCGCCAATTAAACCGTAACGATTATTATCGCCAAATTTAACTGAAACGTTTTCAAATAATGGCTTAGCGCCAAACTGCACGGTGATATTGTTGCTAATTAACACGGTTACTTCCTTAAGATTTATTGCTTTAAATTTATTAAATAATTGTATTAAACAATTTTATTATTGTTATTAAAAAGTATTGTTTATCACGACTTCATTCATGGTTAATTGTCCACTTCTTACCGCCGCTGGTTTGAGTGCTTTACCAACTACGACAAACATCGCTGGCGTGTGGTCAGCCGGCAAATGCAATAGTTTAGCAACAGCATCGAAATCAAAACCATCCATAGGGCAAGTGTCGTAGCCCATGTCTTTTGCGGCTAGCATAATATTCATGGCAGCCATACCGCAAGAACGCATCGCTTCATCGCGTTGCGCTTGCTCATTGTTTTCATAATAATGGCCAATCGCCGGTACTAAAATATCCGCCACGGCTTGTGGTGCATTTTTCCAATAGCGTTCTGGCTGTTTTTCCCAAGCCTTTAAGTCGGCGGTCAAAACAATCAGCAAAGATGCTTCTTCTACCTGCGCTTGATTCCAGCTTACCGCACGAATTTGTTGGCGTAATACAGGATCTGTAACCACTACAAAGCGCCAATGTTGAATATTAAAAGCGGTCGGTGAAAGCATTGCAAGTTGCATCAATGCATCGATCTCGGTCTGTGGCATTTTATAGTGCGGGTCATAACTTTTAACGGAACGACGGGTTTCAATGGCTTCTTTTACTTGCATAACTTCCTAATAGCTAATTTTAATAATCTCTAAGGTGATGTTGCCTGCAGGGCGAGACCATACCACAATATCACCCACTTTTTGTTTTATCAGCGCTTTTGCTATCGGCGAATACCAGCTTACTTTGTTGAGCTTTATATTCGCTTCATCATCGCCCACAATTGTAAATAGATGGGTTTCACCAGCCTCATCTTCAACTGTGACGGTGGCACCAAATAAGACTTGTTCACTATTTTCAGGTGGCGTACTCAATATTGCACTTTTTAGCCGGGCTGACACATAACGTAAATCTCGTTCTATTACCGCTAGTTTTTGCATGGCGGCTTGATCATCTTTTAGATGTACTAGACTTAGGCGTTCGGCTGATAAAGTCTTAGCATTAAGTTCCAATTGCACAAGGCCTGATGCCGTGACATAGTTAGGCAGGGCGCTTATAGGCCGTTCAGGTAGATCTGTCCCTGCATGTTCTAAATCATCTTCTTTAACAAAACCGCGACTCATATGCTATTGCTAGCGCTGTATGCGTCGAAAATGCTGATTATTCCCACTCTATCGTTGCCGGTGGTTTTCCTGAAATGTCATACACCACACGGTTAATGCCACGCACTTCATTAATGATTCTGTTTGATACTTTGCCTAGTAAGTCATACGGCAACTCTGCCCAATGTGCCGTCATAAAATCACTAGTAACTACTGCACGCAAAGCCACCACGTAATCATAAGTACGGCCATCGCCCATCACGCCGACTGATTTTACTGGTAAAAATACCGTAAACGCTTGTGATGTTTTGGCATACCAACCACTGGCATGTAATTCTTCAATAAAAATTGCATCAGCGCGGCGTAATAATTCGGCAAATTCTTTTTTAACTTCACCTAAAATTCGTACACCTAAGCCTGG
>CANCPF010000067.1 GCA_947379975.1 Methylophilaceae bacterium | reverse complement strand
CCCAAACCAACATCTAATAATGTTTTGAGTTTGCGAGAAATTACCGGTTGTGCGCTAAAAAATGTATGCGCTTGCTCAACTGTCATTTCTAATACTTCGCGGATGTTTTTACCTTTGAATTGAATTTCTAAGGTTTCGCGATTGTAACGGTGGCCTTTACACACGTCGCATGGCACATAAACATCAGGCAAAAAGTGCATTTCTACACGTAAAACGCCATCGCCTTGGCAAGCTTCACAGCGCCCACCTTTTACGTTAAATGAATATCTGCCTGGTCCGTAACCACGCACACGGCTTTCAGGCACACCGGCAAATAAATCACGAATCGGTGTAAATAGGCCGGTGTAAGTCGCTGGATTAGAGCGCGGAGTACGGCCAATTGGGCTTTGGTCAACATCAACGACTTTGTCAAAAAATGCTAAGCCGTCAATTTCACCAAACGCGGCAGGTTCGGTACTGCTTCCGTATAAATGTTGCGAAACGACGCGATATAAAGTGTCGTTAATCAGCGTCGATTTACCACTACCAGAAACGCCGGTGATGCAGCTTAATAAGCCTACCGGTAATTTAAGCGTCACATCTTTCAAGTTGTTGCCGGTGGTATTGCTTAATTTAAGCCAGCGCGCCGGGTCTGGCGGTGTGCGTTTTTTGTTATAAATGATTTGTTTTTTGCCGCTTAAATAATCGCCTGTCAGAGAATTTGGGTTGGCTTGTACTTCTTCTGGCGTGCCTTCTGCCACAATTTGTCCACCGTGTTCACCCGCGCCTGGACCAATATCAATCACATAATCGGCGGCCATAATCGCGTCTTGATCATGCTCCACCACAATTACGCTATTGCCAATATCGCGCAAGCGCTTAAGGGTTTCTAGTAAACGGTCGTTGTCGCGCTGATGTAAACCGATAGACGGTTCATCCAGCACATACATTACGCCAGTCAAGCCGCTACCAATTTGGCTGGCTAAACGAATACGTTGCGCTTCACCACCAGACAGCGTTTCTGCTGAGCGTGAAAGCGACAAATACTCTAAACCTACATTGGTTAAAAATTTAAGTCGATTGCTAATTTCTTTAACGATTTTATCGGCAATGGCCAGTTTCGCACCAGTTAATTCAAGCGTATCAAAGAAAGTAAGCGCTAACTTAAGTGGCACTTGGCAGACTTCGTGGATGTTTTTATTGCCCACTTTAACGTGACGCGCTTCTTTGCGTAAGCGCGTACCAGCACAGTCTGGACAGCTTTGTGAATTTAAATATTTGGCCAATTCTTCACGCACTGTTTGCGAATCGGTCTCGTGATAACGGCGTTTTAAATTGATTAAAATACCTTCGAATGGGTGAATTTTTTGAAAGAAAACACCGCGCTCGTTGAGATATTTGAACGGGATTTCTACTTTACCGCTGCCATTAAGTAATATTGATTGAATCGCCTCGGACAATTGTTCAAACGGCGTATCCAGATCAAAATTATAATGTGAAGCTAAACTGCTGAGCATTTGAAAGTAAAACTGGTTGCGTCTATCCCAGCCTTTAATGGCGCCAGCGGCTAGTGATAAATGCGGAAAAGCTACCACACGTTTAGGGTCAAAAAAGTTGATGTTGCCTAAACCATCACACACTGGGCAAGCGCCCATCGGGTTGTTAAAAGAAAATAAACGCGGCTCTAGTTCAGCCAGTGAGTAGTCACACTCTGGGCATGAGAACTTGGCAGAAAAAACATATTCTTTATCGGTATCCATTTCTACCGCAATAGCTTTGCCTTCGGCTAAACGCAAGGCCGTTTCAAAAGATTCAGCAATACGCTGTTTCATGTCTTGCTTAACTTTAATGCGGTCAATAACCACATCAACACTATGCTTAGTTGTTTTAGCTAGCGCTGGTAGTGCATCTACTTCATAAATTTTGCCATCAATACGCAAGCGTACAAACCCCTGCGCCTTTAATTCTTCAATTAAATCAAGTTGCTCACCTTTGCGATTGCTCACTACAGGCGCTAATATCATTAGCTTAGTATCTTCTGGCAAAGCCAACACGTGATCTACCATTTGGCTCACGGTTTGCGCTTCTAACTTGGTGCCATGTTCTGGACATTCCGGGTCGCCGGCACGCGCGTATAAAAGACGTAAATAATCGTGAATTTCTGTCACGGTGCCCACGGTTGAACGCGGGTTGTGTGAAGTTGATTTTTGCTCAATAGAAATCGCTGGCGATAAGCCCTCAATCAAATCCACATCAGGTTTATCCATACGCGCTAAAAATTGTCGAGCATAAGCAGAAAGCGATTCTACATAGCGTCGCTGACCTTCTGCATAGAGCGTATCAAAGGCAAGAGAAGACTTGCCAGAACCAGATAAACCAGTAATAACCACCAGCTTATTACGTGGAATATCCAGCGATATATTTTTTAAATTGTGCGTGCGTGCACCGCGTATTTTGATGAATTCCATAATGCTTTTACGTAAGACCTAGGTTAACTTCAAGGCAACCTGCTAATATACCTACTTTTACGAATTTAGCTTATAAATTTTTCATGCAAGCATCAAATAAACCATCATATGGCGAGTCAGTCGCTGAAACAATCGCCTCGGCAGAGATGGCTGTCATCGATACTGTAGCGCTAGATAAAATGACGCCTACCGAAGTTCGCGCTACGGCTAGTTTGGCCGCCATTTATGGCTTGCGCATGTTTGGTATGTTTTCTATATTGCCCATTTTTGCTATTTACGCGTCAACGGCTTTTACCGAGCAACCAAGCGCGCTGATGATAGGGCTGGCTTTGGGCGCTTACGGCCTCACACAAGCCCTTTTTCAATTGCCTTTTGGTATGGCGTCAGATAAATTTGGCCGTAAGCCTATGATTTATCTCGGACTATTTATATTTGCTATTGGTAGTATGGTGGCGGCTTTAGCGATGAATATTGAAGGCGTTATTATTGGTCGTGCCATTCAAGGCGCTGGCGCTGTTTCTGCCGTGGTGACGGCTTTGTTGGCAGATTTAACCCGCGATGAGAATCGCACTAAAGCGATGGCGAGCATAGGCGGTACGATAGGCGTAGCCTTTGCTGTTTCCTTAGTTGGTGGGCCATTGCTTAATCAATGGATAGGCGTGCCCGGCATTTTTGTGATGACCGCATTATTAACGCTGGCCGCGATTGCCGTGGTGAAGTTTTTGGTGCCGGATCCTTTGCATAGCCATTATCATTCGGATGCCAGCGCGGCGCCGGCCAAGCTAAAAGATGTATTGAAGAATACACAATTATTACGCCTGAATTTTGGAATATTCTCTTTGCATGCCGCACAAATGGCCATGTTTGTGGTGGTGCCGTTTGCAATCAAGCAATCAAGTAATTTGCATGAAAACCAGCATTGGCATCTGTATTTGCCAATTCTGCTCGCTTCCTTTGTATTAATGGTACCAGCCATTATTTATGCCGAAAAATACGCCAAAATGAAATTGGTATTTGTTAGCGCCATTGCTATGATGTTGCTAGCGCAGTTAACCTTTGCTGCTTCCATCGAACATTTCTGGGGTATTGTCGTTTCACTAACCCTGTATTTTATTGCCTTCAACGTGCTCGAAGCTTCATTACCTTCTATCATCAGCAAAATGGCGCCTGCTGCAGCAAAAGGTACAGCGATGGGCGTTTATAACACCTCGCAGTCGCTAGGCGTTTTTGTCGGCGGTGCATTGGGTGGTTATTTGTCGCACAAACTAGGCTTTGCCAGCGTATTTATTTTTTGTAGCATAATGATGTTTTTATGGCTAATATTGGCATATTCAATGCAAGCGCCACCCGCATTAAAAACTAAGATGTACAGCTTGGATGAAGCAAGCGCCGAGTTGACCAGTGAGCAGGCGGAGTTGCTGAAAAACAATCTAGCTAAACTGGTAGGCGTGATTGAAGCCGTGGTGTTGCCACAAGAGCGTACGATTATATTGAAAATAGATAAAACGCAAGAATGGGATGAAACCCAATTGCAAACGCAAGTGTATCAATTGTTGAGGGGATAAAAATGGCATCAGTTAATAAAGTGATTTTAGTAGGTAACTTAGGCAAAGACCCAGAAGTTAGATTTATGCCTAACGGCGAGGCGGTTTGTAATTTTAGTATTGCAACCACCGATAGCTGGAAAGACAAAGCCGGTGCCAAGCAAGAAAGAACAGAATGGCACAACATTGTCATGTATCGTAAATTAGCCGAAATTGCTGGTGAATACCTTAAAAAAGGTCGCCCAGTTTATGTAGAAGGCCGCTTGCAAACACGTAAATGGCAAACTAAAGAAGGCCAAGATCGTTACACCACTGAAATCATTGCCGACCAAATGCAAATGCTTGGTGGTCGTGACGGTGGC
>CANCPF010000066.1 GCA_947379975.1 Methylophilaceae bacterium | reverse complement strand
TTACTAAAAGACCCAGTAAAATAATAATTAAATGACGCATGAGAGCCTGAATTTTGATTGTTGCAGTTTGAATGAATAGTAAACGACTAGAAACTGCCTAAAAAGCTGACGTAGAGACTTATCTCTAAGAAGATTACTTAAGTATGATTGTTTCAGCAGTGTCGGAATATTCAAACTGTACGCGCTTAATGTTACAGAATAATTCATAAGCAATGGTATTTGCACTCGCGGCAACTGCATTGACCGGTACTAAATCACCCCATAATTCCACCAAGCTACCAATATTGGCAGTTGGGATATGCGTTATATCTACAAATAACATATCCATAGACACGCGCCCTATAAGGCGCGTCATAGCTCCATCAACTGCCACAGGCGTACCGTTGAGTGCGGATCTAGGATAGCCATCGGCATAACCGCAAGCCACCACACCTATAGTAGTATCTCGTTCAGCGGTAAAAATACTCCCGTAACCAATAGATTCACCTTGAGCAATTGTGCGAATATTAATGATGCGTGAAGTGAGTTGCATCACGGTGCGTAAAGGATCTTTTACCGTTGTTACGGCTAAATTAGCGGCATTCGCCTGAATTGGGTTTGCGCCATAAAGCATAATACCTGGCCGCGACCACTGACTTGCTGATTCAGGCCAAGCTAAAATGGCGGCTGAATTTGCCAGACTTACTTCTGCATTTAGCCCAACAATCGCATTTTTAAAAACTGCAATTTGCTGTTGCGTGTGCGTAATATTAAGATTATCCGCATTGGCAAAATGGCTCATTAATACTATTTTTGAGATATTTTTATGCTGTGATAATTGCACATAAACCCTGGTATATTCAGCTGGAGACAAGCCTACTCTACGCATGCCGCTATCCATTTTCAGCCACACTTGCACGGGCTTTTCTAGCTTAGCCGCCAGTAACATGTCTATTTGCCAAGCGTGGTGAATCACTATCCATAAATCATGCGCTACGATTTGCGGCAACTCTAAAGCCTCAAAAAAACCTTCTAGCAACAATATTGGGTTTTGAATACCCGCTTCTCGCAGTTGCAAGGCTTCTTCTAAACTTGCCACGGCAAAACCATCCGCCACAGATTCAATCGCTTTGGCACACTGTACTGCGCCGTGTCCATAGGCATTAGCCTTAATGACGGCCAAAGCTTTGCCGCCATGCGCGTGCTTGGCGATTTGGTAATTGTGTCTAAACGCATCTAAGCGAATGTGAGCAATGGCTGGGCGTGACATAAATTTGCTACCAATGTGTTGTTCTAAATAATGGCTTATGGGCGAAGGCTACGTTAGTTCAGACTATATTATTTAAGCCGCACCTCTAACGATACGACAATCCAACCAACCGCTATTGTAGCGACTGAAATCTAAGTCGTCACTTTTGATTGCCGGCTGATGATGAGCAATGAGATCTGCAAGCAATTGGCCAGAGCCGCAAGCCATTGTCCAACCCAAGGTGCCATGACCAGTATTGAGCCATAAATTATCATGCTGTATGCCAGATTGCTTGGTAAATGCGCTGCCAATAATAGGCGTGCCATCTGGTGTCATGGGGCGTAAGCCGGTCCAAAGTGTCGCATTAGCTAAATCGCCCGCATTGGGGAATAAATCGTTGGTAATCATTTCTAAAGTTTTGCGACGACGAGGATTAAGACTTAAATCAAAGCCAGACAACTCCGCCATACCACCAACGCGTATGCGATTATCAAAGCGGGTAATCGCCACTTTATAAGTTTCATCCATCACAGTAGAAATTGGCGAAGCGTCAGCATTTAACACTGGCACAGTCAGAGAATAACCTTTGACCGGGTAAACTGGAATATCAAACCCCAAACCTTGCATAAGTTTGCGTGAGTAACTGCCTAACGCCACCACATATTGATCTGCTTGCAGATTTTCTTGTCCAGTCTCTGTAGCAATTTCAACACCGCATAACTTTTCATTAGTTTTACCATCAATGGTAAGCAGTCGATTAATCGTAACATTTTGGCGAAATTTAACGCCAAGCTTGGACGCTTCTTCTGCTAAGTGCGCAGTAAACATTTGGCAGTCGCCAGTTTCATCGCCCGGCAAGCGCAGACCACCCATGAGTTTATGTTTAACCAGCGCTAATGCCGGTTCTGCTTCGGCGCAACCATCTCGATCTAAAATCTCAAAAGCCACCCCACATCGGGTCAACACGGCCATATCTTTAGCAGCGGCATCTAACTGGCGCTGAGTGCGAAACAACTGCAGCGTGCCATTCGTTCTGCCCTCGTATTCAATGCCGGTATCCGCACGTAAAACACGCATACAGTCGCGACTATATTCTGCTAAGCGCACCATGCGCTCTTTATTGAGGTTGTAGCGGCTAGCGTTGCAGTTCAGCAGTAATTTCATTGTCCATTGCAGTTGCCATAAACTCCAGTCAGGCCGAATAGACAGTGGCGAATGTCGTTGGAAAATCCACTTCATGGCTTTATGCGGTATGCCGGGAGCTGCCCACGGCGCAGAATAGCCCGGTGAGATTTGTCCAGCATTAGCAAAGCTGGTCTCCATGGCTGGCGCCGGTTGGCGGTCAATGACCGTGACATCAAAACCTTTTTCTGCCAAATAATAGGCACTCGTTACGCCAATCACGCCAGACCCTAATATAAGCACACGCATTACGGCTCTCCATCAATCACTATTCAACATTTAAGACGTGTTTATGGTGCTGGCCATCATTTTAGTCATTGCCTAAGTATTTATCTCAATAATATAAATAGACTTCTAGCATTGCACTATTTATGCAAACTGTATGCTAAGGTTTGATTTACTTCAACCTAAAAATATCATTGTAAAATCATACTGTAAAACAATCCTGTGCAGGCCAACCTCAATAAACGCGTTTATTTACTTGGACTAGATTTTGGTTCCACCACTAGCAGTGCGCTAGTAGCAAGTGCCAATGTTAGTTGTAGTAGCGCCACCGGGCGCATGGCATTTAGTGAACCTTGCATAGTATTTCGCTCAGAACCTGTGTTTACGCCATTTATCAATCAAAGTATTGATACGGATAAAATTCGTAGCCTTATTCAGCAATGGCTACTACAAAGCGGCTTAAGGCCTAGCCAGATATTTTCAGGCGGTAGCATTATTACTGGTTTAGCAGCACGATCCGACAACGCTTCAGCATTGTCCAAACAGATTATTAGCATCGTAGGTGATAGCGTCATCGCTACGGCCGACGATCCTTGCTTAGAATCATGGCTAGCCTTTATGGGTAGTTGTTCGGCCCTCAGCCGCTATCATTCAGCTATACATATCCTTAATTTAGATATTGGTGGTGGCACAACCAATGCCGCAATTGGTGTGAATGGTGATGTGTTAGCAACCGGCTGCTATTTTATTAGTGCGCGACATGTTCAATTCATTCCAGGTAGTTACCAATTATTGGCGTTATCCGACATTGGCTTAGCTTTACTAAAATCGCTCAATATTAATGCTAATATTGGCGATACGCTTACCAGCGAGGAGCGCCATGTAATTTTAGATTTTTACGTAAGTGCGTTAGAAGCAATTGTATTAAATGAGACTGACTTCTTCGCGACAGTTAACGGGCAAAGGCATTGCCAGGTTGCGCTCGATATAGGGTCAATGATATGGCACAAGATAAAACCAAAAGTCACCTTTTCTGGTGGCGTAGGTGAGTTAATCTATCAATGTGCTGCAAAAAAACCATTACCAGGCACGACATATTTTGGCGATTTCGGCATCGATCTTGCCATCGCCATTACGAAATCAACTATTCTTGCAAAAGACCTCAATCGTTACATCCCTGAGAATAAAGGCCGTGCAACCGTATACGGTTTAACCTTGCACAGCACGGAAATATCTGGCCATACTATTTACCTGCCTAACCTTAGCGCTTTACCCTTAAACGATATACCTGTTATCGCAAAGCTATCCTTAGACAGTAGCGACAAAATGTGGCAAAGCGCCTTTAATTTAGCCGCACATCGTCAACTTGGCGCATGCATACAACTTATTGACTTAAATACTACAACGTCTTTCTATGCACTCGATATTATAAAATCACTAGCGCTAAAAATTAAACATCACTATGCACTAAGCGGCTATTCACACACGCAAGCTTTGCTTATTTTGGTAGAAGAAAATATAGGAAAAGTCTTAGGCAACTATATTTCAGATTGGGGACAGTCTATGCAAAACCTTATTGTGATTGATGAGGTACCGCATCGTAACGCACATTTTGTTAATGTCGGCCGTTTGCATCAGCAGATGGTGCCTGTGTCGTTTTTTGGAATGCATTAAATTGGAATGCATTAAATAAGTGAAGCTAACTAGCTTGTAATGAGTTAACAAGGGATACTGGCAATGCAAACACTGCATCAAACACCTTTAAGTGCTAAAAAACTAAGCCGCCTAGACAACATTCTGCTGCCCGTACCAAGCGCAACTTT
>CANCPF010000065.1 GCA_947379975.1 Methylophilaceae bacterium | reverse complement strand
CAAATCAAACTCAGGCAAGCTGTATTTAAGTTGTGGCAAGGCTTTTTCTAAGGTGCTGACTGGATAAAATGGCTTAATGGTATCTGGGCCTTTTGTTTGCGTCCAAATCTGCACTGCATGTGTGTCGGCAAAGGTTTTTAGATGCGCTTCATCTTCTACCGTTAGCGGTGCCATAATGCGGAAAATCAATACAATGACTGGCAAGCCTTCATTACTGGATTGCACCTCAGACTCTTTATTTGAGTCGGCTTCGGGCTTTTCATTTGACTGGGCTTCAGGCTTTTCATTTGACGGGGCTTCGCCTACGGCCAGCTCAATTTGTGGCAGTTTATCTCGAATACTCAGTTGCACTATCATGCCTTGCAAGGGCTCGATTAAGGCTGAAACTTCAGGCACTAATACTTCACAACTATTCATATCTGCCACATAACGCGTGGCTTTTTCATTAAAGCCAACCAACACGCGCTGCTTTTTATCGACATATTTAACGCTTAAACGGGCTTTATGGCGATAACCCCAAATTGGACCATAAATCGGCGGCAGAATATTTTCTGGTCTAACCTTGCCGATATGCGTTAAATCATTTTCCAGTAGCCTTTGTTTTGCCGCTACTTGTGCAGAAAAATCCAAATGCTGTAATTTACAACCGCCGCATAAACCATAATGCTTACATTTAGGCGTCACTCTTTGGTTAGATTGCTTGAGCACCTCAACCACATTTGCCACTTCGTAGCTCGGTTTGATACGGTGCGATTGAAAGGTGACTTTTTCATTAGGCAAAGCCCCGTCGATAAAGATAGTTTTACCCTCTAAATGCGTGACGCCACGGCCTTCTTGGTCAAGCGATTCAATAATTGCCTGCTTGGTTTCTGGAATAACGGGGACTTGATTGCGATTTCTAGAACGACGTGCCATGAAAAAACCTGAATTTCAAAGAAGTTGAGATTTTAACGCATTATGCTGCAAATAATGTCAGCACTATTATAAGAGCAACATTATTCGTATTTAGGTGGAAATGTATGCTTGAAGCAAGCGAGCTTGGCCCAGCGACTTAATCAAGAAAATTAATCAAGTAACTTAAGCCAGTAATTTGATCAAGTAACTTAAGCCAGTAATTTTATTTCGGCCTCGTAAGCGGCGTGGCTAAGTTGCCCGCGCATAAGCTGAAAGCGTAAATAGAGCAATTGTATGTTCGTCACAGCGACTTCACCATCGGCTCGAATAGCATAAATGCCGCCGGCTTTGTAAATATCCCACAGTTTAGCGCCATCCAAACTCGACTGGCCAGAAAAACCGCACAATTTAGCTAAGTCATTCAGTGCTGTATTGGTATGGTGGCTAAACGCGTCCAACTTAGCCATTAAATCTAGGTGGCAGGCAGGGCTATGGCCATTAATGCCTATATCCACTCCGTATAAAGCCCAATAAGCACTTGCGTTAACGCCATGTATCAGTGCGCGATAATGCAACACCGGCAAATCAAAAGCATGGCCATTCCATGAGATTATTTGCGGCTTATATTGGTCTATAACAGCAAAAAAACTTTGAATAATTTCAGCTTCAGGCGCGTTATTGCTAGCCAAACTCCAAACTTTTAAACTTTCACCTGCTCGTAATGCACACGAAATCGCGCAAATACGCTGTTGGTACAAGGGTAAAAATTCTGTGCCATGCTGCTGGCGAGCTTGATGATAGGCAATATTGGCCACATATTCTGCAGAAGTATCTTGCTGTAAATCGTACAAAATGCGCAGTCCATCAGTATCAGGAATGGTCTTAATATGAAATGCGAGCGTTGCTGTCATGAATGTTTTTTCTTAAAAATGGAATAGATTATTTTTTGGCCCAGCCACCATCTTGCTGAAAATACCAACCACTTTGGGCTTTATCTATCCAGCGACCAGCAAAAATATTACGTACTTCACCTTGCCATTCAGGATGTCCGTTACCAGCCGCAACCTCTTTATAAAGCGCATTACGGTCGCTATTTTCAGCAGCCACTAGCGCGTTAATGCCTTGTCTATCTTTTAACGGCAAGGCAGTTGCATCGCGTACCGCAATTAAACCATCTTTAGTTAAGCCTATTGCACCGCTGGCATAATGTCCGGCTAATTGTGCATGACGGTTCTGCATGCTACTTTTAATGGCCGAAATGGCCGGTGTGTTCACGTCTAAATCTGCGGCGGCATTCACCCAACTGCTATTAAATAAACTAAGTAGCAGTAACAAACTAAAAATAATTTTTTGCATATTGTTTTCTCTAAACATGATGTTTCCTAAAATAGGATGACGAAATTATTTCGCAGGAGGTTCTATTACTTTTTCTGTCGTTTTTTCTGGCGCTTTGCTAGCAGGCATTGCCACACCGTCTTTTAGTTGCCAAACTTCATCAATAATTTTGTCCGCGGCTTTTTCTGCGGCTGCGGCAGGAAAGTAAATGTTAATGGTGACACAAGCCGTTAAACTAATACTAAGCGCTAATAAACTTAAAGTACTTTTCATATAATTCCTCTAGTCAATCGACTGACATTCAATTTCAATTTTTTAACCTTAATTTTTAAAAACATCTACTTAACAATCATCTTACTATTGCTATCAGTGATGCGTTTAATTCTACCCAATAAATCTTCTAAACTCACACGCTGCGTAAAGCCATTCACATTGACTGATGGAATACCTTTACCTTTAACGATAATATACCCAGTTGGGGTTGACTCCACCCCGCCCATTTCACATACATCTTGCCGTAATTTGCAGCTCAAGCCAATTTTATCGTAATTAAATTCTTTAAAGAATCGCAAAAAAGTACGTTGTAGCGCCGCCGCTGTACCCTCGCCACCTAATGCGGTAATATTTTCCACCGCGCGCTGAGATATTTTTTTCAGGTGTTTACCAGCACTGGTCTGTATTGAAGCATCCAAATAAACCGGCTTCCAGTTTTCTAGCACCATATTTTTAACATCGCCGTCGAGCTTACCCTCAATATCACCGAAGCTAAAAGTGCGGGTTAACACGCCTAAATCCAAATTACGCATCAATAAATCTGCATGTAATCGCGGCACCACGCCTAAAGGATCGTCAATTTTTAAATTATCCATGCCGATAGTGCCATTAAATACATTAAAGGTCATGGCACCATCCATATTCAGCTGTTTACCGGCATAACTAACTTGCGGCACTTGCCCCGAAATTTGACCTTGCATCTTAGGCCAACCCATTGCCGTACTAAAATCGCTCATAGCAATTGGCGTTAAGTCCATGCGCAAATGCCAGTACCAATTGTCCGCAATCATGGCAGCTGAAACGTCATATAAATTCAGTGCGCCACCTAAAATTGGTAAGCTAAGTTTGGGCGATACCAATGAATAGCGATTAATTTCAGCACTTAGATTAGTGCTGCCGAGCGGCATATTAAGCAAATGGCCGCCGTTATAATTCAGATGAATAGTTTTGGCTTGGTCGTAATCCCAAGGCAGATTTGCGTTGATATGCTTAAAGGCGAACTTACCATTTTTATCGACAATATTGGCCTCACGTAAATTAAGCTCAAAACTACGCGGCGCTAAATTTTCAATCTCAAATTGCCAATCAGCCTTGCCAGATACTTCTAGATTGCCAAATACAGATTTTTCTAGCATAGGCTTCAAAATGATTGTATAAAGCCCTGCAAAATCAACGTTATTGGCTGATACTTTTACATTTTCTATCGCATTGGTTTGGGTGTTAATTTGCGCACTACTGCTAATTTTACCGACCTCATTCAGCAATAAACTGGCATTTTCAATAGTTAACATCGGCGAATTAAACCTGCCGTTGATCTCCAATACGTTGCCGGCTTTTCCTAAATAAAAAGGCTGCCAAAATAACTCACCTTGAGTCCAGCTAATTAAGCCATTCCATTGCCAAATATCATTAATATTTTTGGCAGCAAGTTTAATTTGTCCGGTAAGATTTTCACCGGCATGCAAGCCAGATTCATCACTAAAGCTGGCGCCATTAAACAAAATGTCCGCAGAAAAGTCGTTGGGAATACTCGCGAAATGAATGGAGAATGGTACTTTAACTTGCTTAGCAGTTAAGATGCCATCGAGACAATCTATCTGACCAATTTTATCGGTATTGAATTGGCCACATTTCAAATCAAATGGAATAAAAGATTGTTGCTTAATCGGCTTAACTTCAGCGTGCAATTTAAGCGTGGGCGCCTTGGCTTTTAAATCGAACTGAAATTGTGCATTTTTGAGCTGGCCAGCAGGCGCGCTAACTTCGCCTATTTGAATTTGTATCGCACTAATAGCATAAGCATTTTGGCAAACCAATACTGAGCATATAACTAAGCTTAAACATAAACCCAGAAAAGTCCAGAATTGGCGCAACATTTAGGCGGGATAAACTCCGGTAGATAAATAGCGATCACCACGATCACAAACAATTGAAACGATGACTGCATTTTCTAACTTTTTAGAAAGTTGCAAGGCCGCATACAAACCGCCACCCGATGAAACACCGGCAAAAATACCTTCTTCAGTAGCCAAGCGACGCATGGTTTTTTCTGCATTGGCTTGACCTACGTAGATTAATTCATCGACACGTTTTGCCTCATAAATTTTAGGCAAATACTCTTCAGGCCACTTGCGAATACCAGGAATCTGCGCGCCCTCTTCAGGCTGTACACCAACAATCTGTATGTTGGAGTTTTGCTCTTTTAAGTAGCGCGAAACACCCATAATCGTGCCAGTCGTACCCATGCTCGCCACAAAATGCGTGACTTTTCCTGCCGTGTCACGCCAAATTTCCGGGCCGGTGCCTTCGTAATGTGCCAGCGGATTAT
>CANCPF010000064.1 GCA_947379975.1 Methylophilaceae bacterium | reverse complement strand
AAGCATTATGGCGATTTCAGGTTGGTTCCGGCATTATAGGCAACCCGTTTACTTATGCGCATCATGGTAAACAATATGTAGGCGTACTGTCTGGTATTGGCGGTTGGGCAGGCATTGCCATTAACCTAAATTTAACTGAAGATTCAGATGGTGCAGGCGCTGCTGGTGCTTATAGAGAACTGACCAAATGGAATGCAGCGCCAGGTGGTGGCGCGCTAAATGTATTTAGTCTTTAACTATTTACTAACTAAAATTTTAGCTTTATTGCCAATCAAACGAATGTGTTTGGTAAATATTTTTTGTATCTTGCGCTTGGGCAGACTCTAAGATGGCGACAACTTCGCTATCTTCCACTTGTGGAAAATTAACGTAAAACTGCCCTACTGCTTGAAAATCGTCTGGCGTTTCTAGGCAAATCAGTTCATCGGCAAGTGCTGCCACTTTCTTTAACGTGTCCCTAGGCGCTACTGGTACAGCACAAATCAGTTTAGCCGGCTTACTTTCCCGTACCTTATGTAAGGCAGCAATCATACTAGCACCGGTTGCAAGACCATCATCCACGACGATCACAATACGATCTTTAGTTTCAATTGGCCCACGATTTGGCGTATATAGTTCACGACGCTTCTTGATGGCATCGATTTGCAGCTGTTTTTCATAGGCTATATATTGGGCATCCGCTCCGGCCCTAGCCGCATAATCAGCAACATATATCCAGCCAGATTCATCGACAGAGCCAATGGCAAACTCAGGATAAAGTGGTGCTCGCAGTTTGCGCACCAACACAACATCGTAACTGCCACCCAAATGCGCTGTAATGATTTTAGCCATAGGTACTGCACCGCGTGGAATAGCTAATACGAGTGGATTTTTGCCTTTATACGCAATGAGTTTTTCAGCTAATTGGTTTGCGGCCTCATTACGATCTAAAAACATGGCATAGGCTCGCTAGTTAATGGTAGGTTTAAACAGATCAATTTTAAAGCTAGCTTCGTAAGGCGGTACATTGCACTCAATAATATCTGGCGGTGCAACATCTAGCCGAATACCGGTAATATCAACTCGCACAGGCAGTTTATTAACACCTCGGTCTACCAGCACGGCGGTTCTAATTTCAGCGGCTTGCTTTCTGGCTAAATACTCCACAGCACGCAACATTGAATGTCCTTGGTACATCACGTCATCAACTAATAAAACGGTAGTGTTGGTCAGGTCAAGTGAAGAGTACTTGTTATTTTCGGTCAATTGAGTTTCAGGGTGTAAAAGAGTTAAATCATCGGCATAACGTTTTATTTGCAAATTCATTAAACCCATTTTAGCCAGCTTAAAATCACGCGCTAACCTCGCATGTAACATCTCGGCAAGTGGCGCACCCCTACGTAAAATACCAACTATCATGACGTGTTCTTTACCTGTTAAAAAACCAGCAGCTTGCCATGCCATTTGATTAAGCACCGCATCTAGTTGATGCGTCTGATATAAGCAGGTTCTATCGCCGAATGCTGTGATTTCCAATGTTAAACTCCATAAAAATATGATTAATTTAAGCTAATTATCTTTATCCACACGGCTAACTAGAGAATCTTCTAAAATTGAACACATAACATCACTTTATTAAATGCAATAAATAATCTCTGATTACGATAGAAGGTCGCCCATTGGTATTGATAATTTTGTTAATAAAATCAGGCTTACTTAATGGCAATACTACGACGTTTAGAAGCTTCTGCCTTAGGCAAAGTAATCTCTAAAATACCATCTTTAAGATTAGCCACAGTCTTAGCTGAATCTACCTCAACAGGCAAAGTGAATGAGCGAGCAAACGAAGCGCTGGATATTTCATGTCTATGATAATCGCCCTTTTCTTCGTTTTTCTCGTGACTAGTCTGACCCTTGATAGTAAGCAAATTATCGGTAATAGAAATATCAATATCTTTCTTATCAATACCAGGAATCTCAGCACGCACCAAAACATCGGCATCTCGATCAATCACATCTAAACTAGGTAAACGCTGACCTTCAAGAACAAACATATCATCTAATGATGAAAGGCTGTTACGGTGCCATAGTGACGGCATATTTCTAGAAAAAAATTGATCAATCACGCGTTCCATATCTGCAATAGGATGCATTGCCGTTGTTGAATGTTTCGCCACTTTTTTACTGCCAGTAACAGGAATATTGCCTTTAGTTGCTGTATCCATGATTTTCTCCTTAAATAAAAAATAGAAGCTTTGCCTAACAAATAAATTTAATTAAGTTTCCTCATCAAGCCAGCGCTTGACTAGGAAAAACGGGTCGCAAAATTATGCGTAGAAAATGTCTACCCAGCGTTTCAATTTCATTAAAAAATACCGTGCTAACAAAGTGAGCGCCTGTCATACCAACGGTTTCAAAGGTATAGCCAAGCCGAGAAAGAAAGCGTAAGTGCGGATTTAAGTGATCACCTCGCATTAAAGACATATCAGCCAACTGAGGCAAAATAGAATAGATATGTTGCCAAGTAAGTTTGCTAGGTTTGCAATCTAGTAAGTCGCCGGCAGCGTTGTTACACTCAAAGATAATGCCATTGTCACAAATCATCAAAACAGCATACGGATCTTCACCACTTTGCAAGTTTTCAGGCTGACTTCTAGCACCAGCGCCTGTCTTAGCTCCACCTACGATGCTTGCAATATATTCAACATTAGCAACTTTCATGATTGAACCTCAGCTTCTGCGGCCAACCAATCTTCCATTTCATAGCCAGGCTCAAAACCTCGCGCCTCGGCTATGTAATAAGCGCGCTCGGCTGTCCGATAAAATCGATCCTCGCCATACTCAGCGTCTACACCTAGAATAGGATTCTTTTTTCTGGACTTTTTTGGGGTTGACGTTGAGGTGCTTGACGTTGATTTTTTTGACTTTGATGCGGGTAATTTACTTACAGTTAAAAGTTCCATTATGCCCTCCGGCTAGCTTATAAAAAATCGGCGGTACTAATCTGGGGAGAGATTAAACAACACCATGTTGTCTGGGGAATACCGCCGACAGAAACAATTTACGGCACTTACAATTGCAAGTAAATTAGTGTGAACACGTAAGTACAAACCCTTATCAAGCAGATTCATGCTAGGCAATGATCTAACGAGGCTTAATACATAAGCCTTGCCAGCAGAGACTAGGCGCTACATTTACAAATATCTAGTGATCACCAATATCTTCAATCGCATCGACCACCATGCCGGTGCCGATGGCGATTAACAGAATATCGGCAGCAACTCTCACATAACGATGTCTTGGTGGCGGAGGTCCAAGCTGTATTACCACGCTAGGCGGTAAATCGTAGTAAATAACATCTCGTGGAAGTGGATAACCCATGCGCCAGCGGCGCTCCTGACCTGGTGGCAGACAACCATTATGTCGCTTAGCCAATCCTGGTGGACAACGTCCTTCGTGGAAGCGCGGTTGGTAATAATCATGGATATATGCACGATGCTGATCGCCAAAATATACGTTTATGCCGCCGCCATCACGATGTCTATCCTCACGACCGTCACGATTATCGCGTCTATCATCCGTCCTTTCTTGAGGGTTTCGTGCCTCACGATAATCGTCGCTGCGCTGCTGTTGACCATGTTGTTCTTGACTGCGCTGATCTTGATTATAAGGCTGGTTATGCCTAGATTCATTCGTTTTGGATTGACGCCCTTCTTTACCCTCCCCAGCCCATGATGGCTTTTCGGCAAAAGCTGAGTTGGCTATCAGCAATCCAGTTAACAATAATTGCGTTAGCAAAATGAATGGAATGCCACGATTACTTACATTCGTATTACTTACATTTTGATTGTTTGAGCTGAAGCGATTCATGCTTGACCTCCAGTGGACAAATAAAGTGAGATATTCTTAATTGTGAGCTTTTAGCTAAATCCTGCTAACGCCATTCGCGTTAGCGAAATTCCTGTAAACAATGTGCGTCATTCAAATTAATTTTGAATAGCAGAAAAAGTCGGTACTAAATTAGAAACCATTGCTAAATAACGCCCCGAAAAGTAAATAACCCGCTATTTTTCAGGGCGTTAAATCAAACAAACAAATTATTTTGCCTCTTGCTGTGCCGGAGCAGTTGCCGGTGCCGATGGATTAGCGTCCTGAATTTTTTTATTCAACAAAAGCACTTCTGCCTGCGTCATGTACATTAAATCATTACTTCTGTTTAGTGCAGTAAGTGCAATTACCAACGCTAGCAAGGCAATAACAAAGGTTACTGCAGTCCATAATCCCAAGTTACCTGGTTCTATCATATGTTTAATATCAGTCATTTCAAACTCCCTTTAATAAAAAAATAAACTACCCACTTAACTGCCTTACAAAAATTTTAAATCTATAGTTATGTGCTAATCAGCTACCTCAGCGAATTAATCTAATCAATTAAATGCCACTAATACACGCTCATGCTTTCCTTCAAAATATGCAGTTCGCTTCGCTATGTCTTTACCCAATAACACTCTAATACCAATGTCGTTACGCAAATTTTTACGTTGAATCAATTCAGCCATTTCAGGCATACTGGCCTGCAGAAGTTGCGCCTCGGCCTGATAACCTTCTCGGTATTGAATTTGCGTCATGCGCACTTGAAACGGCTTTTGATTAGTTATATGCGAGGTGACATAACCTTGATTGCTTAGAAATTGACTGACTTTACCGGCTAAGCCGGCCACGCCATTGCCGTTAGATACTTCTAGTCTTAATTTACCGAGAGCATTATCAGAATTACTAGCAAGTGCTGGAGTATCGAGAAGAGGAACTGAAGCTGGCTTATACTGTTGCATCTGTAATTCAGAAACATGTGGCTCAAGCTGCACCAATTT
>CANCPF010000063.1 GCA_947379975.1 Methylophilaceae bacterium | reverse complement strand
GCTATCTTCTTTACTAAAGGTCCAAGTGCGGGTGATGCTCAAAATATCAATTTCTTTTTGTACGTCATTAGGAAACCTGGCATAAGGCGCGGCTTGCTCCACAATATGTTTGGCTGACTCATCTAATAGCTTATTTCCAGAACTGCGGTTCACCTCAATTTTCTCTACGCTGCCGTCTGCATTAATTGAAACGGTCATTTGTAAGCTGCCATAAAGCTTAAGGTCTCTAGCCACTACTGGATAATTGAGATTGCCATATTTTTCTACCTTCTGCCGCCATGAATCCACATAAAGCGCATAACGATATTCTTTAGCTCGCGCACCGATAAATTTACGCCTAGGGCGTTTTTGATAATCGTCCTGTTGCTTAGCAATCAGTGCCTCCAAACGATCCATTTCTAGCGCGTTGGCGGTAATTTCCTGCATATCCAGTTTTTTGCTCACTGGGGCTTGGTTGCTAGATTCTAACTCTTTTAACTTTGCCACTGGCACGACTTGAGATTGCACTTTTTGTGGCGAATTTAATTGTGTCATTAATGCTAGGGCCTGCTTTTCTAAGAGCGCAATATGCTTTTGCTCTGCTGTTTGCACTTTAGTTTGTCTAGCACTTTGATTCGCCAATTTTGCGCCAGTTTTTTGGACTGGTAAAGGTTTAGCGTCAGGCTCGGTTTTTTGTTGCTTGAGCACAGGCAAGGCAGATTTTAGTTTTCTGTTCTGGTCGGTATTGCCGCCACGGTCTAAATTGGCCTGCGCAAAAACATCGGCTTTCACTGGCTTGCTGCTAGTTTTTGAATTGACCAACATTACTTCTAGCACTGGCAAGTTGTCGGTGAATTTTTTTAACGCTGGCTCAAAATGAATCGCTAAGATAAGCAGGTGTATGCCTAAAGACAGCCAAATGGCGATACTCATCACACTCATGGCTTTTAACTTTAATTTGAGTGAAGTCAGCACATGGGTGACTATTGCTTTGTTTTGAGTCGCCAATTTTTTACGTCGCCGTACTGAGAGCTAGAAGATTATTCATAACGAGCGGAGGCAATTAAAGTGTTTTAGGCTGACTTTTCTTGCAAAGCATCCAGAATTTTTTGGTGTACGCCACCAAATCCACCATTGCTCATTGCCAATACATAGTCGCCAGTTTTTGCTGCTGCAGCAATGGCTGCAACCATAGACTCTAAATCTTCATACACACTGGCTTTATGCTTAATCGGCGCTAGCGCTTCGGTCGCATCCCAACCTAAATTTGCGCCGTAGCAAAATATTAAATCTGCTTCGGCCAAACTTGCTGGTAAGGCATTTTTCATCACGCCTAACTTCATGGTATTCGAGCGCGGCTCTAAAACAGCTAAGATTCTAGCGCCATTGCTAACAGCATTGCCAATCTTACTGCGCAAACCTGCAATAGTGGTGCTAATGGCAGTCGGGTGATGGGCAAAGTCGTCATACACGGTAATGCCATTCACTACGCCGCGAATTTCCATGCGCCGTTTGACGTTTTTAAATTCAGCTAAGGCCTCAATCGCCACCTCTACAGAAACGCCCACATGGCGCGCCGCCGCAATGCTGGCAAGCGCATTCATGCGATTATGTTCGCCGAGTAAATCCCAGGCTACGTGGCCTTGCAATTTTCCCGCAAACGTCACATCAAAACTGCCGTCAGTTTGTGGATTAACGGCTTGCCAATCGGTATCTGAGCCAAACTTTTCAACCGGCGTCCAACAGCCTTTATCTATCACTCTTTGTAAGCTGGCTTGTTTACCGTTGCTGACGACTAAGCCAGCTTGCGGCACCGTGCGAACTAAATGATGAAATTGTTTTTCAATCGCGGCTAAATCTTCAAAAATATCCGCGTGATCATATTCAAGATTATTTAACACCGCCGTGCGTGGACGGTAATGTACAAATTTGGAGCGTTTATCAAAAAATGCCGTATCGTATTCGTCTGCTTCAATGACAAAAAATGGCGAAATACTTTTGCTGTCTTCCTTACTTTTTGCAGAAGCCGGCGCTTGTGGCAAACGCGCAGAAACAGCGAAGTTTTGCGGCACGCCACCAATCAAGAAACCTGGTGCTAAGCCGGCATATTCCAATATCCAAGCCAGCATAGAACTGGTGGTGGTTTTGCCATGCGTACCAGCCACAGCCAGCACCCACCTACCTTGCAGCACGTTTTCTGCCAGCCATTGTGGGCCAGATATATAGGGTAAACCACGATTTAAAATTTCTTCCATCAATGGATTACCGCGCGAAATCACATTGCCAATCACATAAATATCAGGATTGAGTGCAGTTTGTGAAGGGTCAAAACCTTCAATAAGCGTCACGCCTTGAGCCTCAAGCTGGGTGCTCATCGGTGGGTAAACATTGGCATCGCAGCCGGTAACTTTATGGCCAGCCGCTTTGGCAAGCACGGCAATGCCGCCCATAAATGTGCCGCAGATACCTAAAATGTGAATGTGCATAACTTAACCTTAACCTAAATTCGGCGCTAACCAACGCTCTAAATATTCTTTGCTTAAACCTCTGCGTTTGGCCATGTCTAACAACTGATCTTCAGCAATTTTATCTACGCTAAAATACTTGGCATCAGCATGGGCAAAATAGAAACCTGATACTGCAGCGCCTGGCGTCATGGCGAAAGACTCAGTGAGATACATGTCTATGGTTTCGCATTGCAATACTTTGAACATATCAGGTTTTACTGTGTGGTCTGGGCAAGCGGGGTAGCCCGGCGCAGGCCTAATGCCTTGATATTGCTCTTTAATTAGCGCATGTTTATCTAAGGCTTCATTGGCGGCATAGCCCCAAAAATCTAGGCGAATACGTTCGTGCATGTATTCGGCAAAGGCTTCGGCCAAGCGATCAGCCAGCGCTTTGATTAAAATGCTGCTGTAATCATCGTGTGCGTCTTCGTATTTTTTAACATGTTTTTCTATGCCTAAACCAGCGGTGACAGCAAACATGCCAATGTAATCAGGCGTGGTTGTTTCTTTCGTTTCTGTTGAATACTTAGGCGCAATAAAATCTGCCAAACATTGATTGGGGCGAGCCACGCCGTCTATCACTGGTTTTACCGTTTGTTGGCGCATGCCGTAATAAGTAAAGGCAATATTGCTGCGCGTTTCATCGGTGTAAATTTCAATGTCATCATCATTCACGCTATTGGCCGGCAATAATGCCACTACGCCATTGGCGGTTAGCCAGCGACCTTCGATGATTTTTTTGAGCATGGCTTGAGCCTCGGCAAACAATTTAGTCGCGGTTTCGCCAACGACTTTATCGCTCAAAATAGCGGGATAAAAACCAGCTAAATCCCAAGTTTGGAAGAACGGCGTCCAATCTATATATTGTGCAATGATGCTTAAATCGGCATTTTTAATTTCACGTCGACCAATAAACTTTGGTTTAACCGGCGTGTTGTCGCCAGTAAAAGACAGTTTGGCTTTATTGGCGCGCGCCTCTTTAAGCGTCAACATAGGCGTGCCTTTTTTATTGGCATGCTGGGTGCGGGCTTTTTCGTAATCGGCCGCCACTTCGGCAATATAAGTATCACGCGTTTCTGGCGTTAGCAAAGATTGCATCACAGAAACTGAGCGTGAAGCATCCGCCACATAAACTACTGGCCCATCATAATGCGGGGCGATTTTTACCGCGGTATGCGCGCGTGAGCAAGTAGCGCCACCAATTAACAGCGGCATTTTCATGGATTTAAAATACGGATCACGCTGCATTTCTTTAGCGATATGCGTCATTTCTTCTAACGATGGCGTAATCAAGCCAGACAAACCAATAATGTCGGCATTTTCCGCTTTGGCCATGGCTAAAATTTCTGCCACTGGCACCATCACGCCCATGTTGACTACCTCAAAGTTATTGCATTGCAACACCACAGAAACGATATTTTTTCCAATATCATGCACATCGCCTTTTACAGTCGCGATAACCATTTTTCCTTTAGGTTTAGCCACAATGCCGGTGCGTTTTTCATCGGCGGCTTTTTCGGCTTCAATGAACGGGATTAAATGCGCCACCGCTTGCTTCATGACCCGTGCTGATTTCACCACTTGCGGCAAGAACATTTTTCCTTGGCCAAACAGGTCGCCAACGACATTCATGCCGTCCATCAGCGGGCCTTCAATCACATGGATAGGCCTACCGCCGCTAGCTTCAAAACCGGCGCGCGCTTCTTCGGTATCTTCTACAATAAACTCAGTAATACCATGCACCATGGCGTGGCTTAAGCGTTTTTCTACCGGCGTTGGTGCTTCTGGCGTACCGCGCCATTCCAGCGTTGCCGCTTCTTTTTTACCGCCAGCCACTAGTGTGCCGGCAATTTCAATCATGCGCTCGGTCGCCGCCAAAGGATTATTTGCGTCGACAATACGGTTCAACACTACGTCTTCAACGCGCTCGCGCAGTTCTGGTGCTAAGTCGTCATAAACGCCCATCATGCCGGCGTTTACAATGCCCATGGTCATGCCGGCTTTAATGGCGTGGTATAAAAATACCGTGTGTATCGCTTCGCGCGCTGGGTCGTTGCCCCTAAAGCTAAAGCTGACATTAGACACACCGCCAGAAATTTTGGCATGTGGCAGATTTTGTTTAATCCAACGTGTGGCTTCAATAAAGTCCACTGCGTAATTGTTATGCTCTTCAATACCAGTCGCAATGGCGAAGATATTCGGGTCAAAAATAATGTCTTCTGGCGGAAAATCGATACCGACCAATAAATCATAAGCACGTTTACAGATTTCGGTTTTGCGTGCGTAAGTATCGGCTTGGCCTTTTTCATCAAACGCCATCACGATCACGGCGGCGCCATAACGGCGGCACAATTTTGCTTGGCGTAAAAACTCAGCTTCGCCTTCTTTCATCGAAATTGAATTGACGATAGATTTACCTTGCACGCACTTTA
>CANCPF010000062.1 GCA_947379975.1 Methylophilaceae bacterium | reverse complement strand
TTAGCTGATTGCAATAAGTCATGACGTTGCTAGGTTGGCTTTACTTGTGGCTAAAACGCTAAATATCCGGGCTAAATACAGCAAAACCAAACATCTATCGAATGCTATTTTTTAATTTTAATCTTGTCATTTTGGAAAATGTAGCGCTTAATCTAATCCACACAAGTTTCTTTGCTAACAAGCATCAAGACTTAAGCCGAATTTAAATGCCGGGCTATTAAAGTAAATTTGTTTGCTGAGTTGCCGAATCAGCTTGAATTGGGATGTTGAGCATTTTAGATTGACCAAACTCTGAGGCATGAAAGTTTATATACTTATTGATTTAATTAATACAATTTACTTTATTTTCATATTATCAAACTGCCAGAACAAAGAATTAAGTTCTTTTATGCAGCCAACTTTGCGATAGACAGTTAATGGGAACGAATGGATGTGTGGCTCATTATTATGGCTCTGGCTAGTCTTGCACTAGCTACTCAACGCTGGTTCTGGCTGCTCCTATTTGGAATTAGTGGCCTAGCAGCATGCTTCGCATTACTAGCCAGCATAATTCATTTTCAAATTTTGGGTGCCATAGGGTTTTTCTTTCTTATGCTTGTATGCTGGGGAGTTACAGGAGCAATCGCTGAAGGCTGAAAAAAATGTCAACGCATGTCCAATTCAACCATGAAACGGACACTCTAAAGCTCGAACTTTATGCCAACAGTTAGGAATTGAATCTATGAAAAATGAAGACTATCAGCAATTAGTAAAGCTTTCAGATAGCGAATTATTCGACTTCATCACTGAAAAAGACGCCTCTCAGAGAAAATGGGTTGCAATGCACTTATTAGAGCTTCGTAGGAATAAATTTCTTACAAGTGCAGCAAGGTCATCAGCTATTGCAGCATGGTTTGCAGCAGTTGTTGCTGGCGTGTCGGCGATAGTAGCTATTTTGGCATATTTCAAAGGGTTGGCATCTTGAGTTCCCATGCTCCAACAATCAGATGGGACGTGCCAAAGCACACGGCCACTCAATTTTTAGGTTAGGGATTAATACTAAACATGACTCAACTCGACAGCATCCGCTCTGAATTTAATCTGCTAATAAAATTAGCCTGCAAAGAATCCGCCTTAACTGAAATTGACTTCGAGAATTTGGGATTTGTTGAATTTGCAAAGCTTATAAGCAATCCTTTGACAAAAGAAAATTACCTTAAGTTAGCAAGCAAGTTATTGGAAGAAAATATCAGAGCGCTACAATCAGACAATCAGCATGAACACACAGCCGAATGGGCGAAAACTTTGCTTCAATGGTGCAAAGCAAAAGAGGAGCTACAGCATATTTAATATCGGCTGACAGATTCTGTCCACCCTACATCGTCTATGTAAAACTGGCGCCTAACCGCGCCCTTAATTCAAACAATATGAGCTAGCGATTTTATTTGTTGCGTCTAGTCATTATCAAAACCTTTATATATTTAGGAGTAGTACCATGAAAATAATCTCACCAACGCAACATGGATATCTTGACTATGTCACAGTTATCTTGCTTTTGGTCGCACCGACCCTTATCGGATTACCTGGCATAGCAGGCATAATTGCCTATGCGCTAGCAGGGATTCACCTAACCATGACGCTAGCCACTGATTTTCCACTTGGCATCGCAAAGCTGATTCCGTTTTCGGTCCATGGCTGGGTAGAGCGCGCTGTCGGCCCCACTTTGGTCTTATTGCCTTTTGTCCTTGGCTTTGGAACCCCTGCGCGAGAATTCTATACAGCAGTAGGTATCGTGATTATCTTGGTAGGGCTCTTTACGGATTATGAGCAAAACCAATAGCATAAATGTGCAGCGCACATACTGGAAAGTTAATTTTGAACGCGGTTATGGTTGCAAATAGGCCTGCTGAATAAGTACTTTCAACAAGCATGCGCTAAAGTGCGTATGCTTCCATCAAACCCTAAAACAACCACCAAGCAAACCAAGTCGCTGAAACTTGCAATACCAAACTAGGAATCACTTGTTGTGCAAATGGTTTACCACCGCTCACAATCGCCGCGACTGCTTTTGATCCAGCATTAACTGAAAATGCCACCAAAATTGGGATGACCGCGCTTTGTGCGCTTATTTTGCCAGCGGCACCAAGTGAAGCAACGGCGATAGTTGGCGCATGCACATCGGCCAAACCAGCCAAGCCAGAAGCAAAAACCAGCCCGGCCTGACCAAACCAAGATTTTAATGCGGCAGAAGCCACCAGCACAACAGCGATTAGAAAAGCCAAAATAAGTGCTGTTTTTACGCTAAAGGATCGCGTTGGTTTACTAAGATCGGCGCCATTTCGATGAAAAGAACTTAATGTGACCACTAACCCATAAATCCCCACAGAAACACCGGCAAAAATCAGTGGCGCGGTAAGCGCATGTAAAGTGGCTGGATGAATGGCGGCTAACAATAAGGCTAATTGTAAAACTGTCGCAAGGCTGGATAACACCGCGCCAGCGACGGCCGAACCGATCAACGCCGGCGTTTCACGAGAACGTTCACCCATGGCGCCTACAGTAGCGATACTAGAAATAAACCCTGAAACCAAGCCAACCAACGGTAAGCCAATACGCCCGCCTAGCCAACGCAAGGCCAAATGGCCAAATGCACTAATCAGCATGACTAATATAACAATAAGCCAAAGATTTCTGGGATTAATCGCATCAAAAGGTCCGACAAGTTCATTGGGTACGAGTGGTAGAACAATCAGCGTAGCGGCGGCAAGAATCAAAAAATCGATCATTTCTTCTTTGGTAATGGCGCCACGCACAAACCCGTGAATCGGCTCTTTTGCGGCCAGCAGTATAGCGGCGCTTACGGAAAGGCTAGCCGCCAGCGAGGCCGAAGTCATGGCTAATCCGCCCAAAATTACGGTAAATATCAGGGTGATTTCTGTGGTGAGTCCGGGATCTTCTTCGCGCCGGATAAAATAGGCGATAGCGGCAAATACAGTCACGCAAAATAGTGAGGCGATTAACAGCCAGAAATCTACCAACGTACTCACGGCACCCAGTAAAGAGGCAATGGTAAAAGTACGAATACCCGCAATAGATCGTTCGCTCTCAGCGGCTTTATTACGCTCGCGTTCGGCGCCTATCAGTAGGCCTATGCCTAAAGCAACTGCCAAATTAAGCCAAAGTGTGTTGTCGATAATCATTACTTATTCCTGTTAACCCTGAATTATTTTACAACAAACCACGCTCGGAGAATGACAATGTCGTATTGCCAGCCACAATAAAATGATCCAGCACCCGCACATCCACTAGCGCAAGCGCTTGTTTTAGTTGCTGGGTAATTATCTCATCGGCCTGGCTTTGTTGTGCAATGCCGGAAGGATGGTTATGCGCAAAAATAACACTGGCGGCATTGTGATGCAACGTTCGCTTGACGACTTCTCTCGGATAAACGCTGGTTTGTGTGAGCGTACCACTAAACATTTCTTCCGTGATAATCACTCTATTTTGCGCATCTAAAAACAGCACTACAAATACTTCTCGCGTCAGGTTTCCTAATTTTAGGCATAGATAATCACGCACTTGCTGGGGCGAACTAAGGATATCTTTGATATGCATTTTCTCACTAAGTGCACGGCGGCTCATTTCAAAAATGGCTTGCAACTGTGCATATTTACTCGTGCCTATGCCATGTACTTGGGTTAATTCACTTAGCTGCGCGGCAAAAATACCATTTAAACTGCCAAATTGCGTTAGCAAATCTCGCGCTAAATCTACCGCACTTTTACCCGTCACCCCAACTCGCAAAAAGATGGCTAGCAACTCTGCATCGGATAATGCCTCTACACCCAGTTCCAGCAATTTTTCACGTGGGCGTTCTGCAGCTGGCCAATCGGTAATTGCCATTGCTTAATCCTTTATTGTTTAAGCTTTCGTTATTAAGTGTAAGTATTGAGTGCCAATCTGCGTGCTTGGATGAAATGGTTTAGAATATCACCATGCAACCTACAATTGAAAAAAGATTAGCCGGAAAACTGATATTAGGTATCACCGGCGGCATCGCAGCTTACAAGGCGGCAGAGTTAGTGCGCCAATTAGTTAAAGCTGGGCTTGATGTGCAAGTGGTCATGACCAGCGCCGCCTGCCAATTTATTACGCCGGTCACCATGCAAGCCCTATCTGGCAAACCGGTATTTATTGACATGTGGGATAGCAGCATTAGCAACGGCATGCCACATATCGAACTCAGTCGTCATGCGGACGCGATTTTAGTCGCCCCCGCCAGCGCAGACTTTATGGCTAAACTGGTGCAAGGTCGTGCGGATGATTTACTCTCTACTTTGTGTTTGGCTAGAGATTGTCAGCTATTAGTAGCGCCAGCCATGAACAAACAAATGTGGGAAAACCCGGCAACCCAACGCAATATTAATCAACTTAAAGCAGACGGCATCAGCATTTTAGGCCCAGATAGCGGCGAGCAAGCTTGTGGCGAAATTGGCTTAGGCAGAATGCTAGAACCTGAAAGCCTGCTAGCCTTAGTAAACGCTCACTTTACGCCTAAATTACTCGCCGGAAAACGTATACTAATTACCGCCGGTGCAACGCTAGAAATGCTAGACCCAGTGCGCGCCATTACCAATTTAAGTAGCGGGAAAATGGGTTATGCGATTGCCCAAGCTGCGGCTGATATGGGCGCAGAAGTCACTTTAGTCAGTGGTGCCAGTTCAGTGACCGCGCCTTCAGGCGTAAGAAAAATTAGTGCAATTAGCGCCAATGAAATGTATGACGCAGTGATGAGTAATATTATTCAGCAAGATATTTTTATTGCGGTAGCCGCCGTGGCAGATTACCGTCCAGTGACGCAACAGCCAGAAAAAATCAAAAAAAATGCGTCTACGCTAACAATTGAACTCACGCGAAATAAAGATATTCTGGCTGAAGTCGCCAGTTTACCAAACGCGCCTTTTTGCGTAGGTTTTGCGGCAGAAACTGAACATTTATTGGAATACGCCGAAGCTAAACGTCAACTAAAAAAATTACCACTGATTGTGGCTAATTTAGCTGGTGAAGCCTTGGGCAGCGATGAAAAT
>CANCPF010000061.1 GCA_947379975.1 Methylophilaceae bacterium | reverse complement strand
GGAATTAGCGCCTGTGCAACCAATGCAGGGTCTTGCGGCGTAACGCGTTCATCTATATGGGCACCATAGTAACTGTATGGCCAACCATAAAAACCACCCTCTTGTACTGAAGTCAAATAATCCGGCACTAAATCATTACCTAGCTCATCACGCTCATTGACTACAACCCAAAGTTTTTGGCTAATAGGCTCCCATGCTAAACCATTAGGATTACGCAGTCCTGAGGCAAAGAGACGATACTCTGCAGTTTTAAGATCTAAGGTCCAGATTGCGGCACGCTGCTCTTCCGCGGCCATGCCATTTTCTGCCACATTACTGTTGGACCCAATAGTAATATAAAGCTTGCTGCCATCAGCACTGGCGATAATATTTTTAGTCCAATGGTGATTAATAGGACCTCCTGGCAGATCAATAAGCTTAGTACCTTTAGCCGTAATTTTGATATCGCCAGTGACATAAGGATATTTAAACACAGCATCGGCATTGGCGACATAAAGACTATTGCCAACCAGTGTCATACCGAACGGTGAATTCAAACCTTCCAGCAACACTGAATTGATATCAGCAATACCATCGCCATTGATATCACGTAGTAGTCTGATACGATTGGCACTAGCCGTAGTGGCTCCAGCTTTTTTCATTACAACACCAGCGACCCAAGCTTTTATGCCTTTATTTCCCTCTGCCTTAGCGGGAGTGTTAGTCTCAGCCACCAGTACATCACCATTTGGCAACACATACAGCCAACGCGGATGATCCAAGTTACGCACAAAAGCACTTACTGTTAAATCCGATGCGGCTACTGGCGTCCCGCCAACTGGCCAGCCTAACGCTGGTGCAATATTAACGGTGGGAATTAAATTTTTATGCGGTGCCGGTAAATTAGGAGTTGGTCCTACTCCAGCGATCGCAGATTCTTTAGTGGCGGCACCAATAGTTGCATCACTACAAGCCGCTAATGATAAAAATACCGAGGTGGCAAATAACAATTTTGTCGTTAACTTAGTTGGCTTAACTAAATAAAAACTGGGCTTAACTAAAGAAAAATTTAACTTATCTCGAGAGCAAAATAGCTTCATATCGACTAACCCCTAATATTCTGTAAACACGACTCTGGCAATTAAATGGCCCAGACTAAAACTAAATTGCCAATAGTCCAAGTCGGAATTTAAAACTACTTCTTAGATTTTTCAGCATTGCCGCCGATTACACCGCCTATGGCTGCACCACCCACCGTTCCCAGCAAACCTCCGCCAGTCAATATTGCGCCGGCAGCGGCGCCAACACCAGCACCAATTGCAGTGTTTTTATCACGTGTAGTCATGTTGCTACACCCTGTAATACCTAATACCAACAGCAATAAAGTTACTTTAAATATAGATCTTTGTATAGTTTTCATTGCAACACCTCTTTTTAAATTACAAGTAATAGTCAATCAAGAATAGTGCTTAGGCATATTGCTAATGCATCAAATTGCGAATCGTACTTACTTTATAAAAAGGGGCGTGTACGATCATGAGTATTGCGCCTTTATTAATTCGGCCTTGATAGCGGCCAAGGTGGTTATTAAATAAATGAGCCCCGATTAAAGCACTAGCAAGTGCCATAACAATGGCACCAATCAAAGTGGTAATACTCAGCACAACATACCAAGCTGTAGTCGTATACCAAAGTGGCGTTTCAGTCATCCAAGCGGGAAAGATCAGCACATATATCCCCGCTAGTAATCCTAATGAAGCACCGATGAACGTACCACGTAAAGCATCTAGTACTAAATTAGATTTTTCAGCGACTGTCGCTACTGGCAATAAGCCTAAGTTCGTGCCTGGCTTAGCTAAAAAATGAATATCTCTTTTTGAAATATTAGCCAGTAACATCTGCTCACAAGCTTTGTTGGCTGCGCGTAAGTCTGCGCATAAAAATGTTAATTTAAGTTTCATGATATTAATCCTTTTAAATAATGACGCTTTGGACAGCAATGCATAGGAATATCGTTAAAAAACCGCGTTATCAAACCTTACTATTAGCCATCATTGAGGCAAGATCATCTGCATGCTCTTCTTCCATAGCGAGAATCTCTTTTAGCATCTGCTGGGTGGTAGGGTCGGTATTTCCAAGATAAGCAATCATTTCTCGATAACTTTCAATGGCGATACGTTCAGCAATCAGATCTTCTTTAATCATAGCGCTCAAAGTATCGCCGGCCACATATTCAGCATGGCTGCGGCTACTTAGCCCGTCGGGAGAAAAGTCAGGCTCACCGCCTAATTCGGTAATCCGTTTAGCAATACGATCGGCATGCGCCATTTCCTCAGCAGCATGTTGCAAAAATTCAGTTTTAACCGGTTCAGAGTTAATCCCCTTAGCCATAAAGAAATGTCTTTTATATCGTAAAACGCAGACCAATTCAGTGGCTAAGGCCTGATTTAGTAGCCGAACGACATCAACTCGTGCTGCCGCATAACCATCGGTAACCGCACCATCTTCAATGTCTTTACGGGCTCGAGCACGCAAGGTTTTAATATCCGATAAACTAGCTAAGTTGCCGGCGGCGTCTGCTACGTAATTTTCTATGGTATGTTTGTTCATTTTTAATCATCCCTTTAACTAATATTTCACATCGCTACAACATGCATAAAGCTGACATGTGGTCGGTTTATCTAATGCGAAGAAGGCGCTATGCTTTTCAATAAATGTCGCAACTCTACGAGGTGCTTTTCTGCCCGAACATCACTCAGCTGTTGTTGCTCACTAGCCTTGCCATCACCATAATTTTGTTGACTGGGAATATCCACTGACTGCCCTGTATATAAGCTTTGCAATTGGCGTTTGGCGCGTCCTTTTAGTTCAGCCCAAAGAATATTACCGTCTGTCTGAGCGGTCATCACTTAATGCTTCTTACTGTCTTCGGTGCAGCAATTGGCTTCTTTTTGTTGGCTTTGCCATTCGCTAATTTGTTGCTCTACATCGGCTTTTGTTGCGCCATAAATCTCCTGAATTTTCCCAGCAAGATAATCACGCTTGCCGGCAATCATTTCCAACTGATCATCTGTAAGCTTGCCCCACTGTTGCTTAACATTGCCCTTTAATTCCTTCCAATTGCCTTCTATTAGATCCCAGTTCATTTTTCAGTCCTTTATATTTAATCAATTGATGATTGGAAATCACCATAGATGCGAACAGATATCCGCAGCAATTTAAGCTGCACGACCACATGTCCAAGTCTATGTAGAATAAATTGAAATCAATTCCAGCTCTGTCTGTTAACGCACATTGAGAGCAATTAATTAATATTGCTTGAAGTTTTTTTGATGCGCACGCGCACATGCTGCGGCGCTTTTAACTGGGAATATATACAGAAGATAACTTGAAATTGACTTATACCTAGTCACTTAAAAACTAAATAAATCAAATAGAGATGTGTCCTGATAGCAAAGCCATCAGGACTGTTTTATTAAGAGGATTAGACTAGCGACGGCCGAAAAGTAAGCCAACTAACACACCAACACCAGCGGCAAAACCTGCTGCTTGCCAAGGGTTTTTATGCACATACAGGTCGGTGGCTTTCACCGCGATCTTAGTTTGAATGAGAACGCTATCTTGCGCCCTAGCCAAGCTGGCCTTGGCTATATTAAAAGAGGCTTCTGCTTTTGCACGCACCGCAGTCAATTTGTCCCCGCCAGTATTTGCTGTAGCCTTTAATAAGGCTTCGGCATCTTCAAGCAAGGCATTAAAGTCATTACTTAACTGGTTTTTGTTAAATGCTATTGAATCTTTTTCCATTTTTAGCTCCATAATTACTCAGTATGATTGATGATAATCTTGCTCCAACTAGCCATTTCTAATAACGGACCCGCGCGTTTACTTATCGTGCCCGCGACCATGATTCTTGCCACCACCTTGTTGTCCTCGTCTATCACCAGGGCGATCGCCAACTCGGCTGTCGTGTCTGTCATCTTTGCGAGATTGATGGTGTTGTTGGTATTGCGGAGCATAATCGCGCTCATACCAACTATTCTGTACAAAATAGACACTTTGACCACAAGCGCCATATTCACGACAATATCTTGCCCAGTTTTGACTGTGACGCGCGGGAACATGTAAGTAAATAGGCGCTTGTCTTATATGTGAACGGTCTATTATTCTTGGTTGTTGATAAATCAGACGTGGCTGCGAATATGGATAGTCGCCGATATCTATACGACCAAAAAAACCAGGCTGACCAACACTGATAGATACACCCACATCAGCGGCCTGCGTTGACAAACTAACAGTGGCAGATAACATTGCCGCAGCAATCAATAAACGTTTCATTTAAGTACTCTTAATGCAGATTATTAAAAATTTAAGCGATCTTTAGCTAATATACTTCTATGCAATGTGCGATTATTTTTTCAGTAGCACGCTGTTTTTAACTGATTTAACGCCTTCAATATCAGCAGCCACTTTCCCAGCCTGCTTGATTTGGTCTTCAGTATCCACAAAACCGCTTAGCTGCACTTCACCCTTGTAAGTGGTGACGCTCACACTCAGACTTTTAAGGCCCTCCTCTTTTAGAAGATTCGCTTTAACTTTAGAGGTAATCACGCTGTCATTAGCAATGCGCTTTACATTTTTTTGATCATCTTTCGATTTAAAATCGGTATATTCCTGCTCATCAAGACTAGCGTCATGGTTTTTATCGGCCTCGCTAAAGTGTTTTAGGAAAAGCTTATCTTTCTGAGCTTCAGCCTTTGAAAGACTATGACTATTATCAGTATCTAAGGCTATAAATGCTTTGGTATAAACCGAATGATTGAAATCACTCACGTCATCCAAAGCCAACACTGGCATACTGACGGCACTTACCGCAAAGGTCATGACTACTAAGACTGACTTAAAGTCCGTATTATTTTGCATGGTAACTTCCTATGTATAATTTAAAAAAGTATGAACATCGATACTATCTAGACGTTGGCTCTTGTTCTGTTCGGCAACCAACATAAGGTCAGTAATCACTATTTAGTATGGTTAATAATCAAAAATTATTCTTCATCTAGTGCAGCAACGGCCTGCTTCGGCTCAATAAAGCGTGTCTTTTGGTCTTGAATGCGGCCAAGTTTGCCGTCGATAGCACGCGCTAGTTTTTCTGCTGCCCTATCAACCGCTTGATGTAAAGTCTCCGCACTATGTGAGGCGACAATAGGTTGACGTCCCTCTAAGCGCGCTTCAATCAGACAATGCTTATCATC
>CANCPF010000060.1 GCA_947379975.1 Methylophilaceae bacterium | reverse complement strand
TTATGTAGCTTTCTAGCATTCACGCGAATGCCACCGGAGAATTCATCGTTACTCACGCGACCTTCTACAATAATCAATTGGTCATCTTTTAATAAAGCTTGATATTGATTCAGCAAATCGCTACCAACCACCACCTCAATCCGCGTAGTACCATCGTCTAAACCAACAATCGCCATTTTACCGCGTGCAGTCATGCGATTACGTACACCAGAAACAATGCCGGCGATTAATTGTGGCTGTTCTTTTGGTGCCAAATTAGCCAAGGTTGTAGAAACAAATTGGCTAATATCTTTTTGATAAGCCCAATATGGATGGCCGCTAAAATAAAAACCTAGCGCGGCTTTTTCTTCTTGTAAACGCTGCTGTTCAGTCCAGATTGGTACAGTCGGCAAAATATTGGCCGCTTTATCTGCTATTTCACCGAACAAACTATTTTGATTGCTATTGGCGCTATTTTGCTCAGCCGCTGCCATCGCCATTGCCACACCTGCAAGCAAGGCGTTACGGCTTGGGTTAACGCCCGTTTGAAGCCGATCAAATGCACCTGCGCGGATTAAAGATTCGACCACGCGGCGATTCACTTTGCGTAGATCTAGGCGATTACAAAAATCGAATAAATCTAAAAATGGACCATCTTGACGACGCGCTTGTAAAATCACCTCAATGGCCGCCATGCCGGTGCCTTTTACCGCCCCTAAACCATACAATATTTGCTTGCTACTGGTGGGCGTAAATTTAAAATCACTATGATTGACATCCGGCGGCAGCACTTCAATTTGGTTAGGCGCACAATCGTCATAAAAAATATGCACGCTGTCGGTATTGTTCATATCCGCCGACATGGTAGAGGCCAAAAATGCCGCTGGATAATGCGCTTTTAAATAAGCCGTGTGATACGCCACCAGCGCATAGGCTGCCGCGTGCGATTTATTAAAACCATAACCAGCAAATTTTTCCAACAGATCAAATAGTTCTGTGGCTTGACGCTCAGTCATATTATTTTTGACAGCACCTTCGGTGAAGGTTTTACGCTGATCATCCATCTCTTCTTTTTTCTTTTTACCCATCGCGCGACGCAGCAAATCGGCGCCACCTAGACTATAACCGGCCACCACTTGAGCAATCTGCATCACCTGCTCTTGATACACGGCAATACCGTAAGTTTCTTTCAGAATCGGTTCAGTTAGCGGATGTGGATATTCCACACGCTGTTTACCATGTTTACGGCGACAAAAGTCAGGAATCAAATCCATCGGGCCTGGTCGATACAGCGCAACTAAGGCAATAATATCTTCAAAACAATCTGGCATCGCCTGCTTCAACATATCTTTCATGCCGCGCGACTCTAGCTGAAACACAGCCGTGGTATTGGCAGTTTTTAGTAGTTGGAAGGTCGCTTTATCATTTAGCGGTATGGTGGCAAAAGCTAAAGGTGCTAAGCCTTCAGTAGCACGCTGCTTATTGGTATTCACCAACGCCAACTCTAAAATTGTCAGCGTGCGCAAACCTAAAAAGTCGAACTTCACTAAACCTACTGCTTCCACATCATCTTTATCGTATTGACTGACTAAACTTGCGCCGTCTGTCTGACAATAAATAGGTGAGAAATCAGAAATTTTACCCGGTGAAATAAGCACGCCCCCTGCATGCATACCAACATTTCGCACCAAACCTTCTAGGCGTAAGGCTAATTCTAATAGCTCGCGCAATTCTTCTTCGTTCTCGCGGCGCTCGGCTAGTTGCGGTTCTTTTACCAAAGCATCGGTTAAAGTAATACCTAGCTCTAGCGGAATGAGCTTACTGATACCATCGACAAAGTGGAACGGTAAATCCAGCACGCGGCCAACATCGCGTATCACTGCCTTGGCCGCCATAGTACCGAAGGTAGCAATCTGTGAAACAGCATCTAGGCCATATTTTTGCTTCACATAATCAATGACACGATCTCGCCCTTCTTGGCAAAAGTCAATATCAAAATCGGGCATAGAAACGCGGTCTGGGTTCAGAAAACGCTCAAACAATAAGTTGTATTCTAGTGGATCTAAATCGGTAATACCCAAGCTGTAAGCCACCACCGAACCAGCACCAGATCCACGACCAGGACCGACAGGTACGCCATTATTTTTAGCCCAGCTAATAAAATCTGCCACGATTAAAAAATAGCCGGCAAAGCCCATTTGATTAATGACGTTTGTTTCAAAATCTAGCCGCGCATGGTATTTAGCTTGCTGGGCATTACGCTGATTTTCATCCGGATACAAAACCGCTAAGCGCTTAGCTAAGCCTGCACGGGCTTCGGCAATTAAATATTCATTTAAGCTTTCATTATTAGGCGTAGGGAAATTAGGTAAATAATTTTTGCCTAATACGATAGATAAATTGCAACGCTTGGCAATTTCCACGCTATTACTCAGCGCTTCCGGCATATCTGCAAATAGCTCAGCCATTTCAGCCTGCGTTTTAAAAAACTGTTCTACGGTGAAGTTTTTGGGGCGACGCGTATCCGCTAAAATATAACCCTCAGAAATACAGGTGCGTGCCTCGTGCGCTCTAAAATCATCCGGCGTCATAAACTGTATTGGATGTGTAGCAACCACTGGCAAATTCAGCGTATTGGCAATGCCACGCACCAGATGAATATAATGTTCTTGTTGTGATTTTTTTTGGCTATTTTCTGAGGCATCGGCAATACGATGCACTTCTAAATAAAAACGGTCTGGAAATAGACTTTGCCAACCAGCGGCATGTTTAGTCGCAAGCGCTATATTATCTTGCAAGCAAGCCTGACCAACATCGCCAGCTTGGGCGCCAGAAAGCAAAATTAAACCTTCGGTGCCACATTCAACAAACCATTCGCGCTTAAATTCCGCACGACCGCGATACTGGTTAGTTAAGAACGCACGGCTTAATAATTGGCATAACAGCAAATAACCGGCTTGTGATTGGCATAACAAAAGCAGTCGTGACGGCTGATCACGATTTTCAGTATTTTCCAGCCAAATATCACAACCGATAATCGGCTTAATTCCTTTACTACGCGCCGCTTTATAAAACTTGATGGCACCAAACAAATTACTTAAATCTGTGAGTGCCAGCGCCGGAATTTTATCTGCCAGCGCATGCTTTATATAGTCATCAATACGCACAATGCCATCGACAATGGAGTATTCACTGTGGCAGCGTAAATGCACAAAGCTAAGAGGTTTTAACGGTGGTAGATTGGTTTGCAACATAAGGTGAATTTTACCTTATTAGCGTTATTTTGGAGATTAAAAATTACGGGCCACTGGCATATGATCATGAAATTTACATGATTAATATTGCTCATTGAGCTTATTTTCAATAACCCACCTAATCTTACATGACTATCTAAATTAAAATCTAAATTAAAATCTAAATTCGAATCTAAATGCAAATCTTGTGTTTTTGTTTTATGATACTAAGCACCAGTTATTAATAATTCTCATTTAGCCATATTCACAGAAAAAGGAAAAAACGATGACAAACACCGTCACATTAAAAGGTAATCCAGTTGAAGTTGCAGGAAACTTACCTAAAGTCGGCGATAAAGCGCCAGAATTTACGCTAGTAGATAAAGCGCTAGCCAATGTCTCATTAGAAAACTTTGCAGGTAAACGTAAAGTGCTTAACATTTTTCCTAGCATTGATACGCCAACTTGCGCGATGTCTGTACGTGCGTTTAATCAACATGCCAGCGCAATGAGCAACACGATTGTTTTAAATATCTCAGCCGATTTACCTTTTGCACAAACACGTTTTTGTGCGGCAGAAGGTTTGGAGAATGTACAAAACCTATCAACTATACGCGGTACTGAATTTTTAACAAATTATGGCGTATTGATGACAAGCAGCAAGCTAGCCGGTTTAGCAGCGCGTGCAGTGCTTGTATTAGATGAAAACAATGTAGTTAAACATGTTGAGTTAGTGGGTGAAATTGCAAATGAGCCTAACTACGAAGCGGCTTTAGCGGCTTTAAAATAAGACAATTTTAGCTAAATAAATACACTTAATATTGCAAAAGCTCAGCGTACAATTGTGCGCTGAGCTTTTTTTATTCACTAATGGTATTACTACGTTTTAGCTAAATTTGCACATTAACCAAAAGATATATCAGCATGTTTCTGTAAGATTGCGATCGAGAAATTTACCTATTTGAATATCTGGATATCTGGATAACTGACACATAAAAAACTCACTTCCGGCTATAGCAGCTATTAGAGGTTAAGCCATAGCGTTCTTATTGTTGAAATGAATAAAAACCTACTAGGCTGTTAGGGTAAGATGAGTACCAACACAATCACTACTCATCAATTAACACTATGTTGCCCGATCCTGATTTCACAATACTCTTACTAATTAGCCTAGCCGGATTTTATGCAGGCACCCAAAATACGCTGGCAGGTGGTGGCTCATTTATTACTTTTCCAGCACTGATGCTTGCAGGTCTTGACCCTTTATCCGCCAACATCACCTCTACAATAGCGTTATTTCCCAATCAAATCACATCGGCATTCACGGGTCGCAAACTGGCTGGCGGCATTGGTAAGGTTAGCCTAACTAAACTATTGATAATCAGTATGCTGGGCGGCATTTTAGGCGCAATACTGTTGCTGAATACTCCCGCCACCTTCTTCACTAGACTAGTACCTTGGCTAGTATTATTTGCCACCACAGTTTTTGCTTGGGGTAGCTTCCGTAAAAAACCATTACATGCGGCAAGTTTTATCTCAAACCGATTACTAATAACGAGTCAATTTCTAATCGGCGTCTATGGTGGCTATTTTGGCGGTGGTATTGGTTTTCTAATGCTTGCAGCCCTTACCGTTGCCGGCCAGCAAGTGCGCATGGCGGCAGCCACCAAAAACATACTCGCCATGGCGATGAATGCATCCGCCGTGGCTTTATTTATGTTTTCAGATCAAGTGCATTGGCATGCAGCCATTGCCTTAGCAGTTGGTGGAATTGGTGGCGCTTTCGCTGGAAATTATTTATTACACCGCGTTTCAGCAAAACTTCTTCGAGGTTTTGTCGTCTCAGTAGGGGTGGTGCTTACCGCTTGGTTATTTTTACGGTAAGAAACCTGATATCTAGCATTTGTCAGCTTCGTGTAAGCCAAATAATTCAATATATGCCTTACTGAAGATTGGCGTTAATTAATGACTCCATCTTTTTCCAGTTTAGGTAAATAAAAAAACATGACTCAGCTTACAGACGTTAACTTAATTAGCCCAAGGCAACTTAGTGGCCTACTTGAATTTGACGAAAATTATTGCAGCGACCATCTAGGACTATTTTTTCAGAACAAATATTCGCTACCTGCAAAGGCCTTGAATAAATTTAAAATCCCCGTCAAGCTGGCAACAAGCCGCGAGAAAAACTGTTTTGCGATATGTGTAATGATGAATAATCATATTGTGGATTTAAAATATTTCAG
>CANCPF010000059.1 GCA_947379975.1 Methylophilaceae bacterium | reverse complement strand
GAAAACCATGTCGCCATCATCATGGGAATCAAAGCCAGCGTTAGCTTTAATATAAATGGCAATGTTTTTTCAAAAATGGCAGCAGCTTGTGTATCCGTCATCGTGTCTATACTTTTAGTCATGCCGACCAAGCCATCAATATCGCTATTGAGTAGTAGGCTAACCAGCACACCATAAATTAAAAATATGCCACCAAGCACTATCAATGGTCGCATTTTAGGTTTAATCATCTGAATGATTTCGCTCAAATTTTGCTTAACTTGCTGATCTTCATTACGATACATGGTGATAGCGATCACCATGAAAACTGGCCAAATTAAAATAGTAATTAAAGAGAACAACTGAAAGCCAGGTAATGATGGAATCATCATAAATACCGCCACGTAGACAGAAGCCAATAGTATCCATTTATTTGGTGCCGCTTTAAATAAAGTAAGACTCTCGCTTATCCAGCTTTTTCCAGTTTTAGCGTTTGTTTCCAAAATAGCCATCGTGTAACAATTCCTTTTTTAAGATCACTAGCTTAGGCTTAAGCTTGGCGCAGTTTGATACCAGAATTTAAAACCTAATACCTAATGCTAGCGCTTAATTCTATGTTGTAAAATATTTTTGAAATGGTCAGGATCTTTCGCATGCGTTAATTCGCCGGCCTGTGGGAAAGTTTGGTCATACAAGCGTGACAGCCAAAAACGCAATGCGGCTATCGTCAACAAACCGGCCCAAGCGTCACGCTCAGCTACGCTCAACGGCCTAATCGCCTGATAAGCGCTTAACATTGCATTTAATCTAGCCGCATCTAAACTACCATCGGCGTTTACACACCAGTCATTCACCGCGATAGCTAAATCGTAAGCCAGCACATCATGGCAGGCATAATAAAAATCAATCAATCCACCGATTTCATTACCATCAAACAATACATTATCACGGAACAAATCGGCGTGAATCACACCCGTATCTAATTGACTGGTATCAAATGCCGCTTGAAATGCCATGGTTTCTTGTAATAGTTGTTGGTCTGCGGCTGACAAGTGTGGCATAAGCAGCGCCGCTGTTTTAATACGCCATTCGGCACCGCGTGGATTATATGTATTTTGGTGATTTGGCTGCAAATCAAACGATAAACTAGCCAGATGCATTTGCGCTAGTACGCGCCCCACAGCGCCGCACTGTGTAACATTTGGCGTTTCAACATCCTGCCCTTTTAAGCAGCTGATTAAGGCAGCCGGCTTGCCATTCAGCATGTGTAAACTCACGCCGGATTTATCTGTCACCGGCCGAGGGCAAGGAATGCCATGTGCCGCTAAATGACTCATTAAATCAATAAAATACGGCAATTCTTCAATTTCGTTATGTTCAAACAATGTAAGTACATACTTACTTTCAACAGCCGAATCTGACTTGGTCGTCACAAAATAATTAGTATTGGTAATGCCTGAGGAAATACCTTTAAGCTCAACAAGTTCGCCTATTGCGTAATCTTGTAGCCATACTTGTAATTGTGAAATAGTGACGGAGGTAAATACTGACATAAGTTTAGCGGCTATTAAATTTAAATACGTTGATGGCTAGAAAATACTATTTCGAATGGTTTATTCTGCGTTCTATTATTGGTTTTATTTTTACTTTTTTTGGTAATTCTATTACTATTTATTGTCACACTTTAGTGCCAATAAATTAAAGAGGGCTAGTGCCCTCTTTAATTTTATTTAAAACCTAAACAGCGTCCATTTTGGAATACTTAAGGGCTGATTTGGCCCATCCATTAACCAACCGCCGCTTTGATCTTCCTTATGCATGTAATAAGGCACACCATGTGCAGGCGTAATTTTCATCATATAAAGCTGACCATTGATACGATATTCCTCTACCGTTTCACCTTTTTTCTTCACAATAGTCACTTGTGGCTCATCGGTAACTTGGTCTTCGCCTACAATAGTCGGTGGCGGAATTTCTTCCAGCGCTTGCAATCCAGCAGGAGGAGCGATGGCTTTAGGCGTTTCAGCAACGGCCACTAATGGCAACTGCATGACCGAAAAGACTAATAACAAAGCGATTTTTTGATAGATTTTACGCATAAGCCAATTACCTATTCTTAAAAATAAATTGAAATATTCAATGAATGATTTATTTTAACAAATTACCCGTCACAAAACGGCATTCATTACAAATAAACCTGAACACGTTCTTCTGCCGAGGATAATTTAAACCCACGCGTTTCATAATGCTTGAATATAGCTTCCACTATCATCGCGGGATCATCAATCACCTGTATCAAATCAAGATCGGCGGTTTCGATCATCCCTTCCGCCACTAGTGTGGTTTTAATCCAATCAAGCAAGCCACGCCAAAAAGGTTCACACACTAGAATAATTGGTATTTTCAAAGTTTTACCCGTTTGCACCAAGGTTATTGCTTCCATCACTTCATCTAAAGTGCCAAAACCACCTGGCATCACCACGTAGGCGCTAGCATATTTCACAAACATGACCTTGCGCATAAAAAAATGTTTGAAGCACTGACTAAGGTCCTGATACGGATTGCGCGTTTGCTCATGCGGCAGCTCAATATTTAAGCCTATACTAGGTGACTTTCCGGCAAAAGCACCTTTGTTAGCCGCTTCCATGATACCCGGCCCACCACCTGAAATAACACTAAATCCTGCATCGGATAATAGCCGGGCGATATGCTCGGTCAATTGATAATAAGGGCTATCTGGCTTGGTGCGCGCACTGCCAAAAATAGAAACGGCAGGCCTGATTTCTTTAAGCCGCTCTGTTGCATCGACAAATTCTGCCATAATCTCAAATGCGTGCCATGACTCATGCCCACTTTGATGCCTGCCCTGCAAATCCGGATCAGAGATTTTTGGTATTTTTTTTGCAAAAGACATAATTTATAAGTCCAGTTTAGAGTCGCTAATTTTATAATTACAAAAAATAGTTGAAAGCCAATATGAAAACGTTGTTATTAGTCGATGGATCATCCTACCTGTATCGTGCCTTTCATGCCATGCCTGACTTGAGAAATCGTCAGAATGAACCCACAGGCGCGATTCAAGGCGTACTAAATATGTTACGTCGCTTACATAAAGATTACCCGAGTGATTATAGCGCGTGTGTTTTCGATGCCAAAGGCAAAACTTTTAGGGACGATATTTATGCTGAATATAAAGCCAATCGAGCTTCTATGCCAGAAGATTTACGCCCACAAATAGAGCCACTGCATGAAGCCATAAAAGCGATGGGCTGGCCACTCATTATGATAGAAGGCGTTGAGGCCGACGATGTCATCGGCGCGCTGGCAAAGCAGGCTGAGCGCGAAGGCGTGCGGGTAATCATTTCTACTGGTGATAAAGATATATCACAACTGGTAAACGCGCATATTACCGTGGTGAATACCATGCGCGATGCCTTCAGACGAGTAGACGACGTGCTTGATATTGCTGGCGTTGAGCGTAAATTTGGTATACCACCTAGCCTGATGGTGGATTATCTCGTATTGGTAGGCGACACTTCAGACAACGTGCCTGGCGTGGAAAAAGTTGGCCCTAAAACGGCAGTGAAATGGTTGAAAGAATATGGTTCGTTAGACAATATTGTCGCCAATGCAGAAAATATTAAAGGTGTAGTTGGCGAGAACTTACGCAAAGCCTTGCCTTGGCTGCCTACTGCGCGTCAATTAATTACCATACGCTGCGATGTTGGCATTCAGGAAAATTTATCTGGCCTTGCGCCGCAGCCGCAGGATAAAGTAAAACTGGCTGAATTATTTGATCGCTTTGAGTTCAGAAGCTGGCGTAAAGAGCTGGATAATATGCCAGACAGCGCGCCTCCAAGTGCAATGTCTAGCGCTACAACAGAGGCGCCACAATCAGATTTATTCGGCGTGGCGACTTCCGTTCGCCGTGAGCCTGTCGAAGGGCAACTCAACGGCCATGGTTCGACAAACTCACCACGGACGGATTTATTTGAGCCGACTTATCAAGCCAACACCAGCAGAAATTACGAAACGATTTTAACGAATGATGCATTAGACCGCTGGTTAGCCAAATTAGGTGCGGCTGACCTCGTCTGCGTTGATACCGAAACCACCTCGCTAGACCCAATGATAGCCAAAATTGTTGGTATGTCATTCAGTGTAGAGGCTGGAAGTGCCGCTTATTTACCATTAAAACACGATTATTTTGATTCGCCTGAACAGCTCAACTTTGCTGAAACTTTGGCTAAAATTAAACCTATTTTAGAAAACCCTGCCATCAAAAAAGTCGGTCAAAACTTCAAATATGACCAACACGTACTGGCCAATCACGGCATTCTACTAAAAGGCATCGCCCACGATACGCTACTACAATCTTACGTATTCGAATCGCACAAAACGCACGGCATGGATGACCTTGCTATGCGCCACTTAGACTTGAAAACCATCACCTTTCAAGAAGTGGCAGGCAAAGGTGCTAAGCAAGTCACGTTTAACCAAGTGACGGTAGAAGTCGCCGCTGAGTATGCCGCCGAAGATGCTGACATTACCCTGCAGTTACACCAAGCTATGTACCCGCAAATTGCCGCCGATGCCAAGTTGGACTATATTTATAGCCACATTGAAATGCCTAGCTCTAATGTACTTTTTAGCATTGAGCGCAATGGCGTGTTGATAGATAGAGACATGCTCAACATTCAAAGCAATGAAATTGGCATGAAGTTGGTTGCCCTAGAAAATAAAGCCTATGAACTGGCAGGCCAACCGTTCAATTTAGCGTCGCCTAAACAATTGCAAGAAATTCTGTTCGGCAAACTTGGCATTAAACCGACCAAAAAAACACCAAGCGGCGCGCCTTCTACCGATGAAGATGTGTTGCAAGAGTTAGCTCTAGATTATCCGCTGCCAAAAGTATTGCTCGAATATCGTGGCTTAGCTAAACTAAAATCGACCTACACCGACAAACTGCCGCGCATGATTAATCCTGCGACTGGCCGTGTACATACTAGCTACAATCAAGCGGTAGCTATTACCGGCAGGCTCGCCAGTTCAGATCCTAACTTGCAAAATATCCCAGTGCGCTCAGCTGAAGGACGACGTATTCGGGAAGCTTTTATCGCGCCGGCTGGTAGCCATATTGTGTCGGCCGATTACTCACAAATCGAATTACGCATCATGGCGCATTTGTCTCAGGATGAAGGCATGCTACAGGCCTTTGCTAATAACGAAGATATTCACCGCGCCACCGCCGCCGAAGTGTTCGGCGTAGAACGCGAGGCCGTTGATAGCGAACAACGCCGTTACGCAAAAGTCATCAACTTTGGCTTAATTTACGGCATGAGCGCGTTTGGCTTGGCACAGAATCTGAATATTGAGCGCAGCGCCGCCGCCAACTATATAGAACGCTATTTTTCACGCTATCCAGGTGTACGCAAATACATGGAAAATACCCGAGAAATAGCCAAACAAAAAGGCTATGTAGAAACCTATTTTGGCCGGCGATTATGGGTGCCAGAAATCAACAGCGCCAACGGCATGAAGCGCGCCGGCGCAGAACGTGCCGCCATTAACGCGCCCATGCAAGGCACCGCAGCTGACTTGATTAAACTGGCCATGATTGCTGTGGATCAATGGCTGCGAGACGAAAAACTTTCATCAAAACTCATCATGCAAGTGCACGATGAGTTGGTGCTAGAAGTGCCGGATAATGAGCTTGAATTGGTTAAAACTCAATTACCGCTATTAATGCAACATGTGGCTAAGTTAGATGTACCGTTGCTGGCAGAAGTAGGTGTAGGGAATAATTGGGAAAGTGCGCATTAAT
>CANCPF010000058.1 GCA_947379975.1 Methylophilaceae bacterium | reverse complement strand
GCAAAAAGTCGACGTAAACATGCAGCAGAACGGACCGATATGCCTGATGGAAAAGATGGTTTTTTAATGATGTTCAGAGCCGAGAGCCTGTTTTCTTGGACTGAGTATATTAAAGTCAATCGGCCGCAGGATGAAGAGGATGACCTGGCAAGCGCAGCCCAAGCAGCTGAGGATATGGACAGTATGACAGTGGCGCGTGATAGTGAAACCAGTGCAGCCAAGTTAAGGTTTGACCTTGATCTCCCACCTGCTGGTACAGATGATGCGCCACTAGGTGCAGGCATCTCGCTCCCTGAATGGGATTACAAACAACAATACCTGCAGCCTGACTATTGCCGACTGCAGGAGGTGGTGTCGCAATTCACTGAGCCCTGCGAATTACCAGCGCAGCTACGCCGAACTGCAAAGCGTTTGCGTAGTCAGTTTCAGGCGTTGGCACCTACTAGAGCATGGCTTAAAGGCCAGCAAGATGGTGAGGAAATTGATCTTGATGCATGGGTTCGGCAAGAGGCAGATTTGCTCAGTGGTCAACATTCCGATCTGCGAGGAGTGTACCGTACGCAGGTTAATCAGCAGCGCGACTTAGCCTGCTTGTTACTCGCAGATTTGTCGCTTTCTACAGATGCTTATGCTTCCGATCATGCCCGTGTTATTGATGTGATACGCGACAGTTTATTTCTATTCTCGGAAGCGCTATCTGCTACTGGGGATAATTTTGCAATGTATGGGTTTTCTTCTCTAAAGCGTGGCAATGTGCGCTTTAATCATCTAAAAAGCTTCAGTGAGCATTACGATAGCAATGTGCGTGGACGCATACAGGCGATTAAGCCCGGCTATTACACACGCATGGGTGCGGCGATTAGGCATGCAACAACATTACTCACGGCGCAACCGCAACGCCAGCGTTTGCTGTTGCTACTTACCGATGGCAAACCTAATGACCTAGATCGATATGAAGGGCGCTACGGCATAGAAGATACTCGTATGGCCTTACATGAAGCCCGCCAGCAAGGGTTAAGGCCATTTTGCGTCACAATCGATAGCGAGGCTAACGAATATCTTCCCCATTTATTTGGGGTCGGAGGGTTTGCTGTCATCAGAAAACCCGAGGATTTACCTAAAGAACTACCCCTACTTTATGCGCAGATGACACGCTAACCGCATATTGCCAGAAGATCCAAATCGCAGCATTTTAGGGCAATACCTCTAGCCCTATCGGTCATTAGTCTTACACCCATTTTTATTTATTCAATCTTGATTCAGGTCAATTAACTTTGGTATCAATCTGTATATATTGACAATCAAACTGATATTGATTTTTTTATTTTCTTATATTTAAGCGATGTCAAATTACATAGGGAGTCCATCATGAGTAAGTTTAAAACAAAGGTTTTGGTGAGTATGGTCAGCGCGGCATTAGTACTTACTGCCTGCGCTCAAGTCAATGAGAAGTTGGCATCAGGTGGTGCTAAAGCAGAAAGTACCAAGAGCCAATTACCAGTGATTCAAGCGGTTCTAACCCATGCTCCCGATGTGCCTGCGCCGATTACGCGTAAATACTCTGCAAAAGTAGTGATTAACCTGGAAACTCAGGAAAAAGTAATGCGCCTAGCTGATGGTGTGGACTATATGTACTGGACATTTGGCGGTCAGGTGCCAGGTAAATTTATGCGTATTCGTGAGGGGGATGAGGTTGAGTTTAACTTATCTAATAGTCCTGATTCTAAAATGCCCCACAATATCGATATGCATGCGGTAACTGGACCTGGTGGTGGGGCGGCTTCATCATTTACAGCCCCTGGTCATACCTCTACATTCAGTTTCAAGGCGCTAATTCCTGGTTTATACGTTTATCACTGCGCTACTGCACCAGTTGGCATGCATATAGGCAACGGTATGTATGGTTTGATTTTGGTAGAACCTAAAGCTGGGTTACCTAAAGTAGACCGTGAATACTATGTGATGCAAGGCGACTTCTATACCAAAGGTAAATATGGCGAATCTGGCCTGCAACCATTTGATATGGAAAAAGCAATCAAAGAACAACCAGATTACGTCGTATTTAACGGCTCAGTGGGTGCACTCAATGGCGAAAAGGCTCTTACTGCTAAGGTAGGTGAAACGGTACGCTTATTTGTAGGAAATGGAGGTCCTAACCTCGTGTCATCCTTCCATGTCATTGGTGAGATCTTTGATAAAGTTTACGTAGAAGGTGGTACGACAGAAAATAGAAACGTGCAAACCACACTTATACCGTCAGGTGGTGCTGCCATTGCAGAGTTTAAAGTAGATGTTCCCGGCACCTTCATTATGGTTGATCACTCTATATTCCGTGCATTCAATAAGGGTGCACTGGGTATGTTAAAAGTGACAGGCCCAGAAGATAAGATCATCTACTCTGGCAAGCAAGCGGATAAAGTTTATTTACCTGAAGGTTCAGCTGCACAATCCATAGCTAATAAACAAACGGCTGAGACTGATAAAGCTCTTAGTAAAGACGAGCAAATTGCCCAAGGCAAGCATGTATTCGAGTCCAATTGCTTAGCCTGCCACCAAGCGAATGGTGAAGGTATTCCTAATGCTTTCCCACCGCTAGCAAAATCTGACTTCTTAAATGCAGATCATAATCGCGCCATAGGTATATTGTTGAATGGTCGATCAGGCCCAATTACCGTCAATGGTAAGAATTTTGATAGCATCATGCCCGCTATTGCTTTAAGTAGTTCGCAAATTGCTAATGCGCTTACATATGTGCTGAATAGTTTTGGCAACAATGGGGGGCAAGTGACGGCTGCACAAGTAGATAAACAACGTAAAGTTGCTCCAGTCACCTCCAGTAATGAGCATGGATAGTCGGTAAGGTTGAAAATGCGTCACTGCCTCTTAATTTTGATGTTACTAGTTGCAAATAACAGCTGGGGCAGGGACGATATGGCAAATATAACAGCGGGTGAATATCGCCCTCTGTTCCTAAGTACAGACAGCCCAGTAGTCAATGTCTCATCATTTCGCATAGATAAAGCACCGGTAACTAATCGCGAATTTCAAAAATTTGTAGAAAAAAATCCCAGATGGCAACGTAATGCTGTTCCTAGTCTATTTGCAGAGCAAACATATTTAAGTCATTGGGTTGAGACCGATAGTAAAAGCGCACCAAACCCAACTGATTTTGAAAAGCCAGTAATTTATGTGTCTTGGTATGCGGCGCAATCATATTGCCAAGCACAACAGAAACGATTACCGACAGTAGCAGAGTGGGAGTACGTAGCTCAGGCATCATTTATTCAAAAAGATGGTGGTCAGGAAAAAGGATATAACCAAAAAATACTGGATTGGTATGCAAAGGCTTCCAAACAAACACCATCTGAGGTTGGCAAGGATGAACCAAACTATTGGGGTGTGCATAATATGCATGGATTGATATGGGAATGGACTGAAGACTTCAACTCAAACTTAATTAGCGGTGAATCGCGTGACGATAGCAGCGTTAATAAGGAACTTTACTGTGCCTCAGGAAGTGCTGGGGCAGTCAATCCAAGTGATTATGCGGCATTTATGCGGTATGGATTTCGATCAAGCCTAAATGCTAAATTTACTTTAGGTAGCCTAGGTTTTAGATGTGCATTAGACGGCAATGATTAAGGTGAACTTGATGAAAATTTTAATAATATCTTGGCTACTTTGTTTTAGTAATGCAATTTTTGCAGAGTCATCTTCACCAAGTGATTCAGTTTATCAAGTTGGTGGCACATGGCAAACAGAGAGCGGTCAGTCAATACAATTAGAGAGCCTAGCCGGAAAGCCGCAGGTGATTGCCTTGATATTTACAGGGTGCTCTAACGCATGTCCTATTATCGTCGAGAGTATGAAACGTGTTGAAAAGCAAATTCCAGAAAATTTGCGCAACCATATCGGCTTTGTATTGGTTTCTCTAACGCCAGAAACAGACAGCATACAGTCACTAAAAATCTTCGCAGAGAAAAAAGGACTTAATCAAAATTGGAAAGTGTTACGAGGTAACAATGAATTAGTGCGTGCGCTTTCTAACGCATTAAATAGTCGCTACAAAATTGTTAAAGATGGTGATGTTGCCCACTCCAATACAGTTACTTTGTTAAATAGTCGCGGTCAAATTCAAGTACAGGCTAGTGGCACATCAACTGGCGTTCAACCCATCATAGACGCTATTGGAAAAATTCACCCAAGCCCATCAATCGATTCAAAACCCTGATGCCATTATTAATTCCACTTAAAACAACAAAATCGGAGATAAATATGAATCGTACCATCAACACTTGTTTACTGGCGGTGATTTCAGCGCTATATGCACTTCCAACACTGGCTGATGCTACTGCCAATGTCGTTGCTCCAAACACACTCATTGAAGCCATCGCAATGGGCAAGCCCATGACTAGCTTTAGACTGCGTTATGAAAATGTAGATCAAGCCAATAAATCGGAGCAAGCCAATGCATTGACCATGCGCAGTCTGATTGGCTGGCAAACTCAACCTTTGAACAATTTCAGCATCGCTGCGCAACTCATTAATGTGGCGCGCTTTAACGACAACTTTTACGATACCACCAATACTGTATTTGGCGGCAACACCACAACCAATTATCCTTCAGTAGTAGACCCAGATTACACCGGCATCAATCAGCTATATCTAGACTGGACAGGTCTGCCAGCGACAAAATTACGTGTCGGCCGGCAGTCGGTAAAGTTGGATAATGTACGATTTATTGGCAATGTGGAATATCGACAAATCATGCAGGTGTTTGACGGTATTGCGGTCGAAAATAAAAGTATTAAAGACGTAGAATTTTATGCAGCGCATTTTGAAGGACTAAGACGCATCACCAGTCAATATATTAACAATGGCAATGTTGATATTGCACATGCCAACTGGAAATACACGCCAACTGAGAGTTTGACTGCTTATAGTTATTTTCAAAATATGCCAAATAACGGCTTTAATTCCGCTACCACAGGCACTGGGTTTGCAAACAACTCTAGCCAAACCTTTGGCATTCGTGCTGACGGCAGCCATAAAGTTAATGCTGATTGGAAATTACTGTACACAGCAGAATATGCCAAACAAGATGCCTATCAAGGTGGCGATAGCCGTATTGATGCTCACTATTGGCGTTTAGGTGCTGGCGCCGGTTTTGGTAATTGGTCGGCAAGGATAGATCGTGAATTATTATCTAGTAACAATAATCTGTATGGCTTTCAAACGCCACTGGCAACTGGGCACTTATTTCAAGGCTTAGGCGACTCGTTCTTAACCACGCCAAAAAATGGGATTGAAGACACATTTATCACCGTGAACGGAAAGCTACTTAACGTCCAGCTATCAGCCGAATATCACTGGCTCAATTCCGATACCAACTTCAATACAACTGTCGGTACAAGTAATCATTATGGCAAAGAGCTGGATTTAGTTGCAGGCTATAACTACGATAAGAGCTGGAGCGGAAAACTAGAATACTTTAGTTTTAAGGAAGATGCAGTTTATGCCTCTCGCAAGCCAGATAGCGATAAGTTCATGGCAACAGTAATGTATACATTCTAGGATTTTCCATGAAGTAAAAAAGCCCGCTAGATTTCTTTAGCGGGCATTTCTACTTTAGGAATCCATTCGCAGCGCAACTTGCTGAATGGGTCAATTAGTCCACTCTATCCTGCCAGTAAATGGGAGTGTATTTATATATCCAAACGCCAAAACAAATTAGCCAAACTGCCGCTGCGCAAAGATATAGATGACTACGCATAGCTAAATTTATGCCGGGTAGCTCAGATGTAATACGTAGCGTTGCCACTGTCTGAAATGCTAAAAAGATGGCCCAAGTTAAGCGATCGGCTTTAAGCATTCTGCCTGAGTGACCTAATGTTACGCGGGTGCCCATCGCGATTAACACCGAAGTAAAGTAGCCAATGGCCATTGCATGTAACGGTGCTTTAGCCAATATCAGTTGACCTGTAAATAACAAGGCTAAACTTTGTATCGTGTATAGCGTTAGCGCAATTCCTAACCATGCAAAGCCTATATGCAGCATGGCCAGTATTGGCACAGCAAGGCTGGCACGTAATCGCCAGGCGCGCGTCAAATAAATGGCGCTAATTGCCATCGGAAGATCCACAAGCCAAGTCCACGCTTGCAATCCACTAAGTTCTAATATGCCATGTATCAGTGCAAAGCTAGGGATGAGTGCTAGCACCCAATTCGGTCGTACTATTTTATAGTTTGGGATGGCGTTAGCTGAGAAAAAAGGAATCATCCTATGACTCACCGCAAAAAATACCGGCAATAAAATCAACCAGACACCTCCGACTTTGGCAATAGTGATGAAATGCGCGTTATTGCTGATAAACCCAGCCAATAGTAACCAGCCAAATCCGAGCACCACTCCAGTAATAGCGGCATGACGTTTATCCGGATGCTTGGCACGTAAATAGACGCGCAATAATCCATACAAGCCCAATCCCCAACCTGCTAAAAATAACAAGTATGCTATTTTTAAAATTATCAAACTAAAGATCAGGCCTACATAAAACAAGATAGAGCCGGCAGTCAGCAATAAAAACGC
>CANCPF010000057.1 GCA_947379975.1 Methylophilaceae bacterium | reverse complement strand
ACGATTTTAGTCATATCACGGCGACGTTCTTCCGTTAACATTGGCATCGGCACACGAATCAAATCACCGTTAGTGGCAGGATTTAAGCCTAAATCACAATCACGAATCGCTTTTTCAACCTTACCTATCATGGTTTTTTCAAAAGGCTGCACATTAATAGTACGCGCATCGCCTAAATTTACGTTAGCAACTTGATTAACCGCGACCATAGAGCCATAGTATTCAACCATCACATGATCAAGCAAACCAACATGGGCGCGGCCTGTACGCACTTTAGCCAAATCATTTTTTAATGACTCTAAGGCTTTTTGCATTTTTTGTTCTGCGTTTTTTTTCACTTCATCTAACATTTAATTCTCCAACTGATCTTGTATAAATTTATTCTAGCTTTAAAACTTATCGTCCTAAAAATGACGACCTGCTGAGTAAGCGCTAAGCCTTAAAACTATGGCGTAACCATAGTCCCTTCATCTTCACCCAACACCACTTTTTTCAATGCACCTTGTTTAAAAATACTAAACACAGCGATTGGTAATTTTTGATCACGGCATAAGGTCAGCGCGGTCGCGTCCATCACTTTAAGATTTTTAACGATAGCCTCATCAAAACTGATAGTTTTATAACGCATCGCTTCCGGATTAGTTTTAGGATCATCGGTATATACGCCATCGACTTTAGTCGCTTTAATCACGATCTCTGCATTAATTTCCATACCACGTAAGGCTGCTGCAGTATCGGTAGTGAAGAACGGATTGCCGGTTCCCGCACCAAAAATAACCACTCGACCTTCTTCTAAATAGCGAATAGCTTTACCGCGAATATAAGGCTCGGCAACCTGCTCAATATTTAAAGCACTTTGCACGCGAGCATTAAGACCAATATTCTTCATCGCGTCTTGCAATGCCATGGCATTCATGACCGTAGCTAACATACCCATGTAATCAGCGGTCGCTCTATCCATGCCCTCAGCCGCGGGTGCTACACCACGGAAAATGTTACCACCGCCAATAACCACGGCAACCTGTACGCCTAAATCAACCACTTCTTTAATTTCATTAACGATGCGAGTAATAGTAGCGCGGTTGATGCCATAGGCATCATCACCCATTAATGCCTCGCCAGAAAGTTTAAGTAAGATGCGCTTATAAGCTGGTACGGACACAAGAATTCCTCTTTTTTAAGTTTGCTTATTTAAGCATAAAAACACGGTTTTAGGCATAAAAAAAGTGTCTTAAATAGCAAAACAATGCTAAAAAAAACTAAAAAAAATGGACTAAGCTTAACGCTTAATCCACTTTTCATCTTACCAAGTCGTTGAATCTAGTACATTAGATGCACTAAATAGAATTTTTTGGTGATATTAAATTGCTGCTGCCGCTGCTGCAACTTCTGCCGCATAATCCACAACCGCTTTTTCAATGCCTTCACCCACTGTATACATAGTGAATGACGCAACTGAAGCGCCTTTAGATTTAAGCAATTGCTCTATCGTTAGCTTGTCATCTTTAACAAATGTTTGGCTTAACAATGTCACTTCTTTTAAGAATTTAGCTACAGTTCCGTCAACAATTTTTTCTAGCATCGCTTCTGGTTTGCCAGCTTCTTTTGCTTTTTCAATCGCTACACGACGTTCTGTTTCAATCAAACTAGCATCGATACCTGAAGCATCTAAAGATTTTGGTTTAGCTGCAGCAATATGCATCGCGATATCTTTAGCCAAAGCTTCATCACCACCAACTAAATCAACTAAAACACCAATTTTGCTACCGTGAATATAGCTAGTTAGTTTACCTTGCACTGCTGGGCATACAAAGCGACGTGGCGTTACGTTTTCGCCAATTTTACCAACCAATTGTGCACGAGTTTCTTCAACCGTTGAGCTACCCATAGCCAAAGCGCCAGCGGCAGCAATGTCAGCAGGTTTATTAGTCGCAACAATAGTCGCTAATTCGTTTACGAATTTCAGAAAGTCTTCATTTTTAGCACAGAAGTCAGTTTCAGAGTTCACTTCTATCATCGCGCCAGATTTACCGTCAGCACTAATATAAACGCCAACAGTACCTTCAGCTGCAACGCGGCCAGCCGCTTTGCTTGCTTTATTGCCAAAGCGAACACGGATAATTTCTTCAGCACGTACTGAATCGCCTTCAGCTTCTGTCAGCGCTTTTTTACAATCCATCATAGGCGCATCGGTGCGCTCACGTAATTCTTTTACCATGCTTGCGGTAATTTCAGCCATTTTAAGCTCCTAAATTTCTATAAATCACTTTAAAAATACAGCTTAATTAACTGATTATAAAGTAATTTAATTTTATATTGAATAAGTTAGTATAAAACTAAAAGTGTTTGGTATAAAACTAAAAAAGGGGCACTAAGCCCCTTTTCATGATGCGTTAATTACTCAGCAACAGCTTCAGTAACTTCTGCAGTTTCTTCAGCAGCTGATTTAACAAGCTCAGAGATCACAGAGCTACGGCCTTCTAAAACCGCATCTGCAATACCGCGCGCATACAAGCGAATAGCGCGAGATGAGTCATCGTTACCAGGAATAACATAAGCTACGCCATCAGGTGAGTTATTAGTATCAACAATACCAATCACTGGAATACCTAATTTAGCCGCTTCAGTAATCGCACCGCTTTCATGACCAACGTCAATAATGAAAATAGCGTCTGGCAAGCCACCCATTTCTTTAATACCGCCGATAGAACGCTCTAATTTCTCAATTTCACGTTTGTAACCAAGCGCTTCTTTTTTACCAAATTTTTCTAAACTACCATCTAACAACATCACTTCAAAGTCATGAAGACGTTTGATAGATTGTTTAACAGTTTTAAAGTTAGTCAACATACCGCCTAACCAACGGTGATTTACGTAAGCACAACCAGCACGAGCCGCTTCTTCTTTTACGATGTCGCGTGCTTGGCGTTTTGTACCAACGAATAAGATACGGCCTTTATTAGCTGCCAATGTACGCACGTGTTTAAGTGCATCTTCAAACATTGGTAGTGTTTTTTCTAGGTTGACGATATGGATTTTATTACGATCACCGAAAATAAACGGTGCCATTTTTGGATTCCAATAACGAGTTTGATGGCCGAAGTGAACGCCGGCTTCTAACATATCACGCATAGTGACTGACATAAATATTTCTCTTTTCAAAAGGGTTATTAATTCACACAACACCAGAAACACTTTGATTTATAAGCTTTTATTCAAAACTTTAAACTTCAAGCACCCTTGATCGGGTTGTGTGTAAATTTTACGTTGCATCTTTAACAATGCATTTCTGCCAAATTGCAGAGGCCGAATAATACCATTAAGCAATTGAGTTTGCTAGCTTATCCGTCTACTTTCGCCCTAGTTTGACTGCTATTTTTTGATTGTGGCCATCATTTTTAATAATGACTCAATAATTTAGCCTCACTAAAAGTCTGCATCGCTTGCGCCAGCCGGCTTATATCGACAATAAATTTCGCATAATTATGAAGTAGTAACAGAGATTCGGTAATTCATAGATTTTTATATTGTTGAAAGTGGCTATGCTAAAATGAGCAGCTATATTATTTAGTTAGCAATTTCATGGCAATCTCAATCAAAAATCAACAAGATATCGAAAAAATGCGTATTGCAGGCAAACTAGCCTCAGAAGTGCTCGATTTTATTACGCCTTACGTCGTGCATGGCGTCACCACCGATCAGCTAGATAAGCTTTGTCACGACTATATTGTAGATGTACAAGACGCGATTCCTGCGCCACTAAACTACGCGCCAGATGGCCACAAACCTTATCCTAAATCTATTTGCACATCCATTAACCAGCAAATTTGCCATGGCGTGCCTAGCGATAAAATGCTTAAAAATGGTGACATTGTAAACATAGACATTACCGTCATTAAAGATGGCTACCACGGCGATACCAGCCGCATGTTTTGTGTCGGTGAAGTGACCAATCAAGCCAAACGTTTATGTGAATTTACCTATCAAGCGATGTGGCTAGGCATTGCTAAAGTAAAGCCAGGCGCTACATTAGGTGATATTGGTCATGCGATTCAAGTCTTTGCAGAAAAAAGTGGTTATAGCGTGGTGCGTGAATTTTGCGGGCATGGCATTGGCAAAGTGTTTCATGAAGATCCACAAGTATTGCATTACGGTAAACCTGGTACTGGTGCGGTACTAAAAGCCGGCATGATGTTTACCATCGAGCCCATGATTAATGCTGGGAAACGTGACATTAAACAAATGCCTGATGGCTGGACAATCGTAACAAAAGATCGCAGCCTGTCGGCACAATGGGAACACACTATTTTAGTCACTGAAACAGGCTACGAAGTGATGACCTTATCTAGCGGCACCCCGCCAACGCCAACATTTGTTTAAACACTATATTTAAGTCTTAAATATAATGTTTAACATAAAGGTCTCAAGAAAAACCTCAAGTAACCCTTAGAGAAAAATCTCGTGGAAGTCACTGCTATCAATTCAAACCATCGTCCAGATGAAAAAGAACAAGTCGCCTACTGGCGACAGCATCTTAAAGATGGATTTTTAGCGCTTAAAGAAGAATTCACACTACGCCCAAATACCGCAAAACTATTCAAACAACATTGCAAGTTAGTCGACAATTTACTTGCTGAGGTTTGGGCGCAAGTAAATTTAGATAAACAATGTTGCTTAATTGCCGTTGGTGGCTACGGTCGCGGCGAGCTTTATCCACACTCAGACATAGATTTACTTATTCTATTAACTGACGAATCGGCCAACGACCCATTAATCAATCGCGCGATTGAATCATTGATAGGCCTTTTATGGGACATAGGCTTAAATGTTGGGCATAGCGTAAGAAGCCTAAACGAATGTGCGGCTGAAGCGCAAAAAGACATCACCGTACAAACCAATTTAATTGAATCACGCCTGTTAGTCGGCAGCAGCTCTTTTTACCAACGCTTTTTATGTAGCATTGATAACAGCATGAAAGTGCAAGACTTTTTTGCCGCAAAACTTAAAGAGCAAGATAACAGGCACGCTAAGTTTAATGACACTGCCTATAACTTAGAGCCCAATATTAAAGAAAGCCCCGGCGGCTTGCGTGATTTACACATGATAATGTGGCTCATGCGAAGCTTGCAGATGTCTGAGACTAGCGCGCAAAATACTAAGCTACGCATTAATAGCGCTACAGTTTGGTCGGTATTGGTAAAACAAAACATCATATCGGCACTTGAAGCCCGCCAAATTCGGCTTAATGAAAAAAACCTGCAATTACTACGCATACGATTACATTTTTTAAGCAAGCGTCGAGAAGATCGCCTGCTGTTCGATTATCAAAATGAGCTGGCGGCCAACCTAGGTTACATCAACACCCCAAGTAAGCGCGCCAGTGAACAGCTGATGCAAAGCTATTACCGCAGCGCCAAATTTGTACAGCTAATGAACGAGATTCTACTCAAACTGCTGGCACAAAAAATAGCCGCTAAGCCAGTCGTTATCAAGCCTATCAACGACTATTTTGAGGCGCATGATCAACTGCTAGAAGCTAAAACTGCCGGACTATTACAGCAACATCCATCGGCAATTTTAGAAGCTTTTTTAGTCTTGCAGCAACACCCAGAACTCACCGGTATGGGTGCTACTTTTTTACGTAATTTGCAGCGTGTAAAAAAGTTAGTCAATCGGGATTTTCGACAGAACCTGCAAAATAAAAAACTTTTCATTGAAATACTCTCGCAAGCGAATGGCGTGAACCATGCGCTTAGAGCCATGAATCGCTATGGCATTTTAGGCTGCTATATACCCGCGTTCGGTAAAATTATTGGCCAAATGCAGCATGATTTATTTCATGTTTATACCGTCGATGAACATATTCTTAATGTGTTGGCTAATCTGCGACGCTTTGCTAAGCCAGAACTCAAGCATGAGTTTCCTCTATGTAGTCAATTATTTGCCGCTTTTGACGCACCGCATTTATTATATATAGCGGCATTATTCCACGACATTGCCAAAGGACGCGGCGGCGATCATTCAACCCTAGGCACAATAGATGCCATTAATTTTTGCAAATTACATGGCTTATCCAAAGCCGATCGCAAGCTGGTTGCCTGGCTAGTTGAATCACATTTAAAAATGTCAGCTACAGCGCAAAAAACTGATTTATCTGACCCTAGCGTTATAGAATCATTTGCTAAATTTGTAAAAACTGAACGTAATCTTGTTGCACTTTATTTACTCACTGTTGCAGATATACGCGGCACCAGCCCAGTGGTTTGGAACGCGTGGAAAGCGCGCTTATTAGAAAGCTTATTTAACGCAACAAAACTCGCGCTAAGGCTTACGCTTAAGCTCGATTTAACTGTTCAAAATCAATATTCTCTACAAGCCATTTCCGCACGAAAATTAGAAGCCGCAGAAAAATTAAATAAATTTGGCTTAAGTCCGCATTCTTACGAGCATTTATGGCAAAGTTTTGGTGCTAATTATTTTGTTCGCCATGAAAGTGATGAAATTGCTTGGCATAGCCGCTTGCTCACACCACATTTAACGGCAAAAAACCCGATTGTTAGGGCGCGCTTAAGTCCAAGTGGCGATGGCATACAAGTGATGATTTACAGCAAAGATCAAAATGATCTATTTGC
>CANCPF010000056.1 GCA_947379975.1 Methylophilaceae bacterium | reverse complement strand
ATGGCAGGCGCGCAAACTGGTACAGGTAAAACTGCCGCATTTGCGTTACCCTTGCTACAAAAATTACTACCGTTTGCCAACAATGGTGCTTCACCTGCAAAACATCCAGTCCGTGCGTTGATTTTAACGCCAACGCGCGAACTGGCCATTCAGGTAGAAGAAAGTGTACGCGCTTATGCAAAACATACGCCACTACGCTCACTGGTGGTTTACGGCGGTGTAGATATAAGAACACAAACCCCGCATTTAAAAACCGGGATTGAGGTTTTGGTTGCTACTCCTGGTCGCTTGTTGGATCACATTGAACAAAAAACAGTACAGCTGAATCAAGTGCAAATGTTAGTACTAGATGAAGCCGATAGAATGTTGGACATGGGCTTTATGCCTGATTTGAAAAGAATTTTGGCGTTGCTACCTAAGCAGCGTCAAAATTTAATGTTTTCAGCGACATTTTCGAATGATATTAAAAAATTAGCCGATGACTTTCTAACCAAACCACAGTTAATCGAAGTTGCGCGCAGCAATGCCACTAACGATAACGTGACACAAAAAGTGTATTCAGTCGAACAAAGCGATAAAGAAGCTTTACTGATACAACTACTAAAAACAGCCGATGCAAAACAGGTGATTATATTCACCAAAACCAAAATTACTGCCAGCCGCTTAAGCCGTAGCTTAGAGCGTGAAGGCCTTGCCGCAGATGCGATTCACGGCGACAAAACCCAACAAGAACGTATTAAAGCCTTAGATGGCTTTAAGGCAGGCACAATTACCGCACTAGTAGCCACTGATGTAGCCGCTCGTGGCTTAGATATTAGCGAATTACCGATGGTAATTAACTATGAGATTCCAAGTGCGCCAGAAGATTACGTGCATAGAATTGGTCGTACCGGCCGTGCCGGTGCATCAGGAATTGCGATATCGTTCGTAAGCCCTGAAGAAGAAAAGTATATGGTGGAAATCGAGAAACTGATTAAACGCCAAATTACTAGAGAAACGGTAACGATTGAAAAATCAAGCACTAGAGCGCGTACTAGCTCTAGTAGTAGTTCAAGCACTAGTAAACCTAGCGCACATAAATCGGCTAGCGCTAGCTCAAATCAAGATGCAACAGCAACTAAACGCACGCCGTTCAAAAAGAAAAATAGTGACCCTTGGTTTGATAAACCTTACGAAGCGGTAGTTGCAGCGCATCAACAAGTGACCGTGCGCTCAAGTACGACTAGAAAAGCGCCAGTGGCGGCTTTATTAGGTGGTTTAGTATTGAATAAATAGTTTATTTGACATAGGTTGATTAAATATAAAAAGGGTTAGCTTAGCTAACCCTTTTTGCATTTTTGATGCTTGTCGCTAAAGAACTTTGCGACAAGTAGATTTTAATAAACCTAACTATTGATTACGCATGAAGTCAGCAACGCCATACAATTGCTCGGCCAGCTTGGTCATTAGCGCATCATCAAAACCCTGTTGATGCATAGACTTAATCATGCAATACATCCACTGATCGCGGGCCGATTCATCAATCGCAAAAGGCATGTGGCGACGCCTAAGCATAGGGTGGCCGTAACGTTCTATGTATAACTGCGGCCCACCTGTCCAACCCGATAAGAACATGAATAATTTTTCACGTGTTTCGGTTAAGTCGGGTTGATGCATCGCCCTCAGCGTCACAACTTTAGGGTCGCTATCCATAATGTCATAGAAAGTCTCGACTAAATTACGGATATTTTCAATGCCATTTGTATCGCCACCAAGCAACTCAAAAAAAGTGCTTTTGCTGCTGCCAACTTCTTCTATTTTATCCAGCATACTATTTCAACCAATTCTAATTTAAGCGGGACATCCAACAAATAGCTAAGCAACTTTAGGTTTAACCAAACTAGCCGCTAATTTTGCACGTTCGCGTGCTTCAGTAATATTTTTACCTGTCGCCAAAGCAACACCCATACGTCTTTTAACAAAAGACTCTGGTTTACCAAATAAACGAATATCGCTGTTAGGTACGGCCAAAGCTGCATCAACGCCATCAAATATTAAATTCTGTGATGCATGCTGACCATAAATGACCGCACTTGCGCCTGCTTCACGCAAGCTTACGTCTACTGGCAAGCCTAAAATTGCACGTGCATGTAGATCAAATTCACTAAAACGTTGGCTGCACATGGTCACCATACCAGTGTCGTGTGGACGTGGGCTAACTTCGCTAAACCACACATGATCGCCCTTAATAAATAGCTCTACACCAAATAAACCTAAACCGCCTAAGCTATCAGTGACGGCTTTAGCAATACGTTTAGATTCCACTAACGCTGCAACGGCCATGGCTTGTGGCTGCCAACTTTCAACATAATCGCCTTTTTCTTGCACATGGCCGATAGGTTCACAAAAGTAGGTTTGAATTTCACCTTGGGCATTTTTCGCACGCACGGTTAATAAGGTAATTTCATAATCAAAATCGATCTGGCCTTCTACAATCACCACACCTTGATTCACTCGGCCGCCTGTAGCCGCGTAATCCCAAGCCGTTTTAACTTCGCTGGCATTTGTAATGCGTGATTGACCTTTGCCAGAAGATGACATAGTCGGTTTAATGAAGCATGGATAACCAATGCCGGCATCAATTGCAGCTTGTAAATCAGCTTCGCTTCTAGCGAAAGCATAAGGTGAAGTGGGTAGATTAAGTTCTTCTGCGGCTAAGCGACGAATGCCCTCGCGGTTCATGGTCAATTGCACAGCTTTAACAGTAGGAATCACCGTAGCAATGCCGGCCGCTTCAATGTCAGCCAAAGTATTGGTGTTAAGCGCTTCAATTTCTGGCACAATTAAATGCGGTTTTTCTAGGGCAATTAAATCACGCAAGGCCTTATCGTCAGTCATATCAATGGTGTAAGCACGATGTGCAACTTGGTGGCCAGGCGCATTCTTATAGCGATCAACGGCGATGACTTCAACGCCTAAGCGCTGTAGCGCAATAATTACTTCTTTGCCGAGTTCACCGCTGCCGAGCAACATAACGCGGGTGGCATTAGCGCTTAATGGGGTTCCAATTTGCATGATATTCTTTCAGTTTTCAATTGGCTGAATAATACCATGCAGTGATTATGCCGTCATTGATGAATGACAAGTGTACAGTGGTTTTTATAGAAAATAGAATAGAACTGGTGCCGGATTAAGCATTAGGTTGAAAACTAAAATTACAGCCTGCAATTAAAATCTTTAATCAACGGGCAATTTGATGTTTATCCATACGGTAGCGCATGGTCATCCGTGTAATGCCTAATTTACGCGCGGCTTCAGAGATATTGCCATGCGTTTCTGCTAGCATCTGCAACAAAATTGCTTTCTCAGCCGCCTCTAAAGTCAGCGCTGAATTTTCATTTGCATGCGCTTGCGTGGCATATTGTGCACTATCTTTATCGTTTGGCAGCGCTAAATCCAGTTCGGTTATCAGCCCCTCATGGCACAACAACATGGCGCGACTCACTTGATGTTTAAGCTCACGTACATTTCCTGGCCAAGCATAATGCTTAATCAAGGCCACGGCTTGTGCAGAAAATGCCGGGCGAGCTAAACCATAGCGCTTAGCTGTTTGTGTTGCGAAATGACTGGCGAGCAATAAAACATCTTCGCCACGCTCGCGCAATGGCGGCATAGCGATACTCATGACATTTAATCGGTAATAAAGGTCTTGCCTAAAACTGCCGGACTGTGACATTGCATGTAAATCACGATTCGTCGCGGCGATAAATCTTGCTGGTACAGCGCGCTCTTTGGTTGAGCCTAATCTACGTACCACTCTACGCTCTAGCACATTGAGCAGTTTGGCCTGCAAAGCTAAAGGCAGCTCGCCAACTTCATCTAAAAAAAGTGTGCCGTCTTCTGCGGCCTCAATCAAACCTGGACGAGTAGTTAACGCACCAGTAAAAGCGCCCTTCTCGTGACCAAACAGCTCACTTTCCATTAAATCTGCCGGTAATGAAGCGCAATCAATATGTACAAATGGCTTATCGTTATAATGATTATTGGTCTGGCATGAAGCATGTAGCAAGCGCGCGGCGACGTCTTTACCGGTGCCAGTTTCACCACTAATCAACACAGTTGGCGCAACGGTATCGCTAGCCACCAGCTGAGAAATTCGCTTAATTTGCGCTTTTACGCTTTGCATGGCTGAACTCTCACCCAGCATTTCAACACCATCAATGGCATGTGCATTACGTTGGCGAGAATAACCCAAACTATTACTTTGTTCAGCGACAGATTCAGCTTTTTGTACAGACAACAATAGCTCTTCAAGATCTATAGGCTTTTTCAGATAATCGACTGCGCCTTGCTTAATAGCATTAACCGTATCACTAATTTCACCATGCGCAGTCATCACAATCACTGCAGCATTTTTAGCCACAAACTCGGCCAACAAATCCAAACCATTCCCATCAGGCAAACGCATATCTAATAGCACTATATCGGGTAAAAATTGCTTAGTAATCGCCCGTGCATCTTGCAAACTCTCTACATGCGCACACTCATAGCCGGCCTTCTGCAATCGACGCATCACCGCGCGAGCAAACAACACTTCATCTTCAACGATCAATAGTTTTGATACTAGAGGATGAGGCTTAGCATACATATCTGAGGTTGTGATTGTTAATGACAAAGTAAGTGTACTTGAGATTTTTTATATTATTTACTAAAACCTAATCAACATCTGCTGCTGTTTTTTTAGCACGACCAAACTCATAACTCACACCCACCCATGCGGCGCGTGGAGCAGCTGGAGAGCGGAATTGCTCATTGATTTGACTGCCAGCACCGTCTAAATTATAAATATTACCTCCAAGTACACCAAAGGTAGCGTAGCGGGTATCAAACACATTATTCACTTTAGCAAACAACTTCCAAGTCTCATTTAAGCTGTAATGCGTATCAAGATGCATCACGGCATAACCTGGCACTTTGCCATTAACATCTTGGTTATTTTCGTCACCACGGGCATATTGTCCCGCGGCTAACACCACATTAGTTCCAATATTCCAAGCAGGCATGACTTCATAAGCCGCACGTATTTTGAATGTGTGTTGTGCAATACCCGGAATTTTATCGCCTTTAGTCACTGAAATCTGCCCTAAATTATTAGCATTGCTATTAGCAGGAGAACCTACAGCAAAGTCAGATTGATAAGTAGCATCGACAAAACCGTAGTTAGCTGACAATGTTAGCGCATCAAACTTACCACTTAAGCCCATCTCTAAACCACGTCTACGCGTCTCGCCTACATTTTTAAAGTAACCAAAACCACCAGTGGCATTGCTTGCAATAAACTGAATGTCATTGCTACTTACGGCGTTATATAAACCCATATTCCAGTTAACATTATCCGCAAGCTTACCTCTTACGCCACCTTCCCAAGTTTTGGCAACCACCATTTCTAAATGTGGGTCAGCCGCAAAAGCATTGGGTAAAGCACATGGACGAGCTTCATCCGCACAGCTTAACTCAACAGGTGTCGCAGCGCGCATACCTTCGTTATAACCTGCATAAAAACCAATGGTTTTTGTTGGATTGTAGTTAAAACCAATCGCAGGGTTAAAGCGGCTGTAACGATGATTACCAGAAAGATCTGAGTCAACAGGTATAAGCGCTGGATCTGAACTCATTCCGGACAAGTTTATTTTAGCAACGTTATAACGACCTGAAAGTGTCAAATGTAATTGATCATTAAGAGAAAATGTATCGGTTGCATACAAACCATAGTAATCATTTTTGGCGTTTAAACGAACTTGTCCGACCGAAATAGAAGTAGTATCCGTTACTGTTTCATGACCAATGATACTTGCTTGCAATGAATCACTAGTGAAATTAGTACGGCCAAAATCCGCACTTACACCTACAGTAAATTGATTTTTATGACCGATTAAATCTCCTAGCAAACTTAATTGCAAAGTACCACCAAAGCCGTCTTGGTCTGTATTGCTAGATACATTTACAGAATCACCTGCTAGAATGCTGTTAGCGTTACTATTAAAGCCGCTACTTTTATTTTTACGATAATAAACATTACCCGCGACTAACTTGTCATCACTCAAAAAGTGACTGCCTTTTAGCGCCAACATCACCATTTTATTACCAATAGAATCTGGATAAGTATAAGCTTGCTTAGGGTTATTATAGGTAGACAAGGGCACTGCCTGCGTACCTTCCATCATAGTATCGGCCAACGCTAATGATAAATCTAAATCACTCGTATCATTTTGCCAGCCTACTTTACCAAAAATTTGTTTTACATCGCTGGATGAATGCTCGCGCCAGCCATTTTCTTTAAAGAAATTACCTGCTACAAAGTAATCAAGATTCTTTTCTTTATCCACACCGCCTGCTTCAAATTCAAACGCACGGCGCCCCCATGAACCACCATAAGTGGTCAATTTTACGCCGGGAAACTCACTGCCGCTTTTGGTATGTACGGCAAGCGCACCACCTAACGTATTCAAGCCAAATAATGGATTAGAGCCCGGGATTAAGTTAATGTTAGCGATTGCATTTGCCGGAATTAAATCCCAATTAACAATATCCCCAAACACTTCATTCACACGTACGCCATCCATGTAAACAGAAAGGCCTTGTGGTGTACCTAATAATGGTGATGCAGTAAAGCCACGAAACTGTACATCAGCCTGATACGGGTTTGCCACACTATTACTAGTATTTACTGAGCCTAAATTATTATCAAGATACTCAGACAAATCTAAGGATTGTTGCTGGTCAAATGCTTTAGAAGAACCGGTTTGCACATTCGATGGCACCTGATTAATCGGCGTACCAATACTAGGTAAAGGCGTTGTACCAACCACCTCAATTTTACTAAGTTCCAAAGCTTCAGCCTTGTTCTCAGCAAGCGCCATTTGTGGCATTGCATAAGCCGCAAGAATTGCGACTAAAATTAACTTCGGCTTTAAAGTATTTGCTTGTAATGTTTTTGGCATGTCGTTTCCTAAGTTATTATTCTAAACATCACAATTAATTAGCAATAAGTATTCCAA
>CANCPF010000055.1 GCA_947379975.1 Methylophilaceae bacterium | reverse complement strand
ACTACGCGGATTGAGGTGGTGGTTGGTAGCGATTTGCTGAATCAATATCAAGCTTTATTAAAAGATGACCAATTGATTATTGTAGAAGGTCGCGTGAGTAACGATGAATTCTCCGGTGGCATTCGCGTGAATGCTAGAAAGCTACATAATTTATCTGGCCTACGAAACAGTAAAGCCAGCTTCTTAAAGATTTCATGCAATGGGCAAGCCGATGCCCTTAAATTAAAGGCTTTATTGAAGCCTTATTGTAAAAGTGTCTCAGATGAATCGCGCGGTTGCCCAGTGAAAGTTGAATATCATAATAAAACCAGTAAGGTAGAATTGATGCTGGGAAACGACTGGCGTGTAGATCTGCACGATGAGTTGATTGCGGGCTTAACTGAGTGGTTGACTCAAAGCAACGTAAAAATCCTATATAATTAACGATTACTAGCCAAATTCAATTGAATACTGCGTTTGCAGGGTCTTGCCTTACTAAACGTACTGTCAGCGACCCTGCACCTTGTCTTCAATCGAATGTGACTAGCTATAATTTTTTGAAAAACTTTAATAATTGAGTTAAGCGCATGAAAATTAGTTACCTAGATTTTGAACAGCCGATTGCAGAACTTGAAAGCCAAATTGAAGGTTTGCAAGCCGCACACGATGCCAACGATGCTTTGGATATTTCTAAAGAATTGACTGCCTTAGAAAAGAAAAACCAAAAATTATCTGAGGATATTTATGGCAATTTAAGTGCATGGCAAATTTCTCAATTGGCGCGTCATCCGCAGCGTCCTTACACCTTAGATTACATTCAAGGCATGTTTACGGACTTTGAAGAGTTGCACGGCGATAGGGCGTATGCTGACGATCCTGCCATTGTTGGTGGTTTAGCAAGGTTTGAAGGTCAGCCTGTGATGGTGATTGGTCATCAAAAAGGCCGCGATGTTAAAGAGCGTCAATATCGCAACTTTGGCATGCCGCGCCCAGAAGGTTACCGCAAGGCATTGCGACTATTTCGTCTAGCGGAAAAATTTGGTATTCCTATCATTACTTTGATTGATACCCCGGGTGCTTATCCTGGTATTGGTGCTGAAGAGCGTGGACAGTCTGAAGCTATTGCGCGTAATTTATATGTAATGGCTGAACTTGAAACGCCTATTATCGGCGTGATTATTGGTGAAGGCGGCTCTGGTGGTGCATTAGCACTCGGTGTAGTGGATCAATTACTGATGATGCAATACGGTACTTACTCAGTCATTTCACCTGAAGGCTGTGCTTCAATTTTGTATAAGAGTGCAGATAAAGCTTCAGTGGCCGCAGAGTCACTGGCAATTACCGCTGATCGTCTAAAAAGTATGGGTCTGATAGATCGTATCATTCCTGAACCTTTAGGTGGCTCACATCGCTCGCCAGAATTGGTGATGGAAACATTACGTGTAGCACTAAGAGAAGAGCTAGCCAAGCTTAAAGCAAAGTCTATTAAGTTATTGTTGGTTAGACGTTACGAGCGTTTAATGGGTTATGGCAAATATAAAGAAGTTGCTGAGAAAAAGCAGCCAATCAAACTATAAGTGGTTAAATTTTTAGTCTGAATTGTCTGGCTAGCAGGGTAATACGTTGAATAAGGAGCCGGACATTAAAGCTAAAAAAAGAAAGCTAGGCTCAGCTCAATTAGCTATTTCTGCCAATTTACAAGATCCATTGCTATCTCAAGTCAGTACCTTTTTAGCTCAGCAATTAAGGCCTAATCAACATGTGTTATTAGGCTTAAGTGGCGGTTTAGATTCTTGTGTATTGCTACATTTGCTAGCTGTTGCTCAGCAGATCGTTCCATTCCATTTGCATGCCATGCATGTGCATCATGGTTTAAGTGTCAATGCCGATGCCTGGGCTACGTTTTGTACAGAACAGTGTGTATTGCTGAATATACCTTTACAGATTATTAAGGTTGATATTGAGGCAAGCCCAAAATTGGGTATAGAGGCTGCCGCTCGGCAACTACGCTATGAAGCGCTATTTAATAACGTTTTACCTGAGCTATCCGTCCCAAATCAGGCCGATTTCATTGTCACCGCTCACCATCAAGACGACCAAGCTGAAACGCTTTTATTGCAATTATTCAGAGGCGCTGGTGTTAAGGGTTTGGCCAGCATGGCTGCAGTGGATCCGTCTAGGCGACTACTACGACCATTGCTTGAAGTTAGTCGCCAAACATTGCAAGATTACGCAGAACGCCATCAGCTAAAATGGTGCGATGATGAAAGTAATGCTGACACCCATTATGAACGTAATTTTTTGCGGCATAACATAATGCCAATATTGGAAACGCGTTATCCTGCCATTAAGTCTGTGTTAGCCAGAAGCGCATTTCACCTCGCAGAAGCGAACGAGTTGTTAGATGCCTTGGCCGAACTTGATGCCACGACTTTATTGTTAAATAACAGTTTATGCCTGAATGGCTTGGCTCAATTAGCGCAAGTACGTGCAAAGAATGTACTGCGCTGGTGGTTTGCAAAAAATCAACTGGCGATGCCGAGTTCAGAACATTTAAGTGAAATAATCAATCAGCTACTTAATGCAAAAGCCGATGCCAATATTAATATTCAATTAAACCATATCGGTCAAATAAACCTAAGCAGTCAAACGCAGCATTTAACTTTAAAAAGATTTCAGCATCGTGCTTATTTGTTAGCAGAACAAAGCACACCAGTTTTTGATTTGCTCTGGACTGGCGAAGCAGAGTTAAACTTGCCAAACGGCGGTAAATTGCATTTTAAACAAGTGATGGGTGCTGGCTTAGCACTTAAGTTTGGTATGACTAAGCTAAGAATTACCAATCGCGCTGGTGGCGAACGGTTTAAACCAAATGTCTTAAGACCGACCAGAACGCTGAAACACCTATTGCAAGAAGCGAATATTCCGCCTTGGCAACGTGATTATTTACCACTAATTTACTGGCATGATACCTTAGCTTTCGTGCCATATATTGGCATGGCAAATGAACTGCAAGCCACTGAACATGAATTAGGCTTGGAAATTACTTGGCAAGATTTGTCAGTTTAAATCTTCAAACAGCAGCTAAATAATTTATGCTAATTCTGTTCCAATATGCCGTGCAATTCTGGCCAGATATTGTCTAGTATCAGCGGTTGCGCTAGCGCGTTTGGGTGGATGCCGTCGTCCTGATTCAAATTTGGTATTGTTGCAACATTTTGCAGCATAAAAGGCACTAAGTTGATTTTGTGTTGTTGGCTTAAATCACTAAAAGTTTGGCTAAATTTTGTCGAATATTTTGTGCCGTAATTCGGTGGTATTTTCATTCCCAATAGTAGTACTTTGGCATTTGATTTTTCACTTAGGCTGATCATGCTGTTTAGGTTATGCGTCATTTCTTGAATAGGTAAACCACGTAGGCCATCATTTGCACCTAAAGCTAAAATAACAATATTGGGCTTAAATTTCGCAAGTGTTGCGGGTAACCGACTTAAGCCGCCGCTGCTGGTTTCGCCGCTTATACTGGCGTTAACAACTTGGTAATGATTATTTTTGACGTTAAGCTTGTTTTGCAATAATGTTGGCCAGCCTTGTTGTCGTGATACGCCATATACGGCCGATAAGCTATCGCCATAAATGAGGATTTTAGGATTATCTGCCATGGCAGGCAAACAAAATGCAACGAAATAGAAACCTAATAGCCTAAGTGATAGGCATTTAAACCTTAATAAAAAGCGAAAATACATTGATGCAACAACCTCCAGTTATTCAAGCGCCAGTCATTCATGCACCAGTTATTAATGCAAAAGACATTAAATACAATTTCACTAGCCATGATAACCAAATTCGCATATTGGCAGGATTAAATTTAAGCATTACTGCCGGCGAACAGGTGGCCATTATTGGCAGTTCAGGCTCAGGAAAATCCACGCTATTGAGTCTTCTGGCGGGCTTAGATATACCAACTAGTGGTAGCATTCAAATTAATAATAGCCCGTTTAGTAGCCTAGATGAAGATGGTAGGGCGGCGGTGCGTGCGGCAACAATGGGTTTTGTATTTCAATCTTTTCAGTTGTTGCCATCGCTGACTGCGCTGGAGAATGTAATGTTGCCGCTACAATTAAAGAATCAGCCCAACGCTAAAGCCTTGAGTTTAGAAGCGTTAAATAAAGTTGGTTTGAGTGCGCGAGTACAACATTATCCTAAACAACTTTCTGGCGGTGAGCAGCAACGCGTCGCCATTGCTCGCGCCTTTGCAACGCAACCGGCCATTTTATTTGCCGATGAACCTACTGGTAATTTGGATAATAGCACTGGCCAAATGATTGTTGATTTGCTATTTGAGATGAATGCGCAGGCGGGTACCACGCTAGTGTTAGTCACGCATGATATTCATTTAGCACATCGTTGCCAGCGCCAGTTAAAGTTGGAAAATGGCATATTAACTGAGCTCACTAAAGTGACTGAATCAGCAGCATTGACTCAGTCATGAGCATATCCTTTAGATTAGCCTGGACGCAAACTTTAAGCCTGTGGCGCGCAGGCGCTTTGCGCGTATTAGTGTTTGCCCTAGTATTGGCCGTTAGTGCAATTACCGCTGTTGGCTTTTTTACCCAACGTGTAGAAACCGCGCTTAATCAGCAAGGTGGCTTATTGCTGGGTGGCGATATTGCTTTGCTATCGGATCATGTAATCGACGAAAAATTTGAAAAAAGTGCTATTTTACTGGGCATTGACGTTGTCAAAACCTATGAATTTGTCAGCATGGTAGTCTTTGGTGAAACTAGTCAGTTGGCTGAAATTAAAGCGGTAGGGCTAGGTTTTCCACTACGAGGTGATCTGACTATAGGTCAAACGATTAATGAAACTGGCCGAGTTATTAAGTCTGCGCCTAAGCTTGGTGAAGCTTGGCTGGAGCCAAGACTGGCCACATTATTAAATCTAAAAATTGGTGATGTGCTTGAAGTGGGCGAGCGAAAATTACGTATTAGTGCAATTTTGCTACATGAACCTTCTCGTGGTGGTGATATGTTTAGCTTTGCGCCACGCTTAATGATTAATGCCGCTGATTTACCTGCCACCAAGCTTATTCAAATTGGTAGCCGTGTTAAATATCAACTTTTACTGGCGGCAGAACCGCAAAAAATAAGCCGATATTTTGCACAGACTAAGCCGCAATTAGGCCCGGGTGAAAAAATAGAGGACGTGCGCAATGCACGCCCTGAAATTAAACTGGCATTAGACAAGGCGCAGCAATTTTTAGGTTTATCAGCCATGGTGAGCGTTATTTTAGCTATGGTGGCAATGCTGCTTTCTAGTTTACCTTACATCAAACAAAGCCTGGATACGGTCGCCTTGATGCGTTGTTTTGGCGCTTCTAAAAACACTGTGCTTCAAGTGCTAGCGATACAAACACTGCTGATTGCATTTTTTAGTGCCTTGTTTGGTGTTGCATTAGGTTTGATCGGCCAATTTGGTTTGGCGCAATTGGCTGGCAGTCTATTTTTGGAGGTTTTACCACCAGTTTCTGCCGCACCAATTTTTGTTGGTATTATTGCCAGCATCAGCATAATGTTCGCCGTGGTGTTGCCGCACGTTTGGCAAATGCGAAATTTAACCGCCATGAATATTCTGCGTCGTGAAACGCTTAAGCAAACCAGTGCTAACCAAGCTAAATTTTTGCCTGCGGCATTGGTGATGTGCGGTATGGTTTTTTGGCAAGCGCGTGATGTAAAACTGGCGTTTTCTACTATTTTGGCTTTGTTATTACTGTGCATAGCCATTATTGTTTTTTCATATGTGCTGGTAAATTTAGCAAGCCGGCTATTTAATTTATCTACAAAAAACCAATCGATTAATGATGTAAAGCTTGGTGTACTTGGGCTAAAGCGCAGGTTTGCCTTATCTACCGTGCAAATGATTGGTTTTAGCATGGGCTTAATGGTGCTGATATTGCTGGCCTTAATTCGTGGTGATTTAATTCGTAACTGGCAGGCTTCATTACCCTTAGATGCACCAAATCGTTTCGTGATTAATATACAGCCTGCACAAATTAATGGGCTTAAGCAATTTTTTGCGCAGCAGAAGATTGACCATGCAACGATATTTCCTATGGTACGTGGTCGCTTAATCAGTAAAAACGGTGAAAATATCGCCCAAACGCAATGGTCAAATGAGCGTGCAAAACGCCTTGCCGAACGTGAATTTAACTTGTCTTGGGCGGCAAAGATGCAAAGTGACAATAAGCTAGTTTCTGGCCATTGGTGGACAGAACAAGAGTATGGTCAACCATCTCTTTCACTAGAGCAAGATTTAGCTAAAACGCTAGGTATTCAACTAGGCGATAAGCTTTTGTTTGATGTTGCGGGCAGTCCATTAACGCTCACCGTGACTAGCTTAAGAAAAGTCGATTGGGACACCATGCGGGCCAATTTTTTTGCAGTAACGCCACCTGGAGTGTTGGATCAATACGCCACTAATTACATCAGTAGCTTTCATCTGCCTATAGGAGCCGATGCGCTATTGAATCAATTGGTCCGAGAATATCCAAACTTGACCGTGATAGACGTTGCCGCGTTGATGCAGCAAGTGCGCGGTATTATGCAAAAGATGAGTAGCACCATTGAATATGTTTTCGCTTTTAGTTTGATTGCGGGTGTGGCAGTGTTATACGCCGCATTGGTTGCAACGCGAGAAGAGCGTATTGCCGAGGCTACGCTTATGCGAGTATTTGGCGCTTCAAGACGCCAAGTTGCGATTGCTTATGTGGCAGAGTTTGCCTGCATCGGTTTTATTGCAGCATGCGTGGCGGTTATTGCCGCTAACTTGTTGGCTTATTACTTGAGCGCGACTATTTTAAATATCCCATTTCAATTCAATATTACGCTTGCTATTAGCACCATGCTTGCGGCCACAGCGCTTATTCCATTAGCCGCTTGGTTGGGATTACGCGGATTTTTAAATATTCCGGCAAGACAGCTTCTGAACAGTATTTAATGCTCATGGTGGTTGTATACAGCCAATTGGTGGTTGTATACAACCAATATTGCGGTGTAAAATCTTAGCTGAAAATTATTAAATCATATTACCCATTGATTATATTATATAAATTTAAATTTAAGTATTTGGAATACTTATTGCTAATTAATTGTGATGTTTAGAATAATAACTTAGGAAACGACATGCCAAAAACATTACAAGCAAATACTTTAAAGCCGAAGTTAATTTTAGTCGCAATTCTTGCGGCTTATGCAATGCCACAAATGGCGCTTGC
>CANCPF010000054.1 GCA_947379975.1 Methylophilaceae bacterium | reverse complement strand
ATGGCTGGTTTACTGACACCACAAGCCACTATTGAGCTGGTTAAAGCCTTACGCGCAAATGTAAATTTACCGATTCATATGCACACACATGCAACCAGTGGTTTAGCGAGTATGAATTTGTTACGCGCGCTTGAGAATGGCGCTTTAATGATAGATACTTGCAGCGCAGCGTTCTCAGAAGGTGCTAGCCACCCAACTACAGAAAGCATGATTGCGGCCTTACAAGGCACTGAATTTGATACAGGTCTAGACATTGCTGCGGTACAAGAAGTGACGGCTTATTTTCGTGACGTGCGTAAAAAATACTGGCAGTTTGAAAGTGAGTTTTCAGGCGTAGACTCACGTGTGCTGATCAACCAAGTACCAGGCGGCATGATTTCAAATCTTAGCAATCAACTTAAAGAGCAAGGCGCGCTACATCGTATGGATGAAGTATTAGCTGAAATTCCATTAGTGCGTAAAGATCTAGGCTACATTCCGCTGGTAACACCAACTTCACAAATTGTCGGTACACAAGCCGTATTAAATGTGATGACTGGTCAGCGTTACAAATCTATTACCAATGAAGTTAAAAACTACTTTTTAGGCCAATATGGCAAATCTCCTAGCGCGGTTTGTCCTGAAGTTAAAAAGCTGGCGATTGGTGATGCAGAGCCCATCACTTGCCGTCCTGCCGATTTATTAGAAGCTGAAATGGCAAGATTGACTAGCGATTCTGAGCGCTTTGCACAATCTGAAGAAGATGTACTGACCTATGCAATGTTCCCAGACATCGGCAAAACCTACTTACAAGAACGTAACGCAGGTTCATTAGTGCCAGAAGCGCTATTAGATAAAGCGGCGGTCAATGCTTCATCGTCACGTTTTGCGCCTAGTGAATTTAAAGTGACCTTACATGGCGAAACTTTCCATATCAATTTGACGGGTAGCGGCCATGCCGGAGAAGAAAAACGTCCATTTTATGTGTCTATTGATGGCATTGCGGAAGAAGTCATTGTAGAAACTTTAAGTGAGATCGAGGTTACAGGCAATGGTAGCAGCAGCGGCCAAAAGAAAGCGGTAACAAGTAAAAATAGTGCGGGGCGCCCTCGCCCATCTCATGCCGGACATGTAACAACTTCAATGCCAGGCACAGTGGTTGCGGTTAAAGTAAATGTCGGCGATAAAGTAAACGCTGGCGATGGTGTTTTAGTCATTGAAGCGATGAAAATGGAAAATGAAATACAAGCAGCAACTTCGGGCGTCGTCGTAGCGATACACGTGATTAAAGGCGATACAGTTACGCCTGACGAATCACTGCTTGAAATTCAACCTGAATAATCGATTAGCGATATAAATCTTTAGCCGACAGCACTTTTATGTCGGCTTTTTTTATTCACACAATTTAGCCAAAAATATGCATGCAAATCTAATCCTAGCTTCATCCTCCGTTTATCGACGTGAGTTATTAACACGCTTGCAATTACCATTTAGTTGCGTCACGCCAGACGTAGATGAAAGCGCGTTAGCACAGGAACTACCGCAAGAAACGGCCTTAAGATTAGCTCAAGTTAAAGCTAGAAAAGTGGCGTTAGATAATCCTAATGCGCTGATTATCGGCTGTGACCAAGTGGCAACCTTGGATAATATACAACTAGGAAAACCGCTAACGCATGACAACGCGACCAAGCAATTACGCCTTATGCGTGGCCGAGAAGTGGTTTTTCATAGCGCGCTATGCCTATACAACCCGCTTACCCTTAATATGCAGGCTGAGGTTGTTCCTTATATTGTGACATTTAGAGATTTAAGTGATGCACAGATTGAAAGTTACTTAATTAAAGAGCAACCGTATCAATGTGCTGGTAGTGCAAAATCAGAAGGTTTGGGCATCGCTATTATAGAAAAAATGACCGGAGATGACCCCAATGCGCTTATTGGCTTACCGCTCATCAAACTAGTCAGCATGTTATTTAATGAAGGTGTAAATGTAATATAAGCACCTAGTACTGGCGAAGTTAAATCTAAGCCAACTTATTGTGAATATAAACAAGTAACGACATCATCGGTAAAATCGCTAATAAATCTACTATTAGCTCATCAAAAGTTAGGGAATTTGTGAAAATTGGAACCTTATATTTAATCCCAGTCACACTTGGAGACGACAATATTAGCAAAGTGTTGCCAGGCGATGTGCTTAGTCTTGCTCAGCAACTCGACACCTTTGTGGTTGAAAGTGAAAAGTCGGCACGCCATTTTCTAAGCACCATTAAAACCATTAAGCCGGTGCGTGAGTTAACATTAAACTTACTCAATGAACATACTGAAGATAAGGATGTAGCGGGCTTATTAACACCGTTATTAGCAGGCAAAGATGTTGGCCTCATGAGCGATGCTGGCTGCCCAGGTATTGCTGACCCTGGGGCTAAGCTGGTTGAGTTAGCGCACCAAAAAGGCGTTCGTGTTGTGCCATTTGTCGGGCCAAGTTCTATCGTATTAAGCTTAATGGCTTCTGGTCTAAATGGCCAGCAGTTCGCTTTCTTAGGCTATCTACCTATCGACAAAGCCTTGCGCAATCAAAAGCTTAAAGAGATTGAAAAACGTTCTTTAAGCCACAAAGAAACACAATTATTCATTGAAACGCCTTATCGTAACCAGCACATGTTAGAGGCGATTTTAGCGGTATGTCAGCCTAATACTAGACTGTGTGTGGCTTGTGATATCAGCTTAAGCACTGAAATGATTATCACAAAAACGATTGCCAGCTGGAAAAAAAATCCACTGCCAGAACTACATAAACGGCCAACAGTATTTTTATTACTGGCCTAGTTTCTGACTTAGGCTTTTGCAGTTAAGTTAAGTTAAGCAACATTATTTTTTTAACGGGCGCATAACTAAGTCTGTGTATAGGCGAAACGCCATGTAAAGCCAGCATCTCCAGATGAAAGGCAGTTGGGTAACCTTTATGCTTGGCAAATCCATAGTTCGGATATTCCTTATCCAAAGCATATAACTCATCATCACGCGCCACTTTAGCCAAAATAGACGCGGCAGAAATAGCTTGTACTTTACTATCGCCCTGGACGATTGCCTCACATGGCAAGTCTATTTTAGGGCACTTATTACCATCGACTTGGACAAATATTTCAGCTGAATTTAACGCACTATTAAATTGCTGCTGAAGTAGTTCAATCGCGCGTTTCATCGCTAATAAACTGGCTTGCAGAATATTAATATCGTCAATTTCTTCTACGCTACTACTCGCAATCGCCCAAGCTAATGCGTGCTGCTTGATTTCAATACTTAATAAATCACGTTTTTTTTCAGATAGTTTTTTTGAATCAGCGAGACCTGATATTGTCCGTTCAGGATTTAAAATCACCGCAGCGGCATATACCGCACCAGCCAATGGTCCGCGACCAGCTTCATCTACGCCACAAATTAATGTTAATGCCATGGATGTTTAAGCGTGTTTAGAATAATTATGACAAATGAGCCAGTATGGCCACAGCCGCTTTTTCAGCGGTATTTTGCCGCAAACTGTGGTGAATTTCTATAAATTCAGCTTTAATTTCGGCAGCATAATCGGTATCAAGCAGCAGTTTTAATGCAGCTTCAGCTAATTTTTCTGGAGTTGAATCATCTTGCAGCAATTCAGGTACAACAAATTTACCAGCTAAGATATTTGGCAAGCCTACATAAGGTTGCAGACGCATACGCTTAAGTATTTTCCAGCTTAAATTAGACATACGATAGGTAATCACCATCGGCTTTTTCAATAAAGCAGCTTCAAGTGTTGCTGTACCAGAAGCGACAATAATGACATCAGCCGCTTCCATCGCCTCATGTGCATGGCCAAACAATATTTGTATAGGCAAACTAGCTTCTTCGTGAAAAATCGCCAATTCAAATATTTGGCGAGTCTCACGTGTGATTAAAGGGGCTAAAAAAATCGCATTAGGCTGTTCTGCATAGATTAGCTTGGCCGTTTTAACAAACAATTCAGCATGCTGCTGCACTTCACTTTGCCGGCTACCTGGCAGCATAGCCACGACCAATGAGCTAGAATTTAATTTTAGCGCTAACCGTGCAGCCGCAACGTCCGGTACCATAGGCAACATATCGGCCAATGGATGTCCAACATAAGTGACAGGAATGCCTGCTTTTTCATATAAAGCCGGCTCAAACGGAAATAAGGCCAACATGTGCGTCACCGCACGTTTGATTTTTTTTAGCCTATTTTTACGCCAAGCCCAAATAGAAGGACTGACGTAATGTATGGTTTTAATGCCTTTATTTTTAAGCTTTTTTTCTAGCCAAAAATTGAAATCTGGGGCATCAATTCCAATGAACAAATCTATCCGATTGTTTAAAAAATAATTCAGTAGCTGGCGGCGTAACCTAAGTAAACCAAATAAATGTTTAATGACTTCCACATAACCACGCACAGACAAGCGTTCAATCGGAAATAGCGACTGCGCCCCATCGCCAATCATCTTAGGACCAGCGATACCGACAAATTCGATATCGGCACGCTTTTGTTTTAATGCCTGTATAAGATGACTGCCAAGCAAATCACCTGAGGCTTCACCCGCCACAATCCCAATCCTAAGCATACAGATAACCTAGCGAACGATACCGCGAGTAGATTTGCTAAGGAACTCTGTCAGCAAACTAATTTCTGGCGTGTTTTTTTGCATGCTAGCCAATTCGACTTTAGCTTCTTCTAAAGAGAGTCCATTACGATATAAGGCTTTATACGCACGTTTGATTTGTAAAATACTTTCAGGGCTAAATCCTCTACGTTTTAGGCCCTCAGCATTAATTCCGTGCGGTTTTCCATCGTAACCGGCAGCCATTACGTAAGGCGGAATATCTTTAAATACCACTGAACCGACAGCCGTAATGACGTGTGATCCAATTTTACAAAATTGATGGATAAGTGTGAAACCGCCTAAAATAGCATAATCGTCAATATCTACATGACCGGCCAAAGAAGAGTTATTGGCTAAAATAGTGTGATTACCTATCTGACAGTCATGCGCGATGTGCACATAAGCCATAATCCAGTTATCGTTGCCTATCTTAGTGGTATTTTTATCTTGAACAGTACCGCGGTTAAAAGTACAAAACTCGCGAATAGTATTGTTATCGCCAATTTCTAATAAAGTTGGCTCACCATTGTACTTTTTATCTTGCGGCGCCTCACCAAGTGAAGAATACTGAAAAATATGATTATTCTTACCAATATTGGTCGGGCCATTAATCATGACATGACCGGCAACGCGCGTGCCCGCGTCAATTTTAACGTTGGCGCCAATAATAGAAAAAGGGCCTACTTCTACACTGGAATCTAGCTCTGCCGTGGCATCGATAATAGCCGTTGGGTGGATTTTTGCTACTAGCATTACTTACTTCTCTTTTTTATCGATTGCTTTTAGTATGCACATCATTTGTGCTTCAGCGACAATGGCGCCATCAACACGAGCCACACCTGAATATTTCCAAATGCCTTTTAAAATACGGTCAATTTTAACGTTAAGCACAATTTGGTCACCTGGTGACACTGGCTTCTTAAATCGCGCGTTATCGATACCAGCAAAATAGTAAACTGAATCATCGCTAGGCTTAACGTTCATCGTTTTGAAAGACAAAATGGCGGCAGCCTGTGCCATCGCCTCAATAATTAATACACCTGGCATTACTGGATGATATGGAAAATGTCCCGGGAAAAATGGTTCGTTGATCGTCACATTTTTAATCGCGGTGATTTCTTTGCCTAATTCCATAGACAATACGCGGTCTACCAGCACGAATGGGTAACGGTGCGGTAAATGATCCAATATTTCATGGATGTCCATACTTGTTGAAGTGATTTCGTTAGTCATTATTATCTCAGCTTACTTTTTAGTTAGGTGCTAATTGATGCTATTGCCAGTTAAATGCATGTCTCTAGCTTGGACATTAATTAATCTTGATTAGATAGATTTTAACAGAGCCAGCTCTTTTTCTAGATTTTTAATTTGCGCTGACAAGCTATCTAGGTGGCGGATTTTAGCCGCAGTATTCAGCCAGGCCTTATGGGTTTGAAAAGGCATTAGCGCGGTGTAGGTATCGGCCTTCGCTAAAGAACGTGTAATCATGCTTCCTGGCGAGATAGTGACGTGATCAGCGATAGTTAAGTGCCCCAAAATCATCGCAGCGCCACCAATCTTACAATGTCGGCCAATCTTGGCACTGCCGGCAATACCTGTGGCACCAGCAATTACCGTGTTTGCGCCAATAATGCAGTTATGGCCAATTTGAATCAGATTATCCAGCTTAACGCCCTCTTCGATAATCGTGTCATCTAAAGCACCACGGTCTATCGTAGTGTTTGCACCAACATCCACATTGGCATGAATCACAACACGGCCAACTTGCGGTATTTTAAGCCAGACGCCAGATTCTTTGGCATAACCAAAACCATCTGAACCTATCACTGCGCCAGAAAATAGGTGGCAATGAGGGCCTATTACGCAATCATGCTTGATAACAACGTGTGGCTCTAAGCGCGCGTTGTCGGCAATCGTGACGTTATTTTCTATGACACAGCCAGCGCCAATAACCACATGTTCACCCAGCACTACATTTTCACCAATGACAACCATAGGCCCGACGCTACAAGAGGCAGGAATAGTTGCGGTTGCATCTACCACAGCGGATAACGCAATACCTAGCTTAACCGTGGCAGGAGGATTTAAAAACGCAGAAAGCTTAGCAAAATACGCATAAGGATTATCGACAATAATTCTAGGAAGTGTAGTTAAATCTGCATCACGCTCTTTTAATACAAAAGCACTTGCTTCGCATGAAACAAGTGCTTTTTGATATTTAGCATCATTGATAAAACAAATGTCGCCAGACTTTGCATTAGCTAAAGATGCAACGCGTGATATTGATACCGTCTCGTCACCAAGTACATAGCCACCTAAGGTCTGTGCAATAGCACTAAGTGAGTATTGTTTACTCATTAGCTTACCCTTAAAGAAATAGCGACTAAATTAAATGAACGGTATGGCTTAAATTACTTTTTACCTAATAATTTTAAAACTTTATCGGTAATATCAATTTTATCCGCTGCGTAAGCCACGCCACTGTACATGACTAAATCATAGCTTTCTGCTTTAGCAACAGTTTGCACGGCTTTATTAATACGATCTTGCAGGCTACCAAGTTCTTCATTTTTACGTAGATTGATATCTTCGCGTAATTCGCGTTGCTTACGTTGAAACTCAACTTTGATATTTTGTATATCGCGCTCTTTATT
>CANCPF010000053.1 GCA_947379975.1 Methylophilaceae bacterium | reverse complement strand
AAGAATTAAACGAACTGGTCTTAAAATTGAAAACGCAGTTAGAGTAAAGTCGTTTATTGTATAACTAAGAATTAATACTAATCGTGGTTTCAAGGTTGAAATGTATAAATTTTACTAAATTATTATTCACTCTTTTTCTAATATCAATTTCAACTGTTGCACTAGCAGATGTTGAGTTTCAGAAACTAGATTTCAAAGACTCTAAAGGACATGAATACGCTTCATTGAAAGTTACTGGTCATTTGAAATTGTCAGACGTTGATGAGTAATTAGGGACTATCAAAAGCAAGTGTTTATAGGTTGATTACCTTGTGATAAGGTCTTAACTAAATGGACTATTCTAAAACACTCTTTATCTACACTCGTGTATCTACAACTTCACAAGAGGAAGGTGGTACGTCACTAGATACTCAAAAAGATTTAGGTATTAGAAAATCTCAGGAATTGGGATTTGATTATTTTCTATTTAATGAAGGTGGTCAATCTAGTTCTCACGATGATTTTAATAATCGACCTGCTCTGGCAAAACTTCTATCAAGAATTGATGGTGGGGAAATTAAACATCTCTTTGTTTATAATACAGATAGGTTGTCTAGAAACAAGATGACTTGGGGTGTTATTAGGTTAAAACTTCTACAACAGAATGTGACTCTATACACCACATCGGGTATATATAATTCTACTAGTCCTACAGATGATTTACTTTTAGGAATTCTTTCTGAAATTAGTTCTTATGACAATTCACTTAGAACCGAACGGACAAGACTTGGTAAATTAAATCGTATAAGACAAAGTTACTGGTTAGGCGGTCCGCCAGTCTATGGTTACAAGTTAGTTGATAAGAAACTAGTCCCAGACGAATACGAAAGTAAGTGGGTTAATTACATATTTGAACAGTTTGTTGAGAAAATTCCAGTTCGTGAAATAAAAATGGGGTTACTTGGGAATGGTGTTCAAACAAGAAGAAAAAATGATGTTTGGAGTTTAGGTTCAATTGAGAAACTCTTAACTAATACACACTTTATTGGTGTTTATTATGTAACTGATAGAAAGTCTGGTGAAATAATTAAATGTGAGTGTGAACCTATTATCTCTTTAGACCTGTTTAATCGGGCATCTGACTTAAAGAAAATACGAAGTTCAAGAAAAGTTAGAGAGGGTAATCAAAAGCACTTTTACTTGTTAAGAGACTTCTTAATATGTGGTCATTGTGGTTCACGTTTTAGTGGTAAAACACAATCAGATACTAGTCGTTCGGTTTACTATTGTCCGAGAAAAGAAAAAAACTATGTTAATGAACATTCGAAACACCATAAAGATTGTACGAATAATAGATATTTGAAAATTAACTTAACTGATGATTTGGTGTGGAATACTGTCATTGATGTTTTGACTAATTCAAAACAGTTCAAAGAACAAATTAAAGGTGAAGTTTTAGTTGAAAGACGTTCATATCAATCACAAAAAACTGATATAGAAAAACATAGTAACTCTTTAAAGAAATTGGATAAGGACATTAGGGACAGTCTAAATTTAAAAAAGAGTACCACTCTTCAATTTGATGTTTTAAAACTTCAAAACTTTACAGATGAATCTCAAGAACACGAAAATTCGAGAATCATTTATAACATTGAAGAATACATTAGAAAACTTGAGTCTAAGAAATACGACCTTAATAAAAAAATTCATGATTTAGAAGGTCAGGTAGAATGGATAGATTGGGTGTCAGAGTTCAGAAAAAATTTAAAGAAATTATCAGATTCAACTGATGAAGAGAAACATTATCTTATGTCTAGAATAATTGAATCTATAAACGTTTTCACAGTTGATAAAAAAACTCATAAACTAATAATTGAATTCAAATTACCGTACGTCAATGATGAACTGACTTGGAATAGTCCATCAAATAAAACTTTGGGTTATGTTGTATCAAATGGTATGAAAACTAAGGAACTGGAGGTATTTGATGAAAAAAAGTATCAATCAAAACAATTGGTTGCAAAGTAAAGTATATCAAATCTATTCAGTCACAGTGGAGTAGATTGCTTATGTTTTCTTTGGAAAGTATTACACTCTGCTTGACACAAGATAGCTAGTGCTTATTAATCAAATGGGCTAAATATAGCGGTTTTTTCTTAGCCATGATTTATTATTAATCATACTTTATATTAAAAACCGTTTTTAACTGCAATTATGCGTTCAGTTATGATTAAAATTCAAATTCCTTACGGCAAGTCTGTTGCTTTTGGTCCCGGAAAAGCTGATTTGCTCGATGCGATTGGCCGATACGGATCAATTTCTGCCGCGGCTAAGAGCATGGGCATGTCATATAAAAGAGCATGGGAATTGGTCTCGGTCATGAATAGCAGCTTCAAACAGCCGGTCGTCATCACTTTAGTCGGTGGTTCTCATGGTGGTGGCGCAACGCTTACTGAGTTTGGTTTGCAAGTGCTAGCTATGTACCGCGAAATCGTGGCGAAGTCAGAGCAATTTGTTGCCTCGGAGACTGACGCCTTTCTCTCTATGCTTGCCCCAAACATCAGCACTGATTTAAGTAGTTAATCCCTCTTTTACTCTGCATTTTTTAATACATTAATTGGTGTCGCTATATTTCTGATAATATAGCGAAAAATGCAACTGCTTTTCGTGGCATTACACATTAATGTTCTTTTAAGGTTTTTTTATGAACGTTCAATTGGCAAAATATGCGCAGTTTGTTTCTATTTCTGCTGGCGTAGCACTAATCTCTGTTTTATTTCCAATAACTGCAGGTGCTGAAGAAGCTGACCTAGAGCAGCGTATTAAGCAGTTAGAGAGCGCTTTGCTTGCAACGCAACAACAGCGTATAGAGCAAGACAAGCAAATAGAGCTACTTACTAAAGAGTTGGTGGGTATCGAGAATCAGCTCAGCCAATCTAAAATTGCAAAATCAGAAGAAAAGAGCAGTGCTAAAGGTAAGCCGGTATTTGCATCAGTAAAGGACGGGTTAGTATTCAGTGATGAGACTGGCGATTGGAGTATGCAATTAAATGGCCGCGTACAGGCTGATTATCGCAGCATTAATCCTAATGAATGGAAGAATGATACCTTTGATATTCGTCGCGCGCGTCTAGGTGGCACATTTACTTTTCTTAAGGACTTCGCAGTACGGGTTGAGGCCGAATATGCCAATACAAACGATGGCAGTAAAGGTACAACAGCACTCACTTACGGCTATTTAGACTGGAAACACTTTGCTGGTGCAAAATTAAGAGTGGGTCAATTTAAACCCGTGTTTGGGCTGGAGCGTGGCGAAAGTACTAACTTCACCGACTTTCAAGAGCTGTCACTTGCTACCGCAACTGGGCCGTCATTTAATTCTACCTACGACCGCGGTGTGATGTTATTTGGCTCTCCGCTAAAAGGCACTTATTACAACCTATCCTATGTTAATGGTAGTGGGCAAAACAATGATGCAATGATGAATGGCAAGGATGTCGTTGGCCGGGCTGCAATAAATATCGCAGATTTCACAAATTGGCAGGATGCGGTTGTGCATATTGGTGTTTCTGGTAGCCAGAATACGGTGCAAAAATCCAGTGCAGCCCTTGCAGGAAATGACAGTGCTCTATCCGCTTATACAGAAGCGAACGGGATAACATCTAACAGTATTAAATATACAAACACGACAGCAACAACATTTTTCTCAACGCTTGCATTTAATAGCACCCATGTAGATAAAAGCCGTGTTGGCTTAGAAACTGCAATAGCCTATGGCCCATTAAAACTACAAGGTGAATACATCAATACTAATTTTGATGGCCGCACATCAGTTGGGCAAGAATTTAATAAAGATATTAATGCTTGGTATGCGAGTGCAACGTGGCTAGTTACTGGAGAGTCTTACGCAAACTCTTATAAAGATGCAATGTTTGGACGAATCATCCCCAAGCATCACTTTAGCCTTGGTGAAGATGGCTACGGTGCGTTTGAGTTGGGATTAAGATATAGCAGCTTTGATGCTTCTGATTTTAAATTATTAGGCTGTAATACCGGAAGTGGTTGTTTAGCATCCTCATCAGTAACTAACAAAGCAAATGCGTGGACAGGTGGCGCCAAGTGGATATTAAATCCCAATGTAAGAATTTTGCTTAACTACGTGCATACCAGCTTTGATACGCCGATTGTTATCAACAGTAAATCAAGCGACAAAGAAGATGCCATCACGATGCGCGCACAATATTATTTTTAATATGTTAAGCGAACCCACAAAGGTAAATCGCAAGATGATGGCGAGTTCTGTTAAATACGCTCTAATTACCTGGTCGATAATTTTATCTAGTGTGGCGATGGCCGACGATAAGGTAACCGTATTCGCCGCGGCAAGTTTAACAAATGCGTTAACTGAGGTAAGTGCAAGTTATGAAGCGAGCGGAACAGCTAAAGTAAGGTCTGCATTTGCATCATCGTCAGTACTCGCCAAGCAAATTGAAAATGGCGCGCCTGCGGATATATTCATTTCGGCAGATAACAAGTGGATGAATTATTTACAAGAAAAAAAACTGATTAACAGCGCAAGCCGTAAGGACTTTTTGGGTAACAAATTGGTATTAATTGCACCTAAAGGTCGCAGTTTTAACGTTAAGTTAGATAAGTCATTCGATTTGGCAAAAGCATTTGAAGGCAGGCTATGCACAGGAGATATTGACGCCGTGCCAGCTGGCATTTATGCCAAACAATCTCTCAGCTATTTAAACTGGTGGGATGGTATCAAAACCCGTATCGTTGGCGCGCAAGATGTTCGGGCAGCATTAGCCTTTGTTGAGCGTGGTGAATGTGCTGCGGGTATTGTCTATGAAACTGATGCAAAAATATCGGCTAAAGTTGAGGTGCTTGCAACCTTTCCACAAGAAAGTCATGTGTCAATAGTTTATCCAATCGCACTTGTTACAAATGCTAATCTGGCTAATACAAATAAGCTAGCCAGCGATTATTTAAATTATTTACAATCACCTAGTGCTACAGCCATTTTTAAGAAATATGGTTTTAGTATTCAGCACTAAGCATAACAATCGACTATCATTAGCCTATAAATGACCGCATCAATATTTTCACTTTCTACCACTGAAATAGCGGCGCTAATGCTTTCTATCAAAGTCGCTGCCTATTGCACCTTGGCAATCTGCATCCCCGGTATTGCCGTGGCGTGGCTACTCGCCAAGAAATCATTTATAGGAAAATCTCTGCTAGACAGTCTGGTGTATTTGCCCTTGGTATTGCCACCAGTAGTACCAGGTTTTCTATTACTGTTGCTACTCGGGAGTCAAGGCATACTGGGTAAATGGTTACAGCAAACCTTCGGCATTAGCGTAGCTTTTACTTGGATAGGCGCGGTAATCGCTTCAGCCGTCATGGCATTTCCGCTAATGGTACGATCAGCCAGATTAGCTATTAGCCAAGTGGATAAACGTCTTGAGGCGGCGGCACAATCACTAGGCGCACGTCCATTACGCGTATTTTTAACCATTACTTTGCCATTAGCCTTGCCAGGTATTTTGACTGGATTAGTGCTGGCGTTTAGTCGTAGTTTGGGAGAGTTTGGCGCCACAATTACCTTTGTTGGCAATATCGAAGGCGAAACGCGTACATTGCCATTAGCTATTTATACCTATACACAATTACCTGGTGGCGATAGCGCCGCCATTCGTTTAGCTGTTTTGAGTATGCTTATCGCGCTAGCTGCACTTATGGTCAGTGATTGGCTAGAGCGTAAAGCGTTGCGGCGCATAGGGCAAGGTTTGGATCATGATTGATATAGACCTTAAGTGTATCCAAGGCAACTTTGAGTTAAACGCAAAGTGCACAATTGATGCACCAGTGCTTGGCTTATTTGGCCCATCAGGAGCCGGTAAAAGCACTTTGTTGGCAATGATTGCTGGCTTAAAAAAACCGACTGCTGGCCATTTAATAGTGGACGGTGAGTATTTATTTGATAGCGCACGAGGTATACATTTAGCGCCACACAAAAGACGTGTAGGCACGGTCTTTCAAGAGAGTCTTTTGTTTCCGCATTTGAATGTCCGCGACAATCTGAGTTATGGCTTCAATCTACTCGCCAAAAAAGAGCAACACCTAAAAATCTCTAAAATAGTCGAGCTACTGGAACTGGGACATTTATTAACTCAAAAACCACATCAACTCTCCGGTGGTGAAAAACAACGTGTGGCTTTGGGCCGAGCATTGCTAACATCGCCGCGCTTGCTGTTGCTGGATGAACCATTAGCATCATTAGATGTACGTTTGAAGCGCCAGATATTGCCATTTTTACGGCGTACCAAAGATGAACTTAAAATTCCGATGATTTATGTTAGCCATGCAATTGATGAGATTTTATATCTTACTTCGCAGATAGCTATGCTCGATGCTGGCAAGATAATAGCCACCGGCAAGTTTCACGAGCTTATTCATGACCAAAAGGTTTTGGTGTTGGCACAATCATTAGGCCTCGAAAATGTACTACATACCCAGTTATTGGAACAGCACCCTAATCACGGATACAGCCTCACTTCAATTGGTACACAGCTACTTGCCATTCCACTGACAGAAGCCGCTATTGGAAGCCAACTATCCGTTACCATCGCTGCCAATAATATAGCGCTATCAACGAAGAGAATAGAGGGTATTTCCATCCAAAATCAGTTGCTAGGTAAAGTTAATGACATACAGCAGGTTGGCACAAGAATGTTAGTGACGGTCGATATCGGGGTTCAATTGATAGTAGAAGTGACGGCTAAATCTTTACTTGATATGCAAATAGGACAAGGCTCAACAGTATTCTGCCTATTCAAAACCCAAAGTATCCAACTTTTTCCAGCGATAGACCTGCAATAAGTTTTCATAAATTCACATATAAATCTAAATATATAATATCTGTCTACAATTGGTATTAATTGTTATTGCAGGGCATCGTGATTGCTTCAGGCCACCATTATGTGGGCTGAGGCAATCTTAACGGCAGCAACTCTTAAACCTACATCATACCGCCCATACCACCCATGCCGCCCATATCACCGCCACCCATTGCAGGTGCACCATCACTTGGCAACTCACCGATCATACATTCAGTGGTCAACATCAAACCAGCGACAGACGCCGCGTTTTGCAAAGCAGAACGTGTTACTTTAGTCGGATCAAGAATACCCATTTCGATCATATCGCCGTAAGTCTCATTTGCCGCGTTGTAACCATAATTGCCTGCACCCGCCGCAACGTTGTTCACTACCACTGAAGGCTCAACACCCGCATTGGCAACAATTTGACGCAATGG
>CANCPF010000052.1 GCA_947379975.1 Methylophilaceae bacterium | reverse complement strand
GTCATTTGCAATAAATGCCGCATCGCCTCAGAACTGGTCACCACAATAGCGTGCAATTGTTGTTTATGCCACAGTTGCGCTAGCTCGGCACAACTCGTTTGTGGATTAATCCGCCGATAACTTTCAGCAAATATAATGTGCGCACCGCGAGATTTAAGTGTGTCGGCTAACACTTCTCGCCCACCTATTCCACGAAAAATCATCACCGTTTTATTAATGACATCGTGCATTTCAGGCAAAGCCAGTAACGACTCGCTATCAAAACGCGTGTCTGGAATAAGTACTTCAGGCACACCAAAAAGCGCTAAAGCTTTAGCCGTTTGCTGTCCGATAGCGGCGAATTTTATATTGTCAGGAATGCTGGGAAATTTTTTGATGAGACGCGGTAGCGCATTGTCTACGGCATTGGTGCTGATAAATATAGCCCAATCAACCGATTGCAGCTGATTAATGGTTTCATCAAACACACTATAATTATCTAATGGCGCAATGGCGATGAGCGGAAAAACAATCGCCGTGCCTGCTTGCTCCTCAATGGCTGCGCACAAGCGCTTCGCCTGGTCTAGCGGACGCGTGACGGCAATACCAAAGCCATTCAGTGAGTTATCCATTATTGAACATGTACGCCTAATTATGTTAACCAATATTTATTTTAACTAAAGTTTATATCCAGCAGTTTTTTTTAGTCAACGTTAGCTATTAATCTAGCAAAGCCAAAATCGCATCAGCACCATGCGCACGCAATTGTGCCGCCAAGGCTTGACCTAGTGCTTCTGGCTGATTTCGGCTACCGCTCACGCTTTCAACCAACATCTGCTTGCCATCGACACTAGCTACAAAGCCAGTGATACGAATATTATCCGCCACACACACGGCATAAGCGCCAAGTGGCACCGTACAACTGCCGGCTAAAGCTCGGCTCATGCCACGCTCTGCTTCTACACAAACTTGTGTATCTGCATGGTTTAACGGTGCAAGCACGCTGAGTAAATCTGGCCGGTTTGAGCAAATCTCTATGCCTAAAGCGCCTTGGCCAACGGCTGGAATACTTAATTCTGGTGAAATTGCACTACGAATACGTGCTTCTAGTCCTAAGCGAATCAAGCCTGCGGCGGCAAGAATAATAGCCGCGTATTGCCCTTCATCTAATTTACGTAAACGCGTTTGCAAATTACCGCGCAAAGATTCTATTTTTAAATGCGGTAATCTTGCTTGTAACTGACTTTGGCGACGCAAGCTTGAAGTACCTACAATGCTACCAGCCGGTAAATCTTCTAATGAAGCAAAATCGTTTGAAACAAAAGCATCGCGCGCATCTTCACGCTCGCCAGTGGCGGCCATCATAAAACCTTCAGGCAGATTCATCGGCACATCTTTCATGCTGTGTACGGCTAAATCGGCACGACCATCCGTCAACGCCATTTCTAGCTCTTTAACAAACAAACCTTTACCACCAACTTTGGCTAATGGCGTGTCTAAAATTTGGTCGCCGGTAGTAGTCATGCCCAAAATTTCTACCGTAGTTGCTGGATAAAGTGCCTGTAAGCGACTTTGAATATGTAGCGCTTGCCACATGGCCAGCGGACTTTCACGCGAAGCGATGACTAATTTTGCTGGGACGCTACTATTTTGGCTGTGACTTGGATTATTCATGTGTGAGATATTATTGCAGTTCCATAGATGTGCTTAATTTTAACACAAGCTGTGGCTTCGTTTTATTAGCATTAAGTGACATGGCTTTGTCGCTGATAACTAAAAATTTGTTGATTAATCGTCGTAAATTAACGCCAAAACTAACCATCTCAACTTATACACCCCATTTTTCACAAGCAGTTTTTGGGTCGAGTAAGCTCGTAGCATTTGCGTTTTGCTTTATAATAAGCACTTAAGTAGTTTATTATTAAACAATATTTAAAACATTAAGCCAAAATTACAATAAAAAACGTCTAAAAAAATTAGTAAAAAAACTCAATAAATAACTGTTAAATGAGAAACAAAAAGTGACACAAAAAGAAAGCTCGCTCAATAAGAAAAATACCAGCTGGTCAGGCAGATTTAACGAGCCTGTGGCCGAACTGGTCAAAAATTACACGGCATCTGTTGGTTTTGATCAGCGCTTAGCGACGTTTGATATTCAAGGCTCGCTTGCCCATGCGCAAATGCTGGGTGCGCAAAAGATTATTAGTCTCGCTGACGTAAAATCGATAGAAACTGGTTTAGCCGAAATTTTGCAAGAAATTGAAGCGGGTACATTTGAATGGCTGCTAGATTTAGAAGATGTACATTTAAATATTGAGAAACGCCTCACCGATAAAATTGGTGACGCAGGTAAGCGCTTGCATACCGGCAGAAGCCGTAACGACCAAGTGGCCACCGATGTTAGGCTTTGGTTACGCGCTACTACCGATGAAATTACCGCCAGCCTAGCAAACTTGCAATTAAGCCTGCTAGATTTAGCCGAAGCGCATTTTGACACCATTATGCCGGGCTTTACGCACTTGCAAGTAGCGCAACCGGTGACCTTTGGCCATCATTTAATGGCTTATGTTGAAATGCTAAAACGTGATGTTGCACGCTTTAGCGATTGCAGAACACGGATTAACCGCTTACCCCTTGGCGCTGCCGCTTTAGCTGGCACCAGCTACCCGATAGACCGTGAAATGGTCGCTAAAACGCTAGGTTTTGATGGTGTTTGCGAGAACTCGTTAGATGCCGTTTCTGACCGCGATTTTGCCATTGAATTTACCTTTGCCGCTTCGCTAGTGATGACGCATTTATCACGCTTATCTGAAGAGCTTATTTTGTGGAGTTCGCCAAGATTTGCATTTATTGATATTGCCGATCGTTTTTGCACAGGCTCATCTATCATGCCGCAAAAAAAGAATCCCGATGTGCCAGAGTTGGTGCGCGGCAAAACAGGTCGCGTTTATGGTCACTTAACCGCGCTTCTTACCTTGATGAAAGGCCAACCGCTGGCCTACAATAAAGACAATCAAGAAGACAAAGAACCGCTTTTTGATACAGCAGATACTCTATTGGTCACGTTAGAAATTTATGCCGATATGTTGCGTTTGCCTGTACTTGAAAATGGCCTGGTAGTTAAAAAAGGCTTTGTGGTCAATAAAGAAAATATGCGCCAAGCGGCATTTGAAGGCTACGCAACTGCCACCGATTTAGCCGATTATTTAGCTAAAAAAGGCATGCCGTTTAGAGATGCGCACGAAGTGGTTGCGCTTGCGGTGCGTTATGCAGTCGATAAAAAAGTAGATTTGAGCGAGTTGCCACTAGTCAAGCTACAAGAATTTTCTGCTGAAATTAGCGAAGATGTCTATGCCGTATTAACGCTAGAAGGTTCGCTGAATAGTCGAAATCATATTGGTGGCACTGCGCCTGTGCAAGTCAAAGCGGCCATTGCCAGAGCTAGAACTGCGATAAAAACCAATTAGATCAATTTCCAGCTTTATACAAGCTGGCAATTTAAACTAAAAACAATTCCAGCAATTCGTTCAAAAACCGCTGGCCCAATAGTGTAGGTTGCATATTGCCGTTTTCCAGTAATAACAAACCTTTGCTTTGGGCTTTTTTAATGGCAGTCTCTAACTTGTTGATATTTAAACCGGTGCGTTGCTGAAATAAATCCACAGGCACGCCATCGATTAAACGTAGCGCGTTCATCATAAATTCAAAGCCTAGTTCGTCTTGGCTAATCAGCCATTCGCGTTCAACCGCTTTGCCGGTTAAGGCTTGCTGCATATAAGCTTTAGGATGTTTAGGGCGCACTTCTCGGGTAATTTTATCGTGGTAACTAAGTTTGCTGTGCGCGCCCGCGCCTATGCCTAAATAATCCCCAAAGTGCCAGTAATTAAGATTATGTTTGGCTTGCTTACCTTTTTTAGCAAACGCCGAAGTTTCATAATGTTCATAACCATTTTGCGCGAGCAAAGCTTCAATTTCTAGTTGCATATCGCTGCTGGTATCATCATCCGGCAAGCTCGGCGGCGTACGATAAAACGGCGTATTGGGCTCTAACGTTAGATGGTAAAACGACAAATGCGCTGGGCTTAATTTCACGGCAATTTCAGCATCACGCATCGCATCGGCCAGCGTTTGCTTAGGCAAACCATACATGATGTCGCAGTTCACCTGTTCAAAAGTATTTAAGGCCAGTTCTACCGCTGAAAAAGCCTGCTCGCTATCGTGAATACGACCCAAGGCCTTGAGATAATCACTATTAAAACTTTGAATACCAAGCGAAAGCCTGTTCACGCCCGCTTGTTTATAGCCTATAAAATTAGCGGCATCTACCGTGCCGGGGTTGGCTTCCAGCGTCACCTCCGCATCCAGCTCTAGTGGCGTTAGCATACGCACATGGCTCAATATACGGTCTATCGCTTCTGCAGAAAACAAACTGGGCGTGCCGCCACCAAAAAATACACTTTTGATTTTACGGCCCCACACTTTGGGCGTGGCAAGTTCTAAGTCGGCAATCAGTGCGTCTACATAAGCAGCCTCTGGAATTACGCCATTTTCATTACGGCTTTCATGCGAATTAAAATCGCAGTACGGACACTTCTTTACGCACCATGGAATGTGTATGTATAAAGATAATGGCGGTGGATTTTTAAGTCCGGAAAGCGTGTCTTCGCCGGCAAGTGGCGCTACAGTATTGATGGGCTTGAGGTTAAAAGCCGCTGCGGCTTTAATTTCAATTATTTTTTTGATAGGGATTCACCAACGTCTCGATTAATTGATGCAATGCTTCACGCATTTGCGCTTCAGAAACTTCCATCAATAAACCATCTTCCAATGCATCTTGGGCGATTTGTTTGATTTCATCAAAGTTTTCCGTCATGACTTTAATTTTTTCTGTACATGCCACCACACTGCCATCATCGCGCAGCCATTTTGGTAATGCTGGATTCTTTGCTTTAGTCATTCGTTTTACTCATTCACGATACTTATACACTAGCTATTCTAGTTAGCTTAATTTTTCTAATTTCTGCAATAGTTTCGCCATCGCGTGGCCTCTATGACTGATGCGGCTTTTTATTTCCAAGGACAATTCAGCCACGGTCTTACCGGTTTTATCATCCAAAAATAGTGGATCATAACCAAAGCCATCATCGCCGCGATACTCGCTTAAAATCTCCCCCGCCCACTGGCCTTCAGCAATAATTGGCTCGGGATCATGCTCGTGCCGCACGAGCACGATGACACAGTAAAAATGCGCATGCCGATTTTTTTCAGCGCCTAACACTTCCAGCAGCTTTTGGTTATTACGCGCATCTTGACTTAAGTTTAAGTCACTAACTTCAGCAGCATAACGGGCCGAACGCACGCCAGGCGCGCCTTGCAGCGCATCGACACACAAACCGGAATCATCTGCCAGCGCAGGTAATCCGGTATGTTTGCTGGCATGACGCGCTTTGGCTAGGGCATTTTCTATGAAGGTAAAAAAAGGCTCTTCACATTCAGGCACATTAAACACCGACTGCGGAATCACTTCAATTTGTAGTGGCGAAAGGATATGCTGAATTTCTCGCAATTTGCCTTTATTGCCAGTAGCAATGACTATTTTGCTAAACACTTAAGGCCTCAGTTTGCATATTAATCAGCTGTGCAATGCCATCGCGCGCTAAATCTAGCATAGCATTCATCGCATTACGGTCAAATGGCTCGCCTTCTGCCGTGCCCTGCACTTCTACAAAGCCACCGTCTGCGGTCATCACTACGTTCATATCTGTATCGCAATCTGAGTCTTCAAGATAATCTAAATCCAGTACTGGCATGCCTTTGTAAACACCGACAGAAATTGCCGCAACAGCTTGTTTAAGCGGGCTTTCTGTTAGCTTACCGCTGGCGAGTAATGTTGACATAGCATCATGCAAAGCCACATAAGCGCCAGTAATGCTGGCGGTACGCGTGCCACCATCGGCTTGAATCACATCGCAATCAATCTGAATGCTGCGCTCGCCTAACTTTTCCAAATCAATAATCGCGCGCAATGAGCGTCCAATTAAGCGTTGAATCTCTTGCGTACGGCCAGATTGTTTACCACGTGCCGCTTCTCTATCCATACGGCTACCGGTTGAGCGCGGCAACATACCATATTCTGCGGTAACCCAGCCTTGGCCTTTACCTTTCAAAAAGCCCGGCACGCGCTCTTCTACACTGGCTGTACACAATACGTGGGTATCACCAAATTTCACCAAAACTGAGCCTTCTGCGTGTTTAGTGTAATGCCGAATGATTTCAACTTCTCTTAATTGATTTTGATTGCGTTGGCTTGGGCGGATGTTATTGGCGTTAGCCTGACTAGCTTGCATACTTGATATTCCTGATTCAAAAATGGGTTATTTATGTTTTTTACTGCCTAGTGTATTTATACGAGGGATTTCACAACATGATTACCATCACTGCCGCTATAGCAATATTGATAGAATCTTTGCTTGGCGCCCAGCTTGCATACGGCAATATAACTGGTAATTGCTTGTAATTAAAGCTATTTCGTAGGATTTTTTGTCACGACAGTCCCATTTAATTAAAGCATATTTAACGCTTACTTTAGCGTAAGGGCGTTGCTATTTGTTAAAATAGCGGAAAATCGGATGTCCGCATAGATTAAATCTATTCAATACTCAGTTGCACACATTACTCAAATTGGCTTTTATCAGGAATCACTCAACATGACATTTAGCATGACAGGCTTCGCTGCGCTAGAGCAGCCATTGGAAAGCGCTACGCTACTACTAGAAATTCGTGCGGTAAACAGCCGTTATTTAGATCTGCACTTTAAGTTAGATGAGAATTTAAGAAGCTTAGAACCAAATATTCGCGAACAGATTGGTGCGCATTTAAACCGTGGAAAGATTGAATGTAAAATCAATTTAATTCATCGCTCTCAAGCAAACCAAACCATGCGCCTAGACGAGCATTTAATGCAACAATTAGCCCTGATATGCGCGCAGGCGCAAATACATTTTCCGCAAAGTCGGCCGCTTAATGTGGCGGATATTCTTCGCTGGCCAGGGGTGGTGTTGGCAGACGTACTCAGCCAAGAAACACTAGTAGAAGATGTTAAAAAATTAGTCAGCCAAGGCTTACAAGACTTAAATGCCTCACGCGCACGTGAGGGTGAAAAACTCAAAGCGTTGGTTTTAGATAGACTCAGTCAAATTGAAATATTAGTAGAAAAAGTCAAACCATTATTGCCTGCGCTCAGCAAAGAGTATCAAGCTAAACTTGAAAGTAAGCTGCAAGAAAACCTGAACAATGTAGACCCAGAACGTGTTGCGCAAGAGCTGGTGTTATTCGCTCAACGCATTGATGTGGATGAAGAACTTAGCCGCTTAACGGCACATGTGTCAGAAGTAAAACGTATTTTAAATAGCAGCGCACCTGCAGGTAAACGACTAGACTTTTTAATGCAAGAACTTAATCGCGAAGCCAATACTTTAGGTTCTAAATCTGTTTCAGTGCAAAC
>CANCPF010000051.1 GCA_947379975.1 Methylophilaceae bacterium | reverse complement strand
ATTACGATGCTAGAAATGATTATCTTAGAAAAAAGCTACTTTGTTGAGTCAATGAGGCTTACTTTTACCGGCAATATAATCCATCACAGCAAACAATACGCCAGAAAGAATGAAAGCCATGTGTATCGCTAGCATCCAGCCCATTTGTTCGTTAGCAATATGCTCTGAATTCGGCGTACTTTGATGCACGAACGCTTTGAGCAAATCAATGGCGGAAATTGCAACAATCGAACCAATCAATTTAAGCTTGAGCCCAGAGAAGTCTACTTTACCCATCCAATCTGGTCTATCTTCACTATTGGCCGTATTAATTTTAGAGACAAAATTTTCGTAGCCACTAAAAATCACCATAATCAACAAGTTGGCAACTAAAGTCATATCGACTAAAGCCAACAATGACAAGACTACTTCTTGTTCAGCAGCGCTAAATATATGTACAACAATATGCATAAACTCTTGCGCGAATTTCACCATTAAAATCACTAGACCGCCCACCAAGCCCAGATACATTGGTGCTAGCACCCATCTGCTTCTAAAAATAATCGTTTCTATCAGCTGTTCTATAAAGTTAATCATGTGCTAAATCCGTTCGGTTATCAGTAAGCGGCCTTAACATTGCCGCAATTAAATTAAGGGCGCAATTTTGGCATTGATTTAATGAATAAACAAATTTTTTGTCAGGATACCGTCAGCTTCGCGCTTTAAGATGCAATTCATGGTGACAGATAAAGGTTTCAAACACATGTCAGCCATTAATACTTAATGTAGTACTTACTTTTTGGAGATTGATATGAACAAATTTTTAGCAACCCTATTCGCAGGCGCATTTGCATTAACATTAGGTTCATCTGTATTTGCTGCTGATGCGGCTAAACCAGCAGAAGCAGTTAAAGTGACTGCGACTAAAGCCGCCGAGCCTGTAAAAGCCGAAGCTGCAAAAGTAGCTGAGCCTGCTAAAGTAGTACCTGTAAAAAAACATGTTAAGAAAGCTAAGAAAGCAGCCAAGGCAGTCAAAGCCGCACCTTCTGATGCAGCTGCTGCAGCCTTAACTGGTAAATAAATCAGACGCCAGATTATTCTGGTTAAATGAAAGCGTGTAAAAAGGGATGGAAAATCGTCCCTTTTTACATTTTTAACGCACCTGACATGATAGAAACGGTCATGAATTTCATTGCTACTAATCTATTGACTGCGCTTTTCGAACAAGCACAAGTGCATGAAATAAAGCTAATGTATCGTAAATGTCCACACAACATTTGTTTAAACATCCTTATGAATACAGCCCGCTTTTAAGGCTTCAAAATAAATCCGCTCAATACCATCATTATCAATAGAGGGTAATGTTAGCTTGTCTTTCACTGCGCGACAGCTTACGTTATCGATGATCATTTCTGTGATTAGTTTGGCTCTTTTACTCGTTTCTAAAGATTGTTCTTGCTTAGCACATCCGCTAATGAACAATATTACAGCCATGGCTACCGTTGCTATTAACATAGGCTTCATGATTAAGGGCTCACTTCTAAATAACGATTTTTTTGATAATTCATATCAATCCTGACGCAATGTTGATGGTTAGTGCTACTAATGTTGTATTAAAAAAGAAGGCCAGAACACAATGTATTAGGCCGGTTCTTCGCATGGATCTACTGGTAAAGCTCACATCAGCCGTTTGACCAGATGTGCCAATGACGCAAGAAAAATAAAGAAAATCACTATAATCTAGCGTGGATGTTCCTGGAAAATCTAATCCACCTGATTCACCATGCTCTTTTGCAACATAAAAGTCATGTGCATAATGTAGGGCAAACATCACTTGCGTAAACGCCCATGAAGATAAAATTGTCAGTACAGCCAAGGTGACATGTGCATAACGTAGCAAGCCATGCATATCTTTTACCACGGAAAGTTCTGCAACGATTGCCCCTATAGAAACTATCGCGGCAATAACCACCATTCCTAGCACAACATACTTCCCATCATCTTGTATGAGGGCGCGAGTACGCATTTTATTCTGCGATGTCCAAAACATCATGCGGGCGGCTAATATCAAGTAAAGCCAAGTACCTACGTTCCAGCCAACAATTGCCCGCGTAACTCCATGTAAGGCTAAATCTTTTGGCAATAGTAGCGCGACTAAAATCCCGACAAGAATCGAGCCGAAAAGTCTAGGTCGCGATAGGATAATGCGTATAAAAATTGGGCGCGCTAAGGAGTGTGCTTGAGTCATATTTTTGGCTTGTGGATACTTTGAATTCAAGTAAGTGAATTTAAGTATACAAGAGGATGTTGCTGTTTAATACAGCAACCTAGCATTAGGCAATATGGGCGGTATTTAATTGAAAATTGGCTAACCAAAATTTAATGGGCTAGCCAATTGAGATGTGATATAAGTGCTGAATTTTTACTGCGCTTGCAGGTATTGAGCAATCGCGTCAATATCCGTTTCTGACAAGCCTTTCACTACCTCGTGCATAGTTACGGCGGCTGGGCGTTCATTACCATAAAAAACCTTAAGTTGCCTTTTTAGGTAAACCTCATGTTGACCGCCGAGTCTAGGAGTAGATTCCTTGCCTTCCCCCTTTTCCCCATGGCAAGCCATGCACGGTGGAACACCTTTATCAAGATGGCCATTTGTAAAAATATCTTTACCCAAGTCATACTTTACTTGATCTGAAATTTTGCCAAGATGCGCAGGTGTTTTAGTTTCATAAAAAGACGCCAACTGCTCAATATCCTGATCTGAAAGTCTAGAAGAAATGCCCCACATAAATCTCTGAGCATTTTCTTCCGAACGTGACTTGTCCCTAAAAGCTTTCATTTGGGCAATAAAATAAGGCGCGGGCTGCCCAGCAAGTTGAGGGAAAAGCTCTGAGCTGGTTGTACCGCCACGTCCATGGCAAACCGAACAGAGCTGGCTTTCAAGCTTAGCACCAGAGTCTGCGGCAAATGCAGAGGAAGCCACAGCTAAGCTGATTAATCCCAAAGACACTAATATACGATAATTCATCATCATTCTCCGCTAAGCTTAAAAGGCAAACCAAGTGCTGAGGAACAGTGTATTTCTATCCCTTGGCTTGAAACCTGCCAAGTCAGCTTCCCTAGAACCATCAAACTTGATATAGCCTGTATATTGCAAAGAAACTCTAGCAAATGTCCAAGGATTGTAATCAAGCTGCATGACGTAGCTTTGAGTGTCGGGCTTAGTTACAGTATTATTCCCGCTATTAAATGCGACTGCATCGTTACTCCCCGTAGTATCAAAGTATGCAAAAGAGGCACCATATTTTCTATCGTATAAATAACTCACTTTGGCCTTAAATGTATTCAAGTGATTCTGCGGATTAGCCGTGTTTCCTAAATCATAACTAGCCCTATTATCCTGTTTCTCATGAATAAACGTGGTCTGCACTGTAACGATATGGGGGTCAGACAAAAACTGATATTGCGCATCTAGGGCAGTGTCCGTGAATCTGTCAGTTACTCCATAGGGACTCAATGGATCAGGGAATTTATCAACTTGCATGCCATACGTACCGACCATTAGCGAGTGTGCCCCCCAGTCCTCGTTCCATGCCAAACGCCAATAAGGATTGTTTCTTCCAGCAATTTGGGTTATAGAACCATCGCTACCGCTCTGCCCAGCACTTAAAATACGGAATCCTTTATTGGCATTTCCATAGAATGATAACTCACCATATAAATGACGGTCATACCAAACATAAGCGCCAAGTCCAGCCACCTGCTGGCTAAGGCCGCCCTCGATGACTGAACTGTTAAAACTAGGGCCTGGAACATTTGGTAAATTAGGACCATTATAAGGAAATCCCCAAGCTGGCGTGGTGTTCCATACATCCTGTACTGAAGGATTATTATTTAAATTTAAACCAAAGACTGTATTTTTCCCAAAAACATCATGCGTCATAATAGCTCTAATGTCAGTGTTATCCAGCCCGCTATGGCCTACGATTTTACCATCACCATTTGTGGTGCCATTGTTAGAGTAAGTCCATTGCACAAACATACCGGCATAATCACTTAACTTACCTGCAGCGAAAAGCCCTAGTACATCAAATTGTGGATCATTCTGATGCAACATTATTTGTGCGCCACTGGCATCATGATTTTTAGCGACATTAGTCATGGAAAATTGCATCATGGCAGCTAACGGAAGTAACTGCCGTTCACCTAATGTATATCCATTCAACTTAAATTCCCTACCAAAAGGTGTTAGTTCTGGAAAGCTGGTGTGACATGCCGCGCAGTTCATTCCAGTCTGCCTTGCGTATGATGGGACTGCAAAACTAGTAATCGGCGATAAAGCCATTGCGACCGAAACTATAAAAAGTATTTTTGCTAAAGTTTTAATCATATATAAAACCCTTGTATTTTAAGGTAATACTAATGATTTCACTCTAAATCTTGTCTATTGCCTTAGGTTTGATTTATATCAAGTTTTAAGCGATAAGATCATTTTTAAAAAGATTTTTATGAGGCTAAATAGATCATCTAAAGCTCACATATATGAAACAGTTCCGCGTGCTACCCAATGATTGGAATATGCAAAAGTCTCTGCTCGGTTTTACTAAATAAAGACCAAGGACTCTCAAATTGGGCTGCAGAGAATAAAGATAAAATGAGCGGAAAAGACAGACTTTAGGGACTATAGAGAAAGTACAAAAGCAAAAGCCCCGCTACTGGCGGGGCTTTTGCAGGAAAGTTGTTATAAATCAACAACTTACGTCTTTATGGCGGTGGAGTGAGTCTATGGCTAGGTTGTCTTTCCCTGCTAACAGGGTAATTTACAGGGTATTTCAATAAAATTGAGGCATAAATCCAATAAAATACTCTGCCCTGCCCTCGTAACACTGCAACTTAGTTAAAACTAGTATTTTCGGAACAGGGAAAAACAGGGAATTTAAATAGTAGGACTTCATTCAAACCGAGCCACAAAGTCTCTAATCGCAATTTCTGGGTTTGGTGGAATAATATTCACTGGAATAACTACCTCACAGTCTATGGGCTCAAAGTCATTAATTGTTAGCTCTGCAATTCCGTTTCCGAGAACTTTATAAAAAAATGTAGCGAAGGCTTCAGCATCAGCCTTTGATGGCTTTGTCTCATTAAAAACCAACCCACTTTCCTTAAGGGCCGTATGAACCCTGCCATTTTTATAATCGAGATAAAATATCAATAGAATAGTTTTAGAGTCGTTAATTAACTCTAGTTTAATCATCGCTTGACTAGAAGATTCACAATTGACTCTCATCCTTTCAAGACCACTAATGGCTCCATCAGGCCACAAACCAACTGAGACCTCTTGACCTTTAAATCCAGAGATTTCAGTTACTTGCTTTCCCTTACTCGATGTATCCAATAAATCAATACTTAGCATTTGAGCCCAAGGAGCTAAACGATTTCTCGATTGATACAATGATCTGGAGGTCGGTACATTCAATTCCTCATCAATATAAATACGTGCAAGTTCTTTTATTACAATCAAATCATCATTTAAACGTCTTTTATCCGAAGGATTATCTGGATCGACTATTGTTCCGTCCACAGATGCGTGGGCAATTGCGCATCGACCACTTTGATAAAGATGATTATTAACGTCTACTCCTGCACTACGAAGCTCAAATACCCTTTTAGCTGCCTGGTTAGTTAATTTATCTAGATTCACCTTAACCCACTCAACTCTCTTCCTTGGATCCAAAAACTGTGACTCAATAACTTTATAGAAACTTAGAAATGAGTAGCTAGGATGAACATCATACAATCTCTGCCCCTCACGCCAGAAAGCGAGAGCCTTGCGAATATTTTCTGAATCAATAAGTGGCATATGATTACAATTAAATGTCTTTTCACCCGCTATACCCAATGTCGAAAATACAGTTCTTGGGTTTCCATAAAGGCTAGGCCGATTTCCCCATATATACCCAGACACATCAACAAAACCTCCCATAAACCAGCTAAGAACTGAAGTAAATCTATAAACTTTAGCCAGAGCCTTATCAATATCAGCTTGATCACAAGCAATGGTAATTCCAGGTGGTGACCTTTCACCCGCCCTCTCAGATCCTCTTAGAAAATAATCATCTCCAAGATATTGAATACAAACATCAGCTGATGGCCAAGATATTGACGACGCAACCCCAGTAGTCAGCCATCCCAACTGACTAGCAAGCTTATTATCCACTTCAGACCCAAAAATATGCTTTATGTATGGTGTTTCCATTTACTAATCCAAAACTCTCATTACCTCTTTAAAATTAGTCGATAAGACTTATCGCTCTGCTCAGCTTTAAATATTTGAGGTACCCCGTACCCTGAAAATTATTATTATTCTGCTATAGCCATAACTCTAGCATCTTGATTGTCACACAGCTTAACAAGTCTATTTTTCCTGATTAGTTCACGCTCATACCCTTCGCCACGTTTTTCAAATGTCCATTTATTGAGAGTTTCTACTGCTTCTGTAAACCTCCCCATTTCTCGATATATTTCAGCCACTAAAAAATCGTTTGGTATTCTTTGTCGTGCAGAGGTACCCTCCTCGCTTAGACACTTTATAAGTTGTATCCAATTGGCATATTGAGTTTCAAATGCAGGTTGGGGCTCGGGATTATCTCGATTAACATCGTTATATAAACGCATCAAGCGTAATCTTATATAAACTTCCTTTTTGAGGCTAAGTGAATTTTGATTAAGCGTATCTTGTAGGTCAGCCACCGTTGTGGATTTATATTCTTGTGTATTTGGATACTTCGCTTTCAGGTTGACAACATAAATACTGTAAGCTATTCGCCTTTTCTCATCATAATTAGCTTCTTGATCACATGACATATTGCCATTAAAGTATTCATAAGCTTCTGAGTCATAGTTATTGTCAAAATCGTCGATGCTTCTAGGACGTAATCTATTTTGACCCCGTTCATTCCATTCCTTATCAACGCCCATATACCTTCTATAACCAACGTAAGATAGCCGTTTGTAACTCCAGTAACCGTCTATTTCTTCTGTTTCATCGACCCATATAGGTTGGTTGCAATGGCCACATAGAACTAGCCAATGCTCGTCTGGTTGCATTGGAGCATCAATTTTCCCGTCAGGCCAAAACTTGGCTCCAAATGTATTGGTTGAGGCAAATGTGCCAGTCCAACTTAAACCGCCACATTTATTGCAAGCCTTAAGTAGCGTGGGTCCAGGTGTCATGAGAACTCCTTAATTTCATAGAATTAATTGGTGACTTCCCTCAAGAATGAGGATATTTTTTACTCTAAAAACAACTGCTCTGAACAAGAGACACGATTCGTAACCTCACTAGGGCTACTCTCAGGGTTTAACTCAACATACTTATCTTTAAGTATTTCAACCAAATCAAATTTACTTACCTTTCGCTGTCTGGCAATGCGGTTGTAGCGAAGGTCTTGCTCTTCAGGAATTGCATAAAACAATCCATACAAATCCTTGTCCTCTTCACTGAGACTTGTGATTAACCATTGCGGTGTGTTGATGCCCTGCCATACCATTGCGTCTGGCGCACCCATTTCACGATAAAAGCTAAACTTATCTCGGATGACTTTTCGTATGACCTTGTAATTCTCTTTTACAGAAACTGGCCTATCCATTTCCTCATCACCTTGATGCAAGGAGCGATGTAT
>CANCPF010000050.1 GCA_947379975.1 Methylophilaceae bacterium | reverse complement strand
TCATTGCTGCGGAGGTTTCTGAGCAGACAATAATCACTGCGCCTGTGGTGGTTACGGCTACACGTGTTGAGCAAAACAGCTTCGACTTACCAGTAGCAATTGATGTTGTGGAAAAGAAAGACATTCAAGACGGCCAATTGCAAATGACGTTATCTGAAAGCTTAATTCGCGTGCCTGGTATTACGGCACAAAGCCGGACACAAATGTCTCAAGACCCGCAGATTTCAACACGCGGCTTTGGTGCGCGCTCCAGCTTTGGTGTTCGTGGCATTCGCATTTATGTAGACGGAATTCCGCTAAGCATGCCAGATGGCAGTGGCACACCAGGCAGTGCCGACCTTAGCGCAATAAAATCGATTGAAGTCATGCGCGGGCCATTTTCAGCACTGTATGGCAGCTCTTCAGGTGGTGTGATTCAATTGCTGACCGAAGATGCGCCAAAAACCCCCGAAGTAAGTGCTGGCGTATTATTCGGTAGCTATAACACCACCAAAGAAAACTTACGCGCTGCCGGCACCCAAGGTGGTGTTGAGTACATGTTAAATTTATCCAACTTTGAATCTGATGGCTATAGAGATCACAGCGCCTCTAAGAAAGAACAAGCTACAGCTAAATTTAAATTTAACCTAAATGAAGCGACCCGCATTTCAGTGTTAGCCAACTGGTTTGACCAAGAGGCACAAGACCCATTAGGTTTAAAAAGAACAGCAACAAGCTCTAGCGGCTATTTAGAACCCTCAGCCTTTTTAAGTCCTAGAGCCGTTCCAACATCAGCAATAGCTGCCGACACACGAGTTTCTAGAAGCAATAGACAGATTGGGGTAAATATTGAACATGAGATTAATGAAAACAACAGTGTTAATTTAATCAGCTATATTGGTCACCGAGATAACCTTCAATTCCTCTCACTAAGTGGCACTTCAACTAGTGGAAGAGCAAGCCAAATTGCTAGAGACTTCTGGGGTAGTGAATTGCGTTGGACAAATAAAGGTGAGCTATTCAGCCGTCCATACTCCGTAACGGCAGGACTAACTTACGGAATAATGAATGACGATAGAACCGACTTAAGTGCGCTTAACGGTGTTGCAAAATCAACAAGCTCGATTACAAACTATAATAGAAATGAAAAAGATATTGCCACTAACTCAGATCAATTTATTCAAGCACAATGGTCTGCATTAGACAATGTGGATTTGCATGCTGGAATAAGAAAGACGAAAGTGACGCTAAAAGTTGAGGATAATTTAGTTGATCAAGTCAGATACCTATCTGACACAACTTTATACAAGCAATTCCAAAATACATCCGGCTCTGTGGTCCACACGAAAACCACTCCAGTAGTTGGCGCAGTATGGAAAGTTAATCCGGCATTAAATTTATATGCAAACTACGGGAAAGGTTTTGAAACCCCAACCTTTATTGAAGCAGCTTACAGCGATACAAGTGGTAGCGGACCAAACCTAAATTTAAAACCGAGCACTAGTGATAACTATGAAGCTGGCATTAAGGCATATATTCTAGACAACACAAGAATGAATGTAGCTGTTTTCAGAAGTAATACACAAAATGAGATAGTAGCCACAGCAACTGGAACCTATGCAGTTTATACTAACGCGGGAAAAACTAAACGCGAGGGCATTGAAGTTTCTGCAGAGACTCAGCTAGACCATAATATTGGTTTATATGCAGCATACACCTACCTTAACGCAAAATTTGATTCTGCTTACGGGTCAATAGCTTCTGGCAATTACATTCCGGGTACATATCGCAACCAAGTATACGGTGAAGTATCTTGGAAAGCTCCAAGCATAGGTTTTTCAACTGCGTTTGAAGGCCGTTATAACAGTAAAGTCTACGTTGATGATGTAAATAGTGATGCAGCGCCTTCATACTCTGTTTTCAACTTAAGAGCTGGCTTCAAACAGAATATAAAAAACTGGAGCATTAGTGAATACGCTCGCATAGAGAACTTATTCGATAAAGACTATATTGGCTCAGTGCGCGTAAACGACACGAATAGTAGGTTTTTTGAGCCAGCAGCAGGTCGCAACTGGCTAATGGGGCTAAATGTAAGCTATAGGCTCTAAGCAGTTAATTTGAATAATAAAAAAACTCGCTCCGGCGAGTTTTTTATTATTCATTACCTGCAAAAAAGTAAATCAACCCGCATAGTGATTTTATTTAGCAAATAGTGTTTAATGCCGGTTGATGTTCACTTTCTAATTTACTGAGATTTCCATGAAAATTATCGTCGATTTAAAAATACTGGATGATCGCCTACGTGAGCAAATGCCAGCATATGCCACTACAGGCTCAGCCGGGCTGGATTTACGCGCTTGCATAGACGCGCCCATCACTCTGCAAGCCGGTGAAACCACGCTCATTCCTACTGGCATAGCGATACACTTAGATAATATCTATTATGCCGCGATCATTTTGCCACGCTCTGGTTTGGGCCATAAGCATGGCATTGTGCTGGGCAATTTAGTGGGTTTGATCGATTCAGATTATCAAGGCCAACTAATGGTGTCGTGCTGGAACAGAAGTAATACTGCATTTGAGCTTAATTCTATGGAACGCATCGCGCAGTTGGTGATTGTGCCAGTGGTGCAAGCGGAGTTTCATGTAGTCGATGATTTTGATGCCAGCGAACGTGGTGAAGGTGGCTTTGGTAGTACTGGCAAGCATTAAATTTGTCGCATTTAGTACACAATATTAAACAGATATCGCTTTAATTTACGTAAAGCAGACTGTTTAGCTAATAAAGCGTAAATATTATTCATATTTACCTTGAGATAATATTAGCTTTAGTACTATAATTGCGGTCTTTCGAAAAAAGCAGAAGTTTGGAGATTAACCATGGCACGTGTATGTATGGTAACTGGCAAAAAGCCAATGGTGGGTAACAATGTTTCTCACGCTAACAACAGAACAAAACGTCGTTTTTTACCTAATTTGCAAAACCGCAAATTTTGGGTTGAGAGCGAAAACCGCTGGGTAAGCATGCGCATTACTAACGCTGCTTTACGTACTATCGACAAAAACGGTATTGATGCCGTGCTTGCTGGTATGCGTGCTGACGGCCAAAAAATCTAAGCTAAATTTATTTAGCTAAATAAGGAATTTGAGTCATGCGTGAAAAAATTAAACTAGAATCAAGTGCTGGTACAGGTCATTTTTATACCACTACTAAAAACAAACGTACTATGCCAGGCAAAATGGAAATCAAGAAATTTGATCCAGTTGTTCGTCAGCATGTTTTATATAAAGAAACTAAACTTAAATAGTTTTTTGCTATAAGCGTCGTATTGGCGTAGTAAAACAGACTAAATATTCAATTGCATTGCTTTTAAATGTAATTGTTTAGCAAAGTCTAAACATTGAATCCACCAATCTCTTTGAGTTGGTGGATTTTTTGTTCGTTCAACTATTAATCAGATATGCACCATACCATTATGATGCATGCCTATTATGCAAAGATTTAAACTAAGCCTAACAAACTAGCTTAAATAAAAAGGGCGGCTATTTAAGCCAACTGTAAAGCCGCCAACCTAGCATACAAACCGCCTTGTTCACGCAACTGTGCTGGACTACCAATTTCGACAATTTTTCCATTTTCCAGCACAATAATTCGATTGGCTTTTTGTACCGTGCTTAAACGGTGCGCGATCATTATCGTGGTGCGTCCCTGCATGGCAGCATTTAAGCCCTGCTGCACTAAAATCTCAGATTCTGCATCTAGCGCGCTAGTCGCTTCATCCAGCAACAAGATAGGCGCATCTTTAAGTATAGCCCGGGCAATGGCGATACGCTGGCGCTGACCGCCAGACAATCTGGTGCCGCGTTCGCCTAAAAAGGTTTGATAGCCATCGGGAAGTTTTTGCACAAATTCGTCTACCTGTGCAGCTTTTGCTGCAGCAATCACTTCATCATCTGTCGCATCTGGCTTGCCGTAGCGAATATTCTCCAGTGCGTTGGCTGAAAATATTACCGGGTCTTGCGGCACTGTGGCTATATTGCCGCGCAAGTCATACAAACCTAGTGAATCTATATTTTGACCATTAATACTAATCTGCCCAGCATCAACCTCATAGAATCTAAGTAAACATTGGAATAATGTCGTTTTACCGGCACCAGAAGGGCCGACCAGCGCCACGGTTTCACCCGCAGCAATGCTGAGTGATACACCATCTAACGCAGCAACTTGCAGCCTAGAGGGATAGTAAAAAACCACGTTTTTAAACTCAATAGCCGCGTGTGTTGGATTAATCAGTTTTTGTGCATTGGCTGGCTCTTTAATCGCCGCATCTGCATGTAACAGTTCTAACAAACGCTCGGTTGCCCCAGCCGCGCGCATCACATCACCCCAAACTTCGGCCATGGTGCCAACTGCGCCAGCCACCATCAGCGCATAGAGGACAAATGAGGCAAGTTCTCCGCCTGTCATAGTACCAGCGCTCACTTGACGAGCGCCTATCCACAGCACAAAAATAATAGTGCCTAATATCGCCGTCACCATAATCATAGTGAGCATCGCACGTACGCGTACTCTTTTTAATGCGGTGATAAAGCTCACATCAGCACTTTTGCTAAAACGTGCTATTTCGCGTTGTTCTTGTGTATACGATTGCACGGTAGGCATAGCATTAAGTATCTCGCCAGCCATCGCGGAGCTATCAGCAATACGGTCTTGCGATTCACGCGAGAGCTTCTTCACTGAGCGACCAATAAGAATAATCGGCAATATCAGCAATAACATCAATCCAATATTGAGTGAGAATAAATATAAATTAGTCACCGCCAGCATCACCATGCCGCCGATGAATTGAAACAAACTACGTAGCCCCATTGAAATTGAGCTGCCTACTACCGTTTGAATTAAGGTCGTGTCGCCAGTCAGCCTAGACAACACTTCACCTGTTTGTGTCGTCTCAAAAAACTGTGGTGATTGTGTCATCACGCGGGCATATACGGCACTACGCAAATCCGCCGTAGCACGCTCACCGACCCAGCTTACTGTGTAATAACGCGTAGCAATCATCAAGGCCCAAAATACCGCAAGAGCGAACATCACTAAAAAATGTCCATTTAAGCTTAATGCGCCTATTAAGCCTTTATGTGTTTCAGTTGACGTTGTATTGCCGATAAAACCAAAGTCGATTAAGTCTCGAAAAGCCAATGGTACCAATAGCAGCGTGGCAGATCCTAAGCACAATAATACAAATGCTAGAAATACGCGTGATTGGTAAGGACGTAAAAAGGGCCACAAATTAGCCAGCGAAGATAGTTTCTTAGCCGGAGGTTTGGCGTGTGCTTGAAGATGGGATTGTGGAGCTACGTTCTTAGCAGATTGCATGTGTGTAAGGTCTTATGTATTGAATAACTATACTAACATTGGCAACTAACCGCATGTTAGGTTCATTAAGCTTAGCTGGTTTAAATTTTAAATTTAATCTAAGGTTTGAAGCTAAAATTTAAGTCGCTGCTTTAAATGAGATTTAAGTTAGATTTGAACGAGATTTAAGTTAAAAGTGCAGCTCTGATTTATACTTACAATCATTATTAAACCATTTATTTATAGCGCCTATTATGCATAAGAACATTAGAACAATTATTTGGCTTTGTGTCGTAACTTTAGGCGTAGCGGCTATTTGCGCTATTGCCCTAAATCGCGGAGAAAGTATCAGCGCCTTATGGTTTATTGCCGCTGCAGCGTGCGTTTATGCCATTGCTTATCGTTTTTATGCGGCTTGGATTGCCGCCACAGTATTAACGATAGATGAAACACGCGCCACCCCTGCGGAACGACTAGAAAACGGTCGTGATTTTATTCCAACTAATAAATGGGTAGTATTTGGCCATCACTTTGCCGCCATTGCGGGGCCTGGGCCTTTAGTCGGGCCTACGCTAGCAGCACAATTTGGCTATTTACCCGGTACGCTATGGATTTTAATTGGAGCGGTATTAGGTGGCGCGGTACAAGATATGGTGACGCTATTTTTCTCAACTCGACGCGATGCGCGTAGCTTGGGGCAAATGGCGCGTGATGAAATTGGCCCTATAGGCGGCGCCGCGGCGCTTATTGGTACGTTTTTAATCATGATTATCTTGATCGCCGTATTGGGATTAGTCGTTGTGAATGCGATGAAACACAGCCCATGGGCAACTTCTACCGTAGCGGCAACAATCCCCATCGCCATGCTAGTTGGTTTTTATATGCGCAATTTTCGCCCAGGACGTGTTCTAGAAGCATCTATTTTAGGTGTTATTTTACTATTACTAGCCGTGGTCGGCGGTGGCTGGATTAACCATAACGAAAATTTACGTGGGCTATTTGACCATGATGGTTTAAGCCTTGCGTGGGCAATAATTGCCTATGGTTTTGCGGCGGCTGTCATGCCGGTATGGCTGTTACTGGCACCACGTGACTATTTATCTACCTTTGTGAAATTAGGCACGGTGACCTTGCTAGCAGTTGCCATCTTAATTTTACAGCCGCATATACACATGCCAGCGCTCACACAATTTACTGATGGCACAGGGCCAATATTTGGCGGCAAGCTATTTCCGTTTGTATTTATCACCATTGCTTGCGGCGCAATTTCAGGTTTCCATGCACTTATTGCCTCAGGCACCACACCTAAATTATTAGCTAATGAACGTGATATTCGCATGATAGGCTACGGTGCGATGCTGCTAGAAAGCTTTGTTGCGATCATGGCGATGATAGCCGCTACAGTGCTTGAGCCTGGCGTGTTTTTCGCCATCAACAGCCCAGCTGGCGTGGTTGGAAAAGAGGCGGTAGATGCCATTGCTAAAATCAATAGCTGGGGCTTTGCAGTGACGCTAGATCAAATGAATCAATTGGCTAAAGATATGGGTGAAAACAGTTTATTTGCACGCACCGGCGGCGCACCTAGCCTAGCAGTCGGCATGGCAAGCATATTCGGCAATGCCTTTGGCAAAAGCATGCTAGCACTCTGGTACCACTTTGCCATTATGTTTGAAGCTATTTTCATACTCACTACGCTGGATGCTGGCACGCGTGTTGGTCGATTCATGTTACAAGATATGCTAGGTAACATTTGGCCTAAAATCGGCCGAACTTCATGGATGCCATCTGTCATTTTCACCAGTGGATTAGTTGTCGCAGGCTGGGGTTATTTCTTATATATTGGTGTCATTGATCCAAATGGCGGCGTTAATATTTTATGGCCTTTATTCGGCATTGCGAACCAAATGCTCGCTGCCATTGCCTTATGTGTAGCAACAGGAATTTTGGTTAAATCAGGCAAACTTAAATATGCTTGGATAACAGGTTTACCATTAGCTTGGTTAGTAATCGTCACATCAACCGCGGCATGGCAAAAGATTTTTAGTGATGACGTACGTGTAGGATTTTTTGCCGCGGCTAACGATTTAGCAACAAAACTTGCTGCAGGTACCTTACCACCAGAAAAAGCAGCGGTAGCACCACATTTAATATTCAATCAGCAGTTAGATGCTTATCTAACAATGTTTTTTGTAGTAGTGTTGTGGATAGTCATTTTTGATACTGCGCGTGTTACTCTGAGATATTTGACTGGTAAACCCTTATTACCACTAACAGAAGTTGCACACGAACCAAGCAGATTAGTAGAAGATTGGGTGAGAGATTAATGTTACAAAGAATAAAACATTTGTGGCATATTTTACGCAGATTGACTGGCGATGATGCCTACGACATTTATTTAAAACATCACTTGGAGTTTCACGATTCTAGCTTAGATGCGCCCGCAGCATTATCAAGAAAAGAGTTTTTTAAGTTATGGCAAGATAGCAAATGGAAAGGAATTAAACGTTGTTGCTAAAAGAAGATTCAACGGAGAAAACATTCACCGAGAGTGATATTTCGCGCATTATTGAGATGGCTTGGGAAGATAGAACGGCATTCGAAGCCATTGAGCATCAATTTGGAGTAAACCAAGACGGCGTGATTAAGATTATGCGAGCCAACTTAAAATTAGGTTCTTTTAAGCTATGGCGTGAGCGTACGCATGGACAAAAAACTAAACATTTGAAACTAAGAAGCCCAGAAGT
>CANCPF010000049.1 GCA_947379975.1 Methylophilaceae bacterium | reverse complement strand
CGCTAAATCAGCAACAGGATTACAGCACAGCTAAAAATACCGCTAATAGTGCTGGTAAAAACAATCAAGCTACGCATGGGCATACTTGTGAAAAGTGTGTCGGCTATGCTGAATTGGGCGGCGCAATATCAAGTAGTCATATTGCGTTATTATTAACTAGCACATCTAACGTAATTAGTCGTAGCCAGTTACAAAGCTTCAGCGCTACAAAACCTCGTACTTATTCAGCCCGCGCGCCGCCCTGCCTCGTTTAACAGTTAAATAATCTGCAGCCATTTTAATGGCTATGTTTACTATTGTTAGGCGAGACTTTCATGAAAAACGCATCAATTAAACTGCAATCCATATTGCAGCCTAAACTTGTACTATCTTACAAACCGCTATTTTTAAGCCTAGTGGCAGCATTTATCAGCCCGCTGAGTTTTGCGGACGAATCTGCCGCTAATAAAGAAACCATTACTAATATTGATTTGCCTACCGTTGCGGTCACTGGCAATCCGCTAGGTTTAGACGCAGATCAACTCATCGTGCCGGTGACCGTATTGAATGGTCGCGAGTTATCGCTCAAACGTGAAAGCACTTTGGGCGAAACTTTAAATGGTATGCCCGGGGTCAGTTCAACCAGCTTTGGCCCCAATGCTTCGCGTCCAGTTATCCGCGGTCTTGATGCTGAACGCGTGCGTATTACGCAAAATGGTGTCGGCGTGGTGGACGCCTCCAGCCTCAGTTTTGACCATGCCGTTTCAGTCGATCCATTAATAATCGAACAGATCGATGTAATCCGTGGCCCAGCCGCTTTGCTTTATGGGGGTAGCGCTGTGGGCGGTGTGGTTAATGCCGTTGATCATCGCATTCCCACTGAAAAATTAGAGGGTATCACTGGTAGAACTGAAGCGCGTCTAGGTGGGCCCGCGAACGAAAGTAATATGGCTGGCGTGGTTGATGTTGGTAATGGCCAAATAGCCATACATGCAGATGCTTATGCCCGCAAAAGCAATGATTTAACTATTCCTGGTTTTGCCGTATCGAATCGAAAAGCGCTGGTTGATGGTACGCTACAAACCAATAATGGCACACTGAAAAACAGTAGTGCCACAAGCGATGGTGGTGCATTGGGCGCATCACTGACCTTTGATACTGGTTATCTTGGAGCCTCTTACTCGGGCTTTAATAGCAACTATGGCACTGTGGCAGAACAAAATGTGCGTATTGATATGAAAAGCCAGCGTTGGGATATTGCCTCTGAATTCACTGATTTAGGCAACATCGTTAATCGTGTCAAATTTCGCTTAGCGCACACCGATTACCAACATCAAGAGATTGATGCTGGCATTGTTGGTACTACATTTAAAAACAGTGGCATTGAAGGTTCGCTAGAAGCTGGACATGCCAAACTTGGCAATATGAGCGGAGTCGTTGGCCTGCAATTTCAAAATACCACCTTTGCAGCGCTTGGCGAAGAAGCTTTTGTGCCGAGTACAAACAGTCAAAGCAAAGCGCTTTATGTTTATGAAGAGCTGCCGATAGAGCAGTTTAAATTTAGCTTAGGCGGCCGCACTGAATATACTACGGTAGACGCTGGCGCTTGGGCTAAAAACCCTAGCGCACAAAATGCGAGCTTCAACCCTACTAGCTATGCATTAGGTGGACTTTATGCATTTACGCCTAATTGGACATTGGCCAGCAATATCTCTCATAACGAGCGTGCGCCTAGCTACTTTGAGCTTTATGCGAATGGTGCTCACTTAGCGACAGGCCAGTACGAGCTAGGCAATAGCAGCTTTAGTAAAGAGCGCTCAAATGGCATTGATGCGCAAATTCGTTGGAAAGATGGTAAAAACTCCTTTAGTGCTGGGCCTTATTACACACGCTTTAGTAGTTTCATTGGATTGCTTGAAACAGGCAACTTGCAAGCAGGTTTACCAGAAGCCAAATTTACCGCACTACCAGCAAGTTTTAAAGGCTTTGAAGCTGAAGGAAAATTTAATCTTCATGACAATCTTGATTTGAAGCTGACCGGTGATTATGTGCGTGCTACTAACCTTAGCTCTGGCGAGGCTTTACCGCGCATTGCGCCGCTTAGAGTAGGTGCAGGCTTGCAATATCAAAAAAATAGCTTTGGTGCGCGGCTAAATGTATTACATGCTTTCGCCCAAGAGCGTATAGCTAGCAACGAGCTAGCTACCAATGGATATACAAATCTAAGCGCGCTGGTCACCTATAAATTACCGACCAAAGTTAATGTTGAATTATTTGCAAAAGCCAATAACTTACTCAACCAAGATATTCGTGATTCGGCTTCATTTTTAAAAGATATTGCACCGCAAGGCGCTCGTTCAGTGATGATAGGTTTGCGTAGTGATTTTTAGTTCGGAGGGTAAGAACTCTGCCGGATTATCCTAGCAGTAATAAACCCCAAGTGGTAGCCAGTATTGTTAACGCTAAAAACACAGCGGCACTACCGATATCTTTGGCTTGTTTGGCTAGTGAGTTATGCTCGGTTGAGGTGTGGTCTACCGCCGCCTCAATCGCTGAGTTTAATAATTCCACAATCAGTAACAGCAATACGCTAGCCACCATCAGCGCTTGTTCTATTGGGCTTTTGCCCAAATAAAATGCCAGTGGAATCAATACGGCGGCAAGAAAAACCTCTTGTCGAAAAGCATCTTCATGTTTAAACGCAGCAGCAAAACCTTCTATTGAATAACCGCAAGCATTAATCAATCGGCGCACGCCAGTTTTGCCTTTAAATGGGCTGACACCTAAGTGCTTAGAGACTGGTGGCTGTTTAGGTTTTCTGCTGGGTTTGTTGGTCGAAGTTTGCATTATTTGTTCTCTTTACAATAGGCTTTAAAATTTAAAGCATAGATTTTTAATCCGCATATTTTAACATGCGCTATCATTACGTTTTTGCAACATTACATTTAGGTAAATTATTATGGCACGCACAGTTAATTGTATTAAATTAGGCAAAGAAGCAGACGGTATGGATTTTCCTCCGTACCCAGGTGAATTTGGCAAACGCATTTATATGCACGTTTCTAAAGAAGCATGGGCAGCATGGTTAAAGCAACAAACCATGCTAGTTAACGAAAACCGCCTAAGCCTAGCAGACCCATCTGCACGTAAATATTTAACAGAACAAACTGAAAAATATTTTTTTGGTGAAGGTGCAGATACCGCTTTGGGTTATGTGCCAGAAGCTAAATAATCCGCTTGAACGACTACTGATAAGCCAATTAAAAAGCGCCTAGAAGGCGCTTTTTAATGATTAATCAGAACTAAACTACTTGCCGAATTAAGGCGCTAAAGTTTCACGTTCCATCTCTTGTACCGAAGTATGGCGAACGTCTTTGCCTTTGACCATATACACTACATATTCTGCGATATTTTTCGCATGGTCACCAATACGCTCAATCGCTTTCGCTACAAACAGCACTTCTAAAGACATTGAAATCGTGCGAGGATCTTCCAACATATAGGTAATCAATTGGCGAGTGGCGGCACGGAAATGTTCATCAACCAACTCATCTTGTCTGGCCACTTCAACCGTTTTACTCACGTCTAGGCGAGCAAAACCATCTAAAGATGTGCGTAACATTTCACGTACTAATGCAACCATAGCTTTAATTTCGTTAAAGCGCGGTTTATACATGCGGTCTTCTTCGTATATTTTTTGTGCAGTACGTGCAATTTTAGTCGCTTCATCGCCAATACGTTCAAGGTCGGTAATGGTTTTTACCATCATCATCACCATACGTAAATCTCCAGCGGCTGGCTGACGGCGAGCAATAATATGGCTGCAATCTTCGTCAATTTGCACTTCTAAGGTATTTACGCGCTTATCATTTTCCATCACTTCTTTAGCAAGATTAGGATCTAATTTTACCAATGAATCTAGTGCGCTAATAATTTGCTGTTCAACCAAGCCGCCCATTTCAAGCACTTTGCCACGCACGGCTTCTAATTCTGCATCATATTGCTTAAAGGTGTGTTCAGTTTGCATTGTTGTTCCTTGAAGTTTTTCTCTTGTGTTTATGCTTTTTGAGGCATTTTAACATGCAATAGTAGCTGTCAAATATGACAGTAATATTTCAAATAATGCTTTTTAGAAATACTACCGGCAATATTGTTCAATTTTATTTATACGTTTTAACACCGTCAGCGGTGGCCAATAACAAAATATTCGCTGGGCGTGCGGCAAATAAGCCGTTAGTCACTACACCAACTATTTGGTTGATTTTAGCTTCCATCGCGATAGGATCGGTAATGGTTAAGCCATGCACATCAATAATCACGTTGCCATTGTCTGTTTTAAAATCACGTAAAGCAGGCTGCCCACCTAATTTAACTAATTCGCGCGCTACATAGCTTTTAGCCATTGGCAACACTTCAACAGGTAAAGGGAATTTGCCTAATACTGGCACGTATTTACTTTCGTCACAGATGCAAATGAATTGCTTTGCGACTGCCGCTACGATTTTCTCACGCGTTAATGCGCCGCCGCCGCCTTTAATCATGTGCATGTGCTCGGTAATTTCATCAGCGCCATCTACATAAATATCCATACCATCTACGCTATTCAGATCAAACACTTCTATGCCATGTGCGCGTAAGCGTTGGGCTGTAGCTTCAGAACTTGCGACAGCGCCGTCAATTTTATGTTTTACTTTAGCTAATTCTTCAATAAAAAAGTTTGCGGTTGAGCCTGTGCCCACGCCAATAATGCCGCCTTTTACATATTCAACGGCTGCGCGTGCTACTTGTTGCTTTAATTCGTCTTGGGTATATGCCATTTTTAGTTAAATCCTTATTTTTTCTTTATAATTGCAAACATCTATCACTATACACTGCATGGTAATGATTGAAAATTACCTAATGCATGCCAAAGACTCACCATGAATGACTCAGCACTGACTATTAACGATTATTTGAATAAAATAAAAACTTCACTTGTGTACGATGTGGCAAAAATAACGCCGTTAGAATTGCAGCCAAATTTATCAAAACGCATACAAAACACGGTGTTATTAAAGCGTGAAGACATGCAGCCGGTATTCTCATTTAAGCTACGTGGCGCTTACAACAAAATGGCACATTTACCTGCCGATGTGCTGGCAAGGGGTGTTATCGCTGCCTCCGCGGGTAATCATGCACAAGGCGTGGCATTAAGCGCGCAAAAGCTTGGCTGTCGTGCGGTTATTGTTATGCCAACTACTACGCCACTCATTAAAATTAATGCAGTTAAAGGACGTGGCGCTGAAGTGGTACTGTTTGGCGATAGTTATTCTGATGCTTATACGCGTGCACTTGAACTTGAAAAAACTGAAGGTCTGACTTTTGTTCATCCTTACGATGATCCCGATGTGATTGCCGGCCAAGGTACGATAGGCATGGAGATTTTAAATGAACATCCAGAACCTATAGAAGCGATTTTTTGTTGTGTTGGCGGTGGCGGTTTACTTGCTGGCGTGGCCGCTTATGTAAAAGCCTTGCGGCCGGAGATTAAAGTCATAGGCGTAGAAGCTAAAGATTCTGAAGCAATGACAGAATCACTCAAGCAAGGTCAACGTGTGATACTTGAGCAAGTGGGACTTTTTGCCGATGGTGCAGCGGTAAAGCAAGTCGGTGTGCATACATTTGCGCTTTGTCAGCAATATGTAGATGAAATGATCGTGGTGGATAACGATGCGATTTGCGCCGCTATTAAAGATGTATTTGAAGATACACGTAGCATTCTAGAACCGGCTGGCGCACTAGCTACAGCGGGAATTAAAGAATATGCCAAACGCAATAAACTAAGCGGTAAAACCTTGATTGGTATTGCTTCTGGCGCAAACATGAACTTTGACCGCCTACGCTTTATTGCCGAGCGCGCCGAAATTGGCGAGAAACGTGAGGCAGTTTTAGCCGTTACGATTCCTGAGGAACCAGGTGCATTCAAAACCTTTTGTCGTTTATTAGGCGACCGTAATATCACCGAATTTAATTACCGTTATTCTGATCCAAAACTAGCACACATTTTTGTGGGAGTTGCTATTGCTGACCCAACTGAAGCGGATGTTTTGGTTGCAAATTTAAAAGCGCAAGGTTTACCCACACTAGATTTAACTGATAACGAAGTGGCGAAACTACATTTACGCCATTTGGTCGGTGGTCATGCACCGCAAGCAGAAAATGAAGTGGTGTTTAGGTTTGAGTTTCCAGAAAAACCGGGTGCGTTAATGAAGTTTTTAGAAACGATGGGGCAAGATTGGAATATCAGTTTATTCCATTATCGGAATCATGGCGCAGATTTTGGTCGAGTGCTGGTTGGCATGCAGGTACCACCTCAAGATGCTGGCGAATTTAGCAAATTTCTAGATCAGCTCGGTTATCCTCATTGGGATGAAACTAACAACCCTGCCTATAAACTATTTTTAGGATAACTTCCTTACAAAATTGGTTCAATACAGCCATGATGGTGGTTGTATTGAGCCATAAGTAAAATAGCAAATTCATAAGCCTCTGTATTTTATCGATTAAGCCACAGGCTCAATTCTTGCATAATGATATGTCTCAACTTAAACCACTCACCTATGCTAGCAACGACAAATTGAACCTATGCTAGTTTGGAATGCCGAAACTTGATAATCACGTATTTGCAGATTTAAAGCTAAAGACATAAAAAATATTATAATTTTGCCCACACGGAGAAATAAAAGAATGAAGTTAACCCATTTAGTAATGGCCGCTACGATAAGCCTGACTGTTAGCTTGAACGTGAATGCTGCAGATCGCGGCAAAGCCTATGTTTCAAATCAAGATGGTGGCGTCTCTGTGATTGATTTAAACACAATGACTTCAACAGCCAGTATTGACGTTAAAGCTGAAGGCCCGCGTGGCTTAGCGGTGAGTGACGATGGTAAGTTGCTAATTGTTGCTACTCGTGAAAATGGCAGTATTTCTATTATCGACACGGCGACTAATGAAGTGTTGAAGCAAATTCCAGTAGGTAAAAATCCTGAGTTTGTGCGTGTACGTGGGCACTTTGCTTATGTGTCTTACGAGCCTAGTGCTAAAGGTGGCCCGCCGCCAGCGCCAGGATCAGCAACTGCGGCTGCAGCTGCTAAAGAAGATGCTGATGATGATAAAGAGCCAGCGCGTATCGGTATTGTTGATTTAAAGCTAGGCAAAAAAGTACGTGAAATTATCGGTGGCCCAGAAACCGAAGGCATTGAATTTAGCAAAGATGGTAAACAATTAGTCATTACCAATGAAGCTGACAACACTGTAACTGTGCACAGCCTAAAAACAGGCAAATTACTAAAAACCATTAAAACGCATGAGTACGGCGATAGACCACGCGGCGTTAAAGTATCACCGGACGGCACTACTTATGTAGTGACGCTTGAATATGGCAATAAATTTATGGTGATGGATAAAAACTTTAAAGTATTACGCACGGTTGACACTGGCGTAACGCCATACGGCATTGCTTATGATCGCAAAGGCGAACGAATTTTTGTGGCGGCCAATAAAGCCAAAACTTTAGAAGTTTACGACGCAAAAACTTATGCAAAAGTGAAAGACATCACTACCGGTAACCGTTGCTGGCATTTTAGCTTTACGCCAGATGATAAAGAAATCTTATTAGCTTGCGGTAAATCAGACGCGGTTTTGGTGATTGATGTTGAAAAGCTTGAAGTGACTCAGCAAATTGAAGATAAAAAAATGCCTTGGGGTTTGGTGACTTACCCTAAAAGTATGGGTAGTTTAGATACGGCAATTAAGTAGGCGCTGCCATCGATTATTGTTTTTGGTAGGAGCGGCGCCCCGCCGCTCCTACTAGTTATTCGTGGCAAATTATGTGGGCTTCCGGTTAGCTAAAGTTATAAGTTAACTTACAGCAGCATTTAACTTTTCCAAAATAAATTCCCATTCTTTAGGATCAACTGGCGTAATTGATAATCGATTGCCGCGTTGCAATATACGCATATTGGTCAGTGCATCATATTCACGTAACTCTTTAAGGCTGAGTAAACGCGTTTTACGCACCAGTTTTACGTCAACATTCAGCCAGCGCGGGTTTTCTGGCGTGGCTTTTTCATCGTAATATTTGTG
>CANCPF010000048.1 GCA_947379975.1 Methylophilaceae bacterium | reverse complement strand
ACGGCTGTCATTGCTATCACGACGCGCTGGAGCAGCTGAACGATCGCCACGCGGTGCATCAGAACGGCCTTCGTAACGTTGACCTAAAACACGGTTGTCACCACGTGGTGCATCTGGACGGTTACCGCGGTTGTCACCACGGCTATCGCCACGGTTGCTGTCACCACGAGGAGCGCTAGCGCCATCACGTGGAAAAGGTTTTTTGCCAAAAGCTACGCTGTCACCAAAGCTACGGTTTGGCGCTGCTGATGAACGATCACCGCTTGGACGATCGCTACGGCTACGGTCGCTATTTGAGCGATCGCCACCAGCATTGCGGTCACCAAAACTGCGTGGACGGTCACTAGATGGTCTTTCTGAACGGCCGGCATAACCAGCTGAGTTACCATTCGATTCACGTGGTGCTGAATCACGGTTACCACGGCTGTCAGAACTGTCACGGCTAAAACTAGGACGAGTATCCCCACGGCTTTCAGTGCGAGGACCACGGTCGTTAAAGCCACCACGGTCATCACGTGGTTTAAAGCCACCGCGACCACCTGGCTTATGTGCGTCACGGCGAATATCACCACGATCACCACGGCCATTACCTGGACCATCCATTTTCATCGCACGTTTTGGCTCAAAGCCTTCAACAGTCGTTGGGTCCATACGGTTGCCAGTGAACTGTTCAATTTTACGTAAGATATGACGGTCCATATTTGAGGCAAAAGAAATCGCAATACCAGTGTTACCAGCACGGCCAGTACGACCGATACGATGCACATAATCTTCAGCAAATTTAGGTAAGTCATAGTTGATTACATGGCTAATACCTTGTACATCAATACCGCGCGCAGCAACATCAGTCGCTACTAATACTTTAACTTCACCTTGACGTAATTTAGTCAATGTACGGTTACGCGCACCTTGAGTCATGTCGCCATGTAAAGCTGCAGTTTTATGACCAGCTGCATATAAATCTTCAGCTAACAAATCTGCATGACGTTTAGTGCTAGTAAAGATAATCACTTGGTTAACTTCTGGTGCAATCAATAGATGCTCAAGCAATTTGTTTTTATGCGTCATGTCATCAACATAGTGCAAGCGTTGCTCAATGTTGGCATGTTTTTCTTTTTGGCCAGCCACTTGAATTGTTTTTGGGTTTTTAAGAATTTGTTTAGCTACGCGAGCAATGTCGCCATCTAATGTTGCAGAGAACAATAGTGTTTGACGCTCAGCAGTAAGCTGGCTACAAATACGCTCAACATCTGGCAAAAAGCCCATGTCTAACATGCGGTCTGCTTCATCTAAAATCAACATTTGTAAACGTGAAAGATCGATACGGCCACGTTCCATGTGGTCCAATAGACGGCCTGGCGTTGCAACTAAAATATCTAATGGTTGTGATAAAAGTTTGTTTTGTAGTGGGTAAGGCATGCCGCCCACAATACTTACTGTACGCGCACGGATGAATTTACCGTAGTTACGTGCAGCTTCGTTTACTTGAGTAGCAAGTTCACGGGTTGGTACAAGTACCAAAATACGTGGACCGCGACTTTTAATTTCATGTGGTGTAGCAAGTAAGTTTAACGCTGGCAACATAAATGCCGCAGTTTTACCTGTACCTGTTTGTGCAGAAGCCATCAAGTCATGACCAGCGGTCACAACAGGAATTGCCTGTGCTTGGATAGCAGTAGGAGTGGTATAGCCAGATTCTTCAATAGCACGAAGTAATTCAGGAGCAAGATTTAACGATTCAAAAGACAAAGTATTCCCTTTCAAGTTATCACCGTTAAGCGATAACCAATAGTAATTAAAACAAAAAGGGCGCTAAGTAAAAACGGGCATATCATTTGAACACAAGCGATTAGTTAGGCTTGTGAGCAAGAGCAATATAAACGCAGAGAATATTTGGTTTAGTGTGTATTTAATAAAACATTAAAGCTGAGCTAACAACTTTAAATTTCAAGCAATTTTATAAACACGATTTAAACAAGCTAATATAATCTTTACCAGCGCACGGGCACAGCCGCTAACCAGTAAAAATCAGATTTCGATTTCTTGATAGTTGCTTCAAAATTTCACGAGCAACAGAAGGGTCAGGGCAATGATTCAAGCAACTTAATTAGCGTATTTATTAAAATCTAAACACGACTAAGTAACGTTAAGTTGCGAATGAAGTGCGCAGTATATCGAATAAAATCAGAATGTCAAATTAATAATTCATTGTGTGAAATTAAATAGCCATTAAGTGTGTTAAAATCGCGCCTTTCCAACGAACTGGCTACACCATATGACTACTACAGTGTCACGCAAATTAAGAAACGTCGCAATTATTGCCCACGTTGACCATGGTAAAACAACCATGGTAGACAAACTTCTACAACAAGCGGGGACCTTCGCATCTCACCATGCGGTGGTTGAGCGCGTGATGGACTCTAATGATTTGGAGAGAGAACGCGGCATTACCATTTTAGCTAAAAACACTGCTGTAGTTTACGAAGGCACTCACATTAACATCGTAGATACACCGGGCCACGCCGACTTTGGTGGCGAGGTTGAGCGCGTATTAGGTATGGTAGATGGTGTTGTTTTGTTAGTCGATGCTGTTGAAGGCCCAATGCCGCAAACACGTTTTGTTACTAAGAAGGCTTTAGCGCTTGGTTTAAAACCAATCGTTGTTATTAATAAAGTAGACCGTCCAGGTGCACGTACTGATTGGGTCATTAACCAAACGTTTGATTTGTTCGCTAACTTAGGCGCTACTGATGAACAGTTAGATTTCCCTATTGTTTACGCATCAGCGATTAACGGCTATGCAATGCTAGACATGAAAACGCCTAGCGATAACATGCGTGCTTTGTTTGATACTATTTTGAGCCATGTAGCGCCGCCAGTTGGCGATAGCAAAGCGCCATTGCAGTTACAAATTTCAGCGCTAGATTATTCTACTTATACGGGCCGTTTAGGCGTTGGTCGTGTAAGTAACGGTAAAGTTAAAACTGGTCAAGCTGTGACCATAATGAACGGTGATAAACAAGTAGCGATGGGTAAAATCAACCAAGTGCTTGGTTTCCGTGGTTTAGAGCGTGTGCCAGTTGAAGAAGCTGAAGCAGGCGACATTGTTATTATTTCTGGTTTAGATGATATTGGTATTGGCTTTACGATTTGTGATCGTGAAAATCCAAAAGGCTTGCCACATTTAGGCGTAGATGAGCCAACATTGACTATGGACTTTATGGTGAACACTTCACCATTAGCCGGTACTGAAGGTAAGTTTGTAACTTCACGTCAAATTCGTGATCGTTTAACTAAAGAGCTTTTAACCAACGTAGCTTTACGCGTTGATGAAACTGAAGATGCTGATGTGTTCCGCGTTTCAGGTCGTGGCGAATTGCATTTAACTATTTTGCTTGAAACTATGCGTCGTGAAGGCTTCGAGATGGCAGTTGGTAAGCCAAAAGTAGTTTTCCGTGAAATTGATGGTCAAAAATGTGAGCCTTATGAAATTCTTACGGTTGACTTAGAAGATGAACATCAAGGTGCAGCGATGGAAGAACTAGGCCGTCGCCGTGGTGAAATGCAAAACATGGAATCTGACGGTAATGGCCGTACACGTTTGGAATACAAAATTCCAGCACGTGGCTTAATTGGTTTTCAAGGTGAGTTTTTAACAATGACACGCGGTACCGGTTTAATGGGCCATGTGTTTGATGAATACGCACCAGTAAAAGCAGATATGCCAGGCCGTCGTAATGGTGTGTTGATTTCTGCTGAGCACGGTGAGGCTGTTGCCTACGCGCTTTGGAAATTACAAGATCGCGGTAAAATGTTTGCGTCACCAGGTGACAAGCTTTATGAAGGTATGGTTATTGGTATTCACAGCCGTGATAACGATTTAGTGGTTAACCCGATTAAAGGTAAACAACTGACTAACGTGCGTTCATCAGGTACAGACGAAGCGGTGCGTTTGATTACACCGGTTGCGTTGTCACTAGAATCAGCGGTTGAGTTTATTGATGATGATGAATTAGTCGAACTTACGCCTAAAACGATACGTATCCGTAAACGTTATTTAACAGAAAACGAGCGTAAACGTTCTGGTAAATAATTATTACTAGACACTCGTTTGAGTAAACTAAACCCAGCCTTAGTGCTGGGTTTTTTTATGGGGATTGTATTTTTATAAGCTTGTGAATTAAAGCTAACTTATTGATAGCGCAAGGCTTCAATAGGATTTAGTCTTGCAGCTTTGCGTGCAGGATAAAAGCCAAAAAAGATGCCTACACTAGCCGCCACGGCAAACGCTATGGTGACAGAATTTCCTGAAATAACCACCGCAGCTTGCGTTAGTTTATTGACCAAAACAGCGCTGGTAATGCCAATAAATAAACCTATTAAGCAGCCGATGACAGAAATAACAATTGCCTCTAGCAAAAACTGCAGCAAAATATCGCGTTCGCGGGCGCCTATCGCCATGCGTATGCCAATTTCTCTGGTACGCTCTGTGACGGAAACTAGCATGATATTCATAATGCCAATGCCGCCAACCAGCAAAGAAACTGAAGCAATAGCGCCTAGTAACAAAGACATGGTACGCGTTGTTTCTGCCGCAGAGTTAGCGACGGCCGTGAGGTTGCGTACAAAAAAGTCGCTATCTGAGCCTTCACGTATATTATGCCGTTGATTCAGCAAGCCGTTAATATTTTGTTCCACCATAGGCATAGCTTCTGGTGTATTGGCTTGCACCATAATTTGCCGCACGCTGCCGGCAAATTGATTGCCCAGAATCTTACGCTGTGCGGTGCTTAGTGGAATTATAATCGTATCATCTTGATCGCGACCATCAAGACTTTGGCCTTTACTTTTTAAAACCCCTAACACCACAAAAGGGTTTTGTTTGATGCGTATGGTTTTGCCGATTGGGTCAGCCTCGCCAAAAATATTATCCACGACGGTTTGGCCTACCAATGCAACGCGTGTCGCTGAACGTATATCTGAATCTGAAAATACATAGCCGTCTACCAGTTCCCAACCACGAATGTCTAAGTAAGTCGGTGTGGTGCCAATAATGCTGGTGCTCCAATTATTACCAGCAAATACTACTTGGGCATTTCCCATGCTAATGGGCGCAACATTACTAACACCTTCTAATTCATTGATTGCATTAGCATCTTTTACCGTTAAAGTGCTTGAGTTGCCACTGCCAGACCTCGCGCCGCCAGCGGTAGATGAGCCAGAAAGCACGATAAAAAGATTACTACCCATTGCATTGATGGAGTCTTTCACTGATTCTTGAGCGCCTTGGCCGATGGCCATCATGAGCACCACAGAAGCAACGCCTATCACCATACCTAGCATAGTCAAAAAAGTGCGTAATCGATTAGCCCCCATCGCACGCCAAGCTTCACCTAACATGGCTGAGAACATTACTTGCTCTCCTTTTCTTGATCAGCAGGTTCTATCGTACCGCGGTTATCTTTTACTATACGAACATCTTGCACAATGCGGCCATCTAGAAAGCGTACTTGGCGACTAGCGTGTGCCGCAATGTCGGATTCATGAGTGACCAAAATAATACTAATGCCATCTGCATTAAGCTCAGAAAATAGTGCCATAATTTCTTCACTGGTTTTGCTATCTAAGTTGCCGGTGGGTTCATCCGCTAGTATCAAACTAGGCCGATTTACTAAAGCGCGCGCGATGGCGACACGCTGTTGCTGACCACCAGAAATTTGGTTGGGTAGGGAGTTTATATGTTGTCCTAAGCCTACTTTTTCCAGCAATAACTTTGCGCGTGCTTGGCGCTCAGCTTTATCGATGCCGGCATAAACCAAGGGCAAGGCAACATTATCTAGCAAGCTGACACGTGATAATAGATTGAAACCTTGGAATACAAAACCTATAGTCTGATTGCGGATTTTAGCTAGCGTGTTGCTGTCCAAACTAGCCACTTCATGGCCATCCAGCGTGTATTGGCCGCTAGTCGGTTTGTCTAAGCAGCCTAGTATATTCATGAAGGTAGATTTACCTGAGCCTGAAGGCCCCATAATGGCGACAAAATCTCCTGCTTCCATACTGAAATCAACCTGCTTAAGTACCGTAATGGCGCCTGCCGCGGTTTGATAATCCTTGAATAAATCGCGCACCTGAACAACATTTTTAGCCATTAAAACATCCTAAAGCGCATCGTGCTTGTGGAGGATGGCGCGGCATCGTTAGTTTGATTTTCACCAATAATAACTTTGTCATTTAGCTTGAGATCTGTACTAGTAATTTCTGTTTGGTGACCATCGGAAATGCCAATGTTGACACGTACAGGGCTTAGTTTTCCATCTTTAATCAGGTAAACCTTGCCACTTGCACCGTTGTCCTGCGCAGATTTTTTCTTACCACCATGTTGGCCATTAGCTTGTGAATTGCCTTGTCCTTGAGCGTTGTTGCTTGATTTACTGGTTTGGTTTTCATCTTCTTTTGGTTTGAAACGCAATGCAGCATTGGGTACTAGCAACACATTATCATGCTTGGCCACCATAATATTCACATAAGCCGTCATGCCCGGCAGTAATATTTGCTCTGGGTTATCAACGGAAACCACAACGTCGTAAGTCACCACATTAGACGTGACGGTTGGGTTGAGCCTTAATTGTTTGACTACGCCTTCAAAATTACGGTTGGTAAATGCATCTACACTAAATTTCGCTTTTTGACCGACTTTAATCTTGCCTATATCGGCCTCGGCAAAGCTAGAATCAATCTGCATCTTGGATAAATCTTGGGCAATTTTGATTAAGGTCGGCGTTTGAAAACTTGCCGCCACGGTTTGTCCAACATCCACCACGCGGTCTACCACTACACCAGACACTGGTGAACGAATCACTGAATAACTTTGGTTGGTTTTATCGCGCATTAATTGTCCGCGTGCTGTATCAAGCTGGGCATGGGCCGATTTTAATGCCTGCACAGCTTGGTCTAACTCCTGTCTTGATACATATTCTTGAGAATATAAGCTGCGTATACGCGCTTCGTTTGCTTGGGCTAACGCCACCGAGGCCTGCACATTGCGTACATTCCCTTCAGATTGTGCAATTTGCGCGGCGAATAGGGCATCATCTAACTCTAATAATATTTGGCCTTTTTTTACTCGGTCATTAAAGTCTACATACAGCTTACTTACTCGTCCTGAAACTTGTGCGCCTACGCTAATTAATGTGACTGGGTTAAGCGTACCATTGGCTGAAACCGTTTGTACTACATCGCCCTTTGTGACTTCCTGAAAGCGGTACATTTGCTCAGGCAGTAATGTGCTGCGCTGTTTATAGTAATAAATAGCGCTACTGACTATGCCTAGTAATATGATTGAAACGGTGATTTTTTTAATGATGCGGCTCATAATTATCTTTCGGGATTATCTTTTGATTAATGGCGCTGAGTAATTATCGCTAATAAGGCAATTTATTTATTTTTATTGGCTGGAAGTAATTGGATCATGGCGTTATCTAAGCTACCGATAGCTTGTGCCAATGTAGCACGAGCAATATTCCAGTTGAGTGTCGCCTGAATTTGTTGCTGATGTGCGCTCGCTAATGCACTCTGTGCGTTAATCGAATCTAATATATTGCCAACGCCGGCTTTGTAGCGCCCCATGGCTACGCGTGACGATTCCTCTGCGCTACTGACTAATATCACTGCGGCATTAATAGACTCATTTGCGGTATGCAAGTTTTGGTAAGCACGCCATACATCTAACGATATTTGTAAGCGTAATTTATCTCGCTGTGCAGCGCGGACATCAAAATTAGCTTCCGCTGCACGTATTCTATAAGTCGGCGCATAGCCGCTGAATATTGGAATTGACAAGGTCACACCCAATGATGAATTGTCGCTAGATAAAAGACTATTGCCCGCTTGAAATCCATTAGAAATACCAACCGATACGATAGGTTTAGACGCTGATTTACTGACTTCTATGCTCGCTTGAGCCGCCTTTAATTGCGCCTCGCTAGCCATTAAATCTGGTCTACGGCTACTCGCTTGCTCGATAAGGGCTTGAATATTTTGTTCGATATTATTGCCTGTTTCTACAGCCGCACTAGGCAATATTTTAATACTTTGGTTGGCGGCTAAGCCCATCAC
>CANCPF010000047.1 GCA_947379975.1 Methylophilaceae bacterium | reverse complement strand
GTGAATGATGTGGTTGGTGTAGCCGGCTTTGCCTTGCCAGGCAATTATGTCGATATTGTGGTGAACACTGAGGACGAAAGTGTTAAAGCCGACAACGTGAATAAAAGCATCTCAAAAATTGTGCTTGAACACATGTTGGTGTTGGCGGTAGCGCAAGAACAAGGTAGAGATGATACCAAGCCAAAGGTAGTGAATGCGGTCACGCTGGAAGTGACGCCAGAACAAGCTGAAAAACTAGATTTAGCACGTAGCGTAGGCAGTTTATCGCTGGTGTTACGCAACCAGATTGACACTAGTTTAGTGGTCACTAATGGCTCAACTAAGAAGAATCTGCTCAATCGTGTGGAGTTGCCTATCTTACCTACAGCGCCAGTGGCGGATGTTAAAGCTGAGTTTAAACCTATCGTTAAAAAAGCAGTACGTAAGGCATCGGTAAAAAGATCTGTTGAAAAACCAATTTATGAGCAAGTGGAAGTAGTGCGCGGCACGGCCACAACCATAGAAGAGTTTAAGCCAACAGAATAAAAGTAATCGTAAATAGGCCGCTTAGTTTAGTAAAACCATTGCAAGTATCGAAATTTGAAAGCGAAATGGCATATTGCCAGGGAGAAATGAGATGAATAAGCACAAGATTGAAATTGGTCAGTTATTACATGGTGATAGTAAATTTTGTAGTAGCAGCTTCTGTGGCAGTAAATTGCTAGCCGCATTACTAGCCGCTTCGCTGCTGACCAGCGTACCGCTGAACGCGGCAGACTCTAAGGCTCAGGCGCAAAGAAAAGTGGCAACAAGCGCTAAGAAAATAGTCCGGCCTATCCCTACTTCAACAGAAATTGTGCCTAGTCTAGAACTTTCTGTTGGGCAATCTCATTTAATTAGGTTGCCGGTCGGCTCAAGCCTTAAAAAGGTGAAAGTGGATGATGACAAAATTGTGCAGGTCGATGTCACCAGCCCGAGAGAGTTATTGTTGCATGCCAAAACCTTGGGTACAGCGGTTGTGCTTATTTTGGATAAATCCGGCCAAACCGCTGTGATGGATGTGAGAGTGGTTGGCACCACCACGGCGATGGATGCAACGGCTTTGCAAGCTAAATTTTTGCAAGTGATGCCTAGTGAAAAAAGCATAAAAGTGAGTACCGCAGCAGATTCATTAGTGCTAACAGGTACCGTTGCTGATGCTGTTAAGGTTGATAAAGCCATGTCTTTAGCTGAAGCCTACGGCGGTAAAGGTAACGACAAAAAAGTCATTAATATGTTGCAGGTTTCAGCACCACAACAGGTGATGTTAGAAGTAAAAATGGCTGAGGTTTCAAAAACGCTATTGGATAAATTAGGTGCTTCATTTGGTGCTTCACGGGTTAATGGTGGCGTGGCTTATGCGATTGCGGCAGGATTTTTGAGCTTAGGCACAGGGTCAGTGCCAGGCACTACTGGCGGTCTACTAACTCTTGATAATGGTAATAAACATTTCAAGCTAGATGCCGAAAATAAAGATGAGGTCGTTAAGATTTTGGCCGAACCTAACATTATGGCCATTAGCGGTCAGGAAGGTAGCTTCTTGGCAGGGGGTAAAATATTTATTCCAGTACCACAGACTGGCACGACAGGCGGTATTACCTTGGAAGAAAAAGAATTTGGTGTAGGTCTTAAATTCACACCTACCGTGCTAGAAGAAGGTCTAATCAATCTTAGAGTGACGCCAGAAGTGTCTGAATTGATTCAGAGCGATGTGACAGCAAATGGTAGCGCCTTACCGTCATTTACTACCAGACGAGCTTCTACAACGGTGCAGTTGCACGATGGACAAAGTTTTGCCATTGCTGGCCTGATTAAAAACAACGTCACTGAAACTATACGACGCTTTCCTATCCTTGGTGATATACCGATTCTTGGAGCCTTATTCCGTAGTAGCTCTTTCAGAAACGACAAGACCGAGTTGATATTTGTTGTAACACCACGTTTAGTGAAACCGTTGTTGGCTAATTACACTTTGCCTACCGATAACTTTAAAGAACCTGGAAAAGCTGAGTTTTTCTTGAATGGTAAGCTGGAAGCCAAGCCTGAAGTTAAATCAGAAAGCAAATCTAGCGAGCCTGCAGCGAAAGCCGATGTTGCACCAGCAACACAATCAGGCGCTGTGGTTTCTGAACAAAAAAACGGCCAAGACGGCTTTGAAATGAAATAAGGAGATATTCATCATGCATACATCAACGTTTAAATTGTGTTCTAAGGCTAGTCTTAAATTAAATTTCAAACTTATATTGACCGCATTGCTAGCACCAGCTCTGTTGGCAAGTTGTGCTAGCGCCCCAACGCCTATGTTAGACCAACATTTTGGTGAGGCGGTCAACGCTGCTAAAGCGGCACAGATTATTAATCCGGATGCTTCACTGAGTACAGATCCAGTAGCTGGGGTGGATGGTCAAGCGGCTAGCGCAGCGGTTGATCGTTATCACAAGTCTTTTACGCAGCCAGCCTCTAGCGGTAATGTCTTTACCATAGGTATTGGTTCTAGTAGTTCAGGTAGTAGTGGCGCTAAGTAGTTTTGCAGTAATGGCGACTACGGAATAGGTAATGAAGGGGAATACGATGAATAAGCAGAAACACTTTAATAAGCAGGCAATGCGGCACCAGCGCGGCGCAGTAGCTATTATTGTTGCGCTCTGCTTAACGTTGCTGATTGGCATGCTTGGCTTGGTGCTAGATTTAGGTCACCTTTATGTTGCTAAAACTGAGTTGCAAAATGCGGCGGATGCGGCTGCGCTGAGCGGTGCTAAGGAGCTTACTGGAAATTTGGTTGGTGTGAATAATGCCGTCACTCGGGCGATTGAGGCCGGCGGTAAAAATAAATATGACTTCAATAGCAAAGTTGTGTTTATTACCTCTGGAAACCTGATGTTTAGTGATTCTCCAACTGGGCCATGGGTCGATTTGGCCGCCGCGCAGGCGAATCCAGATGATAAGACTTTTCTTAAGGTAGATACTAATTCTAGAAGCCTAAACACTTGGTTTATTAATGTATTGTCTGCAAATATGGCCACTACTAGTACTTTTGCTATGGCGGTAGCGGGTAAATTTAAGGTTGATATTACACCAATTGCTATCTGCCAATTACAAGATCCGGGCACGACTAATGAGCTGGGTTATGAGCGCGGCGTGTCCTATAAAGTGAGTGATGCAAATCCAATCGGTCCTGGCACTATGTACTGGATTGATCCGGAGTCTGCAGCGCCTGGTGCTTGTTCTGTGACCAACACCAACGCGACTAGACCTTATGTTTGTGCCGGTAAAATTGGATTTACCCCCATCGTAAATCAAACGGTTAATACCAATACTGGTATATCAACGCCACAGCTTGATGCGCTAGATTCTAGGTTCGATCTCTATCCATCTTCGGGTAAATGTGACCCTGCAACTGCACCACCAGATATCAATATTAAATATTATGATTTTAATGATAACGCTGCTGGTTCGCCTAGTAAATGGATGCAGCCCGATGCGGGACAGCAGAGCCTCACTTTTGTTGATAGCGCAACAGGTGGCACGTGTAAGAATAACAATCCTTGCAAGCCGAAGCCATATGCTAGCAGGGTAGCAGCTGATTATGGTGTGTTGTGGTCTGGATTTAGACCTGCAGGAGCTACTGTTTCTCAGTGGACAAGCTTATATCCTGGCAACACATCTACTGCGTACCCTGAGACTTCACCCTACGCACAAACAAGTGGCAATTTTTTCAGTCAACCATCTGTAGCGAATCGACCAGGTAAGTCAAAACGGAGAGTGCTTAATTTAGTAATTGTGGACTGCTCAACCGCTGGCGGTGTTTGTCGGCCAGCGAAGGTGCTTGGTATTGGCCAGTTTCTGATGCAAGTTCCTACCAGCGCTTCAGGCAAAGAGATCTATGTTGAATTTGGCGGACTGTTACCAACGCCACTTCCAACCAGTGATATTAAGCTTTACCAATAATTATGAATACTATCCAACCAAACATTGGGAACCGCTTAAATTCGTTGAGGCATCGCGGTTCTGCCGCCGTTGAGTTTGCCTTACTACTAGTTCTTCTGCTAATCATAGTGGCTGGAATTATTGAATTTGGCAGAGTATTTTGGTACTACGATGCGCTCACCAAAGCGACACGAGATAGCGCACGTTTTCTTTCTAATACGAGACTAAGTACTACGGTAGCTGTTGATTCGTCATTAATTGCTGAGGCGACAACCATAGTGAATGATGCCGCAACTCTTGCCCAGGTTCCTAATTTTTCTAGCACCTATGTTGTTGTGGCCTGTGACACTCCTTGTGACGCAAGCCCGAGCTACGTGAACGTTAGTGTTAATGCTTACACAATTACGATAGGTAGTTGGATTCCATTTTTTGCGCCAAATGGCACGTTGACTGCTTGGAGTGTCAATCTTTCACCATCTACCTCCATGCGATACATGCGTTAGGGATGATGACTATGCTCAAATTAACAAAAATTTCATGTGCCAAGCAAGTTGGTACCGCTGCGATTGAATTCGCAATTGTCGCTATGTTGCTCTTTACTTTGTTGTTTGGAATTTTAGAGTTCGGTCGCTTGTTTTATCTGTTAAATACCGTGCAAGAAGTCACACGGCACGCCGCGCGAGTAGCAGTAGTTAATTGGGTGGATAACTCCAGCACTAGCCCAGCAAAAGTTGCAGCTTTGTTTGGTGGTACGAGTTTGCCAGCAGGCGCAGAGATTACTACAGGCAACATTAATATCGAGTACCTAACGGCAAGCGGCCTTACGCCCAATCCATTTCCAATGAGTGCTGCAGACAATATATCCGCATGCTTAACCGATCCCAGTGGATGTATTGCGCTGGTGCGGGTGTCAATTGTCGGTCTGCCGGGTCCAGCTTGTGCTGCGCCAGATACCGCTAAAGCTTGTTATAGCCCAATGGTGAGCTTGTTTTCCTTTCTAAAAATACCGATTCCAGCTTCAACAGTTACCATGCCTGCAGAAAGCTTAGGTTATACAGGTTGATAAAAATGGCGAGCAATAAAATGGCAACCAAAGAATGAAAATAATAATAATTTCACCTAACAAGGCGTTAAAAGAGCAAATCCGCCAGCATTTGCAGGAGATTAATGCACCGCGGGAAATATTGTTATTTGACAATGGCTCAGACAAGCTTGCACAAATTGCGGAACAAGAGCGCCCAGATATTCTAATCATGGAAGGGCTGGATCATGGATTGGATCAACTTACATTTCTAGAACAGTTTAGCTTGCATTACCCAGCAACTGAACTGATTATTTTTAGCGAAAATGCCTCGTCTGAGTTTTTAATGAAAGCGATGCGTAGCGGTGTGAGTGATGTTTTGCACTTACCACTAGTGGCCGAAGATTTGCAGTTAGCGGTAAGGCGCGTTGAAAGTAAGTTAAAGCAAGCCGGCGGTAGAAATAAAATTGGCAAAGTGATTGCCTTTATTGCCAGTAAAGGCGGCAGTGGCGCTACTTTTTTGGCGTGTAACTTAGCTTATGTGCTTGCCGCTCAAGAAAATGAAAAAGTCGCCTTGCTGGACTTGAACTTACAGTTTGGTGATGCCGCGCTATTTGTTTCTGACCAAGTGCCGGCTAATACATTGGCTGACGTGGCGGCTAATATTTCGCGCTTAGATGCTACTTTGTTAGCTTCATCCATGGTGCAAGTATTACCAAACTTTGGCTTGCTGGCAGCGCCTGAAGATGCTGAACATGCGGCTGAGGTCAAGCCCGCGCACATTGATGCGCTGATGAAGTTGGCCAAAAATCAATACGATTATGTGGTTTTAGATATAGGCCGAACACTTAATGCTAGCAGTATAAAAGCCTTAGATTATGCCGATATGATTTTTTTAGTATTGCAAGAAAGCTTGCCTTTTATTCGCGACTCCAAACGGCTGATTGTTGCCTTGCAGTCGCTAGGATACGATAAAAACAAAATCTACTTGATGCTTAATAGACACGAAAAACGCGGTGATATTAGTATCGAAGATATAGAAGCTGCGTTGGATATGAAAGTATTTAAAAGCATTCCTAATAGTTATATAGCGGTTTCAGCCTCGGTTAATCAAGGCGTGCCTATTATGAAAATTGCAAAGCATGATGCGGTCACACATGCTTTGCAGGAAATTGCGCAAACGCTGCTAAAAAGTACACATGCTGCGAAGAAAAGTTGGTTGAATAGTTTACTGAATCGGGCATGAAAACTTCGTGCCTGTAATGGGTTTTATAAAGTGCGGAATCTACAAGATTGGCTGCCAATTGGCATCAAGAATGAATGTTGAATTGAGGAAGGAAAATACATTATGTCGCTACGTGATAAATTAGAAGATAACAACAATAATACGGCCCAACTACCGGTTGTTGCGGTGCAAAACGGTGTTATGGGCAATAGTGTTTATCAAGAGTTGCGGTCGCGGATTCATCGTAAGCTATTAGATCGCGTTGATTTAGCTATGATGGAAAATATGGCGCCGGACTTATTACGGGAAGAGTTGCAAAAAGTCGTAGAGCGCTTACTTTCAGAAGAAACGATGGCGATTAATGATTCTGAGCGTATCAATCTGGTGCGTGATATTCAGCATGAAGTACTAGGGTTAGGCCCATTGGAAACACTGATGGCAGATCCAACCATCTCGGACATTTTGGTTAATACTTATAAGCAAGTGTATGTGGAGCGAAAAGGTAAGTTGGAGTTGAGTGATGTACGTTTTGAGAACGAGGCGCACTTACTTAAAATTATCGACAAAATTGTCTCTGGTGTAGGTCGTCGTGTGGATGAATCTAGCCCTATGGTGGATGCCCGTTTGCCTGATGGATCTAGGGTGAATGCGATTATTCCACCACTGGCGGTAGACGGTGCTCTTTTATCGATACGTCGATTCGCCTTAATTCCTTTGCAAATGAAAGACTTCCTGAATATGAAGAGCCTTACGCCAGAAATGGCTGAAGTGTTACAGGGGTTAGTGAAGGCAAAAGTTAACTTACTGATTTCTGGTGGTACAGGTACGGGTAAAACAACGTTGTTAAATGTGCTCTCTAGCAACATTCCCGCTACAGAACGCATTATTACCATCGAGGATGCAGCTGAGTTGCAATTGCAACAACCGCATGTTGCACGATTAGAAATACGACCACCCAATATCGAAGGAAAGGGTGAAGTAACACCACGCATGCTGGTTAGAAACAGTTTACGTATGCGCCCTGATCGCATTATTGTCGGTGAGGTGCGTGGCGCAGAAGTGGTTGATATGTTGCAAGCCATGAATACTGGTCATGAAGGTTCTATGGCGACAGTACATGCTAACACGCCACGCGATGCGCTTACCCGACTAGAAAATATGATAGGAATGGCAGGATTTAATTTGCCACCAAAGGCTATGCGTGAGCAGATTAGCTCTGCAATTACAGCGATTATTCATATTTCTCGATTAAGTGATGGAAAGCGTAAGGTTACTAGCATTCAGGAAATTACCGGTATGGAAGGTGACGTGATCACTATGCAGGATATTTTCACTTATGAGCAAACTGGCATAGGGCCAGATGGCACAGTATTAGGTCATTTTAGGGCTACTGGCATTCGTCCTAGATTTGTCGACCGCTTACGCGTTCACGGTATTGCTGTGTCTGACGAGTTGTTTGATCCTACTAAATTATATGACTAGGAGGCCACGGTGAATTATCTCTATTATTTATTTGTTGTTTTAGGGTTTCTTGCGGTGGTGCTGTTTTTAGAGGGCTTATATCTCGCTTGGAATGCTTATAAAGGCCCAGAAGCAAGACGCATAGAACGACGTTTGCAGGCCATGTCCGCAGGCGGTAGTTATAAAGCCGCCTCGCTAGTAAAGCAACGCCTATTGGCTAAAACGAAGGGCATGGAGCGCGTGCTATTAAAGGTACCACGGATTCATCAATTAGATCGACTTCTTGTTCAAGCTGGGCTAGGTTTGAGCGTTGCTTCGTTTATCAGTGTGACCTTATTAGCCATAGTCTGCGGCTTCGTGCTGGCATGGTTAGTTAATTTTCCTAGCCTTGTGGTGATTATCATTAGTCTTGCGGCTGGCTTTATCCCGCTCGTTTATGCGCAAGCTGCCAAGCATAAGCGTATGCGGGTTATTGAGCAGCAATTGCCTGATGCACTTGATTTTATGGCGCGAGCTATGTTGGCTGGGCATGCTTTTCCCAGCGCATTGCAGATGGTTGGCACTGAAATGCCTGAGCCTATCGCTGCTGAATTTAGAATTGTGTTTGATGAGATCAATTACGGTATTTCGACTCAAGAGGCGTTAGGTAATCTGGCGATTCGCGTGCCAAGCACTGATTTAAGATATTTCGTGATTGCGGTACTTATTCAGCGTGAAACTGGTGGCAACTTAGCTGAGTTGCTAGG
>CANCPF010000046.1 GCA_947379975.1 Methylophilaceae bacterium | reverse complement strand
GACACGGCAAACACCACCACCCACGTTAGCATGGCCGCCAAGCCTAACATTGGCGAAATTGCCAGCATTACACCCAGTGCAGTTGCCACGCCTTTACCACCTTTAAATTTATAAAGAATCGGGTATAAATGGCCTAAAAATACCGCAATGCCCACTGCGCTTACCACCCACATTAACATACCGGACTGTAGCGCTAACCAAACTGGAAACCAGCCTTTAAACACATCACCAATCAGCGTTAATGCCGCAGCTGATTTCTTGCCACTGCGCAATACATTAGTGGCTCCCGGATTACCCGAACCAACGGTGCGCGGATCAGGCAAACCAAACATTTTACTGACCAATATGCCGAAGGCAATTGAGCCTAGCAGATAAGCGCCAACAATCCAGATGATGGGTACTGCGGTAACCGGAATAAAACCTAACTCATTCATTTAAACTCTCTTTGCCATCACTTCCGCCAAGGCGAAAATCTATTTTTAATTACACAACGGTATATTGTGGTTTACTATTTCAGATATTACTGGATTCCTGCCTTCGCGGGAATAACGATGTGAGAATAAGGCAAGATGGACATCATATTTTTAGAGCAAGTTGAAGTACAAACCAAATTAGGCGTGCCAGAGTGGGAGCGCATGTTAGCGCAAACCATTATTCTGGATATTGAAATTGGTTACGATTTAGGCCGCGCTTGTAAAACCGACGCCATTGCTGACACCGTTGATTATGGTGCGGTGGTTGGGCGCATACGCGACACCTTACAAGAACATAGCTTTAAATTAGTTGAAGCTTTAGCCGAGCATATTTGCCAATTAATTTTGACCGAATTTTGTGCGTTACGGGTGAAAATTAAAGTGGCTAAACCGGGCATTTTGCCTGGCTTGGGGGCTTTGGGTGTAATCATTGAACGCAGTAATATTATTTAAAAAAACTAACCTCTAGGATGATGCACACTGTGTAATTTCTTTAAACGTTCACGTGCCACATGGGTGTAAATCTGTGTGGTAGAAATATCAGAATGGCCTAGCAACATTTGCACCACTCTTAAATCCGCACCATGATTCAACAAATGCGTCGCAAAAGCGTGGCGCAATACATGCGGTGACATATGCTTAGTAATGCCAGCCAGCAAAGCATAGCGTTTAATTAAATACCAGAAACCTTGGCGCGTCATTTCATCTGCGCGATTAGTCACAAATAGCACATCGCATAAGCGTTTTTGCAATATCGCCGGCCTAGCTTCGCTTAGATAGCGCGAGATCCAATCAACCGCTTCTTCTCCCATAGGCACCAATCTCGTTTTACTGCCTTTACCTGTAACGCGAACCACGCCATCACTTAGGCTAACTTCTGTGACCTTAACGCCAACCAACTCGGTCACGCGCAAGCCACAAGCATAAAGTAGCTCTATCATTGCCTTATCACGCAAACCTATTCGGTCGTTTACATTGGGTGCATTCAATAGCGCGAGCACTTCATCTTCACTGAGGCTTTTAGGTAAGCTGCGCGGCAACTTGGGTGATTGAATCTGAAGAGTAGGATCTAGACTCATTTTATTTTCACGGATTAAATAACGGTAAAATCTTCTTAAACTGGCAATTAAACGGCTAATACTACGCGGTTTACTAAGCGGAAATTTAACGGCAAGATATTGCTGAACATCCGCCTGCTCAACGGCTAATAATTGCTTATTATGTTCTGTAACCCAAAGTGCAAATGCGCATAAATCTAACCTATAACTATCCAGCGTATTTTTTGCCAAACCGTCTTCTAGCCATAAATGGTCTATGAACAAGTCTATCTCTAATGAGCACTGTAGCGTAAGTGTTTGCTCACTCATGCTGACCTGACCGCTGATCAACACACACACCTTCGTGTGCTAATAACCACTTTTTAATGGCCAAACCATGTGGATGACCCCGCATAAAACCACCGACGCCATTTTTTGCCAGCACACGATGGCACGGAATCAGTAGTGGCAAGCAATTAGCACCACAGGCATTGGCCACCGCGCGCGCGCCTGAGCCTAATTTCTCAGCCAACTGACTATAAGTGTAGGTTTGTCCAACGGGAATAGCGGCAATGGCTTGCCAGACGCGTTGCTGAAAGGCTGTGCCTTGGATATGAATAGGTAAATCAATCTTGCTGCTGGAATCTTGCAAATACTGCATGATTTGTGTGTAAGCTTTCTTGACTAAGGGAAGAGTCGATAGCGTATTTTCTTGGGATGGTAATTCGACCAGTAATTGAATAACCAATTGATTAGCCTGCTGTGAAATAGCCACTGCGCCAAAAGGCGCAACGACCAAAGCCTCATATTGAGCGTCAAAGTTCATCTAAAAAACCATCATTAATACGCATCCCCATTTCATGATGTTAAACGAATGTGGCTATTATGCAAACGGAATAACTTAGTCTTAGCTATTACTACGCGTTAACCAAAAATAGTAAATTGAAGGAATGTCTGGCGTAAACTCCTAATCTTATTCTTTGCTGACGCCTGCTTAGGCTTAATCCAATTAATGGAATGTTAGGTTGCAATGGGCGAGAGCAACTATTCACAGAAATAAAAAAAAGCCACTGCAGCGGCTTTCGGAGTATCTTAATTTGTTGGACTTAAAAGTGGTAAGCAACACCTAACCGCAGTGAGTTATAACTATCAAACTTTACGTGCTGGATCGAACCATACATTGGTGTGTTATCAGTTTCATCACTGAAACCTGAGCGGCGATACTCTCCCTTAATTGAGATTTTATCGTTAACAAAGTGTTCAACACCCAAACCAGCGGTCCAACCCTTGAACCAATTGCTGTTGGTTTCAGAAGTCCCAGGATCATTTCCTGCTGTACCAAGTACGTCAGTGTAAGTGTTCTTAAGTTTTTCTAGCGCGTAACCCGCTGTAACGTAAGCAAAGGTGCGATTTTCATTAAAGATGTAGCCAAGCTTAGCTCTAATTGAAGCAGCATCCCTTGATTCACTTTTAACCGTATTTCCACCTATGGTATCTGGGTGGCCATTGAATTTCACAAGGGATGTTCTATCCCCCTTATGGAACTCATATTCCGCTTCAATACCAACTAACACATTGCTACTTAAAGTCTTATTGAACCCACCAAAAACACCGAGTAGTCCTGGGCCTAATTCATTCGAAAATGAGTAACCTGAATGATTTCCATCAACATAATCAGCGCCTTGCGAATACACATGATCATAGCCACCATGTAAACCAAGATAAGCACCATCAAAATTACTACCCTCAGCAAAAGCAGAAGCAGATAGTGCTAAAAGCAAAAGAGTAAGTGTGTTTTTCATTTTAGAATATTCATAAAATTTCAATTAAGTAAAATTTTCATCTTAAATAATCTCCAAAACAATAAGTGCAACCACTTACTAAACCTCCCGATGTCTAAAGACAGGGGATTCTCGCGGAGATTGGTTGATTAACGTCTAAATTATTCCACTGCATAATGAAATCCATAGGCGTAAAAAAACCCCAACAGGCTTTGACCTGTTGGGGTATTGCATAAGTTTATCAGCACGTTGCAGTGCCAACAAATTTAGTCTTTTGCTGCTGGTGCCATTACTTCTTTTTCACGTGTGAACAATTTTTCTTTAATACGTGCAGATTTACCTGAACGCTCACGTAAGTAGTAAAGTTTTGCACGGCGAACATCACCGCGACGTTTTACTTCAATACTAGCGATTAGCGGAGAGTAAGTTTGGAACGTACGCTCTACACCTTCACCAGATGAAATTTTACGTACGATGAATGATGAGTTCAAGCCACGGTTACGTTTAGCAATAACAACGCCTTCGTATGACTGCACACGTTTACGTGTACCTTCAACTACGTTCACGCCAACTACTACGGTATCGCCTGGTGCAAAAGTTGGAATAGATTTGCCTAAACGGGCAATTTCTTCCTCTTCTAGCATTTTAATAATATCTGCCATCTTGTTATCCTTTATATCGCCTTGGTTTTAATCTTTTGGATTTAATCTTTTAGATTTAATCCAAGCAATCTAACCGCAACGGGTTCCTTTTAGTTATGAAGAGCTTGTTCCTGCTACTTAATCAAGCTGTAGCAGCCGTGCTTCTTCTTTAGTCAACGGCCTTGCGGCCAATAAATCGGGACGTTGATCCCGAGTTCTGTGCAATGACATTTTCAAACGCCACTGTTTAATCTTTGCATGATTGCCTGAAACTAACACCTCAGGCACTTTCACACCATTATATTCTTCTGGTCTAGTGTAATGCGGGCAATCTAATAAGCCATCGACAAATGAATCTTCAATAGCAGAATCGCTATCACCCAAACTGCCTGGCAACTGCCGCACTATTGCGTCTATTAACGCCATGGCAGGTAACTCACCACCACTTAGTACGTAATCACCAATGGACAATTCTTCATCCACTTCTGCATCTATTAACCTCTGATCCACACCTTCGTATCGACTGGTTAATAGCACTAAACCTTGTTTTTTACTTAACTGCATGACTTTCTCATGCGTCAGCGGCTTACCCGCTGGCGAAAGATGGATTACCCAACTTTCAATATTCTTTACTGTCTGCGCTGCCTTTGCGGCATGAATAGACTTTTCTAAGGGCTCCGCCAGCATTACCATGCCTGGGCCACCACCATAAGGTCTATCATCGACTGTTTTGTGATTGTCCGTAGTGAAATCACGTGGATTCCAAAACTGCAAATCATAAATATTGTTTTGTAGCGCCCTGCTGGTAATGCCATATTGGCTGATAGCATCAAACATTTCAGGAAACAACGTCACAACATCAAATCTAAAGGCCATGATTTAAACTAAGCGTAAATTTATACAAGTTAAAAATTATCTAACATGCCTAAAAATCCGCATCCCAATCGACCAACATTGTTTTTGCTTTTATATCCACTTCAAGCACAACCGCTGCAGTAAATGGCAACAATCTTTCTTGTAGCTTTTCTTTTACATCTGCTTTTGTTTTGTTTACTTGAGCTTTATCAGCAACCATGGTTTCGTCAGAAGAAGGTTCGACAACATCGGGCTTAACAACGATCACATCGTTTGCACCCGTTTCAAACACATCTACAATTAAACCAAAATCGATATCTTGCAGATTTTTAACGCGTAAACCGATCAAATCTGACCAGTAATATTCGTTTTCTTCTGCTTCCGGCAATTGCGCTCTAGGGATGGCAATCTGCTTACCTTTGCAGGCCAGCGCAGCGTCCCTATCATCGATGCCTTTTAGCTTAACTACGATAACGTCATTGTGTACTTTGGCAGTTTCAACGACCATTTCACGCCAGTCGTTACCTTTGCCTAGCCACCAATTATCGTAGTCAAACAAACCATCGAACGCTTCTGTATCCGGCACAATTTTGAGCCAGCCAAAAACGCCGTAGGGCGCAACAATGCGCCCCATGACTACCATATCGCTCACAGCTTAATCAAAACGTTAAAAACATATTACTCAAACGATACATACCGATAAAGATATGTGTTGAGTAATATGAAATTTAAGCTTCAGCAGCTGGTGTTTCAGCAGTCGCTTCTTCAGCAACAACTTCAACTGCAGCAGCGGCTTCCGCCTCAGCAGCTTTAGCTGCGGCTGCATCTTCTGCGGCTTGAGCTGCATCCGCAGCGGCTTTAGCATCTGCTTCAGCTTTTGCAGCATCAGCAATTGCTTTAGCTTTTGCCGCTTCTACAGCAGCAATTTTAGCTTTAGCAGCATCTGCTTTAGCAGCATCTTTTGCTTTAGAAGCAATAGCATGCTCAGGGCCTTTAGCGTGAAACTTAACTAAGCGTGCCACTGTATCTGATAATTGAGCACCTTGGCCTTGCCAAAATGTAACGCGTTCTTGATCTACACGTAGTGCTTCAGCGCCTGCTTTGGCGGATGGGTTGTAAAAACCAACACGCTCAATAAAGCGGCCATCACGACGATTGCGTGAATCAGCTACTACTAGGTTGTAGAAAGGAGTTTTTTTCGCGCCACCACGAGCTAAACGAATAATAACCATAATCTTGTTCTCTTTATTGAAAATTTATCGCAGAAAGGCGCGGATTTTACGCTACTTAATGTGCTTTTAGCAAGCGCTTTATGTACTTAGCCAGATATTTATCTAATCGATTGATAAGCCTAGTATTTTTACGCGCTATATTTAACTAAATTCAGTGTATTTAAAATCAATTTAATTTAAATTTACTCGATTTAATTGCTTTTATAGCGCGTTGGATCTTTTAAACCAGCCGCGGCAAATCCTTCACGGCGTAAGCGACAAGAATCGCACAAACCGCAAGCCTCACCTTTACTATCAGCCTGATAACAGGATACCGTCATGGCGTAATCTACACCTAGTTTGGTGCCTAATTGTACGATTTGTGCTTTTGTTAGATCAATCAGCGGCGCATGAATGGTAATTGTATGCCCTTCAACGGCACTTTTAGTCGCTAAATTAGCCATTGCCTGAAACGCTTGCACATATTCGCCGCGACAATCTGGGTAGCCCGAATAATCCAAAGCATTAACGCCGATAAAAATATCCTGCGCTTCTAACACTTCAGCCCAAGCTAAAGCCAATGACAACATAATGGTGTTGCGCGCTGGCACATAGGTAATAGGAATGCCGACAGACTCAGTTTCTGGCACCGCTATTGCATTATCGGTCAGCGCTGAACCGCCAAATAAGGATAAATCTAAATTCGCTGTCTTATGCGCAACTGCGCCCATTATATTAGCCACGTTTTTAGCGGCAACTAATTCCGCAATATGACGCTGATGATAATCTAAACTAAGGCAATAGCAATCAAAACCCTGTGACTTAGCAATAGCAAGGCAAGTGGCAGAATCTAGCCCACCAGAGAGAAGTACCACCGCATTTTTTTTAACTTTATGTTCCACGCTCAAATCCAAACTTTAATCCATCTTTTAAATTATCGTTAATTTAGAATATTCAATCTAAACACCGGGCTTTTCGCCCCACAAAATTTTATGTAATTGCACTTGGACGCGCACCGGCAAACGATCAGCCAGCACCCATTCTGCAAGCTCGGTTGGATTCACTTGACTATAAACTGGTGAAAATAATACCGGGCATTTTTCATTGATTTTATGCGTGCTTAGCAGGGTTTTTGCCCAGTCGTAATCTTCACGACTGCACAGCACAAATTTCACTTCATCTTGAGGTTTTAGGTGCGTTAGATTAGTCCACAGATTATTTTCAACTTCACCAGAACCGGGCGTTTTAATATCCAGAATCACTGAAACGCGCTTATCTACCGGACCAATATCTATAGCACCGCCGGTTTCTAAAGACACGCTGTAGCCGGCATCACATAAATCTTTAAGCAGCACATGACAATCTTTTTGCGCCAGCGGCTCACCGCCAGTCACCGTGACATAGCGGGTGCCGAACTCGGCCACCTTGGCTAAGATATCCGAAATCTCAATATTACTGCCACCACTAAACGCATAAGCGGTATCGCAATATACGCAGCGCATAGGACAACCCGTGAGACGAACAAACACCGTAGGCAGGCCTATGCGCGAAGATTCGCCTTGCAGTGAATAGAAAATTTCGTGAATTTTTAGTTTCATTAACGGCTTATTACTAGAGACCTAAATGGTTCAATGACTTAAATTGTTAAGCAACTTAACTAGTTGAAATACTTAATTAAAAATAGCGCCAACTTGTGATTGGCGCTATTTTAACTTAAAACGTATTTCTGCATAAATTTAAAGCATGCAGAAATTTTACTTAATCGCCTCAAGCGCTTTTAGGCGTTTTTGTGCGGTAGGCGTAACGTCGTTATTAGGAAAGTTGCTGATTAAATCGCGTAAGGTTTTTTTTGCATTTGGTACTAGTCCAAGTTGAATTTGGCTATTGGCCATACTCATCATCGCATCAGCAACTTTAGTACTTTTTGGATATAGCGCCACTAACTTTTCTTGTGTAGCGATGGCTGATTTGTAATTTTTTAAGGCATATTGTGAGGTGCCTAATCCATACAAGGCCTCTGCCGACAAAGCACTATTGGGATAATCTCTAATGAATTTATCGTAGGCGTTATAAGCGTCTTTATGCTTAGCTTCTTTTGATAAACCATTAGCTAGTTCTAGCAATTGGTATTCTTGGGTATTATTAGCCGGTAAGGCTGAACCAGTCGGTTCTGGAACCACTTCAGCGACCTTACTTGACGCCGCTACTTCTGGCGTTGTGCTGCCTTCTAATTTACGCAAACGACCATCAGTATCGCCATACAAATCTTTTTGGCGCTGCGCAGTTGCTTCAACATTATGGCTGGTAACTTCCAACTCACCTTTAAGTCTTGCAACTTCTTGCTTAAGCGTTTCCAGTTGATTTTGCATATCCATCAAGCCTTGGCCTTTGGTGATAGCTTCGGCATCTAACATTCGTTGCTCTAGCGCTTGCTGTGTTTTTTTCAAGGCTATGACATCGCCTTGGGTAAGCTGATTCTGACTATTCATAGTCGCTTCTACTTCAAGAATTTTTTTGCGCGCTTCTTTGTCATCAAACAAAGCCGCATGGCTATTCATAGAAACAAGTTGCAATGCTAACAATAGATTAGCCAGAATCAGTTTTTTCTTCATAATTTAAAGTCTGTCTTTATTGAAAATTGCTAGGTATTACTCGTTTTCGTAAGCGATATCAACGCGACGATTAGTTTTTGAACAAGCTTCATCAGCACAAGCTTCTGTCGCTTTTTCTTCACCAAAGCTGACTGTTTCAATTTGCTTATCTTGTACGCCCAGTAAATTTAATGCTTTTTTAACGGCTACTGAACGACGTTGACCTAGTGACAAGTTGTA
>CANCPF010000045.1 GCA_947379975.1 Methylophilaceae bacterium | reverse complement strand
TTTTTTTACCTAGTATAAGCTTCAATTAAATAGCGTCGCATCATGCGATGGCTATTAAAGTACGATGCATTTTTACTAATTGCATATTTCATTATTTTGGTCCAGCCGCTCTTATCTTCCTTATAATAAAGCGGCAAAACCACCTGCTCCAACTTATAATATAAATCGCTGGCATCGCTGCCATTACTGCTAGACAGGTTGCCGATTGCCCAGCCGGTAATGCCTTCAATACAGCCTTCAATCCACCAGCCATCTAGTATTGATAAGCTGGGAACGCCGTTAAGTGCTGCTTTCATGCCGCTAGTGCCAGACGCTTCATAAGGCCGTAATGGCGTGTTTAGCCAAATGTCACTGCCTGAAACCATGCCGTGTGCAATGGCTAAGTTATAGTTTGGTAGATAAACTGCTGGAATAATTCCTTCTAATTGTTTTGCATAGTTATGCAAGGCTTCAATCAGTGCTTTCCCACTGTCGTCACTGGGGTGGGCTTTGCCACTCATGATTATCTGAATCGGATATTTTTTAGCAATTTCCTTTAATCTTTCAATATCGGAAAACAACATGTCTGGCCGCTTGTAGGCGGTCATGCGTCTGGCAAAGGATATGATAGGAAGGTTAAGCGCCAGTCGAACTCCAGTTAAATCGTATACTTGATCAATTAACTGTTTTTTGGCTTCTAGGTGTGCATTTATAATTTCATCATCACTAATGCAACATTCAGCGCGTATTAGCAACTCTGGCTCATGATGCCAGCCGGGAATTCTTACATTAAAAATTTCACGAAAACTGGCTGCCGCCCAAGTTAGCGGGTGCACACCGTTGGTAATGGCATGCACTTGATAACCAGGAAACATTTTATTAGAAACATCCGCATGGCTTTTGGCAACGCCATTTACATATTCACTCAAATTTAAGGCTAGGCGTGTCATGTTCAGCGCATCATTGCCAGCGAGCTGTCGAATAGAGGCAATATCAAAGCTGCTATCAAATATGCGATTAACTAAGTTGTAATCAAAACTATCATGCCCAGCTTCAACTGGCGTATGCGTGGTAAAGCTACACATTTCTCGCACGTGCGGAATATCGTAATGCGGCTCGCCATATCTCACTTCATCAGCCGGGTAGGCATGGCGACGTAATAGTTCTACCCCTAAAAATGCCGAGTGACCTTCGTTCATGTGATAGTGGAAAATGCTAAAACCTAGCGCTTGCAATAAACGCACGCCGCCAATGCCCAGCACAATTTCTTGTTTTAAGCGGTAGCAATTATCACCACCGTAAAGATAATGTGTGAGCTCGCGGTCCTCCGCTGTGTTTTCGTTCAGGTCAGTATCTAACAATAATACTGGTTGCTTTCCGCCGCTAATACCTTCTACTAAATATAGCCAAGCGCTTACCCAAACAGCACGCCCTTCAATGGTGACGGCAACTTTTGCATCTAGCGGCTTTGCCCAAAGTTCTGGCTGCCAATAATCGGGCAGTTCTTGCTGACGACCTTGCTCATCAATTCTTTGCCGAAAATAGCCGGCGCGACTGACTAAGCTGATGGCTACCATAGGTAACATCAAATCAGCAGCGGAGCGGACCATATCGCCAGCCAAAACACCAAGACCGCCGGCATAAGTAGGTATTTCATTGCGCAACGCAATTTCCATAGAAAAGTATGCCACACGCGGTGAGTGGATAAACGCCTCTAGCATGACTTTCCTTTCATGGATGTAAGTTTTGGCTGTGATTAATGAAACAGATTGATGATATGAATCACATGGCTAATTTCAGATGATAGTTACTTTGCCAGTTAAATTTTTGACGTATATCAAAAATCACATTTAAAACCTAACTAATATGACAACAGCTACTAGGTCGCGGGAAATTTAAATATTGAAGATAGGCGGAATAAAAATGTTGGTACAAGAGAAGTTTGAACATTGGGCTAATGGCTACGGCGTTATTCGTCACACAAGAGAAACCGAGCAATGGGTAAAGCAAACCTTACAATTATTGCAGGCGCGAGGTGCAAAGGTCGAGCCTTTACTGGATCTTTTGTGTGCTGCCGACAAACTCGCCAACGCGGCGATGTGGTTGGTGGTGCATATGACTTATGCGAATCAAGTCAATATTGATGGCAAACCTTTATCTCGCGAACAATTTAAAGATAATCCGCAAGGCCATACTGGAGGTTCTTTAAATATGGTGCCCGCTTATGTGGGCTATATGTTGGCGAATGCCTTAAGCGGCGTGACCCGTGCTTGGCTGATGGGGCAGGGTCACGCGGTGGCGGCTATCGATTCGGTCAATTTGTTACTGGATAATATGCGTACTGAGCATGCAGAACGATACGATGTTTCTGCCGCTGGACTAACACGATTTGTGCAGGACTTCTATTCTTATAAATTAAATGAGCAGGGCAATCAGGATTCACCGTTGGGCAGCCACGTTAATGTCAATACCGCAGGCGGCATTTTAGAAGGTGGCTATTTGGGATTTGCCGATTTGCAGTATGTGCATATGCCCTTGTTTGGCGAGCGTTTGGTAGCATTTTTGTCAGATGGTGCTTTCGAAGAGCAACGCGGTGCGGACTGGGTGCCGCGCTGGTGGCGGCCGGAAGATAGTGGGCTGGTATTGCCGATTATGATCTTTAACGGCAGGCGCATAGATCAGCGTTCTACGCTATCGCAGGGAAAAGGTCTGTCGTTATTTAAAAAACATTTAGAGAACTACTCATTTGAGCCCATTGAATTTGATGGCACTGATCCTGCTGCTTTTGCTTGTATGATTTTACAGGGTGAGATGAATTTGAGAGAACGAGCTGAAGCTGCGCAAAAATCACAAAATTATCCGGTGTTAATGCCTTATGGAATTGCGCTGGCGAAAAAGGGAGCTGGATTTTATGGCGCTGGAAGTAATAATGCGCACAGTTTGCCATTAGGCAAAACCCCGAGATTTGACAACAAAGCCATGGAGGATTTTAACGAATATGCACACAAAATGTTCGTGCCTATGGCTAAAATAAAGCAGGCCGTTAGCACATTGCAAAACCATCAGGCTACAGCTCGCGTGCTAGAGCGAGATAATCCGATCGCCAATCGCGATGTGTATCTGCAACATTTTCCTAACTTAGCCTATAAATCGGTAGTGGCAGATGGTTTTGACTTAATTAACTATGCACAAAGCTGTCCGATGGATGCGATAGACCAAAGCTTTTTGGCATTTGTTGAAGCGAATTCAAGTTTGCGACCGCGCGTTGGAAACCCAGATGAAATTCGCTCTAATCACTTAAATTTAACCTTAGATCATCTTAAACATCGTGTGACCGAAGCTGAAATTGGCGCAGCAGAGACGCTCAATGGTGCAGTGATCACTGCGCTGAATGAAGAGGCCGTTATTTGTGCTTGCTTAGGCAATAAAGGCGGCATCAATCTAGCCATTACTTATGAAGCTTTTGGTCCCAAAATGCTAGGCGCTTTGCGTCAGGAAATTATTTGGTCTGACCATTTATCCTCGCGCGGTAGGGAAGCTGGTTGGCTATCTGTGCCTGTCATTTTAACTTCTAATACTTATGAAAATGGTAAAAATGAACGCTCGCACCAAGACCCTACTTTATGTGAAGCGCTACTTAACGAGCCCGCTGATATTTCACGGGTATTATTTCCAGCCGATTTTAATAGTGCGGCGGCATCACTGGATGCCTGCTATCGGACACACGGTAAAATTTTTACATTAGTCATTCCAAAATCTGACACGATTCCTGATATTTTTTCTAAAACTGCTGCAGTAAGCTTGCTAGAAAAAGGCGGCATTACTTTTGATCAAGATAAATTGAACAGCGCGGAAGTGATTTTAACTGCGATAGGCGCTTATCAGATGATAGAAACGCTAAAAGCTGCTGAAAGACTAACGCAGCGTGGCGTTAAAGTTGCGGTTAATTATTTAATCGAACCTGGCAAATTCCGTCAGCCTAGAGGACGTAGAGAGCTACAACATTGTGCGCCGAACGAACTGCGACATGCACTGTATCCTGAGCATATTTCAACTCGCGTGTTTGTTTGCCATACGCATCCAGAAATTATGTCTGGCGTATTGCGACCATTAGACACTGGCAAAAATACCGTGTTTTTGGGTTATACCAACCATGGAGGCACGCTGGATACTGACGGTATGCTGTTTGTAAATAGGCTGTCATGGGCGCATATTGTGCGAGTGGCAGCCCATAGTTTATATATAAATCCAGCTGAGGTGCTTGAGCCTGAAGAAATTGATGCGCTGGAAGGTCGAGTCAATCCACAAAGTGTTTTTTAAGCGCTGGTGGTTGACATGGGTCAAGCTCTAAATTGTAAGTGCTAAAGCTAGAATTAAGTAAGCTACGCTTGATTCAAAGTTAAGGCTATTAATTTTAAGAATTTTTTATAGGTTTTTTCGATATTTTTATAGGAAAGCTAATCGTTAATGCTAGAACTGATTGAAAAATGGTGGCTAGTATCTATTGATGACTTGAACCTCAATGTCCTTAGCAATAAGAACGGATTAAGCCATAGCGAAGCAGCAGCACGCTTCGCGCAGTTCGGTCCCAATATCGTCAGCGCCGTAAAAAAACGTCATCTATTGTTGCAATTTATTTCACGTTTTCGTAATCCCTTGGTGATTCTATTATTAGTCGCAAGCCTGCTTTCAGCTTTTACTGCGGACTTTAGTAGCTTTGTCATTATCATCGCTATGGTGGTGTTAAGTGTAACGCTGGATTTTATGCAAGAGTACCGTGCAGAAAAAGACGCAGAAGCTTTGCGAAAATCAGTGGCAGTTCGGGCAACAGTGCTTAGAGACGGACAGCCCAAAGAGTTAGATGTCGCTCATATTGTCGTGGGTGATGTGGTGATATTGAGCGCTGGCGATTTAATCCCTGCTGATGGACGCATTATTGAGGCTGATGATTTTTTTGTGAATCAGGCCTTGTTGACTGGCGAACCTTATCCTGTAGAAAAGCAGCTAAACATTATCGGCGCTGATAATCCTGAATTAATGAATGCACTAGGTGCGGTTTTTGCGGGAACCCATGTGGTGAGTGGTTCGGCGCGTATGCTAGTTTGTATGACAGGCGCAAAAACAGTGCTGGGTAATATTTCTGGATCGCTCAGTATTGCACCACCAGCCACCGCATTTGAGCATAGTATTTATCGTTTTGGCATGCTGATTCTTAGGCTGACATTTTTTCTGGTGATGTTTGTATTGCTAGTTAATTTATTGCAACATCGGCCGTGGTTAGAATCGTTTATGTTCGCCTTGGCCTTGGCTGTCGGGCTAACGCCTGAATTGTTGCCTATGGTGATTACTGTTACGCTTTCACGCGGAGCAATGCGTATGAGTCGGCAGCATGTAATCGTTAAACGATTAGCCGCAATACATAATCTTGGTAGCATGGATGTGCTTTGCACCGATAAAACCGGCACGCTAACTGAGGCTAAAATCCGGCTGGAACGGCATTTGAATTGTGATGGGCTGGAGAGCGATAGAGTTTTGTTATGGGCTTATCTCAATAGTTTTTTTGAAACTGGCCTTAAAAGTCCGCTGGACGAAGCAATTCTTCGCCATGAAACACTGGAGGTAAGTGCTTGGCATAAAATTGACGAAGTACCCTTTGATTTCGAGCGCAGGCGTGTTTCAGTATTGCTAAAACAAGTACTGGCGGATGATGAGCAAGCCCATTTTTTAGTAGTAAAGGGTGCCTCTGAAGATGTGCTGCGATTATGTAATCGTTATGAAACTATCACTGGCGCTGCGCAAACTCTTGATATTACTAAGCTGGCCGAGCTTAACCAGCAAGCGGCTAATTTAGCGCAACAAGGATTTCGTGTACTGGGAATCGCTTGGCGGCAAGTTGAAGTTGAGCGCACACATGCGGATATTAGCGATGAATCATCCTTGGTCTTTGCTGGCTTCGCGGCATTTCTTGATCCACCAAAAGTAAGCGCCAGTCACGCACTTCGGCAATTACAAGAAAGTGGCATCGCTATTAAAGTAGTTACAGGCGATAACGAGCTGGTGACGCAACATGTGTGTGCTGAACTTGGCTTAGTGGTGACTGGCGTATTGACTGGCAGTGAAATCGCGCTAATGACAGATGATGCTTTGCAGGCGCGTGTTGAAAGTGTGAACCTATTTTGCCGAGTGACACCTGCACTTAAAAGTCACGTACTGTCTGCGCTAAAGCAACGTGGCCATATTGTTGGCTATTTGGGCGATGGCATTAACGACGCGCCAGCTTTGCATTTGGCTGATGTGAGTATTTCTGTGGATAGCGCGGTTGATGTAGCCAAAGATGCCGCCGATTTAATATTGCTGGAGCACGACTTAAACGTATTGCACCAAGGCGTAATAGAAGGGCGACGCACTTTTGGCAATATTATGAAATATGTCATGATGGGTACCAGTTCCAACTTTGGCAATATGTTTAGCATGGCGGGCGCTTCGTTATTCTTACCATTTTTACCCATGTTGCCGATACAAATCTTGCTCAACAATTTGTTGTATGACGTTTCTGAAATTACCATACCGTTTGATAATGTCGATCAGGAATATTTAAATAAGCCGCGCCAGTGGGATATGCGCTTTATCCGAAACTTTATGTTGGTGGTTGGACCGGTCAGTTCCATCTTCGATTTTTTGACATTTTATGTGATGTTAAGTGTGTTACATGCCAACCAAGCGCTGTTTCGTACCGGTTGGTTTGTTGAATCCATAATTTCGCAGGTGCTGGTTATATTCGTTATTCGCACCCGCCGTAGTGTTTTTAAGAGTAATCCCAGTGCTTGGTTGGTCGTAACGTCACTATTCATTGTCTCTATAGCAGCGATGCTGCCCTATACGCCATTAGGTAATTATTTTAGATTTGTGCCACTGCCATCGGAGTTTTTTACTATTTTGCTGGCAATGGGAGTGACTTATCTGTTGATGGTGGAGTTAGTTAAACGCTGGTTTTACGCTAAATATCTCTAGTGTTTCTGTCATTATTCTCTTGAGATTCTTTAGATTAACGGATAGGTTGTCTAGTCTAGGCTATTGGTAATTAAATTTGCACAGGCAATACCGCTTCTGACTGCCCCTTCTATGGTTGCTGGATAATCTGCGTAGGTGTAGTCGCCAGCCAAATATAACTGGGCTTGCGCTGTTTGATTACTTGGTCTGACACAATTAGGCACACATGAAAAAGTAGCGCGTTTTTCTGCAATCACTTTGTGCCATAACGGTTTAGTTAGGCTAGGAAAAGCTTGTGCTAATTCTTGAGTGACTTGTAATGCGAGAGCCTCTTGCGTTAAATTTTGGTGCAGGCCTTCGGCGCTAACAATCACTGCCAGTAAGCCGTCTTGTCCGCAAAGCTGCCCTCTATCAAACACCCATTGTGAGATGATGTCTGCTTGGCCAGGCGTCTTGGTCATGCCTGTCATCACGGTTGCTAGCCTAGTTTCAGCGGCATATTGCAAATAAATAGTATAAATAGGCTGGTAAGTATAGCTTTGCGTTAAGGCATAAGCGCGCTTTAATGTTGGCTGTGTTGCTAAAAAAAGATCAACGTTAGCAGGCGAAACCGCCAGTATTACCTGGCCAAAATGATAGCTTTCTTTGCTGCTGACTAAGTTAAAACTTTCTTTACCAGAAGTATTGTTCGTCACTGTCAGGCTACTAATACGCTGGTTTAATTTAATTACACCACCTTTTTCTTGGATATAACGCGACGCTGGCTGCGCGATAATTTGAGACAAATCCAGTCGTGGCAATAAAAAGTCACTGTTTGTTTTGTGGCCGGTAAACGTATCACGCAATACGTTTAAAAACACGCGTGTGCTGGCCTTTGCAATGGGCGTGTTTAGCGCGGCTAGGCAGAGCGGTTCCCATAACATTTGTATTAGCTTAGGGCTCTGCTTCCGGTCGATTAAAAACTGCGCTAGTGCGCTGTCCTCGGCAATTTGATAATAGCTGCGTTTAAGCTGCAAAATGAGTTTAATCGCGGCGGCGCGTTCGGCAACACTTAAACCCTTGCAAGTTAATAATCCGAACAGCAGATTAAGTGGCGCTGGCAGGTAATCAACTGATTTTAGCGAGAACTCGGATTTTGCATGGTCAGATTGCATGCTAATTTGCAGTGGCACACGGAGAAAAGCAGCTTTTTCATCGACACCAATAGTGTGCAACATCGCCAAAGTCTCACGATACGCACCTAATAAAATATGTTGGCCGTTATCTAGTTTTTGCGGCGGATTATTATTTTTAACGACCACCGTGCGAGCGCGCCCGCCAAGTTGAGCGCTGGCCTCAAATATAGTGACGGCATAGCCACGTTCTAGTAATGCCACCGCCGCACTTAAGCCAGCACAACCACCGCCAATAATTGCAACGTGACGGCTATCCAGCATCAAATATTCTTAATCCAGACTTTAAACGCTAAACTAAGTTTACGTAAAGCCCCTAATGAGGTACGTGAATTCAATACTTTTTCTGCGCCATCGGCTTTAATCTCGCGTAATAAGGTGCGGTATATCGCGGCCATCATTAAGCCTACGCGCTGACTTTTACGGTCTTCTTTCGGTAGTTCGTTTAGCGCTCGGTCGTAATAACTCTCGGCACGTTCAATTTGATAGTCGAGTAATTGTTTAACGGCGACAGATTCTCGGCTTTGCAAAATATCTTCTTCAGATACATTGAATTTTGCTAATTCATCTAGCGGCAAGTAAATGCGGTTGCGGCGTGCGTCTTCACCGACATCACGGATGATATTAGTCAGTTGAAAAGCCATGCCAAGGTCATGTGCAAACTTAAGCGTTTTGCGATTATCAAAGCCGAAAATCTGTGCTGAAAGTAAACCAACCACACTAGCGACACGGTAACAATATAGTTGTAATTGTTTAAAGTCTTCATAGCGGTTAAAGTTTAAATCCATCTCCATGCCATCAATAATTTCATTGAAATGTTCAGCATCTAAATGATAAGTTTTAATCGGCATTAACAGCGCTTTAGTCACAGGATGTATAGGCTTGTTTTGGTAGAGGTTCTCAATTTCAGAGCGCCACCAGCTAAGCTTAACCTGTGCAATATGCAGCTCTGTACATTCGTCAGCAATGTCATCCACTTCACGGCAAAAAGCGTAAAGCGCAGTAATCGCTTCACGCCTTTGTTTGGATAAAAACATAAAGCTATAATAAAAACTTGAGCCGCTTTTTGCGGTTTTTTGTTGGCAATATTGCTGGGGAGTCATTGTGGTGGTTATATCCTAAACAGCGCCTTAAAAAATATGATAAGCCAATCCGTGCGTTGCAGTGTTGGCCTGTGTCTAAATACGTCACCATTCACTGCGTTAATTTTATGGATGATACGTTCGCCACCTGCAATAATCAACCGCATTTCAAAGCCTATGCGGCCAGTTAAAATGCGTCCAAGCGGCTTGCCAGTGTTGAGCAGGTGTTTTACGCGATTTAAATTAAACAATATAAACTGTTGCCAATTCTCATCGATAATTTTACTGCCTTCTACATAAGCTTTGATGTGTTGCTCGCTAATAGCAAAAGTCGCCATTTCTTCTTGCGACATATAAATACGCTGCTTACCATCATTTTTTTTGAAATCAATCGCAATATCTTGCAAAAAATTGATGATTTGCAGTGCGCTACAAATATTATCAGAAAGTTTAATATTACTCGCGCTAGATTGTGCATATAAATGCAACATTAGTCGGCCGATTGGGTTCGCTGAGCGACTGCAATAATCCAGCACTTCGTCATAATTTGCGTAACGTGTTTTGCTAATGTCCTGTGAAAAGGCATC
>CANCPF010000044.1 GCA_947379975.1 Methylophilaceae bacterium | reverse complement strand
AGGCCGATTGAAAATCCGCGTGTCACTGGTTCGATTCCAGTCTCGGCCACCATATAAAATAAGGCTCACAGCGATGTGGGCTTTTTTTACGTCTAAAAATACTACAACATTCTCACTGAGCTACGTGTAACAATCGTCGCTTTACGTGATGATTACTTCTATTACCCATTTCAAGCGCTTTGTTTTTAAAAGATATTCAATTGGGTACTTACAATAAAAAAAGTGATATTGCTATCACTTTTTTTGTTTAATAAAGCGAGTTAAATGTCTGTAGTTATAGCAACTTAAATACGCCGTTCATTACGCCTGCATGGCCAGGAAAGCTGCAAAAGAATACATAGGCTTCTTTTGGGTCTAATTCGCTGACCTTAAATTTGATGTTGGTTGTTTCACCGCCACCTAGCACTTGAGTGTGCGCAATAACCCGGGCATCGTTATCCTTGACATAATTCTTAGCCAAACCGGCGGTGCTGCCATCGGCTAAAACGGCTTGCATGGCTGATTTTTTGGTGATTACCACGTTATGGCCCATCATTGCTTTTGCCATTGTGCCTACATTTTTGAATGTGAGACTTACTTCTTTACAGCTTTTGCTTACAGCGATTTCTTTTAAGGAAAAAGCCATGCTTGCCGTTGCATCTATGGCAACATCACATTGCCCAGCAAAAGCGCCGGTAGAGATAATGCTGAGTAAAACCGCTGCACCTAATTTTGTTCTTAACATAATAATCGCCTCTAAATTGATTGATCAGAAATACTAGGGTTAAGAATACGTTTAGCGGCGTAAGTTGCGATTGGGGAATAATAAATTTTTTGAACTAAGTTTTCAGCTAAGCTTTTTAACTTAAAGCTTATTAAGGTAAATATTTATCTAGGCACTTCTGCCGAGCCCATGCGTGCTTGTATGGTGGCGATACGGCGGTTTAAATAATTGGTGGATTTGTGTACATCATAAAAGCGTGGATTGGGTATCATGGCCGCCAATTTTGCCGCTTGGTCGCTACTTAAATTAGCCGCGCTTGTCTTGTAATAATGTCTTGCGGCAGCTTCGGCGCCAAATACACCGTTGCCCCATTCAATTACATTTAAATAAATCTCTAAAATTCGGCGCTTAGGTAGCATGTTTTCTAACATTACTGTAATTAGCGCTTCTTCAGCTTTGCGCCAAGGCGTGCGCTTGGTTGATAAAAACAAGTTTTTAGCTAACTGCTGACTAATAGTGGAGCCGCCCGCCACAATTTTGCCTTTTTTAAGATTTTTCTCGTAGGCCTTTTGTATGCCTTCCCAATCAAAACCTTCATGATCAATAAATTTAGCATCTTCTGAAGCAATCACGGCGCGCTTCAAATTAATTGAAATTTTGGAATAATCCACCCATTTATGCTTCAGCTCGGCATCTGGAATTTTTTCTTGAATGATATCTAGGCGGTCTTCCATAAAAGCGCTGCTGGATGGATTGAATTTTACCCACCAGCAGATATGTAGAAATATCCACAGTTGGTAAATGAAAATCACCGTGAAAAACAATACTAGGCCGCGGGTAAGGTAGCCGCTAAAACTTAATGGGCTTGCATTGTGAGCACGATTGAATAGCCAGTTTTTCATAGATTTATAATCGATTTAAATATAAGCCGATTTAGCTTAATGTGCGAATTTGCTGCATTACGTTATGCGTTTCTGGGCGTACCGTGCGCCATAGGTAAAATGCTTCAGCCGCTTGTTCTACCAGCATGCCTAAACCGTCAGTCACTTGCGCGCCGCTTGCGCGGGCTTGCTGCATAAATGGCGTTTCTCGGCCATACATCATGTCGTAAGCTAGACAATTTTTAGCAAAAATCGTATTTGGAATTGGCAATGCGGTGTCAGTAAGGCCAGTCGATGTGCTATTAATCACTAAATCAAAAGCATTATCCCCTAAGTTCTCGTAGGATTGGGTCATACAAGTTGTGTCACTTGGGTGCGCTAATGTTTGACTGGCTTCAATCAAACCTGAAACAATTTTGGCAGCTTCCTGTGCCTTAGATAAAGTGCGATTTGAAATAACAATCAGGCTAGGATTGGCATTGAGCAAGGGTTGCAGAATGCCAAATGCTGCGCCGCCACTGCCAAGTAAGAGCACTTTTTTGTGGCGAATATCGAATTTTAAATTATGCGCTATATCATTCATTAGTCCGATGCCGTCAGTATTTTCGCCGATAATAGTGCCATCTTCGCCAAAGCGGATGGTGTTAATGGCGCCTGCAGTAAGCGCTAATGGATTGACCGCGCCATGCTGAGAGACAAACTTTAATGCTTCAAATTTAAAGGGTACGGTGACATTCACCCCTTTGTAATTTTTTTTAATTAGCTCAAAAATTGTCGCCTCAAATCCATCAAGTGGCGCCAATATTCGTTCATAGCTAATATCTTGCCCAGTCTGGGCAGCAAAGGCTAGGTGAATGAATGGTGATTTGCTGTGAGCGATTGGATTGCCAATCACGGCATACTTATCAGTCATTCGTTTAGTTCGTCCAAGGCAAGCCGGCATGTTTCCAGCCATTGAGCATGGTGCGTTGGTTCAAACCATTGGCTTCGCCCTCAAAGCCTTCTAACATATTGTAAGCTTGTGTATAACCCAAGCTTGCCGCAACGGCTGCTGCATTATGCGAGCGGCCACCAGTACGGCACATGAAAATAAGCGTTTTACTTTTATCTGCTTTTTCAGACAGTTGTTTAGCAAAATCTTGATTTTGTGCCATACCAGGATAAAACGCCCACTCTATATTAAGCGCGCTTGGTACACGACCGACCAATGCTAGTTCAGCCTGAGTGCGCACATCAATCAGTAGAAACTCCGGATTTTTTTGCATTAGCTCATAAGCTTCTTGTGGGGTCACTGCGCCTGCATAGGGTAAGCCATTTTCTGCGCTGCGTTTTTGTGCTAACTGTAAAATTTGCTGTTGCTCCTGCATAATATCCCCTAGTAATTTGGTTTTACGATTTTGATTGCTACTTTTATAAATACTGCTAAGCATTTTAAACGCTTAAGATTAAAACTAGGAAAATTTTAATATTAGAAAGCCAGTTAAATTTTAGCACTATAAAAGTGCAATATAATTAAGCTTCGCACTTTTATGGTGCGACGCATACAAGCAGATTTTAATACTTCAGCAAAAAAGCGCTAGTTTGGTCTTTTCAGGATGGCACGTTTCCTGCTAATCTATCATGTTGAGTACTTTAATAGTTTTACCCTAATTAACACCACACTAGGAGATCTTGATGTCAGTGGCTAATGTAATGAAAATGGTAGAAGAAAACGACATTAAATTTGTTGATTTTCGTTTTACAGACACACGCGGTAAAGAACAGCACGTAACTGTGCCAGTTTCTCATTTTGATGAAGCTAAATTTACTGAAGGCCATGCGTTTGACGGTTCTTCAATTGGCGGTTGGAAAGGCATTCAAGCCTCTGACATGCAATTAATGCCAGATCCAACAACAGCTAATATCGACCCATTTATGGACGAGCCTACACTTATCCTTACTTGTGATGTTGTTGATCCTACAGATGGTAAAGGTTACGACCGTTGCCCACGTAGCTTAGCTAAACGTGCTGAAGCTTACTTAAAATCTAGCGGCCTTGGTGATACTGCTTACTTTGGTCCTGAGCCTGAATTCTTCATTTTCGATTCTATCAATTGGTCTGTAGACATGAGCGGTAGCTCTGTTCGCATCAATTCAGAAGAAGCTGCATGGTCTTCTGGTGAGAAATTTGAAGGCGGCAACACTGGCCATCGTCCAGGTGTTAAAGGTGGTTATTTCCCAGTACCTCCAGTCGATTCATTGCAAGATGTTCGTTCTGCAATGTGTATTACATTAGAAGCGATGGGCGTTCCTGTTGAAGTGCATCACCATGAAGTTGCTACTGCTGGCCAATGTGAAATCGGCACGCAATTTAGCACATTAACAAAACGTGCTGACTGGACTCAAACACTTAAATATGTAGTGTTAAATACAGCGCATGCTTATGGTAAAACAGCGACATTTATGCCTAAACCGTTTGCAGGCGATAATGGTTCTGGTATGCATGTACACCAATCTATCTGGAAAGATGGTAAAAACTTGTTTGCTGGTAACGGCTATGCTGGTTTAAGTGATTTCGCCTTGTACTACATTGGCGGCATTATCAAACATGCACGCGCATTGAATGCAATTACTAACCCAGGTACTAACTCATATAAACGCCTAGTGCCACATTATGAAGCGCCAGTTAAATTAGCTTACTCTGCTAAAAACCGTTCTGCTGCAATCCGTATCCCATTTGTACATTCTGACAAAGCACGCCGTGTTGAAGCGCGATTCCCAGATCCTATCGCTAACCCATACTTGGCATTTTCTGCATTGATGATGGCTGGTTTAGATGGCGTACAAAACAAGATTCACCCAGGCGAGCCAGCAACAAAAGACTTGTACCATCTTCCACCAGAAGAAGATGCATTAATTCCAACCGTATGTTCTTCACTAGAGCAAGCGCTTGAGCATCTAGATAAAGACCGTGAGTTCTTAACACGCGGTGGTGTATTTACTGAAGATTGGATCGATAGTTATATTGCACTTAAGATGGAAGAAGTGAACAAGTTACGTATGACACCACATCCAGTTGAGTTTGGTTTGTACTATTCTTGCTAAGTGTTAAATTATTTGGCTAATGGATGTTAGTCAAAATTAATTAAAAAAAGGGGCGATTTTTCGCCCCTTTTTTTGTCGGCTTTCTGCGCAGTTAAGCTAGCTAATAAGCGTTACGTTGCCTAATTAAATCTTTTCTACTACACTGAAACTATGCAGCGATATTTACAGTTAATAGCCATTTTGTTGGTCATGTTGTCTAGCCAAGCTAGTGCTCAAATCTACAAAAGTGTAGATGCTGATGGCCGTGTTACTTATTCAAATATCAAAACAAAAGGGGCTAATCGTTTAGAGCTATACCTTGACGCTAATGATTCCTTAAATGACGAGGCTAAAAAGTCGCAAGACGCTAGCGGCAATAAACGCAGGGCTACACCAGAGAGTTTCCCCAGAGTAGATAAAGAGCAGCAAAGTCAACGAGATGGAAAGCGCCGAGATATTCTAAATAACGAATTAAATGCAGAAAAGACGGCGTTAGAACAAGCAAAAAAGGCCTATATGGCAGGCTCTAAGCCCGAGGTGTTGATGGCGGCCAATGGTCAAACATTTCCTAACGCAGCTAAATTTGATGCGAAAATGAAAGATTTGCAGGAGGATGTTGATAGCCACCAAAATAATATAATGTTGCTGTAAGAAGAGCTTGATGGGCTCCGCAAATGAAATTTACATCATTTTTTGTTTAACAAAAGTCCGCAATGGGCTTAAGCATGCGATGTAAGCTCAAACATGGTTTAGCAACGGGAATGTTGGTATAGCTTTTGCTTAGATTAATAGTACTATCATTCAACTGACTGAATTTAACTTTACTATGGTTCAACAAACCCCTGATCATTTTGCTGGCTTAGAACATTTGGCTACGGCCATTATCCTTCTGGATGAGAGCCTGCGCGTGGTTTACATCAATCCGGGTGCGGAAATTATTTTTGCCTTTAGCGCAACACATGTCACTGGCACGAAAATCAGTAACGTGTTCCCCGATTGTGAAATCTTAATGCTAGCGATTCGAAACTCTATCGAACATCAAAGCCCATTTCGGGAACACGAGTTTGCCATTAGTACGCACAGGCATCAATCATTTGCGGTTACTTGTACCGTTACGCCAATAGATTCGCCCAACGCCTGTTTAATTTTAGAGTTTCAACAGATGGATGCGCAACTACGCATCGCGCGAGAAGAGCGCATGCTCATTCAGCAGCAGGCCAATGCAGAGCTGTTACGCAACCTCGCACATGAAATTCGCAATCCGTTGGGTGGCTTACGTGGTGCCGCACAATTGCTAGAGCACGAACTGCCCTCGCCTAGTCTACGTGAGTACACGCAGGTGATTATTAAAGAAGCGGATCGCTTGCAATCATTGATGGATAGATTACTGATTCCGCATCGTGTACCTAAGTATCAGCCGACCAATATCCATGAAGTATTAGAGCGTGTAAGAAGTTTACTGCTGGCTGAATCGCCTAAAGATGTGCTGATTAAACGCGATTACGATTTAAGTTTACCTGAACTTATCGGTGACCGCGAAAAACTAATCCAAGCGGTGCTCAACATCGCCCGCAATGCCGTGCAAGCAATGCAGGCGCACAATACCGCGGCTAGGCAAATCACGTTTAGAACCCGCGCTGAGCGGCAAGTGACTTTAGCTAGAAAACGCTATCGTGTCGCCATTAAATTAGAAATTATCGATAACGGCCCTGGCATTCCAGCAGAAATTCGTGACCGTATTTTTTATCCACTCGTGTCAGGTATAGAGGGTGGTTCAGGCTTAGGTTTAACGCTTGCACAAACCTTTATTACCCAACATCACGGCATGATCGAATGCGAAAGTGCGCCGGGTAAAACCTGCTTTACCATTTTGCTACCGATAGAGACCAGCGCCATTAAACCAATGACAAAGTAGATGCGAGTTTGTTTGCACCTGCAAGAATTTAAAGAAAGTAATATTTAATTTTGAGAAACTTATGAAACCAATCTGGATTATCGACGACGACAAATCTATCCGCTGGGTGTTCGAAAAAGCCCTTGCCCGCACAGATTTAGAATTTAAGACCTTCTCATCGGTCGCCGAAGCGCTTAATGCACTAGAACGCGAGCAGCCACAAGTGGTGGTAAGCGACATTCGCATGCCCAATGGATCGGGCTTAGATTTTCTCGGCGAAATCAAACAAAAATACCCAGACATTCCAGTCATTATCATGACCGCTTATTCTGATTTAGAAAGTGCTGTGGCGGCTTTTCAGGGTGGCGCTTTTGAGTACTTAGCTAAACCGTTTGACGTTGACCAAGCCATTGATGTGATTAAACGCGCAGTCGATGAAAGTACCAGACAAGCGACGGAAAAAGTCGTTATAGAAGAAACGCCAGAAATCATCGGCCAAGCACCAGCCATGCAAGAGGTTTTTAGAGCGATTGGCCGTCTGAGTCGTTCACATGCAACGGTGCTGATAAATGGTGAATCAGGTAGCGGTAAAGAGCTAGTGGCTAGTGCTTTACACCGCCATAGCCCGCGTGGTGATAAACCATTTATTGCCATTAACACTGCAGCTATTCCTAAAGATTTACTAGAGTCTGAATTATTTGGTCATGAGCGTGGCGCCTTTACCGGTGCGCAAGCCTCAAGACGTGGCCGTTTTGAACAAGCTGATACCGGCACATTGTTTTTAGATGAAATTGGCGATATGCCACCAGATCTACAAACGCGCTTATTGCGCGTGTTGAGTGACGGCCAATTCTATCGTGTTGGAGGCCATCAGCCGATAAAAGTGAATGTGCGTATTATTGCCGCCACCCATCAAGATTTAGAAGAGCGCGTTAAAGTTGGTTTATTCCGCGAAGATTTATTTCACAGACTAAACGTGATTAGGCTTAGATTGCCTGCCTTACGTGAGCGCAGAGAAGATATTCCGCTACTAATAAAACACTTTTTACAACATAGTGCTACGGAGTTAGGTGTAGAAACTAAACAGCCATCTGCGGCGGCACTTAAGTTTTTAAGTGCTGTTAATTGGAGCGGCAATGTACGCCAGTTAGAGAACGTCTGTCATTGGCTAACCGTGATGGCACCCGGCCAAAATATTGATGTTGCCGACCTGCCGCCAGAACTTAAGGACGACAACAGCAAATCTGCATCAGCCTTATCTTGGCAAGATGCACTCGCCAGCGAGGTTATGGATGCTTTGAACCGTGGTGAACAGCAAGTGCTAGAAACGCGCACACAAATATTTGAGCGTATTTTAATCACCAAAGCCTTGGAACATACGCATGGTCGCCGTATTGAAGCAGCAAACCAATTGGGTATGGGGCGCAATACGCTCACGCGTAAGATTCAAGAATTAGGCATAGAAGAGTAATTTAAGCCACGCCAGGCCGTTGATTTAGGTTTTAGCTATATCAGCGGTCGATGGCGACTTATTTAATTGCAGATATAAGCAAGCTGCTTACTTAAGTTTAAATATTGATTTTAACGTTGCTTGAACCAGCCACCTAAGTTGCGGGCAATTTCAAATACGACCCAGCCACTTTGCAGCCAGCTTCCTAAACGTGTTGCGCGTAATAAGGCAAATAATGTAGTGCTGCCCAACATCAAAATGGGATGCTTCTTCACGTATTGCAGCGCGGCTAAACCGGTTTCGGCAAATGCGATTGAGTGATGTAATGGCGCAATATTTTGCGCCAACTCAATACGCTGCGCTGCCGCCTGCAAGACCAGTCGCTGGCGACGTTCTGCAAGTAGCACTAATTTTTTATTCATGGCTATTCTTATTCATCGCTATTTTTGTTTTTCAGCATGATCGAGCTGCTTTTGGTCTTTGGACAATTCTGCCAAGCTAGCTTCAAACATTCTTGGCATGGTTTTTAAGGTACGAATTGCCAAGCCACAAAGAATTGCTCCTGCGAGCAAGAAGATGCCAGCCACAGAGCCTAATACCGCTAGCCTGTGTGTATCCCAAAGCGCAACTACGATCAAAATAGCGAAGAATACGACGCCCACACACAGGCAAAAAAGTGACACAAAGCCCATCAACAACAGTGACATCAAGCGTAATCGCTCTTCCTCTAAATCTGTACGAAGCAGATCTAGACGCGTATGCACAATGGCGATAAAGGTCGCACTTAAGTTTTTTAGCGATGTAAACAAACCCGCGTCTACTTTCTTAGATTCTTCAGTCAATGGATACCTAGCGTCTGCCAATTAAAAGGCCAATAACCAAACCAATACCAGCAGATACGCCAATCGCTTTCCATGGATTATCATGCACGTACTCGTCGGTAACCTTAGCGGCGGCTTTGCTTTTTTCAACTAAAGAATCTTGCGCATCGGCCATTTTAGATTTTGCCACGGCTAACGAGTCTTCGGCCTTACTACGTAAGTTAGCCAGTGCTTCGCCACCAGTGTTAGCCGTCGCCTTAATCAATGCTTCAGCATCCGCAACAACCACTTTAAAATCAGCAATTAATTGCTCTTTCGTTACGTCTGAAAAGTCTGATTCAGCACTTAAGTTTTTTATACTCATTGAAACTTCTCCTTCATTATTTAATGTTTAACAAATGCATTACAGCTATATTATTTAGACTACTGTTTACATCCTACCGCTTAATGATGACATTAGATTGATATAAAACAAATAAACTTCATATTCGCTAGTCTGAGAAATGTGTTGAAGTCAAATTAAGCTGTAGCGTTTGTAAGATCTTTCGCACGGGCGTCGGGATTGCGGCGCCAATCGCATCGTCAATATTAAGCCATAAATAACCAGCCTCATTCACCTGTGAGTTATTGCTTAATACGGTAAGTTGTTGTGGCTGAATATGCAGTTTGAAGTGGGTAAAAGCATGACTAAGTTGTGGCAAGCTTTGCGTAAACTGCGTACTAATACCAAAGCGACTATAGGCTAACTCTGGTAAATTCTCGCTAATATCTGCTTCAGGAAAACTCCACAAACCACCCCAAATACCAGTGGGTGGGCGTTTTTCCAGCATGACTTCATCACCGCGCACCAGTATCAGCATGATGGTATTTTTTTCAGGAATGGCTTTACGCGGTTTTGGCGTAGGTAGTTGATGTACACGCTGCTGTTTATAGGCTGCGCAACTATCCAGCAATGGGCAATCAGCACATTTTGGTTTGCTTCTGGTACAAAGCGTCGCACCCAAATCCATGAGACCCTGTGTGTAAGCAATCATCTGTGCTTCTGGTAGTAGATTTTCAGCACGCGCCCAGAGTTCTTTTTCAATTTTTGGGTGGCTAGGCCAACCTTCCACTAAGAAATGTCGGGCAAGTACGCGCTTAACATTGCCATCTAAAATAGTTTGAATTTGATTAAAGGCGAACGAAGCAATCGCAGCAGCGGTAGACCGGCCAATTCCTGAGAGTGTTTGAATCGTGTCGAAATCCTCTGGAAACTTCCCACCATGAATATACATAATGGTGATGGCCGCCTTGTGTAAATTACGCGCACGGGAATAATAACCAAGACCGCTCCAGTACTGTAGCACTTCTTCTTGCGTAGCATTTGCCAGCGTTGCAATGTCAGGAAAACGCTGCATAAACTTAGCGTAATAGCCAATCACTGCCGTCACTTGAGTTTGCTGCAACAT
>CANCPF010000043.1 GCA_947379975.1 Methylophilaceae bacterium | reverse complement strand
TCAATTCTTTACGCTTAGGTGCTGTGGCTAGTTTTTTAAGTCGCTGATAGCCATGCGCCACCCCAAAATCATCCGCAGGTAACACATCCATGCGCTCCAAGGTGAAAATCAGCAGCATTTCAACCGTCCAGCGACCTATGCCTTTAAGTATAACTAAGCGCGCGATTAAATCTTCATCAGTCATCAGATCCGCTTGAGTGCGGGTGGGCACAATGCCAGTCAATGCGGCATTGGCAATACCGCTTATGGCTTCAATTTTCTTGGCAGAAAATCCACAAGCGCGCAGTGTCTCAAACGGTGTGCTTGACAATTGATGTGGCGATGGAAATTCATGGCCGTAAATACTTAGTAACCGGTTCAAAATCGCATCACCAGCCTTAGCATGCAACTGCTGATAAGCCACCGCACGGATTAGCGCTTCATAAGGTTCACGCGCGGGTTTTGGCGTAAAACTACAAGGGCCGACTAACGCTATTAATTGTGCCCAATCGGCGTCTAACTTGGCTAGATAATCAGTGGCGGACTGATAATTTTTAACTGCTTCCATTTATTTTATATTTTTAGCAATCATCGATAACGTTTTTTCTGTGGCTCCCAGAGATACCATACATATTGCCAGACCAGCCGCACCCATTTCAGCTTGTTTTTCTGGGTTTTCTAGCAGATTTTCAATTGTCTGCCTGATTTTTGCAGCATCCTTAACTAGCAATGCGGCTTCTTGGGCTAAGGCAAGCACTGAAACTTCTTTAAAATTATAAGTGTGCTCACCGATTAAAACAGGTTTACCCATGCGCATCGCTTCAATTAAGTTTTGTCCGCCATAAGGCAATAAGCTACCTCCCACTAAACAAATATCTGCACTGGCGTAATAAGTAAACAACTCGCCCATCGTATTACCCAAAATCACTTGCGTCTGGTTATTGACAACTTGCTGCAAGCTAGAACGTTTCTGATATTGGATGCCACGCGCTTGTAGCAAAGCCTCAACCTCACTAAAACGCTGTGGATGACGAGGCACAATCACCGTGAGTAAGTTGGGAATTTCTACAACGGCATTTAAGATAATCGCCTCTTCACCTTCACGGGTACTGGCGGCTAAAAAAATCGGGCGATTGTTACCAAATAAGGTGCGTAGTTGCTGGCCTTGCATAACTGCATCCACAGGCGGTATAACCTCAAACTTTAAATTACCTGCCACGCTGACTTGCTTTGCCCCTAATTGCTCGAAACGCTCAGCATCGGCCTGAGTTTGCGCGGCAATTTCAGCGAGATCTTGTAAACCTTGCCGGGCTAATTTACCTAATTTAGCGTAGCCGCGCGCAGATCTTTCCGACAAACGTGCATTGACCAATAACAGTGGAATGTTATGTTGCTTGCAAGCCGCAATTAAATTAAACCAAAGTTCGGTTTCCATTAATACGCCTATCACTGGCTTAAAGTGCTTTAAAAAACCATGAACCGCAAAAGGTACATCGTAAGGTAAGTAAACCCGCTGAACATTATCACCAAATAATTGCTCGCTGGTGGCGCGTCCTGTGGGCGTGGTATGCGTAAGTAAAATCTGGTGATTTGGATATTTTTTTAAGAGCGATTTGACTAAAGGCGTTGCCGCACGAGTTTCGCCAACAGAAACACAGTGCAGCCAAATAACCGGCACATTGATCGGTGTGCAATAAAAGCCATAGCGCTCGCGCCAATGTTGCAAGTATTCGGCTTGCTTTCTTGCACGCCATAATAATTTTAGCGCCGTAAAAGGCAGTAACAAATAAAGTAAAAATTTATAAACGGTCAGCGTCATTTTGCTATTTTCGCACAAATTTTTTTTATGTGAGTTATTGCTTACATTGTGGCAAGCCAATGCCTGCCTTGGTTTAAAAATTTGCAAGCAAAATCATCGTTAAAATCAGCTAAATTTTTAAAATAAACCGCTTGACCAACCCCTACAAAATGATTAAATTACTAAAAAAACACAATATGTTGTGGTTAATCAAGTTTTAAGGAACTTTTAAGTACTAAGCTTAAAAACGAGGCTTCCTTAAGATTAACTAACACCGTGAAAGTGGTATTTTATAAATACGGCTTAAGTCAAAATACTTAAAATGGGTTTATTTAATGTCTGCGAAAGTCAAATAATAAGGGGAATATATCCATGCTTAAGGCCGTTGAAACCGCTAACAAATCAAATGTAGGCGCTGAGAATATGAATACCGATAAAGAAATTTCTATGCAACCAGTGTCACTAGACATTTGGGATAAAAAATATCGTCTCAAATCTAAGCAAGGTGACAATATTGATGGGAATATCGATGATTCTTACTCACGCGTAGCGCGCGCCTTAGCAGATGTTGAAGTGGAAGAAAAACGTGCCGAGTGGCATGAAAAATTCCTGTGGGCTTTGCGTCGCGGGGCGATTCCAGCCGGTCGTATCACCTCAAACGCTGGTGCTTTAGAGCATAAACCTGCCACTTCAACCATTAATTGCACCGTTTCTGGCGTGATTGAAGACAGCATGGATAACATTTTAGGCAAGGTTCACGAGGCTGGCCTAACCCTTAAAGCCGGCTGCGGCATTGGCTACGAGTTTTCTACCTTACGTCCAAAAGGCGCATTTGTAGCAGGTGCTGGCGCTTACACTAGCGGCCCGCTGTCGTTTATGGATATTTACGACAAAATGTGTTTCACCGTTTCTAGCGCAGGCGGCCGTCGCGGTGCGCAAATGGCAACGTTTGATATTTCACATCCTGATGTGACTGATTTCATTAAAGCCAAACGTGAAAATGGTCGTTTACGCCAATTCAACTTGTCATGCTTAATCACAAAAGAATTCATGGAAGCGGTTAAAGCCGATTCAGAATGGAAATTAGCCTTTCCTGTCACAGAAAAAGAGGCGATTGTTGATGGCCTAAATGTAAAAGATATCACTCAAGTAGTGTGGCGTGAATGGCCGGTTAAAGGCAAATACCTCACCAAATTAGAGGGAATTGATGCCGGAAAAGTTGCTTGCCGCGTATATAAAACAATCAAGGCGCGTCGCTTGTGGGACGTCATTATGTCTAGCACCTACGACTTCGCTGAGCCAGGTTTTATCTTGATTGACCGTGTGAATGAAATGAACAATAACTGGTTTTGCGAAAACATTCGTGCGACTAATCCATGTGGCGAGCAACCATTGCCACCTTATGGCGCCTGCTTATTAGGTTCAGTAAACCTGACGCGTTTTGTTAAAAAACCATTCACAGATGAAGCTTACTTTGACTGGAAAGAATATCACGATGTAGTGGCTATTTTCACCCGCATGTTAGATAACGTGGTTGAAATCAATGGCTTACCACTGCAACAACAGCGCGATGAAATCGTCCGCAAGCGCCGTCATGGTATGGGTTATTTGGGTTTAGGCTCAGCGCTGACCATGATGAAAATGAAATATGGCGAAGAACCCTCACTTAAATTTACCGATGATGTAACGCGCATCATGGCAGAAGTTGGCTGGGAAGTTGGCGTACAATTAGCCGCAGAAAAAGGCCCTGCGCCTATCATGGATGAGAAATTTGAAGTGACCGCTGACATGCTAGCAAAACGTCCAGAAATGGCCGCTGATGGTATTAAAGTAGGCACAAAACTTACCGGCAAAGTGTTGTTAGGTAAATATAGCCGCTATATGCAGCAGTTCCCTGAAGGCTTACGTAACCAAATTGCCACTAAAGGCGCACGCTTTTCGCATCACAGCTCAATCGCACCTACTGGTACTATTTCGCTATCGCTTGCTAACAACGCCAGCAACGGTATTGAGCCTAGTTTTGCCCACCATTACGCACGTAACGTGATTCGTGAAGGAAAAAAATCAAAAGAAAAAGTCGATGTATTCTCTTATGAATTATTAGCTTACCGTGAGTTGATTAACCCAAAAGCGATGCCATTTAGCGATAAAGACGATGAAAAGTTACCTGATTACTTCTTAGATTCTTCAACCATTCAGGCAAAAGCGCACGTAGATATTCAAGCCGCCGCACAAAAATGGATTGATAGTTCGATCTCAAAAACTATCAATGTCCCGACTGATTATGATTTTGAAGATTTCAAAAACATCTATCTTTACGCTTACGACAAAGGCTTAAAAGGCTGTACGACATTTAGATTCAACCCTGAAGCGTTCCAAGGCGTACTGGTCACTGAGAAAGACTTAGAAAATACCACCTACAAATTTACGCTAGATGATGGCACCGAGCTAGAGGTGAAAGGCAACGAAGAGATTGAATACGATGGTGAAATTCACTCAGCGGCTAATCTTTACGATGCTTTAAAAGAAGGCTATTACGGCAAATTTTAGTTTGTCATTCCTTACTCGATACGGAACCTAGTGACTTAAATTCGTTGGATACCAGCTTAGGCTGGTATGACGGCAAACAGGAGAAAATATTATGACAGTTAAAATAGAGAAAAAAATCGTCGGCTACGCGCTAGTGAACGAACAAGATAAAAAAGATGCAGAAGTGAAAGTTGCAGAATTAGCCGCACAAAAAGAAGCCGCAGGCAAAGTTGTCCAATTAGGTGAGCCACTCAGCCGTCCAGACAAACTAGTTGGCAATACCTATAAAATTAAAACACCGGTAACCGAGCATGCGCTTTACATCACCATTAATGATGTGATCATGAACGAAGGTACGCCACAAGAACATCGTCGTCCATTCGAAATATTCATCAACTCCAAAAACATGGAGCACTTTCAGTGGATTGTTGCGCTGACACGCGTTATGTCTGCCGTGTTCCGTAAAGGTGGCGATGTAACGTTTTTGGTAGAAGAACTTAGAAGTGTTTTTGAACCAAGCGGCGGCTACTTTAAAAAAGGTGGTAAATTCATCCCTAGTTTAGTGGCAGAAATCGGTGAAGTTGTTGAGCAACATCTACAAGAAATCGGCATGCTTAAAAAGCCTGGTTTAGACCAACATCAACAAAAATTAGTCGATGAAAAACGCTCAGAGTATATGGAAAAACAAGCCAAATCTGGTGAAGAAGTGAATACTGATGGCTTCCCTAAAGGCGCTCAGTTGTGCAATAAATGCAACACCAAAGCCTCTATTGTGATGGATGGCTGCTTAACTTGTCTAAATTGTGGTGAGAGTAAGTGCTCATGATACCTATGAAGTGTAAACATTAATACAAGACTTATAATCTGAAGTATATAAATACTATAGCATTAGCTTCGAAAGCCGCGTCTATTATGGGTGCGGCTTTTTTTATAACTTGTTTTTTCAACTTGTAAGTGGTAATTTATACTCATCAATACGCAACTAATTGTAAATTATTTGGACTCTTCTATACTTAGCTATGCAATAAGCAGATTCTTAGATGAGTCAGGCAAAACTCGATTTATCGTTACTAATCGAGTGACGGGAAGTCCGTCTATTTGCCTATCACTGTTTGAACATGACCAGATGATTTCAGGGAAGTCACCTAACTCAATCTCAAAGTCATTATTTGAACTTGTATATTTTTACACATGGGCAGAGTCAAATAGGTTAAATCTAGATACCATTTTATTAAACGGAACGGGTATATCGGATATTCAAATACGCCAATTTTCGCACTGGTTAAGAAGTTATAAAACAAAGAGAAGATCATCACTAACCCCAAAAGCCTTCAATTCAATTATTGCTCAGTGTGCGAGATTTTGTGTCTGGTGCGGGAAATGGGAAGCTAATCGACCTTCTGGTCGCAATTCAGCAATTATTAATCAAACTGCTGACCTAGTAATTAGAAGCGGATGGCGGACTAAGTCCGTTCGTGTTCGCATTACTAAAGCAGCACCAGATCTAACCGATGAAGAAGTATATCTTCTTGAAAGGCACCTTAAACCCAATGCTGCGATTGCACGTGGCATATCTCGAGAGGTCGCCTATCGAAATTATCTAATTTGGCATCTAGCGATAGAAATGGGATTAAGAATCAGCGAGATACTTGCTTTGAGACTTCAAGACTGCCCTCAATTTAATAAAAATTATATCAGCGTGGTGCGTATTGAAGAGCGCGGGGACGATTACTCTGACCCGCGTGGTGTGTATGCACCAAGACCTAAGACGTTATCTAGGGATCTTGGCTTTATAATTGCGGACTCCCCACTTCCTCGGCTATTGCAAGCATATATCTCAAAATATCGTTATCGAAAAATGCAAGGAGGTGCAAAGCAGTTCTTATTAGATCATAACTTTTTGGTGGTAACTCACGAAACTGGAGATCCTTTGTCCATCGTATCTGCAATTAGTATTGCTAAAGAAAATGCAACGCAATCCGGAGTTCAGTGCTTCCATTGGCACATTGCAAGACATGCCTTTTTTAATCGAGCATATGCTGCTGTGGCTGCAAATGACGCATATTTTAATGATTTAGTTTACTTTGGTGGTTGGAGTGACGCTAAAAGCTTAAACATATACACCCAACGAGCTATCAGGAATAGAGCAACTCAGACTTTAGCCATCTGGCAGCAAGGCAATAAATGGGAGTCATTAACTAAATGAGATACAACGCTGAATCCGATCTATGGGTAAATTCAGAGGGTATATCATTTATTAAAAATGAATTTGATATTCGTAATCCATGCTTTATTGAGCTGAATGATGATGTTTGGCAGGTTGGTTGGATGGGTCGAGTTTCCGCAATTAATTGGGGTGATGTCCAACTGCCAGATGATATCAAGGCACCAATTAAGATTCAAGTTGAGGCGAAACTTAAATCAAGTAAAGTCGCTGCAAGTTACGTGCGTGTAATAGAACTTCTGATGCGCAGACTATCTGAGTTTTGGCCAAAGCAGTGCGATTCGTTTAGAAAATTTGGATTAAACGAGTGCGTTTATATTTGGGAAAGGCTTACATCTCATAACCGATCTACCTTTAGACAAATTATTACTGAACTTGCATATTCAGGGAATGACCTTGTTGATAGCAATATAGTCGTTCGTATTCGTCAGTGGAATGCTAGATCAAACGTTAAAACTTTACGTTATGTCCTAGACTGGCACCCTGAGCTTGGCGCTTTAACTTCCGCTGAACTGGAGCTATTTAGATCGAGAGTATCTAAAGGGGTTCCTGAGATTGAGTCTGACAAGGATCATGCAGTTAGACTTCTGTGTTGGACCTTGTTAGAACTAGTAAAGAGACCTCAGCAATTACTTTCAATTAAGGCTGATGCACTTATATCTATAGTAAATAATGGTATTACCGAATACTTCATTGAGGTGCCAAAAGCAAAAGCCCAAACAGGGTTAGCACCTGATCTATGGTCTATCTCTAAGCCTTTAGCAGAAGAGTTTAATGCATTTAACAATCGACCAAAAATAAAGCAACTTCAACAAAAATACAATCGCCTGATTATATGGGATGCTTCATTTGTGGAACTTGCTGACCAAATATCTTCGCATAATGCCTGTTCTGCTGTCAGATATTTCACTAAACGATTAAATATCGTCAGTCCAAGAACTAAGAAAATTCTTCATGTAACACTATATCGTTTGCGTCATTCAGTGGCTACCCGCATGGTTGCGCAAGGTGTTTCTAGAGAAGTTATCATGCACATTTTGGAACATGATGACATAACCTCGGCCCAAGCATATATTGACGCCATTGGATCTGATCTCGTTCCTGCCATTGAACGGGCAGATCGAAAGTTAGGAGGCTTATTTAAAGGATTCAACGATATTTATTTTGATGGGAAAATTGTCCATGACCTAGGAAAAGCAAAGATTTTTATCCCAATTTTCAATGCCAATCCTATGCCTATTGGTTCTTGCAGCAAAGATACTATCAAGCAAGGTAGATGTAAGAAACAGCCTTTCGTCGCATGCTATAACGGATGTCCTGACTTTTTGGCATGGGCAGAGGCAGACCACCTCAAGGCTCTCACCTATGTTGAAAATGAATTTGAACGCTGGAGTCAAGCAGAAGGACATAACGGACGAAGCAAAGCTATCAAGGATTTCGAACAACTGCATCATGCAATCAATGAAGTTATCCAACAGATCGAAGGTGGTGGTTTAAATGTCGATGTCTAATTTAACCAAATGGATGTCTGAAAGTGAAAATGGTGCTGAGTTTTCTCAGATGCTTCCAGTGCTCATGAGTGAATTGCCAATTGGTGTTGATTTTGATAGCGACAAATGGGATCTTTTCGCATGGGTAAGGCGAAGGGGAAACCGAAAATCTGGCAATGTTACTTTTGAGAAGTATCAAAATACCGAATTAAAACTGCTGGTTAAGTGGTTTATTCTTTTTAAACGTGAAACAAATAAAACTGATCGTGGATTAGCTGAACTTTCGACAAGAAGTATGCTTGCGCTCGACTATGCTTTGGGTCCTGTCAGATCCGCTTTAAAATTAAACAATGAAGACTTTACGGAGGCGCAGGCTTGGGCCGAACAAAATCATTCTAAGGGGACACCAGCTAAAATATCCAATTTCCTCCAAAACTTTGGGTCATGGTTAAGCGACTTTGTTGGTTTAAGAATTACATACAAGTCACCACTAAAATCTCATAACTATCATGGTAGGAAAGCAAATCAATCAGGCCGTGACCAAAAACTAATTCCGACGGAGGTACTGCGAGATTTATTAGCAACCCGCTCTCGAGAGAATCTAGTTATTAAGGATCGATTCTTCTTGTCAGCCTTAGTCTTAAACGTAAGTTGTGGATTCAGAGTTAACGAATTAACAACATTACCTGTTGATTGTATTGTTGAAGAGGAAGGGCAGACAGGGCTGCGTTACTTCCCTGAAAAGTCGGGAAAATTAGGAGTTCGTTGGATTCCTGAAAGTATTGTGCCCGCAGTAATCAAGGCGGTTGAATTTATTACTGAATTGACCGAGCCTGGCAGAGAGTTAGGTCGTGCAGCAGGCAAAGAGGGGGAGTCTTATAGGTGGAGAGATATCCTGGCCAATAAGGAAGCTACTGGATATTTCATTGCCAGGATGGCACACGATTGGACTTCCAAGCCTGACCATCATCTTTTTAATTTAGCAGGTGCTTGGTTTGAAAAGAAGAAGATTTACATTGACGTTTTGGGGGAGCTTGATCGCAACAAAGGTAATCTAAGTGCGGTATCTAGAAATTTAGGAATTGATCGCAATAGGCTTCATCAATTGGAGTTGCAACAACTGGCCGTTAACTCAGGTAAATTATCCCCATCAAAGTCAAGAAAATATGAGAGCTCCTCTTGGGACAATGACACACGAGTGATTTCCATGTCTGGACTGATAAAGATTATAGGTATTGAGCTTCAAGTAACTAAGCGAGAGTGGATTCGTGACATTATAGATGATGCTAAAATTTGCCAGATAGCTGGGGAATCGTACCCTAATCCGGAACCTAGACCTGACTTAGAATTAAAATATAGATTTACGGGCTACACTTCTCTTATTGTAGACAAAAACGAAAATCCCATACTTAAAGCTGAGGATGCTTTGTTTGTATTACGAAAATACACTCTTACAGATGCTCGTGAGACTAAATCCAGTGAAATCAGTTATGTTGATGATTGTATGTTTGCAAGGTGGTTGAGCGGAGAGAAAAAATCACGCGGAACTAGAAGTAATCAAGACTCTTGTTTCAGTAGACTTGGCATTCTGGATCCAAGAACAGAGGAAATAGCGACTTTTACTTGGCATGACATACGCCACTGGTTGAATACCATGTATCAAAAAGGGGGCTTGTCTGAAGATCAGATAGCATTAATTTTTGGACGAAAAGTCTCATCAAATTCTATCTACGATCAAACTGATGATAATACTAGGGCAATTAGATTGCGGGAGAGTATTCGTAATGGAGATGTGTTGGGTCATATCACTTCAACTTATAGTAAGATCGCGGAAAACTCACGGGACAAGGCAGAAAGCTACCTTGCAGCGAGTACTGTTATGGTCAACCTGATGCCCCACGGTTTGTGCTCAAACAACTGGAGCGCTATGCCTTGCCCTCATTATCTGGGCTGTTTTACTGGGGATCATGAGCAAAGTGATGGGGTTTGTGAGCACCTTGAGGTCGAGCCTGATGACTCAAAGTCAATTGAGGAGATTGAGCGTATAAATCGAGAGGCGGCGATTGCTAAGTCGGTTATTCCAATCGAGTCTCCACAGTATCAACATTTTATTCGTATTGAGAAAAATACTCATGATTTGCTTAATGCGCTAACTAAACATCAGGAGCCCTTAAATGACTAAGGTCTTGAGGGGTGATTTGCTTAAAGATGCTGTACGGGTTGCAATTAAGCTACTTGTAGTAGAGGCGAAGCAGTCTGGTAGCATTAAGATAAATTTCAGCGACTTGGCTAAAGCTG
>CANCPF010000042.1 GCA_947379975.1 Methylophilaceae bacterium | reverse complement strand
AAACGAACCAGCGCCGATGATAGTATGCTTTTTGCATGCGAAAGTAGGTCACTGCCAAGCTATTTATTTCGTGAGTTAACCCCTATGTTAATTCACCACACTAAACCCCCTCTATGACTCATAGTGGGGGTTTTTTGTTGCGCGGGTGTATCTCGCATGCGTGGGCATAAATTATGTCATCGTGTCATCTTATAATTACTCCGATTTAGAAATAATATTCGAGCTATAACAGGGCGTGCCGGAATGAATAATTTCGATTATGGTAATATGAAACATGATTAAAATTAAAGAAATAGCTAACAATTCTTCTGTTAGTGACAGCCTTACTCCCATGATGCGCCAGTATCACGGACTTAAAGCGCAACATCCGGATATGTTGTTGTTTTACCGTATGGGCGATTTTTACGAGCTATTTTTTGAGGATGCTGAAAAAGCTTCGCGCTTGCTAGGCATTACTTTAACGCATCGCGGTAGTAGTAATGGCCAGCCGATTAAGATGGCTGGTGTACCTTATCACGCAGCTGAAGGCTATCTAGCTAAGTTGGCTAAACTGGGCGAATCGGTCGCAATTTGTGAACAAGTCGGCGATCCAGCAACCAGTAAAGGCCCAGTTGAGCGCCAAGTTGCGCGAATTTTAACCCCTGGCACATTAACTGACACGGCATTGTTAGATGAATCTCGCGATAATCAATTGCTGAGTATTTATCAGGCTGACGGCGTGGTTGGCTTAGCACGTTTAAATTTGGCCTCAGGGGCGCTGATTTTGAGCGAAATTGCTATTGGCTTACTGGCACAGGAACTTGAGCGTATTGCACCGAGCGAAATCCTGTTGTCCGATGATTTTCAGCATGTGGCTATCAATATCAGCAAAGTAGCAAAAAATCGTTTAAGCCCTTGGCAATTCGACTTTGATAGCGCTTTCAACACCTTGACCAAGCAGCTCAACACTTACGACTTGAATGGTTTTGGCTGTGCGAATTTAAAGGCTGCCATTTGCGCTGCAGGCGCATTGCTCGATTACGTTAAGCACACGCAACGTACAACGTTGCCGCATATTAATGCCATCAGCGTTGAAGCGACCAGTGAATATTTACAACTAGATGCTGCTACACGCCGAAATTTAGAAATTGACATGACTTTGCGTGGCGAAGCATCACCGACTTTATACTCGCTACTTAACACTACACAAACTGCAATGGGGGCACGTTTACTGAGGCACTGGCTGCATAATCCTTTGCAAGACCGAAATCTCGTCATCAAACGGCATGAAGCTATTGCTGAATTGATTCAGTTAGATCGGGTTTCTTCACTCATCCATGCATTGAAGGCGTTAGGTGATATAGAGCGCATTACGGCAAGAGTTGCTTTAAAAACGGCTAGGCCACGCGACTTATCTGGTTTAGCAATGAGTTTGCAACAATTGCCATTGTTGCTGTTGCAGCTGCAAGATTCCCAAACCACTTTGCTACAAACATTAAACGCAAGTTTAATTGCGCCTAGCGAGGTTGTGCATTTGTTGACTACCGCCATTAAAGCCGAACCAAGTACAGTTTTGCGTGAAGGTGGGGTGATTGCTGATGGCTATGACGTCGAATTAGATGAATTACGCGCGTTGCAAAATAATCATGGTGAATTCTTGCTGCAATATGAAGCGGCTGAAAAACAGCGTACTGGTATTAGCAATTTGAAAGTTGAGTACAACAGCGTACATGGTTTTTATATTGAAATGAGCCGTAGCCAGGCAGAAAGTGCTCCGGCAGAATATAGACGCAGACAAACGTTAAAAAATGTAGAGCGCTTTATTACACCAGAATTAAAAGCCTTTGAAGATAAAGTGCTTAGTGCGAATGACCGTGCATTAGCTCGCGAAAAAATGCTTTATTCCATAGTGCTAGAACAGTTGCTACCATTTATTGCTACACTACAAACGAATGCTGGTGCGGTGGCTAGCCTAGATGTACTGTGTTGTTTTGCTGAGCGCGCACTTACTTTGAATTATGTTGTGCCGCAGTTCACCACCGAGGCTGGTATTCAGATTTCGAATGGCCGGCATCCGGTGGTAGAGCAGATTTCTGTAGCGGCATCAGGCCAGCCATTTATTGCGAATGACGTGCTGCTAAATCCATATCGCCAATTGTTGCTGATTACTGGGCCAAATATGGGTGGTAAATCAACCTTTATGCGACAAACTGCGCTGATTGTTTTATTGGCGCTTTGTGGCTGTTACGTGCCGGCAACGTCAGCTAAAATAGGTGAAATTGACCGAATCATGACGCGAATCGGTGCGTCAGATGACTTGGCCGGCGGCAGATCTACCTTTATGGTAGAAATGACAGAAACAGCGAATATTTTGCATAACGCAACAGATAAAAGTTTAGTGTTGCTCGATGAAATTGGCCGCGGCACATCTACATTTGATGGTCTGAGTTTGGCATGGGCGGTGGCTAAGCAATTGCTGGAAAAAAACAAAGCTTACACTTTATTTGCCACACATTATTTTGAATTAACACGTATTGTTGATGAGTTTAAATATGCGGCTAATGTCCATTTAGATGCAGTTGAGCATGGCAATAACATTGTATTTATGCACAAGGTAGAAGAGGGTGCAGCCAATCAAAGTTACGGCTTGCAAGTGGCGCAGTTAGCCGGTATTCCTAAAAGTGTGGTTGCCGCAGCCAAGCGCAAACTGGTTCAACTTGAGAATAACCAGGTAGCCAATAATACCGCGCAACCAGACATGTTTATGGTCAGTGAGACTGTGCTAGACTTGCCAATACACCCGGTAATTAGCGAATTGGAAGCTATTCAAGCAGATGATTTAACACCTAAGCAAGCCTTGGATTTGTTGTATAAACTGAAGGCATTGGTCGATCAACATTAAGCTTAATATAAGATTTAGAAATAAAAAAGCACTCAAATTCTGAGTGCTTTTTTTGATCTACCAATACTTAAAAACTAGTACAAATCAATCTTAGTGGTGATGACCGCCAGCGCCATGCACATGCTCATGCGTTACTTCTTCTGCTAGCGCTACACGTACATCTTTAACTGTAGCCGTAAACACAACGCGTTCACCAGCCCATTGGTGGTTACCATCAACCACAACTTTGCCGTCAGCGATTTCTGTCACTGTGTATAAAATCACATCACCAGTATCATCTTCGCCTTCAAATTGCATACCCACTTTTAGTTCGTCTGCTGGGAAAGCGCTCGCTGGCTCAATTTGTACTAATTCTTCGTCGTACTCACCAAACGCATCTGCTGGTTGTAAATCAACAATAACCACGTCGCCGATATTTTTGCCGTGCATCGCTTCTTCAACTAATGGAAAAATATTGTCGTAGCCGCCGTGTAAATAAGATACTGGCTCTGCGCTTGATTCAAGCACGTTGCCATCTACATCTTTAAGCTCGTAAGTCATTGTTACTACTGTATTCATTGCAATTTGCATGTTCTGATCCTAAAGTGTCATTTGCTAAAAATTTTATGGGTAGAATTTTAATCTATTTTTCTATTCATCTCAATCACGGTTTTAGCGGCCTCTGCCACCACTGCGATGTTGGCTACCTGTACTAGGGTTTGTGCGCCCTGCACCCCCATTATTTGCGCTGCCTCGATTGAAATTGCCATTAGGACTTTTTGGTGAGAATAAAGCCGGTTGTGGCATGGCTTGATGGCGTGCCGCTTCTGACATATTTTTTGTGTTGTTGTTTTGTGAGTCGCCGCGTGATGAATTACCTTGACCATCTCTAGGCTGACTATTTGCCGGTCTAGCGCTACGGGCATTATCTCGCGCTGGTCTGCCATCTGCATTTGGCGCAGATTGGTTTCTGCCTTGAGATTGACCGCGAGGCTGGTTACTATTTCGGCCTGCATTTTGACTCGCACCTGCTGCGTTGCGCGTTTGTCCGCCACGTGGCGGTCTGCCATGCGGTTGACGTGGTTCGCGTGGTGCTTCAGCTTCAGGATTTGGGTTTGGTGTAAAGCCTTCTACATGTACTTTTGGAATCTCACGTTTGATCAGCTTTTCAATATCTTTTAGTAGCTTTAACTCTTCGCGGTCTACTAAAGAAACTGCTGCACCGCTACTGCCTGCGCGGCCAGTACGGCCAATTCTATGCACATAATCTTCTGGCACATTTGGTAATTCAAAATTGACCACTTGCGGTAATTGGTCAATATCTAAGCCGCGGGCAGCAATATCAGTTGCCACCAGTACGCGCATAGTGCCGTCTTTAAACTGTGCCAACGCTTTAGTACGCGCGCCTTGGCTTTTGTTGCCATGAATCGCAGCTGCTTGAATATCATCTTTAATCAGTTTTTCAGCTAGGCGGTTCGCACCATGTTTAGTACGGGTGAAAATCAATACCTGTTTCCAATCGTGGTGCTTAATCAGGTAGCTCATTAATTCGCGTTTATGCGTTTGCGCAACCATGTGTACGGTTTGTTCAACTAACTCGGAAGCGGTATTGCGGCGCGCCACTTCAACAAAGCCGGGATTGTGCAATAAACCATCTGCTAAGCCTTTGATTTCGTCAGAAAATGTAGCTGAGAACAATAGGTTCTGACGTTGTTTAGGTAGCATTGCAAGTAATTTTTTAATATCGCGGATAAAGCCCATATCTAGCATACGGTCAGCTTCATCTAGCACCAAAATTTCAACACCTGATAAATCTACGTTTCTTTGATTTGCGTGATCTAGCAAACGACCAGGCGTGGCGACTAAAATATCTAATGGTTTTTTCAAGCGTGCAATTTGTGGATTGGCGTTTACGCCACCAAAAATCACCGTAGAAGTCAGTGGTAAATATTTACCATAAGTTTTTACAGACTCTTCAATCTGCGCCGCAAGCTCACGCGTAGGTGTAAGCATTAAGCAGCGTGGGCGACCTTTAGCAACTTCTGCTAAAGGTTTTTGGCTGAGTAAATGTAAAATTGGCAGCGTGAAGCCAGCGGTTTTCCCCGTACCAGTTTGTGCACCTGCCAGTAAATCGCCGCCACTTAAGACTAATGGAATTGCTTTCGCCTGAATCGGCGTTGGTGAGGTGTAACCCGCGTCGATAATCGCGCGTAGAATCGGTTCAGCTAGGCCAAGTTCGTTAAAACTTACTGTGCTAATAATGTTAGGTGTGTTTGTTTCTACAGAAGATGTTTGTTCTGTTGATAGATTTGTTTCAATTGTCAAAGTAAAGCTCCAGCTTGGAAATGTAAGCCTACCTATTACTTATGAAGCAACACCAATCGAGGAAGGCAAAGTAATAATCATTCACGTGATTTGAACATCAGGAAGATTAATGTGAAAAGACCGCTACGCTGATTGGTTGGCATAGGGAAAGTGCATTATACGTAAGATTATGATTAAAGCTAGTTTTGTATTTTTTTTATATTGATTAGTGATGCGAATTTGGCTAGACCAGTTGTAATCTAGTTTTAATATTGATGCTGATGTCGCCAAACCCAAGGTGGTATTGGGTTGTCGTCAGCCCAAAGCCCTAGCATTAAGTGGCGGGCATTTTGGGCGGCTTGGTAAATTTCAATATCGCTAGAGTATTGAGCGTAATGCCAAGCTAATCCACGCTCTGCTAGGTATAAGCTGGCGTCGATGTCGTTGCATCGCAATCTACCTAATGCGCGATTGTATTTATCGGTGCCTGATAATTTGACTGTCGCAATGATGTTTTTACCGTAGCAGAGCTGAATAAGTGCGCGCCGTGCTTTTAACCCGTAAGCTTGGCTACGTTCAGGCGCGTCAATATCTGTGAGGCGTAGCTTAAATTCATCTGCTGAGTCGTTTGCCTCTAGTGTATGTAATTTTACCGTATCGCCATCGTAAACATAGGTGACGGTATAGGTCTTGTTTGTAGCATAAGTGCGATTTGTGTTGAATGAATTTTTCGCATGACTTAACGGCGAAAATAACAAAACTATGCAAATAAATACCAGCCGAAAGTCTTGCATTACTGTGGTTTCCCACCACCATCTCCACGATCTAGCAAGCTGTAATAATTAGATGGTTCCAGTACCGTTGGTATTGGTTCCAGCTCAGTACTTGGGTGGTCTTTGCTGTAGTGTAAACCGCGACTTTCTTTGCGTGAAATAGCGCTTTCTACAATTAATTCAGCGACTTGTAATAGATTACGCAGCTCGATTAAGTCGTTGCTCACTTTAAAGTTGCTGTAAAACTCATACACTTCATCACGCAACATATGGATGCGATGCAGGGCGCGGCTAAGGCGTTTGTCGGTGCGTACAATACCTACGTAATTCCACATAAAGCGGCGTAGCTCATCCCACGTGTGAGTAATGAGCACTTCTTCGTCCGCATCAGTGACGCGACTTTCGTCCCAGGAAGGTAGTTGAGGTGATGGCTTGTTTGCTTGCTCCAATATATCTTTAGCGGCAGATTGGCCAAACACCAAGCATTCTAACAATGAGTTGCTGGCTAGACGATTAGCACCATGTAAGCCTGTGCAGGCAGTTTCGCCAATAGCATATAAATTCTTAATATCAGTACGACCTTTGTCATCGGTCATTACGCCTCCGCAAGTGTAGTGTGCTGCCGGCACTACGGGAATCGGCGTTTTGCTAATATCAATACCTAATTCTAAGCATCGCTTATAGATATTAGGGAAGTGCTCTTCTATAAATGATAAAGGTTGATGCGAAATATCTAAATAAACGCAATCTAAACCACGTTTCTTCATTTCAAAGTCTATGGCGCGGGCGACCACATCTCTGGGTGCAAGCTCCTCGCGAACATCATGCTCAGGCATAAATCGCGTGCCATCTGCTAGCTTTAATAAACCGCCTTCGCCTCGCACGGCTTCACTGATTAAAAATGATTTTGCATGTGGATGGAATAAGCAGGTTGGGTGGAATTGTATGAATTCCATGTTGGCCACACGGCAGCCTGCACGCCAGGCCATGGCAATGCCATCACCAGTGCTAACATCAGGATTAGTAGTGTATAGATAAACTTTACCGGCGCCGCCAGTGGCTAAAATAGTATTTTGCGCGGCTATGGTCAGTACGTTGCCTGTGTTGTTGTCTAGTACATAGGCACCTAGGCAGGCATTGTCATCGGTAGATTCTATTTTTTTATTGCCGAATTTGCGCGTAGTAATTAAATCTACCGCAATATGATTTTCCATCACAGTGATATTGGGATGTTGTTTTACTTTTTCCGATAAGGTAATTTGTACCGCATGGCCCGTGGCATCGGCTGCATGAATAATGCGCCTATGACTGTGGCCACCTTCTCGTGTTAAATGATAACCACTGTTATCTTGCTCGCGGGTAAATCCTACGCCTTTTTCAATCAGCCATTCTACGGCTTGCTTACCTTGTTCCGCGACCATCTTTGTGACAGCGGCATCGCATAATCCGCCACCAGCAATTAATGTGTCTTGGATGTGTGCTTCAATAGAATCTTCATCATTTAATACTGCGGCAATACCGCCTTGCGCCCAATTGCTGGCAGTATCATTAATACTACGCTTACTGACTAAACATACTTTTTTGTCTGTTGCGGTGCGTAATGCTAGAGATAGACCAGCGAGACCGCTACCAATGATTAAAACATCAAATTGCTGCATATTTAATAAACGATCATTTTCGAGAAAGGGGTTATGTTGCGTATTTGCAATGAACTTTTAAGAGTGTATATCTGTCTTGATAAAACGCAATAGGAAAAAATGTAGCAGCGTTGACAAAAGTTTCAAATGAATAGATTGTAAATTGATAACGATGGTTAGGGAAACCCGATGATATACACCATAAAAATTCAGCAACTTGCACAATTAAGCTTTATGCAACCTTGTTCGCAAGGTTATACTTCGATTAGTGAAAAAGATAGCGGTGAAAAAAATGAGACTAACATTAATCCTACAGAGACATTGACCAGAGTGGCCGAGACTCCTGCAGCAAGCAATAGAGAGATCGACCATGAGCTTGTGCTTCTTGCGCAGCGAGGGGACAAGCGCGCGTTTGGTATGTTGGTTGATAAGTACCAGCGTAAACTTGGACGTTTATTGTCGCGCATGATTCGTGATCAAACCGAAATAGAGGATGTCGTTCAAGAGTCCTTTATTAAGGCTTATCGTGCGTTACCTAATTTTCGTGGCGATAGCGCTTTTTATACATGGCTATATCGTATTGGCATCAATACCGCAAAAAACCACCTAGTTTCTTTAGGTCGTAGGCCAACGGTAAGTACTGATATTGAACTTGAAGATGCTGAAAATTTCGATAGTGGTGGCGAGTTGCGCACCATGGAAACGCCAGAAACAGCCTTGATGACCAAAGAAATTGCACAAACGGTGAATGATACGGTCGCTAGTTTGCCTGAAGAGTTACGCACCGCTATTACGCTACGTGAGTTGGAAGGCTTTAGTTACGAAGAAATTGCCACCATGATGAACTGCCCTATAGGCACGGTGCGTTCACGTATTTTTAGAGCGCGTGAAACTATTTCACTTAAGTTGAAACCGTTGCTAGACACCCACGATAACAAGCGCTGGTAGTTCACTCGACATTAAGCGTTGTCATGAACAATAACAGTAATAAAGTATAAGATTTAGGAGCAAGCAATGAACGAACAAATATCGGCCTTACTTGATGATGAGATTGCACTGGAAGACGCTGCACATTTAATTAGCGTAGTGTTGAAAAATAAGGAAGCGACGCAGGCGTGGAGTCAGTATCATTTAATTGGTGATGCTATGCGTGGTAACGCTGTGCTAAGTCAGCAGTTTAAACAGAATTTAATGCAGAAAATTGAAATGGAACCGTCGGTGTTGTCACCGAATGCCGCACTAGCCAGTGAAATTTCAAAAGTTAAGCATGCTAATAGACTGCCAGCTTCATGGGCGATAGCGGCTTCCTTCGCTGCAGTCATGGTGGTTGGTTTTATGTTGTTAAATCAGCAGACGCATAGTGGTGACGAGTTTGTGGCTAGAGAAGTGGCACAAGCCGACGTTAGCAAAGATGTTGCTGCAGACGAAGGAATTCCTGCAGAATATCTTAATGCTCATCAAGCATCAGCACCTTCTGCTAGCGCTTATTACATTCAAACCGTGAGTTATTAATAGTGGTGTTAATCAGAAAACGATTGATGACAGGCTTATTTGCTATTGCTGGCGTGCTATTTACATTGTTTAGCAGTATCAATGCGCAAGCCAGTGCGGATGATGATCTATGGCAAGTGTTGCAAAAAACGGCAGTAGCTGCTCATGCACTGAGTTATCAAGGTATTTTTTATTATCAGGCTGGCACACAATCTAAGCCAATACAAATCACACACATGTTTAATGGCCAAGGTGAATTTGCACGTAACGTGGTGCTAGATAACACTCCGCGAGAAGTGTTTAGCCAAGGTGGTGATTTGACCATATTTAATCCAAAAAACGAAAACGTTGTGATTGAAAAGCGACATGGGCAAAATATGTTTCCTGCTATTTTGCCAACCAATTTGGATCTTATCAAACAAAGTTATTCACTACGTGCAGGTGATCCTGACCGTGTGGCTGGACGCGCAGCACAAATGTTATTTTTAGAACCTAAAGACTCGCTGAGGTACAGTTATCGCTTTTGGGTGGACGCGCAATATGGTTTGTTATTAAAGTCTGTGATGCTTAATAGTCGTAATGAAATTATTGAAAGCATTGTATTTAATCAGTTAGGCTTAATGGATACTGTTGATTTAGACTGGTTTCAGCCCAAGATTGATAGCAAGAAGACCTATGTAATGGAAGATGAAGTGGTCATTATTGCCGATAATGGCGTGCCTGTTGGTTGGTCGCTCAAAGGGCTACCAGCCGGCTTCAAAAAAGTTGATCAAATGATACGCATGGTGCATGGCAAATCTCTACCTGTGACGCATCTAATATTTTCCGATGGTTTAGCTTCGGTATCTTTATTCATAGAGCCACTTAGTAAAAGCATTAAACCTAGAGCTGGCCGTAAGTTAGTTGGCGGTACAAGCTTTTACTCCAGCGTGAGTAATGGCTATCAAATTACTGTGGTGGGTGAAGTACCAGAGGCTACAGTGGCACAAGTGGCAAATGCAGTTGTTTTTAAGAAATAATTGATTAGAATAATGATTTTAAAAGTAATTTATTGACATGATAGAAGAATATGCCGTTGTTACCAGTTGCGTTAACAGTCGTGCCACACTTGAAATAGAGCGTCGCACCGCGTGTAGTTTATGCGGCCAAAAACGCGGTTGTGGTAACGCTACTTGGGGTAAATTGCTCGGTCATAAAAGTCATGCATTTGAGGCTGAAAATCCTATTCATGCAAATGTCGGTGATAGCGTAGTGGTGGGAGTCGATGAATATACCATGCTTAATTCCGTATTCTTACTTTATATAGTGCCATTATTGGCAATGTTAATCGGCGCGGTATTGGCAGACACCTTACTTAAAAACGAATTTTTAGTTATTTTGAGTGCGGCTCTAGGTTTAGTCTCAGGTTTTTTGTGGGTAAAAAGACATTTGATGCATAAGAAAGGTCGGCACTTGAATACCCAATGTTACGCTGTCATATTACGTCATGCAGATGAAACAATCAGCGATGAGAATAATGTCGAGAGGACAAAAGCAATCGCGTTAGATGTCAGTGTTAAAAAATTTCAAACTAAACGAGGTCAATAAATGATGAAAAATTGGATTGCCATTGTTACTTTAGGCTTGATTTCTGGATTTAATTTAAATGTAAACGCGCAAAGCTTACCTGACTTTACTGAGCTTGCTGAGAAGCATGGCGCTGAAGTAGTCAATATCAGTGTGACGCAAAACGTACACACAGAGGCTGCTGCTATGGCTATTCCAGGCATGCCAGATGATGAGCAATTGCAGGAGTTTTTTAAGCGTTTTGGTATTCCAAATATGCCAGGAATGCCCGGATCTCCTGGCCAAAATGGCACCCCTCAGCCAGATTATAAATCTCAATC
>CANCPF010000041.1 GCA_947379975.1 Methylophilaceae bacterium | reverse complement strand
AAATTAGCAAGCACTGTACGCTGACCGCTTAAGCTTTGCACAAATATAATCGGCTTTTTCTTTTCAAAAGACACATAAGCGATTTTGCTACCATCTGGCGACCATGACGGTGAAATAATAGGCTCTTTTGATGACACCATGGTCAGCGGGTTAGCGCCATCGGCATCGGCTATGCGCAAAGCATAGCGTCCATTAGATTTATTAATATAAGCAATGCGGCTAGCAAAGATACCTGTTTCACCGGTTAGTTTTTGATAAATGACATCGGCAATTTTATGGGCTGTGGCTCTAAGCTGGTTAGGTGCAATGTTATATTGCATGCCAGTTAATTGCGTTTGCTTAAGCACATCGGCCAGCTGAAAAGTCACTTTGAGGCGATTCGCTGGCAGCGCTTCTACAACGCCAACCGCCATTGCTTGCGCCTGTAAAGCGGCCCATTCGGAATATTTAATTTGCGCTATATCGCTGGGGCGACTCACCACACCACCAGTTTCTAGCACACGAAACAAACCACTGCGGCGTAAATCTGCGCTAATAATTGCGCTGATATTTTCTTGATTGGCCGTGCCACTCTGAGCAAACGGCACAATCGCCACTGGCACCTGTTGAGCACTGCCGCCGCTAATTTCAATTTCCAAGGCGGCATTCGCAATTGAAGCGAGGCACAAACCGAGTAACAACATGACGGAGCTGATTGTTTTTGTAAAAATGGGCATATTCATAAGCGATCAAATGTCTTTAATGAGCGTTAACTGGTCAATCTTATATTTGATTTTACTGCATCCACTTATTGATAGCACTCGATTTACACTTTGTTACAAAATCTTCATTAATCTAGCCAGTCATATTTCATTTAATGGCTAGAATTAATCATTCGGACGAAACTTCAATTTAAGATTTCTAAATTGTGAGAAAAGTGAGCTGTCAGCAGGTAATGGCAACGGGTCTGAAGCCATGATGGCACGCTCTACCGCTTCGTCGCAGGCAGCACTGCCACTACTTTTAACCAACTTAGGACTGCCACTTAATTGACCTGTTGGCAGTAAAGCAATGTCAAACCTCAACTCCGGATTATCTTCTCTACACAAAGCTTTATTCACGTTGCCACGAATTTTGGCTTGAATTTTATTAATAGCATCGCCAACAACACCCGCATTAGCCGAGGCTTTAGCTGAAACGGCCTGCTTATCACCTTCAGATTTATCATCAGCTAACGCTTCTTGTTGTAAATTTTTCAATGCATCGGCCGTGTTGTTCTTGACCGGTTTATCTTTACTGACTTCTGCTTTCAGTGCATCAAGTTGCTTTTTTTGCTCTAGCGCTTTATCTTTTTTAACTTGCTCATCAAGTTTTTTTTGCTCAAGCTCTTTTTTCTTTTTTTCTAGCGCAATATCAACCTTAGGCTCAACTGGTTTTTCTTCAACAACAGGCGCTGGTTTTGGCGTTTCATCTATGATGGGCGCTGGCTTTACTTGCGGTTCGACCACTGGCGCTGGCATTGGCTTTTGCACAACGGTAGGCAAACTATCCCACAATTCTACTTCAGCAATATTCAGTACCGGGTGGGCAGCTTTCCAATTAAATGAAATCAATAGCGCCACCAGCAAAGCCAAATGCACGCCAATCGCATAAGCGCCGGCTTTCCAAGAGATTTCTTTTTCGTACTTTCTAATCATTTTTTTAATGCAAGCTATGAGGCAGGCGCCAATAAAAGCCCCACTTTGTCTACTTTATTTTGCTTAAGCAAATCCATCACACCGATCACATCGTCGTACTTCACATTTTTATCTGCAGCAATCACCACTGAACGTTCTGGTGATTTAGCCAGTGCGTTGCGTACCGCCAACAATAACTCATCGCGCGGCATGGGCTTATTGTCTAGCTCAATTTTATGATTTAACTTTACCGTCAACACTACTGGTGGTAACTGTGGTTGTTTTAGCGCTTGTCCAACCTTAGGCAAATCAACTACCCCAGGGTTAGTCATAGGCGCGGTCACCATAAAAATGACCAGCAATACTAGTGTGACATCAATATAAGGCACGACATTGATTTGGTTCATTAAACGGCGTTTACGTGTGCGTGACATCGCGTTTACCCTTTATGATTTACGCTGCAAAATGTTGGTAAACTCTTCCATAAAACTTTCATAGCGTACTGAAAGTCGGTCTACACTTGAGGCAAAACGATTGTAGGCAATGACCGCAGGAATAGCGGCAAACAGACCAATGGCAGTTGCCACTAGCGCTTCAGCAATGCCAGGCGCCACTTGGCTAAGCGTGGCTTGCGCAACATTAGACAAGCCTCTAAAAGCATTCATGATGCCCCACACCGTGCCAAATAAGCCGATATATGGGCTGACAGAACCGACTGAAGCTAAGAATGGTAGGTGTGCATCAAGATCATCTAACTCACGATTATAGGCGGCACGCATGGCGCGCCGTGAACCTTCCATCACGTCGGAAATTTCCATACGTGGTTGTTGCTTATGTCGCGCATATTCTTTAAAACCTGCTTCAAATATACTCGCCATGCCCTGTGCTTTTCTACGACCAGCGGTGAGGCCTTCAAATAGTTTATTTAAGTCACCACCTGTCCAAAAAGCATTTTCAAAATCGTCAGCGCTGGCTTCTGCACGTTTAATCGTGGCTAATTTTATAAAAATATACCACCAAGAAAATAATGAGGTGATGATTAAAACCAGCAGCACCAATTGCACTGGCAGACTAGCGCCCGCTACTAGCGAGAAAATTGACATATCATTGTCGACGGCTACAGCCATAATTGCTCCACGTTTTGTTTTATTGGATAGTCGTTCTTTTATTAATGAACAGTATTATTCATTAATGGTTGTACTGATTGCCTGCTTAACGGCATTCGGTATGCCTGTTGGCCTAAAATTAACCGTCTCCACACAAGCCAGCTTAACTGTTGCCTCGAGCAATACTTGCTCATTACGCGTGATCGTTTGCAAAAACTCTAGGCTGCCATGACCCATTTTTATGCACTGGCTTTTAACAGCCAGCATGTCATTAAAGTGGGCTGGGCTTTTAAAACCAAGCGTCATACTATGCACCACAAATATAATGCCTAGCGCTGTTTTAAGCTCAGTTTGCTCAAAACCAAGCGCACGCAGCCATTCGGTTCTGGCACGTTCCATAAAATTCAAATAATTAGCGTGATAAACCACACCGCCGCTATCGGTATCCTCGTAATAGACCCGAATTGGCCAAACAAACAGGCCGCGATTCAAGGCAGTCTTATTCAAGTCAGACTTACTCAAGACAGTCTTATGCAAACCTAGTAATCCTCACCACTTAAATGTTTCGGCATAGCCATATCAAAATGTTGGTAGGATAAGCTGGTGGCGACCCGACCGCGAGGTGTACGCATTAAATAACCTTGCTGAATCAAATAAGGCTCCAGCACATCTTCTATGGTTTCGCGCTCTTCACCGATAGCCGCGGCTAAATTATCTAAGCCAACGGGGCCACCATTAAACTTTTCCATGACCGCTAAAAGTAATTTTCTATCCATCACATCAAAGCCAAGTCGGTCGACATCCAGCATTTTCAAAGCAGCATCTGCTACGCCGGCGGACACCGTGCCGTCGCCTTTTACTTGCGCATAATCACGTACCCGACGTAATAATCTATTGGCGATACGTGGCGTACCACGCGAGCGTTTGGCAATTTCAAAAGCCCCAGTATCGACCATTTCCACCTCCAACAAACCGGCACTGCGTTGCACGATACGCGCTAATTCTTCAGACGTATAAAATTCCAAACGCGACACGATGCCGAAGCGATCTCGCAGAGGATTAGTCAGCATACCGGCACGCGTGGTTGCGCCGATTAAGGTAAATGGCGGCAAATCTAAACGTACAGACCTAGCCGCAGGACCTTCACCTATCATAATGTCCAACCGGTAATCTTCCATTGCCGGATATAAAATCTCTTCAACCACTGGTGAAAGCCTATGGATTTCATCAATAAAAAGTACATCGTTAGGCTCAAGATTAGTCAGCAGCGCGGCTAAATCGCCGGCCCGCTCTAGCACTGGGCCTGACGTTTGCCGCATATTGACGCCCATTTCTTTGGCAATAATATGCGCTAAAGTGGTTTTACCTAAGCCTGGTGGGCCGAATAACAACACATGATCTAGCGGCTCACTGCGACCACGCGCGGCGTTAATAAAAATCTCTAACTGGCTACGTGCTTTTTCTTGGCCGACATATTCGTCTAGCAGTTTAGGACGCAGTGCGCGTTCTAACGCCTCTTCACGTGGGCTTTCAGCATCAGGTGCAATGAGGCGATCAGTTTCTATCATAGCGTTTCATGCACTTTCCTTTTTTGCAAAGCAATCCAATGGCTAACTAGGGTTAATCCTACCGCCAGTAAGGTCGGGCCTAGAAAAATCCCGACGAAGCCAAAAGTCAGCGCACCACCAAGTACGCCTAATAACACCAGTAGTAAGGGCAAATGTGAGGAATGGCTGATAAGGATAGGTTTGACGACATTATCCACCGTACTAATTACCAGAAAACCATATAGTGCGATAAATATTGCCCAACCATGATCGCCATGATTATATAACCACACTGCCGCGCCACCCCATACTAAGGGCGGCCCGACTGGAATAATAGATAAGAAAAATGTCAGAAACGCGAGTATAAATGGCATGGGCGCACCAGCGATTAAAAAGCCTGCCAAGGCGACCGCCGCCTGCGCCAACGCTGTGCCAAAAATGCCGAGCATGACGCCTTTGACCGTGTTGCAAGATAAATTAAGCATTTCTTCACCTAATTCACCACCCAGTCTACGGACGATTGCAATGAGACTTTTAGACAAGCGCACGCCATCACGATAAAAAAAGAAGGCAGCAAACACCACTAATGACAACTGTAAAAAGCCGCTCAGTACCAGCTGTGCAGCAGCTAAACTTAACTTTTGCATAGGCTCGTAATACTGGCTTAATAGTTTCATCAGTTCTTCGTGGCTGACGGCTACACGTTCCCAAGAATCGCTGACTTGACCACCAATTAGCGGAAAATTACGCATCCACGCTGGCGCATACGGCTGAATATTTTGCAATGCATAGCTTAGCTCATCGAACACTTTTGCCGCAGAATCAGCCAAATTAATCACCAAATAAGCCATAGGCAGAATGAGCGATACCAACAGGAGTATGGTCATTACTATAGCGGCTAAGGTATCGCGCTTACCCAAACGAAGCCAGATGCGATGATAGAGCGGCCAGGTGAACAAACAAATAATAGTGGCAAATAAAATAGCCGCCATAAATGGCATTAACACCGTCGCACAGCCAATAATAAGCAAGGCTATGAGGGCGATACGGGCGATTTGGTTGGTGTTAATCATAGCTATATTGAATGACGTTAGTTTTTAGAGAAGCTCTTTAAAGCCAACTTAATTCCCTCAGAAACGCTGATGTCTTTAGCTAAACCCTTTACCGCCAAGCCCGCCTCGCGCTCGTTATAGCCTAAAGCGACTAAGGCATTTAATATATCGCTAGTATGGCCCGCTTGAGTCGAACCTGCCGCTGAAGTGGCTGAGCTGGTAAAGTTAAATTTATCACGCAACTCCAGCAACATGCGCTCTGCAGTTTTTTTGCCTATGCCTGGAATTCTGGTGAGCAAAGCCGTATCTTGTGACTGAATAGCATGACCAAGCTCATCGACTGAAAGCCCGGACAATATCACCAACGCCGATTTTGCACCAATGCCACTCACTTTAACCAGTTGCCTAAACGCCATACGCTCATGGTTTGAACCAAAGCCATACAGTAACTGTGCATCTTCTCTTACCACAAACTGGGTGAGCAACTTAATCGACTGGCCCAGCTCTGGCAAATTATAAAATGTGCTCATCGGCACTTCAACTTCATAGCCTACGCCGTGCACATCCAGCACAATCTGTGGCGGATTTTTTTCTATGAGTACACCGGTTAACTGAGCGATCATTTTATTCCTATCATTGCGTTGTCATTATATTAGCCGACCACCTTTTACGCGAAAGCCTGCAGTTGCTAGCCGGCCCAAACCTTGTCCACCGTGCGCATGACAAATCGCACAGGCCAAAGCATCTGCAGAATCCGGCTTAGGTACGGCCGGCAATTTAAGTAAGCGCTTGACCATTTCCTGAACTTGCTCTTTTTGCGCATGACCGTTGCCAACCACCGCCTGCTTCACCTGCAATGCCGTATATTCTGCCACACTTAAATTGCGAATAACCGCAGCACTAATTGCCGCACCACGGGCTTGACCTAATAAAAGTGTCGACTGCGGATTCACATTGACAAATACTTTTTCAATCGCCACTTGGTTGGGCTGATAAGTGTCAATCACTTCAAATAGACCATCCAATATAATTTTTAAGCGCGCGGGTAACTCTTCTCGGTCATCTTCGCCTTCAATTACATTTTTTTTACCACTCGCCGTTTTAATCGTACCACTAGCAATATAGGTGATTTTTTCACCTATTTTTTCAATAACACCAAAACCTGTGATGCGCAGGCCGGGATCGATGCCTAGGATTCTAATCGCCGGCGTGATGATTGCAGTAATGGCCACTTATCTTGTCATTACTCTTCGATAACCGCCGTGGTGTACACATCTTGCACGTCATCCAAATCTTCTAACGCATCTAAGATTTTTTGCATTTTTACTGCATCGTCGCCAGTAAACACTGTTTCAATACTTGGCTTCATGGTCACTTCGGCCAACACTGCTTTTAAGCCAGCGGCTTCCATTGCTTCTTTTATCGTTAAAAAATCATTTGGCGGGGTAATCACTTCAATGCTGCCGTCTTCATCCGTCACCACATCTTCCGCACCCGCATCAAGCGCAATTTCCATCACTTTATCTTCATCTGTGCCTGGCTCATAAATCAAGCTACCGCAATGTTTGAACATAAAAGCCACAGAGCCGTCGGTACCTAAATTTCCGCCAAACTTAGTGAGCGCATGGCGGACATCGGCCACTGCGCGTTGTTTATTGTCAGTTAAGCAGTCAATAATAATCGCTGCGCCGTTAATGCCGTAGCCTTCGTAGCGAATTTCTTCGTAATTCACACCTTCAAGTTCACCGGTGCCTTTTTTAATGGCGCGGATAATATTGTCCGCTGGCATATTCTCTTCTTTAGCTTCAGCCACAGCCGCGCGCAAGCGTGGATTCATGGTCACATCGCCACCGCTCATACGTGCTGCAACGGTGATTTCTTTAATGATTTTGGTGAAAATTTTTCCGCGTTTTGCGTCTTGACGACCTTTGCGGTGCTGGATATTTGCCCATTTACTATGACCTGCCATACTATTTCCTTGATTAGTTTTTTACATATTAAGCCATTTTATCATATTGGGCATGTGTAAAAACTCAAGTTTAGCGTTGTAGTAAGGTGCAGGATGGTTTGTTATTAGGATTAGCGCAGACTATTCTTGTCCCATGGCGGGATCTGTAGGCAGATGTTTACGTATGCTAACAATAGAGATAATGCATAGTGATAGTACGATCATGGCCATCCCTATAGACTCATTAGTGTTTGGCACTTCACTTAACTCTAGCCAGGCAGCTACAACGGCAATAACCGGCACTAATAAGGTTGTCATACTAGCAACACCAGCATTGAGGCGCTTTAAGGCATATAGCCACAACATCCAAGCCAACGCGTTACACAATACGGCATTAAAAATGACGGCACCAATAAAGTACGGCGTCCATTGGATAGCCGGCGCCGGAATTAAAAGAGCAGCGATCACAATGGGCACAGCACCAAATAACATTTGCCAAGCTGTCAAGGTGAGTAAATCTAAATCAGGCGCCCGCTGGTGCAGCTTTTTAGCCACAATAACTGACAGCGCCCAACTTATTCCAGAAAGCAATGCAAGCAACATACTAAATTTATCCGCGCCAATATTGTATGGATCCAGTATAAACAACATCCCAAGCGCAGATAAAATAATGGCAGGCCACTGCCAGCCACTAATTTTTTCACCTAAGAGCGGCCAAGCAAGCAAAATAACCCAGAATGGCATAGTGCAAGTGAGCACTGACGTTTTACCGGCACCGCCTGCCACCAAGGCCCACATAAGCAAACCTGTGAAACCACCAGATTGTAATAAGCCTAATAAAATTAAGCTGCCCACATGCTTAATTTTGATAGGTTTACGTAAGGCTATTACAATTAAAAACAAACACAACGCACCTATGCTGATACGTAAAGCAATAAACTGAAAAACACCAGAATATTGCAATGCACTTTTCATTACCACCCAGTTATACCCCCAAATTATACTGAGTACAATTAAGGCGAAAAAAGCGCGAATAGTGTGTGTTTTATTGAGCGGCATGGTGTGAATGTATCAAATTGGCTTTAACGACGCTTTAGTTCCAAATGTGTGTAACCGCTTTCCATCCACCATCGGCTTGTTTACGATAGACAAGATGTACGTTACCGCCAAAAGTTTGTTTTACGCCGCTTTCATCGATCATTGCACCAGCCCAGTTACCGCGCTGATAAGCAAGGTTGCCATCTTCCACCGCGTCGACTAGTGTTAATTGATGCTCAATCACACCCGCGCTAATTAAGCCGGCAAAAAATGTTTGAATAGCGCTAGCACCTAATACAGGTGCACCGGCAGGCGCTGGCATTACGACTGCATTTACATCATAAAGCTGAGCAATTTTTTCTGCTTCTTTAGCGTTAAATGCTTGATCGAACGCTGCATTGATAGCGGCGATTTGCGTTTTAATAGTGGACATTTTTTGACTCTCTTTCATGGAATATTAAAAAACTAAGTATGTTGTACTACAAAAATTAATCATTACAGCTTAAACAAGCGCTGGAATACCTGACCTAATCAAACCTAATATCAACTGTAGTTGTGTACGCTGCTCTTCATTTAATGCCTGCATGCAATTTCTGACTCGATAGTAATAATCAGGCATGACCACATCCAACTTAGCCTGACCAGCCTCCGTTAAGTGTATTAATACACTGCGCCTATCCTCTTTGGCAAACACACGTTCTACCAAACCATTTTGCGCTAAGCCATCCAACAAACCAGTCATAGTGGCACGTGAAACGCCAGATTTATCCGCCAAACTTGATGGTGTGGAAATTTTTGTTTGTTCACGCATCAGCAGAATTAACACCCACCAGCGACCTTGTAATAAGCCATGCTTAGTCAAACAAATATCCAGCGCTACCGATAAGTCGGTGGCGACACTTAATAATTGTAGAAAACCAGCCACCGCCGTCACATCCGCATCTGGATAGCGTTCAGCAAATTGGTCTAGCACTTCAGGGGTAGGAAGATCTTTTAATTGCAACATAGTTAGCACCATTATAATTAGCAAGCTAACTATGTCAATAGATTTACTTAAATTGCTGGCTGGATATTGGCTAAAATATTTATTGGTGTATATTTAATATTGTTAATCCACCAACCAAATAAAGAGGTGATGGCGATGAGTATGAAAACCTTACAGCAATTACTAGAATGTAAAAAATATAAAGAAGTCATTTCAATTGCCCCGCATAGACCGGTATTTGATGCCTTAGTCATTTTGGCTGAATATAAGATTGGCGCTTTATTGGTCATCGATGGCGAAAAATTAGTCGGTATTTTTTCTGAGCGCGACTATGCCCGTGAGGTTATTCTCAAAGGTAGATCTTCAAAAACCACACAGATTAGTGAAGTGATGACGGACAAGGTATTATCTGCTACACCCAACGATAACGTAGAGTATGCTATGTCGCTAATGTCTGAAAAACGCATCCGCCACTTACCTGTGGTAGACAACGAAAAAGTGTTAGGCATGCTTTCTATCGGTGATTTAGTCAAAGAAACCATGGCTTATCAACAAGAACTTATTAAGCAGTTAGAACATTATATTAAAGGCTAAGTATTCTCTGTTACATTGCCAGCTTTGGCTATGATGGCTCATTGATAGGCAAACTTGGCCAATAGCATTGGCTACCTTGCTGACTAAAGTTAAGTATCAGCCCACATGCGGATAAGATTATGGTAATTGCCAGTGAGCCGAATGACCGCTGCATTGTCGCCCACCTGCTGACGCAGCGTCACAATGGCGGCATCCATATCAAATAACAGCGTTCTTTGTGCATCATCGCGTATCATACTTTGTAGCCAAAAGAAGCTGGCCAACCTTGCACCACTGGTGACTGGCCGCACATGATGCAAGCTGGTGCCAGGGTAAAGCACCATATCGCCAGCCGGCAATTTCACCATTTGCTGGCCATAAGTATCTTCCACCACCAACTCGCCACCATCATAACTATCAGGATCCGCTAGGAATAAAGTGCATGAAATATCGGTACGTACATGCAAACCTGTTATGGCGTGCGTGCGCACCGCGTTATCAATATGTGCGCCAAAATCCATGCCATCACGGTATTGATTAAATAATGGCGGATAGATTTTTTTAGGTAGCGCGGCAGAAAAAAATAGCGCATTGCGGCTAAGTGCTGTTAGCACAATCTGCCGCGCCGCCTCGGCCTCTGGCGATGATTCTGGCAATTGAATATTGCGTTTAACCTGCGCAGATTGCGTGCCTGCAGTCACTTTTCCATCTACCCATTTAGCAGCTTCCATGAGTGATTGCATCTGTTTAAGCTCATCAGCATTTAATACTTGAGGTACGCGCAATAACATTTTTTATCCTAGATAATGGCCGTTAAAATTTATATTCAGTGGTCACAATGACTGTTCTGCGATTACCTGGCACTGAGAAACTGCCGTTGTCATACAATGCATCGTAGTAGGTTTTATCCAGCAGATTTTTCACGTTCAAGCGTACCGCCCATTTTTTCTCTTCATAAGTCAGCATCGCGTCTAAGCGCATATAGCCTGGTAATACATTAGGCTGAAATTCGCCATTCACGAATTGTGTAGCCAAGGTTGTTGAAGGATTGTAACCATAACGATCACCCTTGGCTTCTAATCCACCACCCAACTTCCAATGACTGGAAAGCTTATAAGTTGTCCAGACATTAAAGGTGGCTTTAGCCGTGTTACGCGCACGCTGACCTACGTATCTTGGGTCCGCCGAGGTAATCAAGCCCGTGTTTGCATTTACATTCTCGGCTACAGCGAGAATTTTGGCATCCATAAAAGCTAGGCCAGAAAACACTTCCCAGTCCTCATTAATACG
>CANCPF010000040.1 GCA_947379975.1 Methylophilaceae bacterium | reverse complement strand
TATTTATTCATTACGTACATTGTAACTTCGACACCGAAACGCATTTCAGTAGCAGCTGGTTTTGTCCACAGGTTGATTCTCCTAAAGTTAATTTTTAAGTACAGTTCACAACTTAAATAATATAGAACTATTAAAATAAACAACTATGTAAAGTGATTAAATAACGCTCATGATTTTCATTAGCGTTATTCATTAGATGATTTACTGCAGTTTAGTAGCTGACAAATACTCGATAACCAGCCACAGCAATACCTTGCGAGGTCATAGCAAGCTTCACTTTAACGACTGCACCTGCAGCTAAACCAAGCGCAATATCGGTCTTGGCCGGCAAATACTCAATCGGCTTAAAAATACGACGTAATTTAGGCTTATCTTCAACATCGGTCAGGGTAAGCTCTAAATTTGGATATGCCTGATAGAAGCCGGCCTGATTAATTAAAGTCGTTGATAGACGCATGACGCCAGCGTGTTCAGCATCTTCCTGAATATCCGAGTCATCAATCAAAATAAGCGCAATTTTTTTAGGCAAATCAATGCTACAGCCGATCTTTTCACAAATACGCACTAAGTCTGGCTTGATATTTGGATAGTACATGGCAATTTGGTGGCGTAAAAAATATACGCTCTGCGCTATCGCCATTAAGAACATTACTGCTAACAATATCCATAGCAAAACTGGCGATTTTTTAGTGCTTAATACCGGCGTTGCTTGTACCGCTAAGTAATCATGCTGATCAGCCTGAACTTCAATCTCCGCTACGTTGGTAGCAAGTACTTTGGTACTAAGTTCTTTGGTATTTGACTCTTCGGCCTTAACTAAGTGCTCTGCTGCGTTAAACACATGCAAACAATGACCACAACGCACTGCGCCATCATGCTGGTTAAGCTGCTCTTCGGTGACAACAAATTGTGTTTGGCAGGCAGGGCAATGGGTTACGGATTGCATTTCTTAGTACCGGTCAGCAGCACCCAAGCGTCCATATATTGCGGGGGTGCCATATCAAACCATTCAGCATAAATGGCAGAAACTGCCGACTCTTGCTCTTTCAATATGCCAGATAAAGCGATTTTACCGCCCGCTTTGCATGACTTTGCTAGCGCCGGCGCCAACACGCTTAATGCGCTAGATAGAATATTGGCCACTACAATATCAAATTCTTGTGATTGATATTTACTGGCATGATAAAACTCAGCAGTGACGGCATTTTGCTCTGCGTTATACAAGCTAGATTGAATCGCTTGTGCATCAATATCAGTACCTATTACATTACCAGCGCCTAGTTTTTTAGCAGCAATTGCTAAAATACCAGAGCCACAACCATAATCTAATACGCTTTGATTGGCAGATACCGTTTGTGTAAGCCAAGCTAAACAAAGATGCGTCGTTGGATGACTACCAGTACCAAATGCCAAACCCGGATCCAGCATAATATTAAGCGCATCGGCATTAGGCGCACTATGCCAAGTCGGCACTATCCATAAATTATCGGTGATTCTAATTGGATCAAACTGAGATTGCGTAGCGCGTACCCAATCTTGTTCCTCAATAATTTCAGTCGAATATTGTAGAGAGTTAAAACCGGTTTTTTTTGCTAAATCGGCCATGATCTGGCTAATATCAACGTCTTCATCAAACAGCGCGCTGACTAAATTTTGCTGCCAAATTCCCGGCGGTGGATCACCAGGTTCGCCAAAAATTGGTTGCTCATCCACGGTCTCCGCATTGGCATCTTCAATAATGGCCGAGAGTGCGCCTATTGACATCAGCGTATCGCTAATTAAATCAGCTGTATTATCCTGCGCTTCAATTTTCAACGATACCCAAGCCATGCTTACCCTACTTATTAATTTTAGTACTTGTTATTTACTGGCCTAACAGCGTTTAGCTAGGCAGCTTCAAGGCAATCACGCTTGTATTTAACTGATTACTTATTGTAAATACCAAGCTTTTGTTCAAGGTAATGAATGCTGGTACCACCGGCGTGAAACGCTGCATCGGCCATTAAATCAGCATGAAGCGCAACGTTGGTATTAATACCATCTATCATCATTTCAGATAGAGCAATGCGCATACGTGCAATCGCTTGGTCGCGCGTATCGCCGTAAGTAATCAACTTGCCTATCATAGAATCGTAATGCTGAGGCACTGTGTAACCTGCGTAGGCATGTGTATCTATTCGTACACCAGGGCCGCCCGGCATGTGAAACTTGTTAATTTTGCCTGGTGAAGGCACAAAGCTATACGGGTCTTCCGCATTTATACGGCACTCAATGGCATGGCCTTTAAGCACAATATCTTTTTGACGGAATTTAAGTTTCTCACCCGCAGCGACAAAAATTTGCTGTTGCACTAAATCAATGCCAGTAATCATTTCGGTAACGGTATGCTCAACTTGCAATCGCGTATTCATTTCAATGAAATAAAACTCATTGTTTTCATACAAAAATTCAAAAGTACCCACACCGCGATATTTAATTTTACGACAGGCTTCAGCACAGCGCTCACCGATTTTGTCACGTAAACGCGCGTTTAATAATGGCGCTGGCGCTTCTTCAATGATTTTTTGGTGGCGGCGTTGCATAGAGCAATCACGTTCGCCTAAAAATACCGCATTGCCATGCTGATCGGCTAATACTTGAATTTCAATATGGCGTGGCTTTTCAAGGTATTTTTCCATGTAAACCACTGGGTTACCAAAAGCCGCTTGCGCTTCTGCTTTGGTCATATTCACTGATGCAATTAACGCAGCCTCGGTATGCACCACGCGCATACCACGACCACCACCACCACCAGCTGCTTTAATAATGACTGGGTAGCCAACATCTTTCGCTGCCTTAATAATTTCTGCTGGATCATCAGACAAAGCGCCTTCTGAACCGGGTACGCATGGCACACCAGCTTTTCTCATCGCATCTTTGGCTGAAACTTTATCACCCATCAAACGAATAGTTTCCGCTTTTGGACCAATAAAAACAAAACCGCTTTGCTCTACGCGTTCGGCAAAATCTGCATTTTCAGATAAAAAACCGTAACCTGGGTGGATAGCTTGCGCATCAGTTACTTCAGCGGCACTGATCACCGCAGGAATATTCAAATAACTTTGGCTAGATGCTGCTGGACCAATACAAACAGATTCATCTGCCAGCTTTACGTATTTAGCTTCGCGATCAGCTTCAGAGTGAACGGCAACCGTTCTAATACCAAGTTCGCGACAAGCGCGTTGCACACGCAAGGCGATTTCGCCGCGGTTTGCAATTAAAATTTTGTCAAACATAGCCATATGATTAAAACCCCGTGCTTAAGCGATAATAAATAACGGTTCGCCGTACTCAACGGCAAGGCCGTTATCGACTAAGATTTTTTTAACCACACCGGCTTTATCTGACTCAATTTCGTTGAGCAGCTTCATAGCCTCAATAATACAAAGCGTATCGCCAATGGCAACCGTATCACCGACCTCAACAAAAGCTTTTGAATCAGGTGACGCTGAGCGGTAAAAAGTACCCACCATAGGTGAGTTAACTGCGTGACCTTCTTCAACCACAGGCGCGTCAACCGATACGGCAGCTGGTAGCGCTTGGCCCAATGGCGCTGCGGCATATTGCATAGGCGCATATTGTTGTTGCATAGGCATATTATTAGAAGTGAAATTGCGGCTAATACGTACCTTTTCACCATCTTCAGTGAGTTCAAGCTCGGCAATGCCGGATTCTTCAACCAGATCAATTAACTTTTTAAGTTTGCGTAAATCCATAATAACCTCTAAAAATCTTGTAAAAGTATGACTAAAAGCGATATAAACGACCATATCGCAGACTAAATTAATTGCTTCTTATTACACTATAACGTTACGATTGATTTGCTCGATGGCGTAATCCAGCGCTAAAGCATAGCCTTGTGCGCCTAAACCGCAGATTACACCAACAGCAATATCGGTAAAATATGAGTGATGCCTAAACGCTTCGCGCGCGTAAACGTTGGATAAATGCACTTCAATAAACGGCACTTTCACGGCACTTAATGCATCACGCATTGCTACAGACGTGTGGGTAAATGCGGCAGGATTAATAATGATAAAATCTACCGGGGCTGTAGCCAAGGCTTGAATTTTAGTCACTAACTCACCCTCAAAATTGCTTTGATAAGTTTCCAAGGCAATATTGGCCAGCTTGGCTTTATCTGCCAGCGTTTGGTTAATAGCGGCCAGTGTCACATTGCCATAATGTGCAGGCTCGCGCAGGCCAAGCAAATTAAGGTTTGGGCCGTGCAATACTAAAATAGATTTAGTTGGCATGACACACCAGTTTTTTGACCAGTTTTTTCGATAAATTGCGGGTACTCATAAACGCGAGTTTGCCGAAGTTAACTGGTTTTGTCCAGTAAATTTAGTACAATTAAACGAAATTAGGCTAGATTAATTATTTAAGTGATTGATATTAATCACTTAAAGCCTGGCAGCCAAATTATGCAGTTTATGGCATTAATAAAGGCTTTAAGCTGGCTAATATTAAGGCTTTATTAATCCGGCCAAAGAAAGTTCTAACAACGCTACCATCCGGCTTAATAATCACCGTATACGGCAAAATGCCTTTGTCGTTACCTAAATTAGCGGTTAAATTCATGCCATCATTTTCAGCGGCAAATAAAGGATAACTGACAGGCGTAGCCTGTGAAAACTCTTTTACCAAGGCTAACTCATCTACCGCTACACCTAATACTACGACATTTTTACTTTTGTATTCTTCATACAATTGAGAAAGCTCAGGCATTTCTTCACGGCAAGGCGCACACCAGGTAGCCCAAAAATTGAGCACAATTATTTTACCTTGGTATTGGCTAAGTGCTTGGCTGACGCCGTTTTCATTAGGTAAATTAGCGGCAAATAAAGCTTGTGTCGCCAGCGCGCTAGATTGGCCAGGTCGGCTATTTGGACTTAAAAAGAAGTGGTAAATGGCGAAGCCTAACGCCATGGTTAGCGCCAAATATGCAATTGCTGATAATATTTTTTTTAACATTTTTGTGCTGAAATCTCATGGTTTGCGGGCGCGGCAATACAGTAGTCGCGCTTGGCCAGCGTTGCAGTAAAACGCTCTACATTTTGAAAACCAATGGTTTTTACTGACGATATTAACTTGCCCTGGCCATCAAAAAAAACAATACCGGGCGGGCCAAATAAGACAAAGCGCTTAAGCAACGCCTTATCTTCGTCAGTATTAGCCGTCACATCGACTTGTAGCAGCGTCGTATTTGCCAGTAATTGTTGTATTTGATTATCGCTAAAGGTCAGCTGCTCAAGCTCTTTACAGGCCACACACCAATCTGCGTAAAAATCCAGCATGACTGGCTTGCCGTTCGTTTCGGCTAATTTTCTGTTTAACTCGCTAATATTTTTAATGCGCGTAAAAGCTAGTGAAGATACATTTTGCAACGGATTTGCGCTATTGTTATTGGCCGCCAAACTGCTAGTAATACCGTTAAATGGCTGTAAGGCAGATTTTGCACCAGAAAGCGCGCCAATCAACAATGTGACGCCGAATATCAACAGAATTACCGCAATGCCTTTCCAAAATTTGGCAAAACCATTGGCATGGGCTGGCAGATTATCTAGGGCGTTTAGAAAAACTGCAGTCACAATTAACAACGTTGCCCACAACACCAATTGAACACCGGTAGGAATAACTGGCGAAATTAGCCAAACAGCCATTGCCAACATCAGCACGCCAAAAAAGTGGCGCACGGCATTCATCCAATTACCGGTTTTTGGCAACAACTTGCCGGCAGACGCACCAATCAACAACAGTGGTACGCCCATGCCCAATGATAAAGCAAACAACGCTACGCCTCCTAGCAAGACATTTTGTGACTGACTGATGTAAATCAGAGCTCCAGCTAAAGGCGCGGCCACACATGGACTAACAATTAAGGCCGATAACGCACCCATGATAAACACGCCTAAAAATTTTCCGCCTTTAAAACTATTGCTGGTTTTGATTAATTTTGTTTCAAGTGCGCTAGGCAATTGCAGTTCGTAAAAACCAAACATAGAAAAGGCAAGCAACACAAAAACCAAGGCCGAGGCGCCCAATACCCAAACGTTTTGTAATGATTGGCTGAGTAGATTGCCAGATAAACCTGCCGCAACGCCAGCAAGCGTGTAACTTAAAGCCATGCCGAGCACGTAAGAAACCGATAAAGCAAAGCTATACAATTTAGTTTGATGCACGCCCTGTGATTGGCTGCCAACAATAATGCTGGATAAAATAGGGATCATCGGCAATACACATGGCGTAAGCGATAGCAATAAACCAGCGCCAAAAAAGCCAAATATAATTAGCCAAATGTTGCCCGTTTTTAACAAAACGGTCGTATCGTCATCCGTCGCGTTATTACTATTGCTGGTAGTAATATTAGCACTTGGTTTAGCTTTGCTTAGCGCAACAGAAATGGTTTTTTTGATGGGGGCATAGCACAAACCTTTTTCACTGCAACCTTGATAGCTAGCCGCAATCGCTATAGTAGATACACCCTGAGATATCTTGATATTAGCTTTAAAATCATGGTGATATACTTCTTGTTTGCCAAAATTAGCATCTTGTTTAATTTCGCCGCTAGGCAAAGTAATGGCGACGATTTGTGCATCACTAGCCTTAAGCTCTGCTGTATGCTCTACACTGAATTTAACTCGCTCACGATATAAATAATGACCGGGCGCAATGGTGAAATTGGCTTGAATATTTTCCGCATCTAATCGCGTTAAATTAAGCTTAAAGGCTTCATCAGGCGTCAGAAATTGATCTTGGCTATTACTAGCAAACAAGGCGTTTACCGTTGCACTTTTATTCGCCTCGCCTGCACGGACAGTGGCCGCAAAAGACAGCATCAAAGCTAGGCTAACTAATGCCATTAGAATGTTTAACAGGTACTTTAGAGATAAATTTTTCACGTACTAGTGTTCCATTTTTTAAATTTCAGCTATTGTAATTGCTTAGCCTTGCAATTATAGAATACCGACACAACTTAGTTAGAATGTAATTAGCAACATACGTTCAATATCACCCATTCAACGCAATATAGCTTTAATAACATAAATCTAACATTTAGGAGACAAGATACCAATGCGTTTATTATTCCTGTTGATTTTACTCGCTTTTCCTATTGCTGAAATCTGGATTTTAGTGAGTTTAATGCACCTATATGGTTGGTGGGTTGTGCTTTACTTAATTGCAATCGCCTTTTTGGGCTTACAACTTATTCGTGATGAAAAAATATTATTTTCTGGCCGCATGATGCAAAGCCTAATGCAAGGCGGCAATCCGATGAAAGCCATGTTTGGTAGCGCGCGCAATATTTTTGCCGGAATATTGTTGATTATTCCTGGGGTAATGACAGATCTGATAGCCGCCGGTTTATTACTGATTCCTATCAATAATGCAGAGCCTAAGGGCTCACAAAATCAGCCACACTATCAATCAGAAAAAGCCGCCAATGACGATGCCATTGAGGGCGAGTTTCACCGTGAAGACTAAGTGATATAAGACTGATAACATAATACTTAAGATTATAAGATCAAAAACTAGCGCAATAAAAAGTCCATTTAATCGCAACTAACACCATGCAAGACTAGTCGAAAACATTTAATAAATCCGCTGGATTTACCATTACCTGAAAGTGCACGCAATGACCTACCAAATCACCCTTCAGCCTAGCGGCCACAGTTACCCTAGCAAGCCTTCTGAAACTGTGCTGGAATCCGCCATAGGCGCAGGCTTCAATATTCCTTATGGCTGCCGAAATGGCACATGCGGCAGTTGCAAAGGGCTTATTTTGAGTGGCGAAGTCGATTACGGCGATTACGCGGCAAGCGCATTAACCGAGGCTGAAAAAGCGTCCGGTAAAGCTTTATTTTGCTGCGCTCGCCCCTTGTCTGACCTCAGCGTGGAATGTAGAGAAATCAATGAAGGTGTGATTCAACCGCGCATTATTCCAGCTAGAGTAGAGCGCAAAGAACAACTTTCGCATGATGTCATGGCTTTATTTTTAAAGTTGCCGAGTAGCGAGCATTTAAAATTTAAAGCCGGGCAATATATTGAATTCTTACTCAAAGATGGCAAGCGCCGAGCTTTTTCATTGGCGAACGCGCCTAGCCAAGACAATATGCTAGAACTGCATTTACGCTTGATTCCCGGCGGCCAATTTACCCAATATGTTTTTAACGAAATGCCTGACAAAGCAATTTTGCGCATAGAAGCGCCGTTCGGTAGTTTTTATCTGCGTGAAGATTCTGAAAAGCCTATGATAATGGTGGCAGGTGGCACCGGTTTTGCCCCGATCAAAGGCATCATCGAGCATCTATTGCAGCATAATATTCAACGTCAAATTACGCTTTATTGGGGCGCACGCTCACTGCAAGACCTTTACATGCCGGCATTACCAGAGGCTTGGGCGGCGGCGCATCCACACATTACGTTTATTCCAGTGCTATCTGACGCACTGCCTGAAGATCACTGGCAAGGCCGCACTGGTTTTGTACACCAAGCGGTATTAGATGACTTTGCCAATGCCGAAAATACTGGATTGGCCAACTATGAAGTGTATTGTTGCGGCGCGCCAGCCATGGTTGAAGTCGCACACGCGAGTTTTGTACAAGCCGGCTTGGCCGAAGACGCGTTTCTGTCAGATGCGTTTAATTATGCAAAACCTGTGACTAGCGTATTGCCTGCAACTTAATAGCTTTAAAGCGATTTTTCCTATTCAATTAACGTCTATCAACTTACCTGTGGGCTGGCCGCTACTAAAGCGTGGAATGCTTCTATGGGAACTGGTTTACTAAATAAGTAACCTTGGAAATATTTACAGCCTTTTTCTTCTAACAGCGCTTTTTATTCTTTCGTTTCCACACCTTCAGCAATCACATTCAAACTTAGGCTGTTTGCCATGGCAATAATCGTTCTTACAATGGCGGCATCGCTCACATTTGTCGAAATATCGCGCACAAATGACTGATCGATTTTTAGCTGGCTAATCGGCAGTTGTTTGAGATATTGTAAGGAGGAATAGCCTGTACCAAAATCATCTAGCGAGAAAGTAATGCCTATCTTATTTAACTCATGCATAATTGCGATGGTGTTTTCCAGATTGTCTAACAAAGCACTCTCTGTGAGTTCTAGTTTGAGTTTTTTCGATCGAATAGCATACTGTTTCACCAGCGCCTGCACTTGCGCCGAAAAATCAGCTTGGCGCAATTGTTTTGCACTCACGTTAACTGCAATCTCTAAGTCTTGCATCTTGGGGTCTTGTTGCCATGCTTGCAATTGTATGCAGGCTGTCTTTAGCACCCACAAGCCTATCGGCAGAATTAAACCGCTTTCCTCGGCTAGAGGAATAAATTCCAGCGGCGATACCAAACCACGCTCAGGATGCAGCCAACGTAGCAACGCCTCCGCGCCGGTGATATGGCCAAAAATATCTACCTGCACTTGATAATACAACTGCAATTGTTTTAGCTCTAGTGCATTGTATAACTCACGCACCATTTCGGCCTGCTGATTAACATTAGCTTGCATCTGCGGGTCAAAGAATCGCAGTGTATTGCGCCCGGCTTTTTTTGCTTGGTACATGGCGATATCGGCCTGCTTTAAATACTCGTCAGCCGATTGAGCGCCATCATTAATAATGACCGCACCTATGCTGGCGGTGCTACGATATTCGTAATTAGTCAGTTGATAAGGCTGACTTAGCATTGCGATTATTTTTTCACCCACGTCTTCTGTTTGGTTAGTCGCCTCAAGTGCTTGCTCACTCAGATTTTCTAGCATAATCACGAACTCATCACCTCCAAGTCTAGCAACGGTATCGCAGTCGCGCACACAAGATTGCAACCTGAGTGCCACTTGCTTCAGCAATAGGTCACCCACATCGTGGCCTAAGGTGTCATTCAGCGTTTTAAAGTGATCAAGATCCAGAAATAGTATCGCACCAGCGCGATTACTACGCTCATGGCTTGCAATAGAATGACTAATCCGATCTAACAGCAAGCGACGATTTGGTAAATCGGTCAATGGATCATAGAAAGCTAAGTGACTAATCTCTTCTTCTGCGGCTTTACGTAGAGTAATGTCGATAAAACTAGCAACATAGTGACTGACGATACCTTGACCGTCTTTGACCGCAGTGATATTTAGCAACTCTGGATAAATCTCTCCATTTTTGCGGCGGTTAAAAATTTCACCTTGCCAAGCATAGTCTGTTTTCAGGCTATGCCACATTGCTTGGTAGAACGCCTCATTATGCTTACCTGAACGCAATAAATGAGACTTTTGTCCGACCGCTTCTTCTGCCGTGTAGCCTGTCATTACAGTAAAGGCAGAGTTAACGCGAAGAATAACAAGGTCAGCATCAGTGATAAACATGGCTTCTTGAGATTCGAAAGCCGTGGCAGCTACCCTAAGGTCGAGCTCAGCGCTCTTTCGAACGCTGATGTCGGTATGCGTGCCTAACATACGTAAGGGTTTACCATCCTCGCTATAGCTTGCTATCATGCCGCGACCAAGCACCCATACATACGTGTTGTCTTTCCGCTTCACACGATATTCCGCGACATATAAAGACGTTTCTCCATCCAAATAGGCTTTCATGGCTAGACTAAAAGACGCTTGATCTTCTGGATAAATGAAACTACTCCATTCTGCCTTAGTAGACAGAACATCGCTTTCTACATAGCCAAACATGTGCTTCCATAGCGCGGAATATTCCACTGCGTCAGTTTGCATATTCCAATCCCACACACCTTCACCAGCACCTTCTAGGGCAAATTTCCAGCGGAACTCGCTGTCCTGCAAGGCCTTTCTTTCGTCATCCAAGCTATTTAGCATGCCATTAATGCGTTGCGCTAAGTTAGTCAGCTCGTCATTACCGGCAATCGCTGGCACGCGCGCTGCCGAATCGGCAGATTCATTAATGAGATTCACACTAGTACTGAGTTTGCTTAATCTAGCGACTACCAGCTTATCAAAAAGCACGCTTAATATAATCAATATCAAGGCAATGGTAGCGGTTGACCAAAGGATAAGATTAGCGCTATTTTTCCCCAGTTCGAATATTTCTCGGTCACTGACCGTTCTCAATAGCAAATCGTTGCCAGCATAGGCTGTCGGCAATCGGGTATAGCCGGCCACTTCATTCTTACTAAGTGCGTGCATCGCCCAGCCGTTTGGATTTGTCATCTGCGCGGTTATAAGCTCCGTGGTCAGCTTTAAATTGCCAGCATCATTTTTAATATCAGACAGCTGTGTGATGTTAATTTTCGCACCAACCAGCGATTCCAATTGCTGAATAAACGCTTGGTCTATCAAGCGCATCATAATCAGTACACCGCGACGACTAGCACTGCTAGT
>CANCPF010000039.1 GCA_947379975.1 Methylophilaceae bacterium | reverse complement strand
CAGGAAAACGAGAAGATAAACATCTAAGCAACGCCATTCAAACGCTAAAAGCGCGTGGATTATCACTAGCTTGGGCCGAATACTTAGGCGACGATCCAGCAAAGTTAATTGCCAGCTTTAAGCGTAGCTTAGCAAGCACTGATATTGTATTTTCCTTCGGCGGCATAGGTGCAACACCGGATGATTTTACCCGCCAGGCAGCAGCAGCCGCTTTAGACGTACCGATTGCCCGACATGCTGGTGCGGTAGCTGAACTTGAAGCGCAATTTGGCGAAGGCGCTTATCCTAAACGGGTATTGATGGCAGATTTTCCGCTAGGTGCCGCGCTCATTCCTAATCCAATCAACCGCTGTGCCGGTTTTTCTGTTCAGTCACATTATTTTCTACCAGGCTTTCCACAAATGGCCTGGCCTATGATGGAATGGGTGCTAGACACGCATTACAGCCACTTATTTAATCAAATAATATTGATTGAAAAAGCGATTAACGTTTACGAAGCTGGCGAAAGTCAACTAATTGATTTCATGAATGAAATTGTTAAAAAATACCCTAACACCAAGTTATTTAGCCTACCTAAAATTGGCGTAAACAGAAAAATTGAGCTAGGCATCAAAGGGCAAGAACATGATGTTTTGTTGGCGATTACAGATATAAAAGCCGGCATCACCGCGCTAAGTTTCACTTGGGATGATTGCTAATTTTTATGGATTGCAGACCAAACTGCGGCGCCTGCTGCATAGCGCCATCTATTTCATCACCAATTCCTGGCATGCCTGAAGGAAAAATGTCTGGGGAGCGCTGCATTCAATTAAGCTTAGATAACAAATGTCAGTTATTTGGCAAACCTGAGCGGCCCTCAGTGTGTTTATCAATAGCACCGAGTCTTGAGATGTGTGGCGAAGAACCTTGGCAAGCCATTAAATGGTTGCTTGATTTAGAAAAAGCGACGACCCCCAATTTGCAATAAAACCAAGTAAGCAGTAAAGCCAAGCCTCACTGACATACGATAGGATAATTTAAAATGATCATTTACGATGTTGTTCTTGATGCGACTCAAGAAGATTGCCCCTACCAACCATACTCACTAAAAACACTCTAGATACGATGTTAGTCGGCCAAATTCTAAAGCTCATCACCAGCAACGAAGGCACTATTAGAAACATAAGGACGTTCACAGCGAATAATTCATGCGAATTACTGAGAGAATTGACGACCGAAGAAGGTTTTGTATTTTTAATCAAAAAGCTATAAATCTTTTGCTACTTGTGCATAGTCTTGCATAAAAAACACCGCCATTAAACTAACCGCCGCCATGGCCGAAACGTAATAACCCACCCAAACCAAGCCGCCTTTATCGACCAATAATTGCGACACAAATGGCGCGGTAGAAGCGCCAAAAATGCCACCTAAGTTATAAGCTAAACCTGCGCCGGTGTAACGGACTGCTGTTGGAAACTGCTCAGGTAAAAATGCGCCCATAGGGGCAAACGTTGCGCCCATTAATAATAAGGCTAGCGATAAAAACAAGGTGATTTGAAACATTGAACCACTCGCCATGAGTGGGTTGAGTGCGAAACCAGCTAATACAGCCAGAAAACAACCAGTCATTAATACTGGCCGGCGACCAAATCTATCACTCAAACTGGCGGATATTGGCGTGATAACAGCCATAAAAATGAACGCTACACAGAGCATTTGTAAAAAATCAGCGCGTGGGATATGTAGTGTTTTGGTGCCATAGCTTAAGCAAAATACCGTAGCAGTGTAAAACAGGTTGTAGCATACCGTCATGGCCAGTGCGCCCAGTAAAACTGGGCGAAGACGGCCTTTAAGCAAGGCCATAATCGGGGTTTTATGTGTGTGATGTTGCGCCAAAACTTTGGCAAAAGCGGGTGTTTCTGCTAATTTAAAGCGTACATATAAACCGACTAGCACGAGCAAGGCACTGGCAAAAAATGGAACACGCCAACCCCAACTCTTAAATTCCGCTTCGCTCAAATAGAGTGTTAAAGCTAAAAAACTTAAAGTGGCTAGTAAAAAGCCAATCGAGGGTCCCATTTGTGGAAACATACCAAACCAACCGCGCTTACCGGCAGGCGCGCTTTCAGTGGCCAATAATGCAGCGCCGCCCCATTCGCCGCCTAAACCTAAGCCTTGGCCGAATCTAAGTAAGCATAACAATACTGCCGCCCAAGTGCCTAATGTGTCGTAACCGGGCAAAAAACCGATGAGTAAAGTGGACAAACCCATCACCAGCAATGACGCCGCCAAGGTCGATTTTCGGCCAATTTTATCGCCAAAGTGGCCAAAAATAATCGCCCCCAAAGGCCTTGCAACGAAGGCTATACCAAAGGTAAGAAAGGCATTTAAGGCTTGTGCCGCATTGTCACCAGAGGGGAAGAACACTTGCCCAATCACCAATGCCGAAGCCATGGCATAGATGTAAAAATCGTAAAATTCGATGGCGGTGCCGATAAAACTGGCAAAGGCAATGTGTGTGGTAGATGGTGACGTTTTGACGTTCAAAATAATGCTTTCTTTTAGCGAATTTAATTGACGACTTAAATGATTACACAAACTTTAACTTTTATGGAGATTTAAGTTTTCTGCCATGTCATTTGCGTATAAAATAGGCAGTCTTGCGTTAAATACTCAAATATAAGAATATAAAACAGTGCAAATCGGCTCACACATTCTAAAAAACAACCTGATCGTTGCTCCCATGGCCGGCGTAACCGACAGACCTTTCCGTCAGCTTTGCAAAAAAATGGGCGCAGGATTAGCTGTTTCAGAAATGGTGACCTCAAATTCATTGCTTTATGGCAGCGAAAAAACCTTGCGCCGTGCCAATCATGAGGGTGAAGTTGACCCTATTTCCGTGCAAATTGCTGGGGCTGATCCACAAATGATGGCTGATGCTGCGCGGCATAATGTGGATAACGGTGCGCAAATTATTGACATTAATATGGGTTGCCCTGCTAAGAAAATTTGTAATGTCATGGCCGGCTCGGCTTTACTTAAAGATGAGCCGCTGGTTGCACAAATTCTGCGTGCGGTCGTCGGCGCTGTGAATGTGCCAGTGACTTTAAAAATTCGCACTGGCTGGGATAAAAACAACCGTAACGCGGTACAAATTGCCAAAATGGCTGAAGATTTAGGCATTCAAGCATTGGCCATGCATGGCCGCACACGCGCCTGTTTATACACTGGCGATGCTGAGTACGATACGATTGCCGCCGTAAAACAAGCGATTAAAATTCCACTGATTGCCAACGGCGATATTACTACACCAGAAAAAGCGAAATTTGTGCTGGAATATACCGGTGCAGACGCGGTGATGATTGGTCGCGCCGCACAAGGTCGGCCGTGGATATTCCGTGAAATGGAACACTTTATTAAGACTGGTGAGCATTTACCACCGCCAGAAGTAACTGAAATTCGCGAAGTAATGTTAACGCATTTGCATGATTTATACGATTTTTATGGTGAGTTAACCGGCATGCGTATGGCGCGCAAGCATATTTCTTGGTACACCAAAGGCTTAAAAGATTCTGCTAACTTTCGCCACAATATGAATACCCTGCAAACAATACCGCTACAACTAGCTGCCATTGACGAGTTTTTTGATCACTTGCAAAGCCGCGATAATCGCTTGCAATATGAGGTCAATGAGAACGCTGAAACAGCCGGCCTAATTGAAACCAGCCTATCCTTTAAGGTCGCCTAATGAATAAATGTGAGCTCGCAAATAGCGTAAAATCTTCGCTAGATCAATACTTTAAAGACTTAGATGGCGAATCGCCACATGCGATATATGACATGGTATTGAGTTGCATAGAAAAACCTTTGCTTGAATATGTCATGCAACACGCGGCTGGCAACCAAAGCAAAGCGGCAGAAATTTTAGGCTTAAATCGCAATACCTTGCGTAAGAAAATTCAGCAGTACAACATTGAGTAAAAATCATTTCTTTGATTATTTAATGTTCATTTATTTCATAATCAAAGGAGAACAAGGCGGCAAGGACTGAAGCGTTGAAGACAGTACGAATAGTACGGCAAAACGCTGAAGACGAAGTCAACGCAGTTATCATTTGCATTATGGAATAAATTTATGGCAACTATTAAACGTGCGCTAATCAGCGTTTCTGACAAATCAGGTATTTTAGAATTAGCACAGGCACTTACTCAGCTAAATGTAGAAATATTATCCACCGGCGGCACCGCTAAGCTATTCCGCGACAACAATATTCCAGTGATTGAAGTTAGCGATTACACTGGCTTTACTGAAATGCTGGATGGTCGTGTTAAAACTTTGCACCCAAAAGTGCACGGCGGCATTTTAGGCCGTCGCGATTTACCTGAACACGTAGCGGCAATGAAAGCGGCTGGTATTCCAAATATCGACATGGTAGTAGTGAACCTTTACCCATTTGAAGCGACCGTAGCAAAACCAAACTGTACGCTAGAAGATGCGATTGAAAACATTGATATTGGCGGCCCAGCCATGGTGCGCTCTGCTGCTAAAAACTGGAAAGATGTTGTAGTTTTAACCGATGCCAGCCAATATGCAGACTTAATCAGCGAACTACAAAGCACCGGCGGTGCGGTGACCGAGGCCACGACGTTTGCATTATCTGTTGCCGCATTTAATCGGGTCGCACAATATGATGCCGCCATTAGCAACTATTTATCTGCCATTGATTACACCGCCAGCATGGCGAGCAATCAAGCGGTTTCTCAACAGTTTCCTGCCCAAAGCAATAGCAACTTTATTAAAGTACAAGATTTACGTTATGGTGAAAATCCACATCAAAAAGCAGCTTTCTATCGCGATTTAAACCCAGCACCAGGCTCATTAGTCACGGCTGAGCAATTGCAAGGTAAGGAATTAAGCTATAACAATATTGCCGATTCTGATGCCGCATGGGAAACAGTGAAGTCTTTTGACACCACTTCGTGCGTGATTGTCAAACATGCTAATCCATGCGGAGTGGCTTTAGGTACTACTGCACTTGAAGCGTATACAAAAGCCTTTAAAACTGATCCCAGCAGTGCTTTTGGCGGCATTATTGCCTTTAACACCACGGTTGATAAAGCAACGGCTGAAGCGGTTTCTAAGCAATTTGTAGAAGTGTTAATTGCGCCTGATTACACGGCGGAAGCCTTGGCAATTTTTACTGCTAAAGCCAATGTACGTGTGCTTAAAATTGCCTTACCTAAAGGTGGCACTAGCGATTGGGAGCAAGGCCGTAACTCACACGAAACAAAACGTGTAGGTTCAGGCTTATTGATTCAAACTGCTGACAATCATGAAATCAGCCAGTCTGACTTAAAAATTGTGACTAAAAAACAACCGACACCTCAACAAATGGCAGATTTGTTATTTGCTTGGCGCGTGGCGAAATATGTAAAATCAAACGCAATCGTATTCTGCGGCAATGGCATGACTTTAGGTGTTGGAGCAGGCCAAATGAGCCGTGTGGACAGCACCAAAATCGCCGCCATTAAAGCGCAAAATGCTGGGCTAACACTGAAAGATTCAGTCGTCGCATCTGACGCATTCTTCCCTTTCCGCGATGGTATCGACGTACTAGCAGAAGCTGGCGCAAGCTGTGTCATTCATCCGGGTGGTAGCATGCGTGATGAAGAGGTAATTGCAGCTGCTGATGAGCATGGTTTGGTGATGGTGGTGACTGGTATTCGTCATTTTAGACATTAAGCAATAACGAATATTAAAGCTAGATTGAAACCATAATTTGAAATCACAAGTTGTGATTTCAAATTTAGTTTAGGAAAAATAAAGCAATGAAAATATTAGTCATAGGTGGTGGTGGTCGCGAACATGCGCTTGCATGGAAAATTGCCCAGAATAAAGAAGTTAGCCGCGTTTATGTAGCACCTGGCAATGCAGGCACTGCGACAGATCCTGATATGATCAATGTGCCTATTTCCAGTGTGGCAGATTTAGTAAAATTCGCACAAGATGAGCAAATACATATCACTATCGTGGGGCCAGAAGCGCCACTCGCGGCTGGCGTGGTAGATGCATTCCATGTAGCCAATCTTAAAATATTTGGCCCAACTCGAGCCGCAGCCCAATTAGAAGGCTCTAAGGATTTCGCCAAAGCGTTCATGGTGCGCCACAACATTCCAACCGCTGGGTATGCCACATTTACTGATGCCGCTGAGGCGCATGCCTATGTAAAACAACAAGGTGCGCCAATTGTGATTAAAGCCGATGGCTTAGCCGCTGGCAAAGGCGTGGTGGTGGCGATGTCGGATGATGAAGCGCATGCCGCGATTGATGCCATGTTATCTGACAACAAACTCGGCAGTGCCGGTGCCAGAGTGGTGATTGAAGAATTTCTAACTGGTGAAGAAGCTAGTTTTATTGTAATGGTAGACGGCAAAAACATATTGGCGCTGGCCACTAGCCAAGACCATAAACGCTTGCAGGATCACGATCAAGGACCAAACACCGGCGGCATGGGTGCATATTCACCTGCGCCTGTGGTTACGCCGGAAATCCACGCCAAAGTGATGCGTGAAATTATTCGCCCAACAGTTGAAGGCATGGCCAAAGATGGCATGCCATACACCGGGTTCTTGTACGCGGGCTTGATGATTTCTCCTGATGGCGGCGTCAAGACGCTAGAGTTTAATTGCCGTATGGGTGACCCTGAAACGCAACCGATTATGATGCGTTTAAAATCTGACTTCGTGGCACTTGCCGAACATGCAGTAAATGGCACACTAGATCAAGCGGAAGCTTTATGGGACAGGCGTACCGCGCTAGGTGTGGTAATGGCTTCTGCTAATTATCCTGACACCCCAAGATTGGGCGATGAAATTACTGGCTTACCTAAAAATTTAGAAGACGCACATGTTTTTCATGCCGGTACGGCATTAATTGATGGCAAAGTATTGACTAGTGGCGGCCGCGTATTATGCGTGACAGCTTTAGGCGAAACCGTGAAATTTTCCCAACAACAAGCCTATAAAATAGTTGATGAAATTAAATTCGATGGCGCACAATATCGCACAGACATTGGCTACCGCGCCATTAAAGGTTAAGTCTATGGATACCCAATCAGTTCTACATTATCTTCAAGACTTGCAGGCTCGGATCGTTGAATCCTTAGAACTAGTCGATGGCAAAAACTTTTTGCATGACAGCTGGAATCGACCAGAAGGTGGCGGTGGCACGTCTTGTTTGTTGGAAGAAGGTAATGTTTTTGAACGTGCCGGTGTAGGCTTTTCACATGTGTTAGGTAGTAAATTACCGCCAGCAGCAACCATAGCGCACCCTGAAGCAGCTGGGCGTAGCTGGGAAGCAATGGGTGTTTCGCTGGTGTTGCATCCGCGTAATCCTTATGTGCCTACGGTACACATGAACATTCGTTTTTTTGTAGCAGAAAAAGAAGGCGAGACCCCTATTTGGTGGTTTGGCGGTGGGATGGATCTCACGCCTTATTATGGCTTTGCTGATGATTGTGTGCATTTCCATCGCACCAATAAAACCGCTTTAGATGCATTTGATGCCGCGTATTACCCAGAATTCAAGAAACATTGTGACGAATATTTTTATCTAAAACATCGCAAAGAGCCGCGCGGTATAGGTGGCATCTTTTTTGATGACTTTAACGAATTAGGCTTTGAACGCAGTTTTGAATTGCAACGTGCCGTGGGTGATAGCTTTTTACAAGCTTATTTACCAATAGTACAACGCCGTAAAGAGTCGCCATATACGGAAAATGAACGTGATTTTCAAGCATACAGACGCGGTCGCTATGTGGAATTTAACTTGGTATATGACCGTGGCACACTGTTTGGCTTACAATCCAATGGCCGCACTGAGTCTATTCTGATGTCTATGCCACCAGTAGTTAAATGGCGTTACGACTGGAAGCCTGACGCCAACAGCCCAGAATCTAAACTTTATTCTGAGTTTTTGATTGATAAAGACTGGCTGGCTAGCGTTTAATTAGGTGCATAGAATAAATGAAAAAAACGCTCCCTGAAACACAAGTAAAAGCCCAAGCACAGGACTTACTCAACTTCATTGATGCCAGCCCTAGTCCTTGGCATGCAGTTAATACCGTCGAGCAACGCTTAATCAGCCTAGGTTTTATATCTTTACACGAAACTCAAGCTTGGCAATTAAAGCCCGGCAACAGCTATTATGTGATTCGCGGTGGCGCTTCTATCATCGCGTTTAAAGTGGGTAACCAAAACCTCACAAATAGCGGCTTCCGCATGATAGGCGCGCATACCGACTCACCCAGTTTACGACTCAAACCGAATGCGGCTTATGGTAGTGATGGCCTAGTAAGAATTGGCGTAGAAGTATATGGCGGGCCGATTTTGGCGACATTTACTGACCGTGATTTAAGTGTCGCGGGACGGGTAAATGTGCGGACAGGAACAGGCTTTGAGGCGCGCTTAGTCAAATTTGATAATGCGCTAATGCGATTACCCAACCTTGCCATACACATGAATCGCGAAGTGAATGACAAGGGTTTGCTATTAAATAAACAAACTGGCTTACCGCTTATTTTTGGCGAAACTGAAGCTGGCACAGCCGCTGATCAGCAATTTTTAAAGCACATTGCAGAGGCTCTAGCGGTTGAAGTAAACGATATTCTAAATTTTGAACTGAATGTATTTGATACGCAAAAAGGAGTTTTTTGGGGTGCGAATCAAGAGTTTATTGCGGATAGTCAGCTAGATAATTTAGCCTCTTGCCATGCCGCTTTAACCGCTTTGCTGGCGACAGAAAATCCAGCCTCTACTTGTATCTGCGCATTATTCGACCATGAAGAAGTGGGCAGTGAAAGTGCGACTGGCGCCAGCGGTAGCTTTTTAGCCGATGTAGTTAGCCGCGTTGCTATCAGTCTGCAATTAAGCGAAGAAGGGCGCTTGCGGGCCATGGCGCAAAGCTTCTTCATTAGCGCAGATATGGCGCATGCCTATCATCCTAACCATGCTACAGCCTATGAGCCTGAGCATCATACATTGGTAAATAAAGGCCCTGTTATTAAAACCAATGCTAACCAGCGCTACGCGACTAATGCCGATTCTGCAGCACGTTTTATCACACTTTGCGAACGTGCAAACGTGCCTTATCAGCAATACGCTCATCGCACAGATTTAGGCTGCGGTAGCACCATTGGTCCTATCGTAGCATCAAACTTAGGTGTAGCTAGCGTAGATGTCGGTTCGCCTATTTGGGCCATGCATAGTATTCGTGAAAGTGCTGGCGTGCTGGATCATAGCTATATGATTGCCGTATTAAAAGAAATGTACAAGAGCTAGTTAAGCGCACCCAATGTGTGCATTCACTTATTTGACTTTCACACATAATTGCAAGTTTTGTCTATAATCTAGTTAATATCAACACTTGTTGCCAATAGCATGTATTCTATCCAAGCAATAATTCCCACTTTTTTTGCTAGCTCGTTTGCCCGATATACGGCTCCGCGCATAAGCCCCAGTCATTTAGTACTTTGAGCAATCCTTCAAAACGCAGCCATTGGAATAGTCGCTGGAGCTTTATGTTGGCCACAGCAGGCTCTGCTATTGGCTTAGGGAATATTTGGAAATTGCCTTACATGATAGGTGTAAATGGCGGTAGTGCTTTTGTTTTGGTGTTTATGCTGTGTATTTTATTAGTAGGCATTCCGCTGATGATGACGGAAATTTTGCTAGGTCGACGCGCGCAAAAGAATCCATTAGATGGCATGCATGCGCTGGCCGTTGAAGCCAATAAGTCTACACTTTGGCAATATCTAGGTGGCATGGGCATGTTGACAGGCCTGCTAATACTAGGCTTTTATAGCGTGATTGGTGGCTGGGTACTCGCCTATATCTGGCAAGCTACTAGTGGCAGTTTCATGCAAATTAGTGCACCCCAAGCTAGCGCTAACTTTAATGCATTGTTGGCATCGCCATTAACATTAATTTTCTGGCATACAGTATTTATGTTAATGACGATGGGTGTTGTGGCGCGTGGCGTGAACTCTGGGTTGGAAAAGGCTAACAACATTTTGATTCCCGCTTTATTTGCTATTTTGCTGATATTGCTTGGTTACAGCATGTCAGTGGGGGATATGCATGCGGCATTTCAATTCATGTTTAAGCCAGATTTTTCTAAAATCACGCCAGTTGCCGCACTATCAGCTTTAGGACACGCATTTTTCTCATTAAGCTTAGGCATGGGCGCGGTCATGGTTTATGGCTCGTACTTACAACGGAATGTATCCATTGCCCGTACGACTATCTACATTGCATTGGCAGACACCATGTTGGGACTATTGGTTGGCTTGGCTATCTACGCCTTAGTATTTGCCAATCATTTAGCACCCAATGCAGGGCCTGGATTGATATTTCAAACATTGCCAATTGCATTCGGCCATATGCCAGCAGGCAATATCATCGGCATGCTATTTTTTACTCTTGTGGCCTTTGCTGCTTGGACATCCTCTATTTCACTAGTAGAACCAGCCATAGCTTGGATAGTAGAAAACACTAAAATTAAACGCCACACTGCGGCTGGACTTTTGGGCTTGGCAGTCTGGTTGCTAGGTGTTGCGGTAGCACTCTCTTTTAATGAATGGAAAGACGTCAAAATAATATTCGGCCTCAATATTTTCGAAACATTAGATAAGCTCACATCCACTATTTTATTGCCGCTAGGAGGCTTGCTAATGGCCATTTTTTCCGGTTACTTCATGAAAAAAGTCCACGTGCAAGAAGAGTTAGACTTACAAGTGAAAGCCTTTAAATTATGGCGAATTGCCAATAACTTTATTGCCCCAATTGCAATCACTGCCATATTTTTATATCTGTTCGGCCTAATTAAATAAGCAAAAAAAGTATTATTCATAAAAAAAGCCAGTCATTAATGACTGGCTTTTTTGTCTAGATTTTTAACTAAAAATCTAATAAATTAAAGGCTTAATACCCACTCTACCACTGTTTTAATATCAGCTTCTTTAACTTGTGCGCCCATTGGAGGCATAGGCATAGGACCCCAAACACCACTACCACCCGCTTTAACTTTAGCGACTAAGCGCGCTTCAGCAGTTTTATCGCCTTTGTATTTAGCTGCAACATCTTTGTATGCTGGGCCTAATACTTTTTTCTCTACACTATGACAAGCTAAACAACCACTTTTTTGTGCTAATGCTTGAGCGGCTGCTGCGTCTACGGCACCCGCTTGAGTTGCTACTAACATAGAACCAGCTGCTGCAATTGCTAACAATAATGCTTTCATGCTATCTCCTTAAATTTACGTCTTATAATTAAATTTTTTGCAATCTTCTACGACTTCTAATCATACCGACAAATACAAATCGCAACAAGTCAAAGCTAAGTCAAAATGATTTAAGTTAACTAAATCGGCTAAATCGCCAACTTCTGCAGCAAGTTCTGCTAAAAGTCACGAA
>CANCPF010000038.1 GCA_947379975.1 Methylophilaceae bacterium | reverse complement strand
GAAGGGTAAGTTACTTTACGATCTGGCGTATAAAACGCTACAGACTTGGCCATGGTATGCACCCATGAAAAGTCTAACCATTCATTCAATTCATTTTGCTGTAACTTGGCAGTAGCGATTGATGATTTCCATTTACCTTCGACTAAATCTAAATGTAATCGCGTAGATTCCCATTGTTCTAGGTGACTAAAATCAAAACCGGAAACTTTTTCAGTTGGTTTTAATGGCGTTTTGTCCACAAACTCAATGACTTGCGTTGCCGCAGATTCACCATAAGCATTTGCAACCAGGTAAATCGCATTTCTATGCGCAACATATTGCTCGTCAGTCACAGGATTATGTGTACCAAACAAAAATTCTTCACTGCTTTCTTTATTTCTAATAAGCTTCAATTTTAGTGATGGATTATTGAGTCCAAATTTTTCTAAATCGGCTGCTTCAAATTTCTCTTTGGTAATTTTATCTTTAGATTTTGCAGCAATAATCGATAAAATGCGTTGCACCGCAGCTTGGTCTGCACGTGTTTGATTCGGTGCCGTCAAACGCCAAAAACCATTTATTTTTTCAAAAGTGACCGGCGCCTTACTAGGAAACTCAACGCTAATCGCGTTAAATTCAGACAATTTATAGCTGGAAATTTCGTAGCTGCTACCTTGATCTAGCGCTTGTTTAGGGCGCAGAAATAAAAAAGTAACTAAGCCTGCAATCACGCACAACATCATTAAATTAAGTAACCAACGTTTTTTCATCTATTGCCTTCTACATCGTGAGTTAAAGCTGTAATTACCTGAAGTTACTAATAACCAAGTTATCAACAAACATACAGGCCAAGCGCATAATCTAACTTACGCTTTTCTACGTTTCCACCATAAATAAAATCCTGCAATCAACATGCCTAGTGGAATGAAATATTGAAAAGCATGGAATACCGTCCAAGCAATCAAGCGACCAGAATCAGTATCAGGAATCGTCACATTAATATCTTTCAGCGGCATAGGCTGAATGGTAATGAGCTTGTCATCGCCAGCTAGCCAGTTAATCATATTGACGCCTAAGTCTAGATTTCCGCCATTAGTAATGAACGTGTTTGATAAAAAGTTGCCATTACCCATCACCACAATACGTTGGCCTTTTTTGCCATAAGTACGCTCAAGCGCAACACCAATATTAATCGGGCCTTTTTTGTCATTTTTTTCGTTGAATACAGGCTTAGCATCTTTAGCTAGTTTTTCTGAGGCCAACCAACCATTCGGCGCAACTTCAATTAAATTACTGACCTTCCAGCCATTTTCATCTGTGCCGTGAGCAGTCACTTCATGCGCTTCAGGGAAAAGTGTGCGCAACATAAAGTTCGAGGTAATCGCGTGCTCTCCGTACAGGCTAGCGAATGAAACTCTAGCATCTGCGCCATATTGTGCTGACGCCATATCCATAGCGATACCAGGTGAAACTTGCAAGCCTATATATTCAGCAACGTCTTTTAAACCATGCAGATTATTGTCATCCAATAACCACAATAAATTACCGCCACCTTCAAGATAAGCTTTGATTTTTTTTGCTTCAACTTCACTTACATCGACTTGTGGGCTAGCAATCACTAACATCGCGCCATTCTTCGGTACCGCTTGCACAATCGTTAAATCAGGGTTGGCAAATTTAAAACCTTTAGCCTGTAGTTGTTTACCGAATTCGCCTATATCAAAGTTTTTAACACCAATCAGGTTACGTTCGCCATGACCATCAAGGTACATGACCGCTTGTTGATTAGTGCGAGATAAACGCACCAATAAATTGGTCATTTCTTGTTCGGCAATCGGCGGCGTGATGTGTTCTACATGCTTTTGGTATTCGACAACGACTTCACCATCATTTTTAACGCCGGCATCTTGCGCTAATTTAGGCTCTACAGAAGGATTTACAAAAGTTAAATGTACATTCTTTTTTTCGCGCTGATAACGCGCAACGAAATCGATCATGCCTTTACGGAAATTGTCACCGCCGGTTGCATCGTCTTTAGTGGCAAAAACAGTGATATTAATCGGCTCTTTCATTTGCTTAAGCACGTTAACACTGCCTTGCGTTAAGATATTGCGATTAGCCTGAGTAATGTCTTTTGCAAAGCGATATTGGCTGGCCAAATAGCCTAGTAAAACAACTAGCATTAAAAACAGTACGACAAAAAAACTGTTTTGTACTAATAACTGAAGGCGTAATTTACGATTGATGTTCATTTTACAAGATCCAATATTTCACAATTTCTAAATGTGACCAGTAATAATTTAACTGGCAATAATTTAACTGCTAATCTTAACTAGCACTCAAGTTAACCACGTAAGCGATCGGCGTCTAAGCGACGTACCGTTAGCGTTAAAAAGGTCAAAATAAATAAACCAAAATAAGCAATATCAGCCGTATCAATCAAGCCACCTGAGAACGATTGAAAATGACGCGTTAGCGATAGGCTTGCTAATGTATTGCTTGGATCACCCGCAAAAAAGCGGTCTAAAAACATCAGTGCGAATAACGCGACGAAGGTTAATATAGCAGCGACGACTGGTTGTTGCGTCAGACTAGAAAAATATAATCCTAGTGCAGAAAAACTAGCCACCATGAGCAATAAACCAATCGAGTTAGCCAGAATAAAACCAAAGTCAATATCAGCCCAAATATTCAGTGTGCATAACATGGCGCCAATAAACACTACTAATATTCCTAAAAATGCGACTAAGCCTAAGAACTTACCCACCACAATTTCCGTCAGCGAGATTGGCGCACTAAACAGGAATGGTAAAGTTTGACTACGGCGTTCTTCACTAATTAAGCGCATAGAAAGCAGCGGCACCGCAAACAACACCATAAATGAGGCAAAGCCATAGACCATTTGCCCAACAAACTGGGTGACACCGGTACGCTCTGCTGGACGCATTGCACCTGACATTACGGCAAAATAATCGTTAACACCATTTAAATAATACGTACCAAAAGCAAACATCAGCAATGATAAAATCACCCAGCCCATAGGCGAGGCAAACATACTTTTTAGTTCTTTTCTTGCTACATTGATAATCATGATTCGACCTTAATGGCTATAAGTTAGCTGATTGAAGCTTCTGCTACGGCTTGTTCTTGATAAGTCAGCTGTACGAACACATCTTCCAAGCTGGTTTGATCTGGTGCAATTTGATGTAATCCCCAGTTATTTTGCACGGCAGCCAGCACAATCGCTTCAGCGGGCGCTGCACCATCGGCAAAACGTACACGCATTTGACCTGCTGGCAATAATTCAACTTCAGTGACGCCAGCTATTTTCAACATCGCCTCTGCACTTGGTGGATTATGCATAGTAATCAAAAGCTTATTACCGATGCGCTGTTTTTTAAGCACATCAATTGCACCGTTGAATACCAGCTTACCTTTATCTATAATCTGCACGTGGTCACAAACCATTTCTACTTCTGGCAGAATATGCGTAGAGATAATCACGCTACGTTCAGCACCCACTTCACGGATCAATGCGCGAATATCACGGATTTGAATAGGATCTAGACCAACAGTAGGTTCATCTAGAATAACCACCATTGGGTTATGAATAATAGCTTGCGCAATACCAACCCGTTGTTGATAGCCATTCGACAAATTCTCAATTAAGCGCTTGCTCATATGACCTAAACCACAGCGTTCTTTAGCGATTTCAACTGCTTTTTTAATGTTGCCAGAACTAACACGATGCAATCTTGCCGCGATGGTTAAATATTCATCGACGGTCAGCTCTTTATATAAAGGACGCATTTCAGGCAAATAACCAATCAGCGCTTTGGCTTCTTTTGGATTTTCCATCATGTCTATACCGCAGATTTTGACAGAGCCATTACTTGGCGCAAGATTACCTGTTAGCATTTTCATGGTGGTAGATTTACCTGCACCATTAGGCCCTAAGAAGCCTAGCACTTGGCCTTTACTTAAGGTAAAACTTACATTGCTAACGGCTTCACGTCCGCCATAAAGCCTAGTAAGTTCAATGGCCTCTACTGTAAAATTATTCATAGTTACTCTACATTATCGTTACTAAATTATCGTTGCTAAAAATACCAACTTTTACTCACAAGCCAATATTTACCCATAAGTAAAGCTCTGAAACTCTCACCCAATAAAGGTTCGATTTTGATTCAAGTGTCTTGACAAGCATTACAGCCAATTCATAATTATGGAGGAACTTGCCGTAAGTGTCACGGACTAAGAAATAGAACAACTTAACATTGAAGTAATGGCTTATTATCCCAACATATTATTTCACTTGTTATTTAACTGATTATTTCATTTGAATTAGCTTCCAATCAAGCAATGTATCCAATACAAATAATGCAGTCAATACGAAAAAAATTAATCTATCAATAAGAAAAATCTTATGCGCCCTCTTGCTCTGTTATTAAAAAATAAAATTCATCCCAATAGATTTTCACATCAAAGGCTTTCAGTGTTGAGTGTTTGCCTGATGATTAGCGCATTTAGTCTTAACGGATGCGCAACAAACCCGGCACCCATTGCTGCCGACAAACCGGAAATCATTACTACGAGCAATGAAGCCAGTCTTTCCGCAGAGTTCATTTACAAATACTTAGTTGCAGAAGTGGCTGGTCAGCAAGGAGATTTGGCCACATCTGCTTCAATTTTTTATGATTTAGCCTCGTCAGAAAAAGATCCGCGCCTAGCCGAACGTGCGGCTAAAACTGCCGCTTATGGCAATGTGCGTGGCTTAACCATGCCAGCCGTTACGCTGTGGGCAGAACTTGATCCTAACTCAAATGAAGCGCAACAAGCCATGACTGAGATGCTGATTGCCTCAGGAAAACTCAGTGATGCCGAACCATATTTAGCTAAACTACTGCTAAAAGAAGAATCTAGAGCGGGTGGATTTTTATTCGTAAATGCCTTATTGAACCGTAGTGCGGATAAAAAAGGCATATTAAAGTTAGTGCAATCCTTAGCTAAACCCTACCCCGATTTGGCTGAAGCGCAATTTGCTATCGGACAATCCGCGTGGGCGGCTAATCAAGATGAATTAGCCTTGCAAGCACTCAATAAGGCGGAATCGCTCAAGCCGGGCTGGAATGTCGCCGCATTACTTAAAGGACAAGTTTTATTTGGAAAATCACCACAGGTAGCATTAGACTTTTATAAGGATTTTGTAAAGCTTCATCCTGAAGCGAACGAAATTAGACTGAACATGGCCAAGCTCTTGGTCAGCCAGAAACAATATGAGGCAGCAAAAAAAGAGTACCCGACCATACTGGAATATGCAAAAAATAGCCCTGCAAAAAACATTGCAGATGTCACCGCAGTCATTGGCCTGCTGTCGTTTCAAGCGAATGACTACCTTGCTGCAGAAGGCTACTTTAAGCAGGCGCTGACATTAGGCTTTAAAGATGCCGATCAAATTTACATTTATCAGGCGCAAACATTAGAAAACCTCAAACAAGATACTGCTGCTATAGCTTCTTACAACAATGTAAAACCTGGTGCCCACTATTTTGAGGCGCAACTGGGTTTGGCTAACGTAATTGCTCGCACCGAATCTGTAGACAATGCCATTGAAAAATTAGATGCCATGGAAGACTTGACAACTGAACAACAAATTATTGTGATTCAGTCGCAAGCATCCATGCTAACCAAAGCTAAGCGCGATCAAGATTCTTTTGAATTGCTAGACAAAGCAGTTAAGAACTTGCCAAATACACCCGAACTTGTCTATGACTACGCATTGGCGGCGGACAGAATACACAAGTTTGATGTGATGGAGTCTGAGTTACGTAAAGCAATTGCCGCAAAGCCTGATTTTGCTGCGGCCTATAACGCACTGGGCTATTCACTTGCCGACCGAAATATTCGGTTAGATGAAGCGATAACACTCATAGAAAAAGCTTTGTCCATTAACCCAAATGATCATTACATGTTAGATAGCTTAGGCTGGGCACATTACCGCAAAGGCAACTTAGACAAGGCTATTACTTATTTGCAACAGGCTTACAAATTTAGCCAAGACCCTGAGATTGCGGCGCATTTAGGCGAAGTGCTTTGGCAAAAAGGCCAGCACGATGAAGCCAAAAAGATTTGGAGTGAAGCATTAAGCGCCGACCCTAAAAATGAGGTTTTGCTCAGCACCACCAATAAATTCAAATCTTAAACTGGTGTATTAAAAAGCCTATTCATCACAAATTAACGACACACTCAAAAATGTCTCTAGTGCGCCTATTATGCCTACTCTGCGGCATTGCTATGCTACAAAGCTGCGTCAGCATTTCGCCTACTAAACCAATCGATCAGGCAAGCTCACTAAGTTTAAATCAGCAGCATTTAAACAATCTGCTGACGATTAATCAATTCACCCTTCAAGGCCGCATGGGCGTGCAATATGATGGTAAAGGCTTTTCTGGTGGACTGCATTGGCAACACTTACTTGCAGACGATAATGTCTCGCTATTTTCGCCACTAGGCGGCCAAGTGGCCAGCATAAAAAAAACCGCCGACAAAGTTACCTTAGAAGATGCTAATGGCAATAGCATTTCTGCGACAGATATAGAAAGTCTGACTCAAAGCACTCTAGGCTGGCAATTACCACTAGTGGGATTAGCCGACTGGTCATTAGGGCGGCCAAGCAGTAGCAAAATTGATGCAATCACTTGGGATGCGCTTGGCCATTTAAGCACATTAAAACAAGATGGCTGGACGATTGAATATCAAAACTACGCTGAACAAGACGGCCACTTTTTGCCGAGTAAAATAACACTGAGAAGCAATAACGTGTATTTAAAACTACTGGTTGAAAAATGGGCACTTACCAGCCATCCATAACAGCATAGCGACCAAATGCGTTAAAATACCAATCTATGCATGATTTTCAGCCATTTTTAGCCCCCGCAAAAATAAATTTATTTTTACACATCACCGGTCAACGTGCCGATGGCTACCATGAATTGCAAACCATTTTTCGTTTGCTAGACTTTTATGACACGATTTACCTAAAGCCAACGAATACTAGCGAAATTAAACGTGTCAATGACGTGGCCGGCGTACCAGAAGCACAAGATTTATGTGTACGCGCGGCAAAATTATTGCAGCAATACAGCCACTGTAAGTTGGGTGTAGAAATTAAAGTTGAGAAAAATATCCCCATGGGCGGCGGCCTAGGCGGCGGTAGCTCTGATGCTGCCACAGTACTATTAGCATTAAATCGCCTATGGCAACTTAATTTAAGCCGCGAAAAATTACTGCAGCTTTGCCTGCAATTGGGCGCAGATGTGCCATTCTTTATTTTCGGTAATAATGCATGGGCAGACGGAATTGGTGAGCAACTAAAGCCAATAACATTGAAAGACGCCTACTATGTGGTATTAAATCCAAAAGTTAATGTCTCAACAGCACAAATATTTGCCAATAAGCAATTGACAAGAAATGCGATTCCTAAGACAATGTCGGACTTTTCTGGGAACACAAATTCTCTCAGCGGTAATATCGCTTTAGAATTTCAAAACCAGTTAGAAAAAATAGTTTGCAATGATTATCCTGCGGTTTTGGCATGTCTCCAGTGGCTTAGGCAATTTGGCGATGCAAGAATGAGCGGATCTGGCGCTTGTGTATTTTTAGAAGTCGCCAATCAAGAAGTTGCAAACGAAATTTGTAATCAAAAACCTACAGATATTGAGGGTTTCGTTGCAAAAGGGTTGAATCAGCACCCAATGCTTGAATATTGTAATTAGCTATTAGATAGTTAAGTGAAAATAGTAAAGCAGGCTGATTAAAATATTGGGGAGTCGCCAAGTTGGTTAAGGCACTGGGTTTTGATCCCAGCATCCGAAGGTTCGAGTCCTTCCTCCTCAGCCAAATTTAGAATGCAGATTGCTCTGCATAGCTTAAAATAACAAGCGTGTAGATTATAAAATTTACACGCTTTTATTTTTTGTAAGTTTTTTGCTGTATATACTCTTTTATCGATAGTTTGATGCTGGCGCGAATCAACGCCCGGCTATATAGGAAATCAAATGGCGTCTAACGGCAACTTGATGGTCTTTACTGGCAATGCCAACCCTGTACTAGCACAAGAAGTTGCTAAACACTTAGGCATAGACCTAGGTCGTGCGCATGTAGGCAGATTTAGTGATGGCGAAATTACCGTTGAATTGCTTGAAAACGTACGCGGACGCGACGTTTTTGTTTTGCAATCAACCAGCCATCCAACGAATGACAGCTTGATGGAAGTCATGGTGATGGTTGATGCGCTGCGTCGCTCATCTGCAGGCAGAATTACTGCGGCAATCCCCTACTTTGGTTATTCGCGTCAAGATCGTCGCCCACGTTCAGCGCGTGTAGCGATTACCGCTAAAGTCGTAGCTAATATGCTTACTGGTGTTGGCGTTAATCGTTTATTAACGATGGATTTGCACTCAGATCAAATTCAAGGCTTTTTTGATATTCCGGTCGATAACATTTACGCTACGCCAATTTTGCTAGCTGATTTATTACTACAAAATCATGACAATTTAATGGTGGTTTCACCTGACGTTGGCGGTGTAGTTCGTGCACGAGCTTGCGCTAAACAATTAGGCTCAGATTTAGCCATCATCGACAAACGTCGTCCAAAACCAAACGTTGCCAAAGTAATGAACATCATTGGTGATGTGGCTGGCCGTACTTGTGTGATTATGGATGACATGGTGGACACGGCAAATACGCTTTGCGAAGCGGCTGCCGCATTGAAGAAACATGGCGCTAAAAAAGTAGTCGCTTATGCTACGCACCCAGTATTATCTGGTGGCGCGTCAGATCGCATTATGAACTCAGAGTTAGATGAATTAGTGGTCACTAATACTATTGCGCTAGGTTCAGAAGCTGCAAACTGCAAAAAGATTCGCCAATTAAGTGCTGCTGAGTTACTGGCAGAAACCATACGTAGAATTAGCTGTGAAGATTCAGTATCTTCACTATTCATGGACTAAAAAGTCTGTAACAAGTTTTTAACCCTGCAAACTGGTCGCGGTATGCAGTCTATAGTGTAGTAAAAGAAGTAAATTTAGGAGTAGTAAAATGGCTATTGAAATTAATGCAGTAAAACGTGATGTTAAAGGTACGGGTGCGAGCCGCCGTCTTCGTCACGCTGGTACAGTTCCTGGTGTTGTTTATGGTGGTGGTAAAGACGCTATCGCACTTGAAATTAACTACAAAGAATTGTTTCTACAATTCCGCCACGAAACTTTCCACGCTTCAGTGTTAAGTCTAATTATTGATGGCAAAAAAGAAAGCGTGTTATTACGTGACTTTCAAATGCACCCAGTACGTAACACTATTCAACACATTGACTTTCAACGTGTAAGTACTACAGAAAAAATCCACGTTAAAGTGCCTTTACACTTCATTAACGCTGATGTTGCACCAGGCGTTAAATTAGGCGGCGGTATTGTTGCGCATATTCTTACTGAAGCTGATGTAAGCTGCTTAGCAAAAGATTTGCCAGAGTTTATTGAAGTTGATGTAGCTACACTTGAAATGGGTCACTCAATTCACTTGTCACAAATTAAATTGCCAAAAGGCGTTACTTTTGTTCAGCTTGCACATGACAACGATGCAGCAGTTGCTTCAATTGCTAAAACACGTGGCGGCGCATCTGCTGCAGCCGCTGCAGAAACACCAGCAGCTTAAGTTTTAGTCGCTGTAGTTTCAGAAGCTTTGGTTTAGCAAAATAATGACGCGCGCTTTTATCAAAAAGTGCGCGTTTTTTATTGAAACTAGCTTATATTAAGCCAATTAAAAAGCTAAAGTAACCGAAACGAAAGCAATCAAAGCAAACTAAATATGAGCATCAAACTATTAGTTGGCCTAGGTAATCCGGGCGATAAATACCAAGCCACGCGACATAACGCCGGTTTTTGGTGGATAGATCAACTGGCGGCATCAACCAATAGTAAATTAACCGCGGATGCAAAGTTCTTTGGGGTTGCAGGGAAATATTCAGGCACAGACACCTGGCTACTTAAACCGACCACTTTTATGAACGCTAGCGGCAAAGCCGTGGCCGCATTAGCCAATTATTACAAGATTTTGCCTGAAGAAATTTTAGTCGTGCATGACGAACTGGATTTAGCCCCTGAAACCGTAAAGCTTAAAAAAGGCGGCGGACATGGTGGGCATAACGGTTTAAAAGACATTACAGCAGCCCTTGGAACCGCTGACTTTTGGCGTTTACGCCTAGGCATAGGTCACCCTGGTGATCGCAATGAAGTCATCAATTTTGTGCTTAAAGCACCATTAAGAGATGAGCAAACTGCAGTCAACCAAAGTATCGATAACAGCATAGAAATAGTGCCACACATATTAAAAGGTGACTTTGATGCGGCAATGTTAAAATTGCATACTAAAAAACCCACATAAAAAATTGAATAGAGAAAAAAGATGAAATGCGGAATTGTTGGCCTACCAAACGTTGGAAAATCTACGCTATTTAATGCAATTACCAAAGCCGGTATTGCCGCTGAAAATTACCCATTCTGCACTATCGAGCCGAATGTAGGCATTGTTGAAGTGCCTGATACGCGCATGCAACCACTAATCGATATTGTAAAACCACAAAAAACACAACCAGCCATTGTTGAGTTCGTAGACATTGCAGGCTTGGTGGCCGGCGCCTCAAAAGGTGAAGGTTTAGGTAATAAGTTTTTAGCTAACATCCGCGAAACAGACGCCATTGCTCACGTGGTCCGTTGCTTTGAAGATAGCAACGTTATCCATGTTGCCAATAAAATTGATCCAATGTCTGACATTGAAGTCATCAATACCGAGCTAGCACTTGCAGACATGGAAACGGTTGAAAAAACCATGCACCGTGAAAGCAAAAAAGCAAAAAGCGGTGACAAAGATGCCATCGCCTTAATGGCAGTGTTAGATAAAGTTTTGCCCTGCTTGAATGAAGCCAAAGCCGTGCGTACGCTAGGTTTAGATGATGACGAGCTACAAATCCTTAAGCCATTATGCTTAATTACCGTTAAGCCAGTCATGTATCTAGCTAACGTAGATGAAACTGGTTTTGAAAATAATCCACTACTACAAAAAGTGTTAGATTTAGGTGTAAAAGAACACGCGCCTGTTGTGGCTATTTGCGCAAAAATTGAATCTGAAATCTCAGAACTAGAAGACGAAGACAAATCTTTATTCTTAGCAGAATTAGGCCTAACAGAACCGGGTTTAGACCGCGTCATTCGTGCTGCCTACGACTTATTAGGCCTACAAACCTACTTCACCGCTGGCGTGCAAGAAGTACGCGCTTGGACCGTTAAGAAAGGTGCCACCGCACCGCAAGCCGCCGGCGTGATTCATACCGACTTTGAACGCGGCTTCATTCGTGCAGAAGTGATTGCCTACGCAGAATTTGTGAAAAATAAAGGCGAACAAGGCGCTAAAGAAGCTGGCAAAATGCGCTTAGAAGGCAAAGAATACATTGTGCAAGATGGCGATGTAATGCACTTCCGCTTTAACGTTTAAGGCTATTTTATTCAAGACGTGCGGCATTAAGTTTTATCGCCAATAAAAAATATGTGTGTGCACGAAATAACACAAACTTATTTTGACAAACTAGCCTTAAAACACTAAAATTGCGCCCTTGCTGAAATTTAAGCAAACAGGTTTACTCGGTGATGTAGCTCAGCTGGTTAGAGCACAGGATTCATAATCCTGGGGTCGAGGGTTCAAGTCCCTCTTTCACCACCAAT
>CANCPF010000037.1 GCA_947379975.1 Methylophilaceae bacterium | reverse complement strand
TTTAAAGGGTAATAAAATGGATAACTTACAACTTTTTGCAATGATTCAAGCTTACACAGGCGTTGGTATTGGCTTAATTATTGGTCTTGGCGCTGCTGGTGCTTGTATCGGTATTGGTATTATGTGTGCAAGTTTCTTAGAAGGCGCTGCACGTCAACCAGAAATGATTCCTCAATTGCAAGGTAAAGTGTTCTTGCTATTGGGTCTTATCGATGCTTCTTTCATTATTGGTGTTGGTCTAGCAATGATGTTTGCATTTGCGAACCCATTATTAAGCGCTGTTACTGTAGTTGCTAAATAATTAAGTTTTTGTTTGAGCTCAGTTAAGTTTTTTGGCTTTAGTAAAACGCCAAAAAAGTTTTTGAGCTCTATTTAACGACTTAAGATTTTTATGACTTACTAACAATGGATCGAAAATGAACATTAATTTTACACTTATCGCACAAGCAATCGCATTTGCTGTGTTGATTTGGTTCACAGTGAAATTCGTTTGGCCACCGCTTTTAACAGCGATTGAAACACGCCAAAAGGAAATCGCTGATGGATTAGCCGCAGCACAAGAAGGCAAGAGTGCTTTAGAAGTTGCCGCTAAAAAATCAGAAGTAACTTTGAACGAAGCCAAGCAAAAAGCGAGCGAAATTATTGGCCAAGCAGAAAAACGCGGTTCACAAATCGTTGAAGATGCTAAGGGCACAGCTAAAACTGAAGGCGATCGTATTATCGCTGGTGCTAAAGCTGAAATCGACCAAGAAGTTAACCGTGCAAAAGAAGGTTTACGTTCGCAAGTGTCTGCGCTAGCAATTGCTGGTGCTGAAAAAATATTGCGTAAAGAAATTGACGCAAAAGCACACAGCGAAATGTTATCTAAACTTGCTGCAGAACTTTAAGGACACGACATGGCTGAAATATCAACCATCGCAAGGCCTTACGCTGTTGCTGCATTTAATCTTGGCAAAGAGCAGAATGCGCTAGCTAAGTGGTCTGAAATGTTAGGCCTTGCAGCTGCAGTCGCAAGCGACGCGCAGATGCAAGCGTTTATTCAAGATCCAAAAGTAGTCAGCAGCGAATTGCAAAACACTTTTTTAAAAGTGTGTGGCGATCAACTTAATGAGCACGGCCAAAATCTGATTAAAGTGTTGGTTGAATATAACCGCATGGATATCTTGCCTGCCATCACTTCTGCCTTTGAAGAGTTAAAGGCGCAGGATGACGGCGTGTTGGATGCACAAATTATTGCGGCGGCTAAGCCTAGCGCAGCAGAAGTTAAAGATTTGGTTAAGCGCTTAGAAATTAAGTTTGGTAAGAAAATTGAAGCCAAAGTTTCTGTTGATTCAGAACTCATTGGCGGTATTAAAATTATTGTTGGCGATACCGTGATTGACGCGTCCGTCAAAGGTCAGTTACAGAGTTTAGCGTACACGCTTTCGGCATAAGGCCATTCGCCTTAAGTCAATGACTTAACTTAGGCAAAGAAAATTAGGAGCAACAATGCAGTTATCTACATCAGAAATCAGTGAGCTGATTAAAAGCAGATTAGAGAATTTTTCTACCTCAGCTGAAGCGCGTACTCAAGGTACAGTAATTTCAGTAACTGACGGTATTGTTCGTATTCACGGTCTTTCAAACGTGATGGCGGGCGAAATGATCGAATTCCCAGGCAACACTTTCGGTTTAGCGCTTAACTTAGAGCGTGACTCAGTGGGTGCGGTAGTTTTAGGTGATTACGAGCACATTACTGAAGGCGACATTTGTAAATGTACAGGTCGTATTTTAGAAGTGCCAGTTGGCCCAGAACTAATTGGTCGTGTTGTGAATGCCTTAGGTCAGCCAATTGATGGCAAAGGTCCTATCAATGCAAAAATGACTGATAAAATTGAAAAGGTTGCGCCAGGCGTTATTGCCCGTAAATCAGTTTCACAACCAGTGCAAACCGGTTTGAAATCAGTTGACTCTATGGTGCCAGTAGGCCGTGGTCAACGTGAATTGATTATTGGTGACCGCCAAACAGGTAAAACTGCGGTTGCGATTGATGCCATCATCAATCAAAAAGGTCAGAACATGACTTGTATCTACGTTGCGATTGGCCAAAAAGCCTCAACCGTAGCTAACGTGGTACGTAAATTAGAAGAAAACGGCGCGATGGCTTACACCATTGTGGTTGCTGCTACCGCTTCTGATTCAGCTGCATTGCAATTCTTAGCGCCATATTCTGGCTGTACGATGGGCGAATACTTCCGTGATCGCGGTGAAGATGCATTGATCGTTTATGATGATTTGACTAAACAAGCGATTGCTTATCGTCAAATTTCATTGCTATTACGCCGTCCACCAGGCCGTGAAGCTTATCCAGGTGATGTGTTCTACATTCACTCACGTTTGTTAGAGCGTGCTGCTCGCGTGAATGAAGATTATGTAGAAAAATTCACTAACGGCGCAGTTAAAGGTAAAACTGGTTCATTAACAGCATTACCTGTGATTGAAACAGCGGCTGGCGACGTTTCTGCGTTCGTTCCAACAAACGTGATTTCAATTACTGATGGTCAAATTTTCTTAGAAACTGACTTGTTCAATGCTGGTATTCGTCCTGCGATTAATGCTGGTATTTCAGTATCTCGCGTGGGTGGTGCTGCACAGACTAAAGTCATTAAAAAATTAGGCGGCGGTGTACGTTTAGCGTTAGCGCAATACCGTGAATTAGCGGCTTTCGCGCAGTTCGCTTCTGATTTAGATGAAGCAACACGTAAACAATTAGACCGTGGTCGTATGTTTACTGAGTTGATGAAGCAAGCGCAATACGCACCATTAAGCGTTTCTGACATGGCAATTACTTTGTTAGCGGCGAATAAAGGCTACTTTGACGATGTTCCAACGAATAAAGTATTAGCTTTTGAAAGCGCTTTACATGGCTTCATGGGTTCTAAATACAAAGCTTTAATGGATGGCATTGAAAAAAGTAAAGACCTTGCTGGTGATAACGAAAAAGCGGTTGAAGCGGCAATTCAAGACTTTAAAGCAACCAACGCTTACTAACCTCCACTATTTAGGATAATAAAATGGCTGGAAGTAAAGAGATTAGAACCAAAATCAAGAGTGTAGAAAATACACGCAAGATCACTAAAGCGATGGAAATGGTGGCGGCTTCTAAAATGCGTAAAGCGCAAGATAGAATGCGTGCCTCACGCCCATACGCAGATAAAATTCGTAACGTTGCTGCGCATCTTTCATTCGCTCAGGCTGAGTACAAACATCCGTTTTTAGTTAAACGTGATATTGTGAAAAATGTTGGTTTGATTGTGGTGAGTTCAGATAAAGGTTTATGTGGCGGTTTAAATACCAATATGTTGCGTTTGTCTGTTAACCAAATGAAAACTTGGGAATCTGAAGGTAAGTCGATTTCTGTGAGTGCAATTGGTAATAAAGGTTTTAGCTTTATGAACCGCGTAGGTGCGAATGTTAAATCGCACATTACTGGTTTAGGAGATGTTCCGCACATGGAAAATCTCATTGGTACAATTAAAGTGATGTTAGATGCTTATGAAGCGGGCGAAATTGACCAACTTTATATTTGCTACACTAAATTTATCAATACCATGAAGCAAGAGCCAACCATGCAGCAATTGTTGCCTTTAAGTGGTGAGCAATTAGGTAGCCCTACAGGTCATTGGGATTACATTTATGAGCCTGAAGCTAAGCCTGTAGTTGATAACTTGATGATGCGTTATATTGAATCATTGATTTATAACGCAGTGGCCGAAAACATGGCTTCAGAGCAATCATCTCGCATGGTTGCGATGAAATCTGCATCTGATAATGCTAAAGAAGTAATTGGTGATTTAAAACTAATTTACAACAAGGCACGTCAAGCAGCGATTACCAAAGAGATTTCAGAAATCGTTGGCGGCGCGGCAGCAGTATCTTAAGTGTGGCTAAAGTAGCTTAAAAAGAATTTAATTAACATTCAACAGATTAGTTTGAATAGGATATAAAAAATGAGTACAGCTAAAATTGGTAGAGTAGTGCAAATTATTGGTGCGGTGGTTGACGTTGAGTTTCCTCGTGACCAAATGCCTAAAGTATTTGAAGCGTTAATTATTGATGACGCATCAAGCAAAGCAGAAGAAGGCTTAACCCTTGAAGTGCAACAGCAATTAGGTGACGGTATTGTGCGTACGATTGCGATGGGTTCTTCAGATGGCCTTTCTCGCGGTGCGATGTTCAAATCTACAGGTAGCCAAATTACTGTGCCAGTCGGCGTGGGTACTTTAGGCCGTATTATGGATGTGTTGGGTCGCCCAATTGATGAGGCTGGTCCTATTGAGTGTGATGAGCGTCGTGCGATTCACCAAAAAGCGCCAACTTTTGAAGAATTATCTCCTTCAGTTGACTTGCTAGAAACTGGTATTAAAGTGATTGACTTGGTTTGTCCGTTTGCTAAAGGCGGTAAAGTTGGTTTGTTCGGTGGTGCGGGTGTAGGTAAAACCGTTAACATGCTTGAGCTTATTAACAACATTGCTAAACAGCACTCAGGTTTATCAGTTTTTGCTGGTGTGGGCGAGCGTACTCGTGAGGGTAACGATTTCTACCACGAAATGGCAGAAGCCGGCGTTATCAAACTTGATAACATGAAAGAATCAAAAGTAGCGATGGTGTTCGGTCAAATGAACGAGCCACCAGGCAACCGTCTACGCGTAGCTTTGTCAGGTTTGACTATGGCTGAGAAATTCCGTGACGAAGGTCGCGACGTATTGTTCTTCGTAGATAACATTTATCGCTACACATTAGCTGGTACTGAAGTATCTGCATTGTTAGGTCGTATGCCTTCAGCGGTAGGTTACCAACCTACGCTAGCGGACGAAATGGGCCGTTTACAAGAGCGTATTACCTCAACTAAATCTGGTTCTATTACGTCTATTCAAGCGGTATACGTACCTGCGGATGACTTAACCGATCCATCACCAGCAACTACTTTCCAGCATTTGGATTCAACGGTTGTGTTGTCACGTGATATTGCTTCACTTGGTATTTACCCAGCGGTAGATCCACTAGATTCAACATCACGCCAATTAGATCCACTAGTGGTTGGTGAAGAGCATTACAGCGTAGCGCGTTCAGTACAAGTAACATTACAACGCTACAAAGAATTGCGCGATATTATTGCTATTTTGGGTATGGATGAATTGTCACCAGAAGATAAATTAGCTGTTGGCCGTGCTCGTAAAATCCAACGTTTCTTGTCACAACCTTTCCACGTGGCTGAAGTGTTTACTGGCGCGCCAGGTAAATATGTGCCATTAAAAGAAACCATCAAAGGCTTTAAAGCCATTGTTGCTGGTGAATACGATCACTTGCCTGAGCAAGCGTTCTACATGGTTGGCGGCATTGAAGAAGCAGTAGAAAAAGCCAAAACTTTAAACTAAGTTAATTTAATTATTAGTTAAATTTAAACTTAGTAAAACTTAGAAAAGTATAGAGAAAAATATGGCAAATACTGTTCATATCGACGTAGTTAGTGCAGAAGCTTCAATATTCTCTGGCGAAGCCGAGTTTGTTGTAGCGCCTGCCAGTGCTGGTGAAGTGGGTATTTTCCCACATCACGCACCTATGGTAACAAGCATCAAGCCGGGCGCATTGCGTATCAAACTACCAGATACTGCTGAGGAGACTTTGATTTTTATCTCCGGTGGGATTTTGGAAGTTCAGCCAGGTTTAATTACTGTGTTGGCGGATACTGCAGTTCGTGGCCATGATTTAGATGAAGCAAAAGCAGTTGCGGCCAAAGAAGCGGCTATCGAGGCTATGCAAAACAGAACCTCTGATATGGATTATGCAAAAGCACAGGCTGAGTTGTCTGAAGCGCTTGCACAAATTCAAGCAATTGAACGTTTACGCAAGACAACGCACTAGTTATTGTATAGAAGCGCGTTTGAAACAAGCAAAAAGGCAGCCTAGGCTGCCTTTTTTGTTATACTTTAATGATGAACAAACTAAGCAATAAACAAAAGTTATGTCTAAATTAAATATCGTCATTTTGGCTGCCGGAAAAGGCACGCGTATGCACTCCAATAAGCCAAAAGTGCTGCATGAAATAGGTGGCAAAGCTATTTTAGCGCACGTTATTGAATGTGCTAAAGCGCTCAGTCCTTCTAAAATTATTGTGGTTTATGGCTATGGTGGAGAAGTAGTCCGCGAGGCCTTGGCCCATGAAAATATCAACTGGGTAAAGCAAGCCGAGCAACTTGGCACTGGCCATGCGGTGCAACAAGCGTTGCCGTTTTTAGACGCTGATGCAGAGACCCTTATTTTATTAGGTGATGTGCCTTTAGTGGATGTTGAGGCTTGTCTGAAGTTAGTCGAAAAGTCGGCTAATACACTGGCTATTTTATCTTTTAATAAAGCCGATCCTACAGGTTATGGTCGTATTGAACGCTCGGTCACCGGTAATGTACTGGCGATTGTTGAACATAAAGATGCCACCGCTGCACAACGCAATATTATTGAAGTGAATACTGGCATTATGGCGGTTGCCAATAAACACCTAGTGCAGTGGATATCACAACTGACTAACAATAACGCCCAAGCTGAATATTATCTCACTGACATTGTTGCGCTTGCTGTCGCGCAGGGCATTGAGGTCGTGGCTGAAATTACTACAGACGAATGGTCAGTCACTGGCATAAATTCAAAAGTAGATTTAAGTGCCATTGAGCGAGTTTACCAAAACCGAAACGCACAAAAGTTATTGCAACAAGGCGTTACGTTACAAGACGCTAGCCGCCTTGATGTGAGAGGTATATTGAGCTGCGGTCGTGACGTTGAAATTGATGTGAACTGCCTATTTGAAGGCAATGTGACATTAGCAGATAACGTTAAGATATCTGCCAACTGTGTCATAAAAAATGCGGTAATCGGCGCAGGTACCCGCGTTGCCGCTTTCACTCATATTGATGACACACATATTGGTGAAAATAGCCGTATTGGCCCCTTTGCACGTCTGCGTCCAGGTACTACTTTGGCAGCTGAAACTCATGTAGGTAATTTTGTTGAAATTAAAAATGCGCAGGTAGATATCGGCAGCAAAATAAACCATCTGAGCTATATTGGTGACGCCACTATCGGAAAAAATGTGAACATTGGTGCAGGTGCAATCACCTGCAACTATGATGGCGCTAACAAGTTTAGAACCGTCATTGAGGATAACGTTTTCATCGGCTCAGATACACAATTAGTCGCGCCAATTACCATCGGTAAAAATGCCACAATTGCTGCAGGTTCTACCATCACTAGAGATGCGCCAGCCGAGCAACTCACTTTTTGCCGCGCTAAAGATCAAAAATCAATTGCCAGTTGGAAGCGCCCAACAAAATTAATGAAATGAACAGTAGTTAAATAAGAAGTCGCTAAGAAAAAATTAGTTAACAAAATAATTACGAAAGATAAACTTTATGTGTGGCATTGTCGGTGCAGTTGCAAATAGAAATGTAGTTTCAACGCTGATTGAGGGATTAAGCCGCCTAGAATATCGCGGCTATGATTCTGCAGGCATTGCCGTATTAAATAGTCACGGCATAGAGCGTGTGCGTGCGGTTGGCCGTGTTTCCGCTATGACAGAAAAAGCTAATGAAACACAATTGAGCGGTCAAGTTGGTATTGGCCACACGCGTTGGGCTACGCACGGCGGTGTGACTGAAAGCAACGCGCATCCACATGTTTCAAATGGAGAAATTGCCGTTGTACACAACGGCATTATTGAAAATCATGATGAGCAACGCGACAAATTAATTAAGTTAGGCTATGAGTTCACCTCACAGACTGATACTGAAGTCATTGCTCACCTCATTCATTTTTATCACAATCAAGGTTTAACTTTACTAGCGGCCACCCAAATGGCGGTAGCAGAACTCACCGGTGCATTTGCCATTAGCGTGATTTCAGTGAAAGAGCCTGAGCACATGATTACTGCGCGTCTGGGTTGCCCATTGCTGATAGGCTTAGGTGAAGGTGAAAACTTTATCGCTTCTGATGTTTCAGCGGTGTTATCGGTTACCCGTAAAGTCATTTATCTTGAAGATGGTGATGTGGCTGATGTACGCCGTGATGGTGTAACTATATTTGGCCGTGATGGCGCTGTTATTGAACGCAAAATACATATGAGTGACGTATCATTGGCCAGCATGGAGCTTGGCCCTTACGCGCATTTTATGCAAAAAGAAATCCATGAACAACCAAAAGCGCTCACTGATACAATTGAAGCATTAATTGACGATAGCAGCTTCTCCCCTGCCCTGTTTGGCGATGCCGCCAGTGAAGTGTTCAGTCAAGTTGATAGCATATTGATCCTTGCCGCTGGTACCAGTTACTACGCTGCCCTGACCGCTAAATATTGGTTAGAAAGCATAGCAAAGCTGCCGACTAATGTTGAAATTGCCAGTGAGTACCGTTATCGCGTGTCTGTACCAAATCCACGTCAGTTGATTGTGACTATTTCACAATCAGGTGAAACGTTAGATACGATGGAAGCCTTAAAGCATGCAAAATCATTAGGTCAAAATCTTACGCTATCAATTTGCAACGTGCAGGAAAGCGCCATTCCACGCGCCTCCAAGTTGGTGTTCTACACACGTGCCGGCGCAGAAATCGGCGTAGCTTCTACCAAAGCATTCACTACCCAACTAGTGGCATTATTTACTTTAGCCGCCACCTTGGCCAAGCAACGTGGCGTACTTAGTGATGAAGAAGAACACGAATATTTAAACGCACTTAGACAATTAGGTGGCAGCGTACAAAATGCTCTTAATTTAGAACCGCAAATTAGAGAATGGGCTACGCGCTTCGCCGATAAACATCACGCTTTATTCTTAGGCCGCGGCATACACTACCCAATTGCCCTTGAGGGCGCGTTAAAGCTTAAAGAGATTTCTTACATTCATGCTGAAGCCTATCCTGCTGGAGAGCTTAAGCACGGTCCTTTGGCTCTGGTGGATACGGATATGCCAGTGGTCGTTATCGCACCCAATGATAAATTACTAGAAAAAGTAAAATCTAATATGCAAGAAGTAAAAGCGCGAGGTGGTGAACTGTTCGTTTTTGCCGATGCGGATAGCCATTTTGCTGAAAGTGAATGTGTGCATGTTATACGCACACCGCGCCACGTGGGTGTGTTGTCACCTATCTTGCATACTATTCCGGTACAGTTACTCGCTTATCATGTGGCCTTAATTAAAGGCACCGATGTGGACAAACCGAGAAACTTGGCTAAATCGGTGACAGTGGAGTAGATTTGATATACTTTCTTTGAGGGTACGTGTTAAGTGTAAGTTTAACATCACAATAACAACCAACTCATTGAATTTAAAGATAATTCCAGATGAAAGTCAATATCGACACGACCTAATACTTGAGTTACACAGAAAGGGTTATACCGATACAGAAATTTCACAATATTTGAATGAAAATAATATTCTCACACCTAAAGGGAAATTATATTATTTAAATTTAGTTTGGGTCACCCGTAGAAAATTACGATTGAGAGAAGTCAGAAATAATAGTTCAACCAACGAATTAAGTAGACTAATCTTTTATTAGATGAAATAAAAGTCGATGGATGAGTATATTTACTAGAATAAAGTAGTCAATAATTAAATATTGTTAGGAATGAATAAATGGAAAAGTCGGAGATTTCAAAAAGGGTGTCAATTGACCAAAGATTAGTAACAAAGTCTCTGAATACTTTAATGGGTATAGTGAATGGAGTTATATGTGATGACGAGTTAACCGACACAGAAGTTAAATTTTTATCTGTATGGATGTTAGAGAATCAGCATATTGCTTCTACATATCCTGCTAATGTTATTTTTAGAAGAATTAATGAGGTCTTATCTGACGGTATTATTACTTCGGAAGAAAGACAACAATTACTAAAAGAATTGAAAATATTAAGTGGTAACGATTTTTCAAACACTGGTGCTGCACTGCCGGAACATATCCAATCAATTTTTGATGATGATCCTTTAGTTGTATTTGAAGACAATACATTTGTATTTACAGGTGAGTTTCTATTTGGTACTAGGGACGCATGTATACGAGCAGTTCAAAAGCGTGGCGGATTAACCTCAGAAAGTGTAACAAGAAAAACAAACTACTTAATTGTTGGGTCTAAATCATCACCAGATTGGATTGTAGAAAATTTTGGTAGGAAAATACAAAAGGCAGCAGAAATGGCAGAATCAGGAGACTATGAAATCTCAATTATTCGAGAAGTAGATTGGGTAATGTCGATTTAATTCACTATATTATTTATAAAAAAAGTTTAAAGATATATCAAAAATATAAATCAAATATATTTGTAATTATTTTCAATAATCAGCGTTTTTCAATATTTATTTGTATAAATAGATATATGACAAACACAATATTATTAGACGATTACAAAACAAGATACCGTTACCTTGAATGGGTAAAACAGTCATTTAATCAAAATGATTTGTTTGTCACACTCAACTGTCCAACAATACATAACATGAGTCAATTTGTTAATTCTAAGATAGATGCTATCGAACGAACTGTCTTTCTAAGAAGACCATCAAATTTATATAGATTTGTTATGTTAGTAAATGAACCACAAAGACATATTCATTTTTTAATGAGTAACGTGAGTAATTTCAAAAGTAAGAAATATCTATCATTCAAACATCTAGTTCACAATCAATTCAGTCGTTCACTTTTTAATGACGGTGATGTTGATATTAAATATTTAGATAACAACATAGATGCAATTTCAAGATACATATTACTAAGACAGCAAAATTGTATGATTGATAATCAAAGTATGTTTTTACCACCGAAAGAAAGTTTTCTAATCGCATCGTAATATCTATAGCAGTACGCAATGTCACTATAGAGATGCCTGACTGTATTAATACAGTTGTTTTATCGTATCTGTCACTTACGCAATTTAACGTCACCACAGTCAATACTGATAGTTTCCAGTCGATGATTCAAATATATGCTAACGAACGAAGTGAGTATGTTGATGAGTGAAACGAATCGACATGAAGACAGTGAACAATTAGTACCAACCACCAGAATCACCAGTGACCATTAATATCACCATGTTCCTGTTAAGAACTAGTCCTATATAAATACCTATTGATAGATATTAATTTATTTACCACTGATAGTGCGAAAGCAACCACCCCCGCAATACCAGTCGCAATATATGTACCAATCAGAGTTTAGTTACTACCTATGAAAGAATATCAATGAAAACCAACACAAAATTCTACCAGTTTCCCCTGAGACTCAACCATACCCTTGCTGAGTTGCTTCAATCAACATCAGAGACCACTGGAATCAACAAGACCACATTAATCAGAATATCAATTGAGAAGTTCATCTTAGAACTGAATCAATCGGGGATTCCTCAAGCAATGCAAATCATAAAGACACAATCATTTAAGTAAAGGAAAACTTATGACAAATGACGATAAGATTCAAAGTAAAGTGATAGTGGATTTAATTTGGAATAACAAACTTCAAGAAGCAAAAATTAATCTCACTAATCAACTAGTGACTAAAGTTCAGGATTTTCTGATAGGTAAAAAACAAGACATAGCGAAAACTATGTTCAAAGGAAAAGACAAATGAAAAAAGTTAACAAAGCAATCAAAGATGTTGCCATGAAAACATTAAAAGACTGTGAAGATGTAGAAATTTACAGCATTCCAATGACAGAATTATCTCAATTGGGCAGAGCATTAGACTCTTTAAAAAGAGACATCAAGAGTAAGACAAGAAATCCACGAGATGTGCTGATAATGGTTGCGGTACGGTGATTGTTACAAAGGCAGTTATGAAGAAATTTTTGTTCGGTATATTTATATTTCATTAGGAACAAAAGTTAAATTTTAGTTTAGCAATATGTTCATAAAAATCTGGGGGATCTGAAAGATTTAAACCAATTTCAATATATTTAAAATCCTTATTGTCGTGAATTTGAGGGTGTAAATAATTTTGTGTAAACGTCATTTTGCATGAAACTGCTATTTTCAAAAATGGATTAAAAATGACGACACAAAAAGCCTTACCCAACGATTTAATTGATAGCCTGCTATCCAATTATAAAAAGCCAGAAGATTTAATTGG
>CANCPF010000036.1 GCA_947379975.1 Methylophilaceae bacterium | reverse complement strand
CCTAAGACATGGATGAATATATGGCTAGCGGCCCAGCCATACTGACCGCGAGACAGCAGTGTGACTGACTCTGCAGAAAAGCTGGAGAATGTAGTCAAGCCGCCGAGCAGACCGGTCATGACAAACAATTTAAGCTCTGGGGTAAATTCAGCGGTCAAAGTACTTATACTAAATAAGCCCATAAATAAGCCCATCAGATAAGCACCAATTAAGTTTGCTGCCAAAGTGCCCAATGGCAAGGTTGGTATCGTTGCATTTAGCATTAATCCTAGACCCCAGCGCGCCCAAGCGCCTATTGCGGCACCTACACCAACCGCTAAAAAACCGTTGAAACCCATACCAAGCCCCCAAATCAATATTAATGTCGCTTATTTATACAATATAATAATGCATCAACGTCATTATTGAGAAAGTATATTTTGCGCGTCTTATTTGTTAGCTCTGAAGTATTTCCACTCATTAAAACCGGAGGGTTAGCAGATGTCAGCGGCTCATTACCTTCGGCTTTGCAGCATATCGGTGTAGATATTCGTGTTTTAGTACCTGGATACCCTGCGGTATTAGACAAGCTAAGCAATCTGCAAATGATTGCTCAGTTAGAAAATTTGCCTGTAATCAACAATGCATCACTGCTGATGGGCACCATTGAAGATAGCCAAATAAAAGTAATGGTAATTAAGGCTGCTGGCTTATACGAGCGTGAAGGCGGGCCTTATGCAGACGCAAATGGGCTGGAGTGGCTAGATAATCCATTACGCTTCGGCGTATTATCAAAAGTTGCGGCCATTTTAAGTGGCCCGCACTCACCTATCACAGACTGGCAACCGAATATTGTCCACTGTAACGACTGGCAAACTGGCCTAACTCCAGCCTATATGAAACTGGTGGAACACTCGACGGCAAAATCTATGATTAGCCTGCATAACATGGCATTTCAAGGCTGTTATGCGCCCGGCTGGTTATCAACACTAGAATTACCGCACAGTAGCTTTGAGATAGAAGGTTTTGAATACCACGGACAATTATCATTCCTGAAAGCGGCAATTTTCTATGCCGACACCATTACTACGGTCAGTCCTAGTTACGCCAAAGAAATCCAAAGTGCTGAGTTTGGCTTTGGCTTAGAAGGTTTACTCAGCAAACGTAGCAATGAGATTAAGGGCATTTTAAATGGCATTGAAACTGACGAGTGGAATCCAGAGTTTGACCCTCACTTAATCAAAACCTATAGCGCGACCAAACTTGCTGGCAAAAAATTAGTTAAAAGTACACTACAAGAAAGATTAGGGCTTCATATTGATGCAAGCGCACCATTATTAGGCGTAGTAAGTCGCCTAACTCACCAAAAAGGCCTAGATATGCTGGTGCCTATTATGCAAGATTTAATCGATTCAGGCTGCCAATTAGCCTTACTTGGAAGCGGTGAAACTGAGTTAGAGAATGCATTTAAATTATTAGCCACCAAGAACCCTGGCAGTGCGAGTGTCAATATTGGCTACAACGAACCGCTGTCACACCAAATTATGGCCGGCTGCGATATGTTTATCATGCCTTCACGATTTGAGCCTTGCGGTCTAAATCAGCTATATGGCTTAGCTTACGGTACACCGCCCATCGTTAACGCGACAGGCGGGCTTGCAGACTCAGTGGTGGATACCAATATCGTGAGCTTTAAAAACAAAACCGCCAATGGGTTTGTCATGAGTGAAGCGAGTTCAGCCAGTCTACATAGCTGTATCAAGCAGGCTTTAAATGTGTTTAACAATGATGCAGGCGCTTGGCGACAAATACAAAAGAACGGCATGTCTCTCAACTTAAGTTGGGATAAAAGTGCATTAGAGTATTTAGCTGTTTATCGCATGCTAAGTAAGGCTAGCTAGTTAAATTAGCTGAGACGAGAAAGTTGGCACAGTAAATGCTTAATATTAATTAAGCTTCTCCAAAGCTGATTTCTCCTCTTAAAGGGCGCCTTGTTAGGCGCCCTCTTTTTTTGTCCAGTCAATATTTATACCAGCCATAATCCTTACTTAATAATAAAATGCTCGCGATAATATTTCAGCTCATCAATAGATTCATAAATATCCGCTAATGCTTCGTGTTTGCTAGCTTTTTTAAAGCCAGAGTAAATCTCTGGCTTCCAGCGGCGTGCAAGCTCTTTAAACACACTAACATCCAGATTACGATAGTGAAAATAGCGTTCTAAGTCTGGCATATAACGCGCCATAAAACGTCGGTCTTGGCAGATAGAATTGCCGCACATGGGCGACTTACCAGCTGGGACAAACTGTTGCAGAAAGGCTACCATTTGTAAGGTCGCTTCGGCTTCATTCAAAGTAGACGCTTTAACTTTACCAATTAAGCCAGAACGACCATGCGCGCCTTTATTCCATGCATCCATGCCATCAAGAACGGCGTCACTTTGATGAATAACAAATACTGGCGACTCGCCCAGCACATTTAAATCAGCATCCGTGACCACTGCAGCCAACTCTAAAATACGATCTGAATCTGGCAACAAGCCACTCATTTCCATATCCAGCCAAATTAAATTATTTTGATTAGTGCTGCTGATTAACTCTGCCATCATGATTTCCATTAAAATTTTAGCTTAAAAGCAATCTTGATGAACTAACATCCAAGAAATGCTTCACAATGTATATATATTAACCGAAGTAAATAAATTATGCCTTTAGCTCCTAGTGATATCTTAGCTTTTACCTTTATTGCACTGATTGTATCTACCACCTTGATTCGGGTATGGCTTGGCCGTAGACACATCTCATATGTGCAAACTCACCGCAATGAAGTGCCGTCAGCATTTAAGGATAGTATCGCACTAGAGGCTCATCAAAAAGCGGCTGATTACTCATCAGCTAAAACCAAACTAATTATTATTGAAGTCTTAGTGCAAGCCGCGTTACTTTTAGCACTCACGCTCGGTGGCGGCTTACAATTTATCGATGATATTTGGCGTAACCTATTAGTCACACAAGAAATTATTCGTGGCGCACTAGTCATATGTAGCGCACTTTTAGTCAGCAGCTTTATTGACTTACCTTTTGAATACTACAAAACCTTTGCTATAGATGAAAAGTTTGGTTTTAACAAAATGACACCGGCGATGTTCTTTTCCGACCTGGTTAAACACAGTCTTGTGGGTATTGCCTTAGGCGCACCGATTCTATTTGCAGCTTTGTGGTTAATGCAAGAAGCAGGTGAATATTGGTGGCTTTATTTATGGCTTACTTGGAGTGCGTTCAATCTAGTTATGTTGGCGGTTTATCCTACGTTTATCGCCCCGCTATTCAATAAATTTGCGCCCCTAAAAGATGAAGCTCTGAAACAACGTATCGAGGCATTATTGACTAAGTGTGGTTTTAAATCACAAGGCCTGTTTGTGATGGATGGTTCATCACGCAGCAGTCACGGCAATGCTTACTTCACCGGATTTGGCGCTTCTAAACGTGTGGTATTTTTTGACACCTTGCTTGAAAGATTAAACGCGGACGAGATTGAAGCCGTGTTAGCCCATGAATTAGGCCATTTCAAGCATCATCATGTCATCAAGCGAATTGCATTGATGTTTTTTGTGAGCTTTTTAGGCTTAGCTCTATTAGGTTGGTTGATTGGAGAAGCCTGGTTTTATACAGGCTTAGGCGTTTCTCAACATAGTGACTATATGGCTTTAATTTTATTTTTACTAGCCTCACCAGTATTTCTATTTTTATTACGCCCACTAATGGCCAGTTATTCAAGGAAAAATGAATTTGAAGCAGATAGCTATGCGGCAAAACATGCGAATGCAAGCGACTTAATTAAAGCGCTAGTAAAGTTATATCGCGATAATGCTTCTACGCTAACGCCAGATCCACTGCATTCAGCTTTTTATGACTCTCATCCGCCGGCAAGCATTAGAATCGCTAAGTTAGTGGCGTATACTCAATAAAATTTTGAGCTTTGGAGGCACTTATGAAAACACTATTGATCAGCTTATTATTCATCGCTAGTAATAGTTATGCTGAAGTGTTTAAAAATGCTGATACAGTAAGCGGCAAAGCTCTCGTTGATAAAAATTGCATAAGCTGTCATGCCCAAAGTTTTGGCGGCGATGGCTCTTCTATTTATACGCGAGAATATCGAAAGATTAAAACATCAAAGGGCTTACTTGCTCAAGTACGTAATTGCAACACAATGATAGGCTTAAAATGGTTTGAAGAAGAAGAACTTAATGCAGCCAGTTACCTGAACAAAACTTACTATAAATTTACTGAATAATTGGACACTTCCACTATTAATAACGCTAATAATACGCAAGATAAAACACGCTTGCAGGGTACTATCGTTGCAGCCTATGGCAAACGATTTCAAGTTGAATTAACCGATGGGAAATCACGTATTAGCTGCGTTACCCGTGGGAAAAAAACAGATTTAGCCTGTGGCGATGTGGTTCTAATAAAACTTACGGATAAACACGAAGGCGTAATAGAAACTATTCTACCGCGCAAAACTTTGTTATATCGCAGTAACGCTTTTAAAAGCAAAATGCTTGCGTCTAACGTAACACAGATTATTATTGTATTAGCCACACAGCCAAGTTTTTATGAAGCTTTACTTAACCGTTGTTTAATTGCGGCGGAAGCGGCAAATATTAAAGCTCTAGTAGTTTTAAATAAATGTGATCTGGCTGATAACGATGATGCCAAGCAAAAGCTAGCGCTTTATACGGGGCTGGGCTATCCAGTGTTAGCACTATCAGCAAAAGAAGATATCTCTGCGCTTAGACCTTATCTACAAGGCGAGGCCAGCATTTTAGTCGGTCAGTCTGGCATGGGGAAATCAACCATCATTAATGCATTATTGCCTAATGAAGATGTACGCACCAGAGAAGTTAGCTTAGTGCTTGATAGTGGCAAACACACCACCACTGCTGCACACTTATATCACTTAGACCAACACAGCCAGTTAATCGATTCTCCAGGCCTGCAAGAATTTGGCTTACACCATCTCAGCACAGACGAACTAGAACATGCTTTTATAGAATTTAGGCCATTTTTAGGCAAATGTAGATTTAATAATTGTAAGCATTTGCAAGAGCCAGATTGTGCTATTAAAGAGGCTGTCATTGCAGGGAAAATAAGTGAAGAAAGATTAGCCATCTATAAAATGCTACGTAATGAAATTTAGCCTTGTTTAAACTTAGCTTTACACTTTTTGCCAAAAAAATTTCCTGCAAAACTTAACTTAATTTGACTAGCTTCAAATTATGGCCAGTCAGCGTATAATCTTATCAAGTTTCTCTCTATACATTAAGTGATTTACATGCAAATTACCACTCGCCTTGAATTTGATGCTGGACATCGTATTCCCAGCCATAAAAGTCAATGTAGAAATTTACATGGCCACCGTTATGCAATGGAAATCACACTTTCCGGTGACATCATCAAGCTTGAAGACGCTTCAGAAAACGGCATGGTAATGGATTTTTCAGACGTAAAATCCATCGCTAAAACGGCAATTGTCGAGGTCTGGGACCATGCCTTTTTAGTATATAAAAATGATACAGAAGTACTTAACTTTTTAAATACTCTGACAGACCATAAAACAGTTATATTCCCTACTGTGCCAACTGCAGAAAATATGGCCAGCGAAGCGTTTAAAATACTAAAAAGTAAATACCACGACACCTACGGTAATCACCTAAAGTTAGAGAAAGTACGCTTATATGAAACGCCTAATAACTGGGCTGATGCCTTAAGTTGAATTAGCTGAGTCATTTAATACAACTGCTGTTAATTTAACGGCCTTTGATTCAACCAGCCGCAATCAGGCCATCTCTTCGCCTCTTTCTGCATAATGCTTTTCTACCCAGTGGCGATATTCGCCGCTAGTGACATTATTCACCCAATCTTGATGCTCCAAATACCAATTAACGGTTTTTTCAATACCTGATTCAAAAGTCTCTTTCGGCTTCCAGCTTAACTCTTTTGCAATCTTAGACGCGTCTATCGCATAGCGCTGATCGTGGCCTAAGCGATCTTCTACAAAAGTAATTTGATCCAAATAAGATTTGCCATCAACACGAGGTTTTTTAACATCAAGCATTCTGCATAGTGTTTTAACTACCTCAATATTAGGTTTTTCGTTCCATCCACCTACGTTGTAAACATCACCCACCTTACCGGCTTCTAATACGCGTCTAATTGCAGCACAATGATCTTCTACATACAACCAATCGCGAATCTGTTGGCCAGTACCGTAAATTGGCAAAGGCTTATCTGTTAACGCATTATGAATGACCAGCGGGATTAGTTTTTCTGGGAAATGATGCGGGCCGTAATTATTAGAGCAATTAGTGGTCAGCGTAGGCAAACCATAAGTGTGATGATAGGCGCGCACCAAGTGATCTGAAGCCGCCTTAGACGCTGAATATGGACTATTCGGTGCGTAAGTATGTCTTTCAGTAAATGCAGCATCATCCTTGGCCAGTGATCCGTAGACTTCATCCGTTGAAACATGTAAAAAACGAAAGTTCATTCGCGCTGCTTCGTTTAAGCTGAACCAATATGCACGCACCGCTTCTAACAAATGAAAGGTACCGACGACATTAGTTTGAATAAAATCTTCAGGGCCATGTATAGAGCGGTCCACATGACTCTCTGCAGCAAAATTTACAATCGCACAAGGTTGATATTCTTCCAGCAATTTGGCTAATAAAGCTTGATCGCCAATATCGCCGCGTACAAAAATATGGGCAGGATTATGCTGTAAAGTTACCAGATTTTCCAAGTTTCCAGCATAAGTAAGTTTATCTAAATTAACGACAGTCCCTAACCCTTGTTTAACCCATTCCAGAACAAAGTTTGCCCCAATAAAGCCAGCGCCACCAGTCACAATGATCGTTTTATTCGTCATTTTCATTTCCTAATTTTTCTTGGCTTATTTCCAATTCAAAAGCGTCCAGTTCTAAAGCATCCAATTCAGCGACTGGCAGCTCATCAATGGGCAATTCAACGTCAGGTAACTCAACAGTTTGCAATTCCACAGCCGCCCCTGATTCAAGTGTATTCCATAAACAATGACCAGACTTTGCCAGCCCAGCTAAGTAAGATTCATGTGCAGATATTTCAGCCTCGTTAGCCAGTTTAATAAATAGCGGCTGAGACATCTGCGATGCCACGTTAATAATATTTTGATTAGGTTTATCTAGCTCCATCATCAAGCTATTTTGGCCGCGTGTCATCGCCATATACACTTCGGCCAACAACTCAGCATCTAGTAGCGCACCATGCAGAGTGCGTCGTGAGTTGTCTATACCAAAGTGTCGACAAAGCGCATCTAAACTATTCCGCTGACCTGGGCGCATTTCTTTAGCAATTTTTAGCGTGTCGGTAATTTTTGCGGCAATGTTTTCTACTGGTTGTTGATCAATCAAGCCCAGTTCGCGATTCAAAAAACCCACATCAAACGGAGCGTTATGCATAATTAGTTCAGCATCTGCAATAAATGCGATTAGCTCATTAGCGATGTCAGAAAAATGTGGTTTATCTTGTAAAAACTCTAGCGAAATGCCATGTACTTCTTGGGCACCTTGATCAATTTCACGATCAGGATTTAAGTAATAATGAAAATGCTGTTTAGTCGGTCGGCGATTAATCATCTCGACCGCGGCAATCTCAATCACGCGATGACCTTGTGCGTGATATAAACCTGTAGTTTCAGTATCTAAAAATATTTGACGCATTATTTGCTATTTCCTTGTAACACTTGATCTACGCCTTGATTAGCCAGCATATCCGCCCGCTCATTGCCTACATTACCAGCATGCCCTTTCACCCAAACCCATTGCACAGTATGTTGCTGGGCTAATACATCTAAGACTCGCCACAAATCATCATTTTTAACTGGTTTTTTATCAGCAGTACGCCAACTTCTAGCCTTCCAACCAGTTATCCATTCAGTCATGCCCTTTTGCACATACACTGAATCTGTAAACACCTTGGCGTGGCAAGTGCGTTTTAATGCCTCTAATGCTCGAATCACCGCAGTGAGTTCCATACGATTATTGGTCGTCAACATTTCACCACCAAACAACTCTTTTTCATGGCCATCGTAACTAATCCAAGCGCCCCAACCACCCGGACCGGGATTGCCTTTACAGGCACCATCGGCATAAATCTCAACTTCAGTGTGAATACTCATGTTATTTTTTGTCATTTATTTTATAGTTATTATTAATATTCGGTCTTATTTACTTAGCTAAAAACATCAGCGACAGCAGATTTAAGCTGGCTAAAGTTACTACAGTCAGAGTTTAATCAAGTTTAATTAAAATCAGCATAATTTATTTCTTTTGTGCAGGTTTAGATTGTGTCGGCCTAGCAATTAAAGCTGGGCTCAAAGTGGCAGCTTTCCAGTTAGGTTTAATTGGCGTCATCCCAACTACGCGTTTTTTCGCCACGATAAAATAGACACCGCCAAGTATTGCACAACAACGCGCAGCCAATTTGTCCATAAAAGCCGCATGATTTTGCCATGCTGATTGCTCAAATGGTGGCACGTGACAACACATATCGACGGATAAAATTTCAAAACCCATCAGTGCTAACCAATCTTTTAGTCTGGCTAAACCAATAAATTTACCATTCCAAGGATAAGTCTGACGTTTAGAAACCAATCTGTTAAATTTAGCAGTAGCACCCCAAGTGCTTAAAGGATTGAACCCTGAAATAATAAGATGTCCTTCTGGCATCATCACCCTTGCTGCTTCTCGTAAAGTTTGATGTGGGCGTGCACTAAATTCTAAGCAATGTGGTAATAACAACAAATCTAAACTATTTTCTGCGAAAGGCAAAAAATCATCACAACAACTTAAATTTGTTTTAAATGGTGTTTCTGCACCATCAGAGGCTTTAAAACGGTGCGGAATACGCGAGTTTCGCAAAAGATCCATTTGCAAGCAGCCCATTTGCACTGCATTAAAGCCGAATAAATCAAACACGGCTTGATCATACAAAGCCTGTTCTTGTAGTTGCAAATATTGGCCCGCGATTGAATTAAACCATTGCTGGCGTAAATCGACATGGCTAACCTCATCATACTCAAGTTTAGGTGCTGAATTCATCTGGCTTTCAAATACAATTGAATCATCATTAATCGCAATCTCTATTGACTTTTATAGCGCTAGAACAAATCATAGGCGTTATGAAAGATACATTACAAATTATACCCATTCCAGCGTTCAAGGATAATTATATATGGCTAATCCATAATGGCAGAGTCGCAATTGTGGTCGATCCTGGTGATGCAGCACCTGTACTGGAAACTTTGAATCGCTTAAATTTACAGTTGCATACTATTTTAATTACACATCATCACCATGACCATATTGATGGCGTTTTTGCGCTGCTAGATGCGTTTACAGAGGCTGACGTACATGCACCCAACCTTGAGAAATACGCATTTAGACATAACGCAGTTAATGAAACCGATGTGATTGAATTAGCCGATTTTAATATTCAAGCAACAGTGATAGAGGTACCTGGCCACACGCTTGGTCACGTCGCTTATTATATAAAGCCACTTGAGTCGCAAAACAAAATAGATAATGATGGCGGCCTACTCTTTTGTGGAGACACCTTATTTGGCGCCGGTTGCGGCAGATTATTTGAAGGTACCTCCACACAAATGCTTGATTCATTAAACAAACTTGTAACGCTACCAGCCAATACCAAAGTCTATTGCACGCACGAATACACTTTACACAATATAAACTTTGCTTTAAGTTTAGAGCCGAACAACCAGGCGCTGATTGAGCGTTTTGGCGAAACCGTTAAATTGAGAAATGCGCAGCAACCTAGCTTACCTTCGAGTATCTCTTTAGAGCTTGCCACCAATCCATTTCTGCGTTGCAACAGCTCAGAAATAAAATCATCTTTGAGGCTATTAAACGTCAGTTACTTAGAGACTTTCTCTGCAATTAGAGAACTAAGAAACCATTATTAATCATAAACATAGCGCATACTTATAATGCTGTTTTTAATTATATTTCACTTGACTCCAACCGCCTAATTTAGCTAAAATGCTGCAACATTTTGACTACGAGCGTTTCATGCTGCACTTACTTCCACTACGCAACTGTCTATTCACAACCCGCCTTCCAAACACTTCTTCGAGACTAACTTTAGCGGTCATTCTTGCAGGCATACTTGCGACCGCGTCGCTGGCGAGTAGCTTAGCGATTGCAGAATCTAATGTAGCAGGCGTAGAAATTATTATTTACCCTGATGATGCATCAAAAAATAGTACAAAAGATCTTACTGGTAAAGATGCCAACAACGAAAATGTAGGCATAACTAAGTCAGTACGAGGAAAATCCCCTTACACATTAGACACCCAGCAGCCCAACGCCATAAATGATCAGCAAGATATTATTACACTCGGTAATGATGATTTATGGCAGCGCATTAAAGATGGCTACGACATGCCTGACTCTACGTCTCCATTAGTAACCAAGCATGAAGATTGGTATAGATCTCGCCCAGACTATATCAAACGCATGGTAGAGCGCAGTCAAAAATATCTATTTCATATTGTGGAAGAAGTAGAAAAACGTGGCATGCCTACAGAGATTGCCTTGCTACCTATGATAGAAAGTGCCTACAATCCACAAGCTTATTCGACGGGAAGCGCCTCAGGTATCTGGCAATTCATTCCATCAACAGGGAAGCATTTTGGCCTCAAACAAAATTGGTGGGTAGATAACAGACGCAATATTATGTTTGCGACTGATGCTGCGCTTAATTATTTACAAAAGCTTTATGGCATGTTTGGCTCTTGGGATTTAGCGCTAGCAGCCTATAATGCCGGAGAAGGCACGGTTGGCCGTGCGATTGAACGCAATAAAAAATTAGGCTTACCAACTGATTATGAAAGTTTAAACTTACCGCCTGAAACTAAAAATTACGTGCCAAAATTACAGGCAATTAAGAACTTAATGACTAACCCTGGCGATTACGGTCTTAAAATTCAAACCATCGCCAACACACCTTATTTTGCCAGAGTTTCGGCGCCGATTCAGATTGATGCGCATCTTGCGGCTAAGCTAGCGGAAATTAGTGATGATGAATTTCTCGCCCTCAACCCTAGTTACAAAAGACCGGTTATCACTAGTAGTGGTGAAAAACATGAGCTGTTGCTACCTATTTTATCAGCACAAACTTTCAGAAATAACTTAGCCACTTACGATAAACCGCTAGTCAGTTGGCGTACCTACATTGCCAAGCGTGGTGAACGTCTAGAAAGTATTGCATCGAAATTTGGTATTCAATTGGCTAAATTACGTAACGTAAACAATTTGCCAGTACAAAATAAAATTAAAAATGCTGGCGCCATTTTAGTGCCGAATGGCAATACCAATGACTTTAATGCTTCCAGCGAAGCTAAGGCTAGAGATTCATCAACTGATTCAGCTATTGAAACCAACCACAATCTAAGTACTAAGCAAGATTCAGACAATATTGATTTATCTAGTGCTGAAAACAATGTAAGTAGCTCAGCAGAAAAAAATAAAGCTGAGATTGAACCTACAAAACAACAAAGCGTCACACACAGGGTAAAAAAAGGTGAGACCATGTTATCCATTGCTAAACATTATGATGTGAGCACCAAACAAATCATGCTGATAAATAATTTAAAGACAAGCCAAGTTAACGTTGGTCAACTTCTAAATATAACTTCAGCTAATAAAGCAGAAACAGCCGCTGAAAGCCAATCTAAAAATAAGTCTGAAAATAAAAGCGCTCAAACTAAAACGACTAAAGCTAGTCATGTTAAGACTAAATCAAATGTTAAAAACAAAGCTAGCGAAAAATCATCCTCGGCCAAGCATAAGAAGCACAAATGAGATTCAGAAGAAATAAATAATGTTGAATAAAACACATCCATATAATTTTAAAAAAATGGCGTTTATTACGTTAGTTTCACTATTTATTGTAGCGTGTGGCAATTCATCAAGTAATCAGTCCTTAGCTAATATCGATTACAGCAAGACTTACCCGGCAACCAATGGCGGTACTTTAATTGATGCAATGACAGGCGAACCTAGTGGCTTAATTGCCATGATTGCAGGTGAATCTGCCGCTTCTGCAATTGCCGGCAATATCTTCAATAGCTTGCTGAAATATGATAAGAATTTAGATTTAACCGGTGAATTAGCTCAGTCTTGGGAAATTTCCAGCGATCAAAAAACCATTACCTTTCATTTAAAACCGAATCTTAAATGGGCAGATAACCAAGCTTTAACCAGTGAAGACGTGTTATTTACCTGGCAAAAAGTCACTGATGAAAAAACACGCACCCCTTATGGTTCTGATTTTAAATTAGTCACCAAAGCTGAAACACCAGACACCAACACCTTCCGCGTCACCTATGCTGCACCCTATGCGCCAGCCTTGGATACATGGGCCGGCTTGCACATTCTGCCTAAGCACTTGCTTAAAGATCAGGATATTAATACCAC
>CANCPF010000035.1 GCA_947379975.1 Methylophilaceae bacterium | reverse complement strand
TGGTGGCCGAGACTGGAATCGAACCAGTGACACGCGGATTTTCAATCCGCTGCTCTACCGACTGAGCTACTCGGCCGTACTTAACGTTGTAAGTATTGCTAGTCTTGCAACTACTGTAAATGTTGCAAGCCGCGCATTATAGCAAACTTACAAAAGAACTACCAAATATTATTCGCACCAAATGTGATTATTTTTGCTTGGCAATTTAATGGTCTAATTTTAATGTTGAGAGTGAAAATATCAGCTTACGCAAAAGCCTAGTCACTCATGTAAAATATAAGCTACAAATCTACGTTTAGAAAACCAAAATCATCGTGTCTACATTCAACATATCTCTACCTAATCAATCGCTCAAAAGTGCACTTGTCGATAAAATCAATCACAAAACTAAACCGCTCGGTGCGTTAGGCATGCTAGAAACGGTGGCTTTGCAAATTGGTTTGATTCAGCAAACGCTCACGCCTCAACTCTGTGAGCCAACCATGTTAGTGTTTGCCGGAGATCACGGCATTGTTGAGTCTGGCGTCAGCCCATTTCCTCAGGCAGTGACAGCACAAATGGTATTGAATTTTCTGCAAGGTGGCGCGGCGATTAATGTATTTACCAAGCAAAATAATATGCGTTTGCGCGTTGTAGATAGTGGTGTTAATCATACCTTTGCAGCTAACACAGATTTAATAGATGGCAAAATTGCTTTTGGCACACGTAATTTTTTAAATGAATCGGCGATGACGGCCTCTCAATGTGCAACGGCGCTTGAACGTGCCGCACAAATAGTGGATGTACAGATTACACAAGGTTGTAATGTGTTTGGTTTTGGTGAAATGGGCATCGGTAACACTTCATCTGCAAGTTGTTTGATGAGTGTTTTGTGTAGCCTGCCAATTGAGCAATGCGTTGGGCGCGGCACTGGTTTAGATAATGCAGGACTGACTAAAAAGTCTGATATTTTAGCTCAGGCTTTAGCGCACCATGCGCTAAGTGCTGATGATGCCATGCAAGCGCTAGCAACCTTTGGTGGTTTTGAAATTGCCATGATGGTAGGGGCAATGTTACAAGCTGCTAGCAAACAATGTACTTTATTAATTGATGGTTTTATTACCACGGCAGCACTATTAGTTGCGGCAAAATTACAACCTAATATTCTGCATTATTGTGTGTTTACGCACTGCTCGGATGAGTCTGGGCATAAAAAGATGTTGGATTTTTTGCAGGTAAAACCGTTACTAAATATTGATCTACGCCTAGGCGAAGGCACAGGTGCAGCGCTTGCTTATCCTTTGGTGCTGGCGGCGGTTAATTTTTTAAACACAATGGCATCGTTTGAATCTGCCAGCGTTTCGCAGAAATTATGAAAAAAGTTGCGAACAATCAATGGCGTTACTTTTTAACGGCGATTATGTTTTTCACCCGTATTCCGGTGCACTTTGAACATTTTGATGAAGCTGATTTGAATAAATCCACACGTTTTTTCCCTCTGGTTGGCATCTTGGTGGGGGCTGTTGGCGCTTTAGTATTCTGGTTAAGCAATCACTTACTGCCTTTAGAAGTCTCCGTGTTATTAAGTATGGCAGCGACCATTTTACTGACAGGCGCCTTCCACGAAGACGGCCTGGCCGATGCGGTAGATGGCTTAGGTGGTGGGTGGACGCGTGAGCAAGTACTCACTATTATGGTTGACTCTCGCATAGGCAGCTACGGAGCCGTAGGCTTATTATTAACACTGCTGACCAAATACCAAGCGCTTAGCTACCAAATGGCAATATTCATCCCTATCTCTATGATTGCTGGTCATGCCCTCAGTCGCTTATGCGCGGTGTTGGTAATGTTTACACAAAGTTATGTCAAAGCTGAAGGAAAATCAAAACCACTTGCCACACAATTAAATGTGGCTGAACTGATAATTGCGACATCTTTTGGTTTGTTACCTTTGGTATTTTTAGAGACTAAATTTTTAGCCGCATTGATACCAGTTGCTGTTGTTTGGCTGTGGTTTAGCGCCAAAATTAAAACGCGTATCGGTGGTTACACTGGCGATTGTTTGGGTGCAATGCAGCAACTCACAGAAGTGGCCTTTTATGTAGGCTTGCTCGCCAGCGCAGCGCTGTTTGCTCAGCTGTAAATTATTACCTATCCGCTAAATCTATGAAACTAACACTCGTTCGCCACACCTCTTTAGCCATTGCGCCCAGCCTTTGCTATGGCCAAAGCGATGTTCAGGTGTCGGAAAATTTTGAACTTGAGCGGCAAAAATTGCAGTTGAAACTAGCAAACTCAAATTTTGATGCGATTTACGCCAGCCCTTTACAACGCTGCCATCAACTGGCGCAAGCATTATGTGCCGATGCCAGTTTAGGGTTTTCCAACCATGATATTCAATTGGATGAACGTTTAAAAGAGCTGCATTTTGGCGACTGGGAGATGCAGCCATGGGATACAATTCCGCGTGATGTGTTTGATGTTTGGGCGGACGATTACGCTAATTTAGCACCGCCTAATGGCGAAACTTTTTCGCAATTACACGCACGCTCTAAAAGCTTTGTTGAAGAGATGGTTAGTCATTCGCACGGCAAAAGCATCTTAGTGGTGACGCACGGAGGCTTTATTCGTGCGCTCATAGCCGAGGTTCTGCAAATGCCTCTAAAACGCTTATTTAGAATTACCATAGACCATGCGAGCGTGACGCAGTTAGAATTTAAAGGTGAAGTGCCTAAAGTAATTTTTATGAATCTTTAGTCTATCTCACTCGCTAGCAATTTGAGTTAATGCTAAATATGCCTGCATATAAATACCATTACTAAACCTAAGCAGGTCTTCATAATGGCATTATAGAATGTTGAGAAGTACCCTATAATAGACTTCTTATAATAAACGTTTTAGCTAGGTAGCCCATTTGATTTTCATGCGCTTACACCCGCCACAGTTTTGGTTGCTGCACTTTGCATTACCACTGATATTGGCCTTCTTATTAGTCATCGCCTACCCGCTAACAGGCTTAGATAGCTTATTAATAGCACAATATTACGACACCCAGACTTTAGTCTTTCCGCTAAAAAATGATTGGTTTCTAGAGAATGTGATGCATCTCTACCTTAAGTATTTAATGGTAGGCATTGGCTTTTTGATGTTAGGTTTGTGGTTGCTAGGTTTGAATTTTTGGACATCTGGCAAAACGTTTCAGCGTAAATCATCTTGGTTGCAAAGCTATCATCGCCAATTTATATGGCTGTTTGTCGCCATGGTTGTTTCCACCAGCGTGATTTCCGCATTAAAACATTTTAGTGAGCATGCCTGCCCCTGGGATTTGGTTTTATATGGTGGAACGCAACCGTTAATTGCCTTGTTTGGTAGCCTACCCACCGGCGCAATCGCTGGCCACTGCTTTCCGGGCGGTCATGCCAGTGGCGGCTTCGCATTAATGGCGTTTTATTTTGGCTTTAGAGATACTCTGCCGAAACTGGCAAAAATGGGACTCATTTTAGGCTTGCTATTCGGTCTGGTGATGGGCTGGTCACAAATGATGCGTGGTGCACATTTTATGTCACATAACTTATGGACCGCTTGGATTGTTTGGATGATTATATTGGTACAGTATCTATTATGGCCGCCCAAAGCTTACGCCGCTACAGTGTAAGAAAACGGTAAGCTTTGCATGTTAGGATTTACTTTAAATCGCATATTGGGATTACATTTAGGTTAACAGTACGATGACAATCACTCAAAAAGAAAGCTCAAAAACTCTCTATAAAATACCTTTTATCGGCTTCATTTCGGCGATGGCTTTGCTCATCTGGTTTGCTCTACGCTTAGTCTTATGGCTAGATGTCGGCGTTAGTCAAATGTCGTTCGGCCTAGCGCTAAAAGCGTTTGCGCTTGGCTTTTGGTTTGATTTAAACGCCTTGTGTTATTTAGCAGTGCCGTTTTTGTTGGGCTCACTATTGTTACCAAACAGCTGGAGAGCTAAAAATTGGGTAGCCAAAGCACGCTGGATACTGGCCTTTGTAGTGACCTTTGGCCTCATTTTTGGCATAGTTTCTGAGTATATTTTTTGGCAAGAATTCACCACCCGCTTCAACTTTATTGCAGTCGATTATTTAATTTACACTAAAGAAGTCATTGGCAATATTCGTGAATCTTATCCAGTACCACTGATTTTATTAGCCATTGCCCTCATCGCAATCGGTCTGTTATACAGCTTAAGTAATTTCGTTAAGTTTAATAAAGCGCTTAAGCCTATGAAGCAAAAAATCAAACTGGTAATTGCCATCGTGGTCTTACCCGTAATCAGCTTTCAACTGGCCAATGTTGACCAAATGGACTTCAGCAAAAATGCTTATGCTAATGAGCTAAGCGGTAATGGTCTGTTTAGTTTTTCTGCAGCTGCGCGCCGTAACGAGCTAGATTATGATAAATTTTATAAAACGATTCCACAGGCACTAGCATTAAGCACATTGCAATCTGTTGGCTCAAACAGACAGCCAACTTCGACTAATATCGCAACTAAAACTAATAGCCCAGCAGCACTTGGGCCATTTACCCGTAGCCCAAAAAACGTGGTGCTTATTTCTGTAGAAAGTTTATCTGCCGAATATATGGGTAGTTATGGCAATAAACAAAACTTAACACCTTACCTAGATAAATTAGCTGATGAAAGTGTAGTTTTTGATCAATTTTTTGCCACAGGTACGCGCACAGTGCGTGGTTTAGATGCCCTTTCTATTGCCACGCCACCGATTCCTGGACAAGCCATTGTGCATAGGCCAAACGCCGATCATTTAGCAGGCATTGGTGAATTGTTACGCCAACAAAACTACGAAACCTTCTTTATCTATGGTGGCTATGGCGTTTTTGACAGCATGAATACCTACTTTAGAAACAACAATTACCAAGTGATAGATCGCACCGACTTTGATGCCAAAACCATTCAGAGCGAAAATGTTTGGGGCGTGGATGACGAAAGTTTATTCAATAACTCAATCGCCATTTTCGACGAAAATGCAAAATCTAAAAAACCATTTTTTGCACATATTATGACCACTAGCAACCATAGGCCATATACGTTTCCTGAAGGTAAAATTGACTTGCCGAAGGGTAGCCGTGAAGGCGCGGTGAAATATACCGACTACGCCATAGGTAAGTTTATTGAAAACTCCAAAAATAAACCGTGGTTTAAAGATACACTATTTGTCATTGTGGCCGATCACTGTGCATCGGTAGCCGGTAAGAGCAAATTACCAGTGGATAAATACCACATTCCATTATTTTTGTACGCACCAGACATGTTGCCCGCAAGCCATTACAAGCGGGTAGCTAGCCAAATTGATATAGTACCTACACTGTTAGATGTGCTCGGCAAAAAAGGCGCTGAGCATTTTTATGGGCAATCACTTTTTGTGGCTGAAACTAAAAAATTACCCGCACGCGCATTTGTGAGCAATTACCAAGCGCTAGGTTATTACAGCGACAATACTTTAATCGTGCTATCACCTAAGCAGAAGGTTGAGGCTTACAAAATTGACCCACTAAGTTTTGAAGCAACGCCCACTAGCATCAATGAAAAATTAGCTAATGAAGCAATTGCTTATTATCAAACGGCTAGCCGTGACTACAAAACGGGTGCGTTAAAGCTTATTCCAGCAAAATAAAAAGTATTCTAATACAGGCGCCTTCTGGCATTTAACTAACCGTTAAAACTTATGAACAAAACAGCACAAATTGCACTGACTAAAGTGCCCGAGTTGACGCTGGGATTCTGGATCATCAAGATTCTTGCAACCACATTGGGCGAAACTGGCGGCGACGCCGTTTCTATGTCTATGCACTTAGGTTACTTGATTAGCACAATTATATTTGCAGCTATTTTCTTACTTGCCGTGGCTGCGCAAATTAAAGCCAAGCAGTTTCAGCCAATTTTATATTGGACAACCATCATCGCAACCACCACTGTAGGCACCACATTGGCTGACTTTGCCGACCGTTCGCTGGGCATTGGTTATGCTGGCGGTTCTGCCTTATTGTTCTCGTTACTCATTGCGTCTTTAGCAATATGGTACAAAACACTAGGCTCGGTTTCGGTGGCATCTGTAAGCACACCTAAAGTAGAAGTTTTTTATTGGGTCACCATCATGTTTTCACAAACATTAGGTACGGCTTTGGGTGATTGGACGGCAGATACCGCAGGACTTGGCTATGGCGGTGGCGCCATTATTTTCAGCGCATTGTTGGCGGTGGTTTTGGCTGGCTATTTATGGAGCAACATTTCTAAAATATTACTCTTTTGGGCCGCATTTATTATTACGCGCCCGCTTGGCGCAGTAGTAGGCGACTTTCTCGACAAGCCAATCGCCGATGGCGGCCTTGCTTTAAGTCGCTACGGCGCATCAGCGACACTGCTTTTAGTCATGATAGTGTGCATCCTTATTTTCCCGCAGCACGCTGCTGATACTACGCATTAATTAGTCACATTCACTTTTGGAGGCTTAAAAATGGAACGTTGGGTGATGTATGCTTTTTTCTCCATGTGCTTTGCCGGCTTTACTTCCGTGGTTGCTAAACAAGGTCTAGCCGGTATTTCAGCGGAATTAGGACTCACTGTTCGCACAATTTTTGTCTGTATATTCGTGCTGATGTTTGCCATGTTTGCAGTGGATCCAATAGAAATAAAATCGCTGCAAAAAGTGAATTACATCTGGCTAGGGCTGTCTGCAATTACTACAGCGGGTTCTTGGATTTTTTATTACAAAGCCTTAAAAATGGGCGATGTGGCAACGGTTGCGCTGATAGACAAAGGCAGCGTGGTGATTGCGATATTACTTGCGTGGGTCTTACTCAAAGAAGTGATTAGTATCCGCATGGCTGTAGGCGCAGCGTTTATTGTTTTGGGCTTAATCATCATTGCTAAAAAATGACGATGTAACTTTACATTTGAATTTAACCGCGTTAAGTTGATTTGAATATTTCAAGTATAATTTTCACTAATCACTTTACTAAAACATTAGCTAATCATTACGGCTACTGTTAATCACTTAATATTGTTCAGGTAACCTTTACCAAGGCATTAGCAATGAATCGCAACCGTTTAATGATTTTTGTTTTATTGATGCTAGTCGTTGGAACGGCTTCCGCCTTAGAGTCAGTTTCACCCGAAGGCTTATGGAAAACCTTTGACGATGATGGCCAAATTAGCGGCTACGTTCGAATTATTAAAGACCATGACATTTATACTGGCGTGATTGAAAAAGGCATATCGACTAGTAAAGAAGAATACTGCACCGCCTGTAGAGATGATAGAAAAGATCAAAAATTAATTGGTATGACCATCATTAAAAACTTAAAAGCACACGACGAGAGCTATGAGGGCGATGAAATTCTAGATCCTTTTTCGGGCAATACTTATCGCGTCAAATTAAAGCTAAAAGATGCCGGCAAGCAATTAGAAGTGCGTGGATTTATAGGTTTCAGCTTATTGGGTAGAACGCAAATTTGGCAAAGAGAATCTCACGGATAACTGGCTAGCGATTTATTTGTAACGCACAATATTGATTGCCGATTCTATGAGCGCAATCACCAAATAAGATCAATACGCGTATTAATAACTGATGAATTTTAAGATAGATGGATATTGAAATATGAAAATTATAGCGTTGCTAATGTTTACCTTGCTTACCGCTTGCAATAAGCCACAGCCGCCACTAGCACCGCCGCGTCCGGCATTAGTTATGGTGGTTGGCGCAACTGGAGCAAGCAATAGAATGGTATTAGTTGGCGAAGTGCGCCCTAGATATGAATCTAGCCAAGCTTTTAGAGTCGATGGGAAAATCATCGCGCGTAAGGTAGAAAACGGTGCACAAGTTAAAAAAGGTCAAATTCTCGCCAACATAGACGCGACTGATGCTCAGCTAAATACCGCAGCCGCAGCGGCGAATATAAGTGAAGCGGAAGCGACTTACTCACTGGCAGCGGCAGAAGTTGAACGTCAACGTCAATTATTCACTAAAAAATTCATTTCAGCATCTGCCTTAGACATGCGTGAAGCCGAACTCAAAACTGCAGGCGCACGTCTAGCGCAGGTAAAAGCACAAGCCAGTGTTACCGGCAATCAAGCGCAATATAGTCACTTAAGCGCAGACCGCGATGGCGTAGTAACCATGATACACGCCGAGCCGGGACAGGTAGTCAAGGCTGGTGAAACAGTAGCCAAAATTGCCGATACCAAAGAATTTGAAGTATTGGTCGCAGTGCCTGAATCACGTATGACAGAGGTGAAATTAAATACCGCGGTTGAAGTGAGAATGTGGGCTGATATGCAAAAGCCCTACGCCGGCGTTGTGCGCGAAATTTCACCTGCGGCAGATTCTGCAACGCGGACGTTTAACGTCCGTGTCAGCATTAAAAATACTGATGAAGCGGTACGTTTTGGGATGACTGCTGGGGTAAGTTTTCAGGCGCTATCAGGTCAAAAAAATACCATGCTACTTATTCCCAGCAGCGCTCTTACTACAATAAATGGACAAAAAACAGTATGGGTGATAGATGCGAATAATAAAGCACAACCGCGTGAAGTTGTCGCCGGTGTATTTAGAGAAGATGGTGTATTAATTACTAGCGGTTTACAAGCAGGTGAAAAAATCGCCATTGCCGGCGTTCACACTTTGATTAAAAATCAGCTAGTACATCCTGTTACTGAGGCAAAACCTGTGACTGAAAATAAACTATGATTGAGCTAGAGCATGATCAGCAATCTGCGTCAAAAAACCTAGCACCGCCTGTTAATTCAGGTTTTAACTTATCTGACTGGGCATTAAAACATCAAACTTTAGTGCTGTACTTGATGTTAGTACTTACTATCGCTGGATTGATTTCCTACACTAAACTTGGGCAATCTGAAGACCCGCCTTTTACCTTTAAAGTAATGTTGGTACGCACCTCTTGGCCGGGCGCTAGTGCGCAAGAAGTTGAACAGCAAGTGACCGATAAGTTAGAAAAGAAAATCCAAGAAGTACCGCACTTGGATTATTCTAATAGCTATTCAAGACCTGGCGAATCGATGATTTTTATTGTCGTTAAGGATGATACGTCCTCAAAAGATGTACCCGACGTCTGGTATCAGGTACGTAAAAAAATTGGTGATATTCGAAACACCTTGCCGCAAGGTGTTGAAAGCCTGACTTTTAATGATGAATTTAGTGATGTCTACGGCACCATGTATGCCTTAACTGGCGATGGCTTTGATTTTGCCGCACTAAAAAAACAAGCCGAGTTAATTAGAAGTGAGTTATTAAAGGTAAAAGATGTCGCCAAAGTAGAGTTTTTTGGCGAACAAAAACAACGTATTTTTATTGAGCTGACCAACGCAAAATTAGTCAGCTTAGGCATTAACACCAGCACCTTAGTGAATATTTTGCAGGCGCAAAATGCCGTGGTGCGTAGCGGCACTTTTGATTCCGCCGCCGAGCGTATTCGCATTGCGGTATCTGGCCGCTATGCAAATTTAGATGATTTACGCGACTTGCGTTTACGTGCCAACAATCAAGATTTCCGCTTAGGCGATGTGGCAAAGGTTTATCGTGGCTACGAAGATCCGCCGCATGACCGCGTGCGTTTTCAAGGCAAAGATGCGCTACTACTAGGCGTTAGCATGAAAGAAGGCGGTGACGTTATTGCTTTAGGCCATGAGCTGGATAAAATCACCGCCCGCATCAAGCAGCAATTAACCGTAGGTTTGTCGCTAGAAACCGTCACCTCGCAACCTAAAATAGTCGCGAATTCAGTCAATGATTTTGTCCACTCTTTAATCGAAGCTTTAATCATTGTGCTGGGCGTCAGCCTTATTTCCTTGGGTTTTCGTAGCGGCATTATTGTCGCCATTACCATTCCGGTAGTGTTAGCCAGCACCTTTTTGGTGATGTTTCTGCTTAATATTGGTTTACACAAAATATCCCTAGGCGCGCTAATCTTAGCGTTGGGTTTATTGGTAGACGATGCAATTATTGCCGTTGAAATGATGTCATCCAAAATGGAGCAAGGCTGGGATAGAGCTAAAGCGGCAGCATTTGCCTACAACTCCACCGCAATGCCAATGTTGACCGGCACATTGGTGACCGTAGCCGGGTTTTTGCCAATCGCAACGGCGGCATCTTCGACTGGCGAATATACACGGTCTATTTTTCAAGTGTCGGCCATTGCCTTGATTATTTCATGGTTTGCTGCAGTGATATTTGTGCCGTATTTGGGCTTTCATTTATTACCTAGCTACGCTGAGGCGCCCAAACAATCTAAATTTAAAACTTGGCTCAAAAATCAACTTCGCTTGAAAAGTAATATTCAGCCGAATAAATTAATCGATACCCATCATCACGACATTTATAACACCCCGTTTTATCAAACCTTTCGCACGGTGGTGACTGCCTGCGTGCGTTATCGCAAAACTGTGATATTGAGCACTTTAGGCTTATTTATTTTGGCTGTGCTTGGCTTTTCTCAGGTACAACAACAATTCTTCCCTGATTCAACGCGACTAGAATTAATCATAGATTTACGCATGACTGAAGGTGCATCTTATGCCGCGACCAATGATCAAGTGAAAAAATTGGAGTATTGGCTGCATGATTGGGATGCAAAATATCAACTCAAAAACAATGCTTCTCCGCACGGTTCAGAGCAACAAACAGAAGGCATAGAAAATTTTGTGGCGTATATCGGCAATGGTGGGCCGCGTTTTTACTTGCCGCTAGATATTCAAATGCCACATCGTGGCTTTGGGCAGTTTGTGGTGTTAAGCAAAAACTTAGCCTCACGTGAAGCGCTACGTAAAGATTTACTCAAGCTGTTTGAAAATGATTTCCCTGCCTTACGCGGCTCCGTATTGCGGCTAGAAAATGGCCCGCCAGTGGGATTTCCTGTGCAATTTAGAGTATCGGGCAGCAACATTACACAAATACGTGATATTGCACAGCAAATTGCCGGCATTATGCGTGCTAATCATCATTTGGTGAATGTGCAATTAAGCTGGGAAGAACCTAGCAAAGTGGTACATCTGAAAATTGACCAAGCCAAGGCGCGCTTGCTAGGTGTAAGTTCGGTGGACATTTCAAATCTGCTCAACGGCGCGATGCAGGAGCTTTATATTACTGAATTTAGAGAAGGCAATGAACGCATAGACTTAGTGGTACGTGGCTCGCAAACAGACAGAACACAACTCTCACGCCTGCCAGATTTGATGATTAATCTGCCTAGCGGTGCAACAGTGCCTTTATCGCAATTAGCGACTATTACTTCAGATTTTGAAGAAGGCGTAATTTGGCGACGCAATCGTGAGCCATCGGTAACCGTGCGCGCTAATTTACAAGGCAATATGCAAGCGCCTGTGGTTTCGCAGCAAATCGAGGATCAACTGACGCAAATTAAAGCCCATTTACCCTTAGGAGTATCGATAGAAACAGGTGGCGCGGTTGAAGCATCCGCTAAAGGTGCGGCTTCAGTCGCGGCTGGCTTCCCATTATTTCTCATCGCGGTACTGACATTATTAATGATTCAGTTGCAAAGTTTTTCGCGGGTATTTTTAGTGCTGTTAACCGCACCTTTAGGCTTAATCGGCGTCACAGTTTCTTTATTGCTATTTGATAAACCTTTCGGTTTTGTTGCCATGCTAGGCACTATTGCGCTGTCCGGTATGATAATGCGAAATTCCGTCATCTTGGTTGATCAAATTGACCAAGACAAAGCGTCTGGTTTAGCGGAATGGCAAGCCATCATAGAATCGACTATTCGACGCTTTAGGCCGATAGTATTAACTGCCGCTGCCGCAATATTAGCCATGATACCGCTGACCAGAAGTGTATTTTTTGGTCCAATGGCGGTGGCGATTATGGGGGGATTAACAGTAGCAACTTTTCTCACAGTCCTGTTTTTACCCGCCTTATATGCCGCTTGGTTTAAGGTAAAAATGCCAGCTAAACATATCATTTAAACCGCTTATTACTGTTTAAATTCAGCTTGCAGATCAAGTGCATGCGCTATAATAATTGAAATTGATAGGAATGAAATTTTGCCATGATACAAACTGCACAAACCCAAAGTGACTTCTCTAACGAAGCAAGATTCAATATTAGCGGCGATGCCGCTGGTTTTAGCAACCGCGAAGCTAGGTTCAATATGATAGAACAGCAAATTCGCACTTGGGAAGTATTAGACCCAGTCGTACTTGAGCTCTTTAACCAAGTGCCACGCGAGGCGTTTGTCGCAGAAGCACAGCAAGGTTTAGCGTTTGCTGATGTTGAACTGCCGATTGGTCACGGTCAAAGCATGCTTTCACCTAAATTAGAAGGCCGAATCTTACAGGCGCTTAACGTAAAAAAAACTGACAAAGTATTATTGGTAGGTACCGGCAGCGGCTATTTAACAGCGCTGCTAGCGACCTTGGCCGATCATGTAGATGCAGTAGAAATTCATCAAGAATTATCAGATATTGCCAAAGCACGTTTACAAAAACAGAATATCCACAATGTAAGTCTGCATGTGGGTGATGCGGTAAATGGCTTTGCACAAGCTGCACCCTATGATGTCATTGTATTTAGCGGCTCAATACCGTTACGTCCAACTGCCGCAGAAAAAATGCTTAAAAATGGTGGTCGCCTATTTGCCGTGATTGGTGAAATGCCAGTGATGCAAGCCACGCTTACTACCCGCGTTAACGAAGATAGTTTCAGACATGATGTGTTTTTTGAAACATGCTTGCCCGCATTAATAAACGCTCCACAAGCGATTAAGTTTGAATTTTAACTGACGTTGAATATGCCTAAAAAACTGATTTTTACTAGCCTTTGTTCAGTCGTATTTTTTGCGGCTAATGCCTATGCTGCAGATATCAATGCCAGTGAATATAAAGCGCAATCACTGGTGGATATTTATCAGCAAGCCTTATCACATGACCCAACACTAGCCTCTGCCCTAAGCGCAAACCAAGCCGCGCAAGAGCTAATTGAGCAAGGTAAAGCCTTGTATCGGCCTACGGTAAATT
>CANCPF010000034.1 GCA_947379975.1 Methylophilaceae bacterium | reverse complement strand
ACACCCGCATTGGCAACAATTTGACGCAATGGCTCTTCAACTGCACGTAACACAATCTTCACGCCAGCATCTTGATCATGGTTATCGCCTTTTACTTTAGCAATCGCCGCACGTGCGCGAATCAACGCCACACCACCACCCGCTACAATGCCTTCTTCAACCGCAGCACGTGTTGCGTGTAACGCATCTTCCACACGGGCTTTTTTCTCTTTCATTTCGATTTCAGTCGTCGCGCCCACTTTAATCACTGCAACACCGCCAGCTAATTTAGCCACGCGCTCTTGCAGTTTTTCTCTATTGTAGTCACTAGAAGCGTCTTCGATTTGGGTTTTGATTTTGAATTACCGCGCGCATTAGTGGGTGCTGAATTGAATCGCGTAATGGAGGCTACTGAAAAAGATTTTAAAGAGCGTGGTGTAGAGCCAAGCAGCGTGAATTTAGACCCAGCGATGTTTGAAGCTCAGGCAAAACGTACGACAAAGTTACGCTTAGTGCTTAATGCTTTAATTAACACTAATAATCTGCATGCCAGCGAAGATCAAGTCCGTGCAAAAATTGAGCAGATGGCACAAGCCTTTGATGACCCCGCGGAAGTTGTCACTTGGTATTATGCCGAAGACAATAGGCTAGATGAGGCCAGAGCTTTAGCTTCAGAAGAAAATGCTGTGAACTGGGTATTATCTGCCGCTAAATTAACCGACAAAAAAATGAAGTTTGATGATTTAATGGGTGACGAGTAGTGTTAGTTGGAAGTAATGGTTTTAGGCTAAGAAAACTTCACACAATCAATATTAACAGTATTGCGTGAAGTAGTTATAACAGGCTTTAGTAGGTACTAGGTTCTTTCAATATCACTGGCGTAATCTCAAAGCTACCGCCATCATGGCCTACCATGATTTGCCCATCTTGAATTGTGCAGCTGATGTTCATGCCGCGTGCGGCCATGCTGGCTAACTCTTTGGTGTCAGGTAAATTAATTACCGTAAGATTGTTGGTTTTAAGCAAGGCCTTGCTATTACTTGTCCACCACATATCAGCAATGCGTCCGCCATAAAGCACTACGACGACCTGACGTGAACGACCACAAGCTTTGCGTATATCTTTCTCGGTAGGCAATCCCACGTCCATCCACAGTTCGATAGCGCCAGTTAAGTCTTTTTGCCATAAGTCGGGCTCTTCGTCATCGCTTAAGCCCTTGCCAAATATCAGCGCTTCATTGGCGAAAAGTGCAAAGCCGATTAGCCGCACCATCACGCGCTCGTCAGTTTCTGACGGATGTTTAGCTAATGTTAAGCTGTGCGCTTGGTAATAATTACGATCCAAATCTGAAACTTGCAGGTCGATTTTATAAATGGTTGATTTTATTGCCATAATGCTTGCAGCTCGATTTTAATAGTTGCTGCATTATACCTATATTAGGCACTGCTTATTTACGTGCGTAAATTTGACCATAATAATAAGCTAGCGCAGGCTGGCAAAGCCGCGACTTTGTAGCCGATAGCGAGCAAGCTAGCCGGCTTTCTGTTAAGCTTTCATCTTTAAAATTAGTAAAATATCATCATGGCTCAATATGTAATGTCTATGCTCCGCGTGAGCAAAATTGTTCCTCCTAAAAAGACCATTATTAAAGATATTTCCTTATCTTTTTTCCCGGGTGCAAAAATTGGTTTGCTGGGTTTGAACGGTTCAGGTAAGTCTACCGTGCTGCGCATTATGGCGGGTGTAGATAAAGAATTTGAAGGGGAAGTACAGTGGCAGCCTAATCTTTCAATCGGTTATTTGCCGCAAGAACCACAGTTAGATCCAGAAAAAACAGTACGTGAAGAAGTTGAGTCTGGTATGGGTGAAGTCATGCAGGCACAAGCTAATTTGGAGGCTGTTTATGCCGCTTATGCTGAGCCAGATGCAGACTTTGATCAATTAGCCGAGCTTCAAGCGAAGTATGAAAACATCATTGCTGCCAGCGGTTCAGATTTAACCACGCAACTAGAAATCGCCGCAGATGCCTTACGCTTACCGCCTTGGGATGCAAAAATTGGCCCGCTTTCTGGCGGTGAAAAACGTCGTGTGGCCTTGTGTAAATTACTACTTTCTAAACCAGATATGTTGCTTTTGGATGAACCGACCAACCATTTGGATGCGGAATCTGTGGAGTGGTTAGAGCAATATTTAGTGCGCTTCGCCGGTACCGTTGTGGCGGTTACACATGATAGATACTTTTTAGATAATGCTGCTGAATGGATTCTAGAGTTAGATCGTGGTCATGGTATCCCTTGGAAAGGCAATTACTCTAGTTGGCTAGAGCAAAAGCAAGCACGTTTAGCCTTAGAAGAATCACAAGAATCGTCTCGTCGTAAAGCCTTGAGCACAGAGTTAGAATGGGTGCGTCAAAATCCTAAAGCACGTCAAGCCAAGAGTAAATCGCGTATTGCGCGCTATGAAGAATTGGCGAGTGCTGAGTACCAAAAACGCAATGAAACACAAGAAATTTTCATCCCAGCGGGCGAGCGTTTGGGTGACCAAGTCATTGAATTTAACGGCGTGAGCAAGGCTTTTAAAGACCGCTTATTGATAGATAATTTAAGCTTTAGCGTACCAGCTGGTGCGATTGTCGGCATTATTGGGCCAAACGGTGCAGGTAAATCTACACTATTTAAAATGATTACTGGCAAAGAGCAGCCAGATAGCGGTGAGGTTAAAATTGGTTCAACGGTAAAAATGGCCTATGTAGACCAAAGTCGTGATGAGCTGGCCAGCGATAAAACCGTGTTTGAAGAAATATCTGGCGGTTCGGATATTTTAACGGTCGGTCGTTATGAAACGCCTTCACGTGCCTACATTGGCCGCTTTAACTTTAAGGGTGGCGATCAACAAAAAATTGTTGGCCAACTTTCAGGTGGTGAACGTGGCCGTTTGCACTTGGCTAAAACATTGATTTCTGGTGGTAATGTATTGCTGCTAGATGAACCGTCTAATGACTTGGACGTGGAAACTTTACGCGCACTAGAAGATGCCTTGTTGGAGTTTGCCGGTTGTGTATTGGTAATTTCACATGATCGCTGGTTTTTGGATCGTATCGCCACACATATTTTAGCGGCCGAGGGCGATTCGCAATGGACGTTCTTTAATGGTAATTATCAGGAATATGAAGCGGATAAACGTAAACGTTTGGGTGAAGATGGCGCTAAACCTAAGCGTATTCGTTATAAGCCGATTACAAGATAAATACAAAAACCATCATTCCGTGTCAGGCACGGAATGATGGTTTTGATTTGATTTTTTAGGCCTATTTACAGCCAATCCCAATCTAAGCGCTTCTTATGAGGCGCTTTTTTCATGGCAAAGTCCCACAAAAATGGTGGAATAAAACGCATGAGTCTTGCCACCCAGCCCATTTGCCAAGGAATCACCACGAAGCGGCGCTTATGTTCAATCGCATTGATAAACTTCGTAGCAGCCACATCAGCATCCATCAAAAACGGCATTTTATATTGGTTGATAGCTGTCATCGGTGTGCGAATATAGCCAGGCGCAATGGTCGTAACGGCAATATTATCTGCCGCCATTTCTACGCGTAAGCTTTCTAAATAGCTGATGGCAGCGGCTTTGCTAGCACTGTATGCGCCGGCGCCGGGTAAGCCGCGAATGCCAGCCACGCTAGCAATACCGACTAATTGAGCATTTTCACCTTGTTTAGCTGCAGCACGCATAGACGCAATAAATGGTTGAAAAGTATGCACTAAGCCCAGCACATTAATGTCCATCACCGCCTTAAAGGCAGCGATATCTTCTACATGTTCGGTTAGCGTGCCACAGCTTACGCCTGCGCAAGCGACCAGCACATTTGGTGCGCCATAATGTTGTATAAAATCAGCCGCTGCATTGGCCATTGCATGGCTATCACGCACGTCTAGCGGGTAAATAGCACATTGAATATTGTAACGACTTTGCAGAGTAGATTGTAGATTTTGTAAGTGCTCACTACGTCTGGCGGCTATGCCAATTATTGTGTTGTTGTTGCTATGACGTTTTGCATACTCAAGCGCTAGCGCCTCGCCTATGCCACTGGAAGCACCGGTAATAAAAACTTTCATAACGTTAGCCTTGATGGTATTAAGTGTTAATGTAAAAGATATGTGGCATAAAAAAACCGCTTTTACCTTTAGATAAAAGCGGATTTTTTTATTAAATCAGCGACTGCAAAAATCACGCAACTATAGACGTTTTGACTATAGATGTTTCGCCGTCATATTTTTGACGATGTTAGCTGCTCTTACTTTTTTGCAGAAGCTGCTTTTGCTTTATCTGCACGCAAATTAGCAATAATGTAATCAGCTGTTTTTAGCGCTTCTTCATTGCTGCCGGCCATGGTGCTAGAAGTAATGTATTGGCCGTCAATAATTAAACTAGGTACGCCAGTCGCACCAGAAGCACGGAATGTTTGTGCCGCGCGGTTTAACTTATTATTCATAGAGAATGATTTAAAGGCATCCTCAATTTTTTGTCTATCTAAACCACTTTTTTTAGTCATCCAATCAATCGCGGCTACTTCGTCGGTCGGGTTAAGTGATTTTTCTTTATGAATAGCATCAAACAACGGCGTATGTAATTTAGCTGATAATTTTAGATCTTCCATGGCGTAAAAAGCTTTTGCCATTGGCGCCCAAGCCGGTTGTGGTAAGCCAGGCATGCGTTTAAATACTACGTCAGCAGGTAATTTTTTGACCCAAGCGTCAAGAATAGGATCCATGTGATAACAGTGAATGCAACCGTACCAAAATATTTCAGTGACCTCAATTTTTTTAGGGGTCTCGGTAGGAATAATCTGTGCTGTTTTATCGTAATCTTTACCTATTTGCGGGTCTGCCAACACGCTAAATGAGGCTAATAATATTAAGCTGCTTAATAAATTTTTCACTGACAACATTTTCATTTTTAATGGTCCTTTTAACTTTTTTAAACTTTTCTTTTAACTTCGCTGCTGTTTTAGAGCGTGCTAATTATGACTGTCACGCAATAAAAAACGCATGGCGATTAGTTTGGCTGACAATCATGCGTTAAATTATAACGAGGAATTGAACGATAGACCGTCACAAATCCTATTGGTTTTCGTTATTCACTTTTATTAAATCAGCTTTAAAGCCATTTTTTAATAAATCATTTTTTGTTTTGTTGATTTGCTCTAAATCTTTTAGCGGACCAACACGCACGCGGTGCATCACACCTTTGTCCGCAATGCTAGCAGTTTGTACTAAAGCTTCAAAGCCTTGTAGGGCTAATTTAGCTTTCATATTATCGGCTTCTTCGCTGGTTTGAAAAGCACCCACTTGTAAATAATAACTTTTTTGAACGACAGGTTCTTGTGAGCTTTCTTTAAGCTTACTTTCTTCTTCTTTGCTGACTGCGCTCTCACTTCCAGGCAAAATATTATAAAAATCAAAGCGCGTCTTATCATCTTTATTCGCAGTGCTGCCATCAGCTGCATTCGGATTGGCATCGGTTGGCAAAGCGCTGCTGTCTGCGTCCGCCGCTTTAGCATCGGCTTTAGCGTTATCTTGGATTTTATCCGAGATAGATTTTCCGGTGTCAGGGTTAGACTGGCTAGCAAATGGGCTTTCGCCACCTTTGATATACATCACCACACTTAGTGATGCGGCAACGCCGAGTAAAAAACCTATCAATAAGCCTGTTAAAAAAAGATTGCCTTTTTTTGCTGGTTTTGATCGTTCAGGGCTTGGTTTGTAATCTCTACTCATCACTAATTTAATCCTTACATTCTTTCTTTGGCGGCAACGCCAAGTAAATCTAAACCATTTTTAAGAACTTGCTGTGTCGCGCTAATTAAACTTAAGCGTGCAAGTTTGAGGGCTTCGTCATCGATTAAAAACTTATATTCATTGTAATAACTATGTAAATCGCTGGCGAGTTCTTTTAGATAATTAGCAATCACATGAGGCGCTAACTCTGTTGCTGCGTTAGCCACCGTTTCAGGATAAGTGCTTAAACGCTGCATTAATGCTGTTTCATGTGGATTAGTCAGCGGGCTTAAATCGGCCTCTTTTAGCTTGGCAATATCCGCGCCTTGATTTAACAGTTCGGTCTGATTTAACCATTGGGCTAGCACGCTGGAAATACGCGCATGCGCGTACTGAATATAAAATACAGGATTATCGTTGGTTTGTGCGCGGGCTAAATCAATATCAAATACTAATTGTGAATCGGATCTACGTGCTGCCAAGAAATAACGTGTGGCATCACAGCCAACTTCTTCAATTAAATCACGCAAGGTCACATAACTGCCAGCACGTTTAGACAGTTTTACTTCTTCACCACCACGCATTACCGTTACCATTTGGTGCAATACATAATCAGGCCAAGCGGCTGGAATGCCCACATCTAAAGCCTGCAAGCCTGCGCGTACGCGAGTAATCGTGCTGTGATGGTCGGCGCCCTGCTCGTTAATCACACGCACAAAACCACGATTCCATTTATCCGCATGGTAAGCAACGTCAGGCACAAAATAAGTATAGCCACCATCACTCTTACGCATAACGCGGTCTTTGTCATCGCCAAAATCAGTCGTTTTAAGCCAAAGCGCATTATCCAGCTCGTAAGTATGGCCGCTGTTAATTAAGGCCTGTACGGTTTGCTCTACTTTGCCGTTGGCATACAACGCGCTTTCTAGTGAAAACACGTCAAATTCAATTTGAAAGGCTTTTAAATCTAAATCTTGCTCATGGCGCAAATAGGCTACGGCAAAACTACGCATCGAATCAAGATTATTAATGTCGCCGCTAGCCGTGACTTCAATGTCATCTGCCACCACGGTATGTTTGGCTAAATAAGCGGCGGCAATATCATTGATATATTCACCGCGGTAACCATTTTCAGGAAAACTCTCATGTTCAACGGCAATACCTTTGCAGCGAGCCAATACAGAAATAGTGAGATTATCAATCTGCGCACCGGCATCGTTGTAATAAAATTCACGCGTGACATCCCAGCCATTCGCATCAAGCAAACGCGCTAAACAATCACCTACTGCCGCGCCACGACCGTGACCGACATGCAACGGGCCAGTTGGATTGGCTGAAACGAATTCCACTTGTACTTTTTGCGGTTGGCCATTTTCATCTTGGCCATTGTTATTGCGGCCATATTGCGCGCCAGCAGTTAAAATGTCTTTCACTACCACTTGTTGAGATTGCGCGCTCAAAAAGAAATTAATAAAACCGGCGCCGGCAATTTCAGTTTTAGCGATATATTCGCTGGCAGGTAAAGCTTCAATAATTTGTGTGGCAATCGTGCGTGGATTTTGTTTTAGCGGTTTAGCCAATGCCAACGCTAGGTTGGTAGCAAAATCACCATGCTCGGCAGATTTCGGGCGCTCAAGCAAAATGTTAAACTCTGTACTCTCTGGCGCGCCATTTTTTTGAATAATAGTTTTTGCGGCAATAGCCAGTAATTGGGTAAGATGTGCTTTCAAAACAAGTGTGCGCTTAAGTGAATATTTAAGGGTGCTATTTTAACCTAACTGGCGAGCTGTTTTATATTTCTTTGATTGTTTGCTGTGTATCATTGCTTGCCGGCTATTATTGTTTGATAATCAAACGGCTAAGCCTAAATAAACCTTCTAATAAGCCCTAAAATAATTGCCCAAATTCATCCTAAAAATTGCCTTAGACGTACCGTTAGATCGCATATTTGATTACTTGAGCGGCGGTAAAGTGGCTAAAGTTGGTCAGCGTGTATTAGTGCCGTTTGGCCGGCGCAGCCAAATAGGTGTGGTGGTCGGTGTTGCCGATACCAGCGAGTTTGCCATTGAAAAACTCAAGCAAGTCACGCAAGTCTTTAGTGATGAATTGCCGATAGATGCCGAAACGTTAAATTTAGTAAAGTTTAGTGCAGATTATTACCAATATCCTTACGGACAAGCCTTATTGTCGGCCTTGCCAGCGCGCTTAAGGCAAGTTGCACCGGCGGTGTCGCGTAAGCAATATGCCTATCAGCTGACAGCATTAGGTCGGCAGCTCGAGATTGAAAGCCTTCCTAAAAAACAGTTAGTCACACGCCGCGTATTAGCCGCTTTGGAAGCCAGTACATCGCTGACAGAAGCTGCCCTTGATGAAATTTCTAGTAGCGCACGTAAAGTAGCAAAGCAGTTGGTGGTAGACGGTTGGGCGAGCAGTTTACAAGTGCAGGTGGGTGTTAAAACCTTGGCGGTTGGGCTGGCCACAGCCTCTATCAAAGAGCCAGAACTCAACGCAGAGCAAGCTTCTGCGGTAACGCAGATTGTTCAGGCGGCGGCAACATTTAAAGCTTGGCTGTTACATGGCATTACCGGCAGCGGTAAAACTGAAGTTTACATACGCCTAATGCAGCACGTTTTACAGAATGATGACGCGCAAGTATTAGTGCTGGTGCCAGAAATAAATTTAACGCCACAGTTAGAAGCGCGCTTTCGTAGTCGCCTGCCTAATTTTCCGCTAGTAAGCTTACACAGTAATCTTAGCGAGAGCGAGCGCTTACATCATTGGCAATTAGCGCAATCTGGCGCAGCCAAAATTGTCATCGGTACGCGGCTTTCTATTTTTACGCCTTTGCCGAATTTAAAGCTCATTATTATTGATGAGGAACATGACAGCTCTTACAAGCAGCAAGATAGCATGCGTTATCACGCGCGTGATGTTGCCTTGGTGCGAGCCAAGCGGCTGAACATTCCGGTGGTGCTAGGTTCGGCCACGCCTGCGCTGGAGAGCTGGCACAACGCCACCGCGATTAAGTCGTCAGCCAATCAAGCGCAAAGCAATAAATACCATTTACTTAGCCTGAACCAGCGGGCAGTAAGCGCCGCACAATTGCCGCATATTGATTGTATAGACACGACCAAAGTTAACTTACAGCAGGGCTTAACGCCACAGTTAATTGCCGCACTCAAATTACGTTTGGCGCGTAAAGAACAAAGTTTATTGTTCATTAATCGGCGTGGTTATTCGCCAGTTTTATTATGCTCTGCTTGCCATTGGATAGCGCCTTGTATGCGATGCAGTAGCAAGCTGGTGGTGCATTTGGGTCAGCGAAAATTGCGTTGTCATCATTGTGGGCATGAGCAAAAAATTCCTAATCAATGCCCGAGCTGTGGCAATGCCGATTTACACCCGACTGGCCACGGCACGCAAAGGCTGGAACAAACGCTGGCGCAACTACTGCCAACGGCCAGAATTGCTAGAGTTGATCGCGATAGCACCAGCCGTAAAGATGCCTTGGTGGAAATTTTAGATAAAGTACACAATCAGGAAATTGACATTTTGGTCGGCACGCAAATGCTCGCCAAAGGTCATGATTTTCCTAATTTAACGCTAGTGGGCGTGGTTGATACCGACAGTGCGCTGCATAGCCCAGATTTTCGTGCGAGTGAGCGCCTGTTTGCCCAGTTGATGCAAGTGGCTGGTCGTGCTGGTCGGGCGGATAAAGCGGGTCAGGTGATTATTCAGACGCAGTTTCCTGAGCATGAATTGTTTAATGCTTTGCGCATGCAAGATTACGTCACTTACGCTAATTCTCTGTTGCTAGAGCGCGAGCAAGTACAGTTTCCGCCCTATGTTTTTACCGCTTTGTTACGTGCAGAAGCGAATGATTATGCGCTGGTGCAACAATTTTTGCAGCACGCATTTGTCTTGGCGCGGAGTTTGACTGAGCAAGTGTTGGTTTACGATCCAGTGCGTCCGCAAATGGAGCGTTTAAAAGGCATGGAACGCGGTCATATATTAATGCAGGCGACTAGCCGCCCAGTGTTACAGCATTTACTGAAGAATTTGCTTGCTCAGTTACGCGGAAAGGCGATAGCGGCCAAGGTGCGTTGGGCGGTTGATGTCAATCCGCTAGACTTTTAATCGATTTTTTTTGTTCAATAAATTTAGTTTTTAGCGCTTGATTGTGATTACTGATCTATAAAAACTTTAAGGATGTTGCCACCAGTTGCCTTGGCCTCATACATGGCAAGGTCGGCTTGTTTCTGAATTTCAGCTGGCGTATTGAGCTTTCTCAAGAACAGGCTAATGCCGATACTTACGCTACATTTACATTCATTACCGGCCAGTTGAAATGGCTGATTAATAGCCGTGATAATCTGTTCACCAATTTTTTTAGCGATTGCTGTTGCCGTTGTGACATCTTCGTGCAAGTTTTCTAGCATCACCACAAACTCATCACCACCCAAGCGTGCGACAGTATCGCCTTCTCGCACAGATACTTGTAATCTTTGCGCCACTGTTTGCAGCATGAGGTCACCTACATCATGCCCAAGGGTGTCGTTAATACATTTAAAATTATCAAAATCAATCAGCATCAGCGCACAATAGTTTCTGTTACGGTTACTACTAATCATGGCACGTTGCATTCTATCTAAAAATAAACGCCGATTTGGTAGATTGGTTAAGCTGTCATAAAATGCTAGTAACTGCATTTGCTCATCTGCCATTTTTCGCGTGGTAATGTCATGGAAGCTTCCCAAATAATGCGTAACCGTTCCATCCTCGCTGTGAACGGCTGTCACAGAAAGCCAGCATGGCACATCAACTCCATTTTTGAAGCGATTCCACACCTCACCCTGCCACTTATCTTCACTATTAATTTTCGACCACATGCTAGTGTAAAATGCGGCATCATGGCGACCTGAAGAATATAGGTTAGGCGTGTTGCCCACTGCATCTTCTGCACTGTAACCAGTTATTTTGCTGAAGGCATCATTCACTTTAAGAATCACATTGTTGGAATCTGTCATGATAATTGCCTCATGCGATTCAAAGACCATGGCGGCTACGCGCAATTCCTGCTCAATAATTTTAGCTTCAGTAATGTCGGTCAGAGTCATGCGTATTCTTAGATCAGCATGACTATTGTTAATATGATTGCTCTGCACATGGCTGTCTGTAAAATTTTCTAGGTTTTTTTCAGTGTTTAGGTCTTGAGCAACAAAATTCAGTAATAAGCAATCAAGCCGAGCATAAAAAATGCTACCGTCTGTACGGTGGATTTTTAAGTCACAACTTTTATTGACGCCTTGCTGTTTTAATTTGTGAAAGTGCTGGTGCCAGATATCCGCGCTTTCTGGGGCAATATAGCGTGAAAAACGTTGTTTAATTAAACTTGAGCGATCTATTTGCAATAAATCCGCGCTCACTAAGTTAGCTTCTACTATCGTACCGTTTTCAGTCAAGCTTAAATATGCCACTGGAGAAAATTCATACAGGCTTACGTAGCCGTTTAGCGCTTCTTCAAGGGCGATCTGTGTTTGTTGGAGTTCTTGATTCTGTAACTCAAGCTCAGCGTGATGCTCGCTCAGTTCTTGCAGTAATTGAAGTTCTTTAATTAACGAAGTTAATGGCGAGCTAGGCGCACGCTTTATTATTTGCGATGAAAAGATTTCATCAGCATGGCGCATTTGTGTCACGGTAGATAAATGAGGTTTCTTTTCCATTTTTCGTTACAAAATTGTTTGCTTAATCGCCTGTCTAAAAATGTTGTGCACGAAAATACTTGTTAATTTGTTATCCGGTATTGCTAAAACAATCTTGTAACTAATGGCTAATGGGTTAATTCATACGCCATTACCATTATCAGTTGCTACAAACGACTCGTTATCCAGCGCCTCAATTGAATCTTCGTTCGATTCTTCGCCTGACTCAATGGATTTAAGTACATCATTGCCACATAAAAAACCGCGTTGCCTAGCGTTTAGTGCATTGGCGTCTTCGATAGACTGCAACTCGTCGCCAATGTTATCTTCCACTTCAGCGATTACATGCTCTAGTTTGCTTTTAATGCCTAAACTACGTTTCATGTTTACTCTCCCTTTCCCACATTGAAACGACAATATCGTCACAACAGGCCGCCAATTAAGTACAAAATAATGGGCGCATATTTAACGTGGCGCAGTGATTTTGCGGTGCGTTAAATATCTTTTCGGATTAAGTGTAAATTTATACTAAAGTATAAAAAAATACAAGCCTGATTTTTTGATAGTAGTCTGAAAGTGTGATTAGTTGCAGATGTAAAGAGTAAGCATAATATGGTTATATCATTCAACCATTAATGGTTATTTATGTGCTTATTTGAGCGCTAATTTAAGCGTAGGGAATTAAGTGTTATCAAATACCATTAAATAGCTGCGCAGGTTTTTGTCTTTACTGTCCAGGCCAATTTTTCTGCGGATGTTTTTTCGATGAATACTAATAGTTTCAGGCGAAAGGGCTAGTGTGGAAGCAATGGCTTTGGTTGAAAGGCCTTCTCTCACCATGCTTGCGACTTGAATTTCTTTAGGGGTTAGGTTTTTTAACGATGCACTAATCGTGTTAGGGCTACCATAAGTGCTGACTAAACGTTGCAGATTCGCTTCTAGTGTATTAACCAGCCGTACTTGCCTAATATCCTGATTATTTTGCTTTAGTTTTTCTATAAAAGGTAAAACCTCTAAACTAAGTTCATCCTTTAACAGGCTTTTAGCGGCCACGTTTTCAGTGTTACGCATTTTTATTAATACTTTCAGCGCAGTATTGACCTCTTCAGATTCTGTTTTGATGCTACTTAATTCAGTGCTAGTTTTCTCTACCTGCATTTCTAGGCGCTGTTTTTCCTCTAGCAGTATTTTCTCAGCTTGTTTCTGCAGGCTAATATCATAAAAACAGCCTATATAATTGCTGATACGCCCTTCATTATCCAATACCACAGTAACCGAGGCTAAACATGGAAAAACAACACCGTCTCTGCGTTGGCTCCACACTTCACCTTTCCAGCATTTAAGTGGGCTAACGCGCTCAATAATAGCTTTAAAAGATTCTGGATGCTGCGATTTCCCATTGATAGCAGTGATAAACGTGGCGTTTTGGCCAAGCACATCATTAGTACGGTAGTCAGTTAATTCAATAAAAGCTTGGTTTACGCGAATAATCTTACTTTGTTTATCGCTAATAATCATGCCTTCTTGCACCTCAAAAGCACTAGCAGCAAGGCGCAAATCTTGTTCCATCAGCTTAGTTTTGCTAATGTCGGTTAACGTTATTCTAAAGTTCAGTGTGCCATCGTTTTTTGTCACGCGCAGCGCATTGACATGAACATAGCATTTAATTTCGCTTTCACGCTTAATCTGCATGTCGTAACTTTGCTGCACTTCGTCGCGGTTTAAGCGCATTTGGCGTAAATGAAATTGATCACTATCTTCAGGCGCAATATATTTGGCCAAGGGCTGGCCGATTAATTGTTGCCGGTCTGCCTTTAATAATTCTGCACCGACAAAATTAACCTCGACAATTAAGCCCGTTGCGCTTAGCGTAAAGTAGCCAATCGGCGCAAATTCAAATAGATCAAAGTAGCGGTCGCGTGAGTCTTCTAAAGCAATATACGCTTGTCGTAAGGCTTCATTTTGCATTTCCAGCTCAATTTGGTGTACTTGCAGTTCATGCAACATTTGTTCAGCATTAACGGTCTCGCCTAAACTTGTTCTAGGGTGTTTGGCCAGATCAGCTTCAGCTTCAGCCCGATTATCATGCTGAGCGTAAGCGGTCTTACTTCTAGCAGATACTGGCTTGTCGGTCATTTAACTTCCTCTATGGCTAATAATATGAGCTGTACACGCCCAATCTTACTGACAATACGGCGTGCATTGAGTGACATCTTTTTATGTCCAATGACAGGAAAATCATGCTCAACCAGGTAGTTTTCAAAGGTCTGGTCGTTACTCACTACGCTTTCCAGCAGCTTACGTAAGGCAGCAATATCCCATTGTTGATTACCCAATTGGTAGATGTATTTGGCCATTACTTCATTAGCCGGTACTTTAAAGGTTTGGTAAAAAGAGTGGCTAGCTGCCACAATTTGCAAGCTGCTGTTTAGCACCAATAGTGGCTCACGCACGGTGTTAACAATACCTTCCGCCATTTCTAACGCTTCATGTTGGGTGATAGCATTCAAGCGCTCGGTAATATCGGTAAAGGTCAGCACGACGCCATCAATCACATTGTCGGTGCTACGGTAAGGTTGAATACGTGCAAAGAGTAACGCACCATCTTGCGTCTGCATTTCGCGTTCATAAGGCACTAAAGTTTCAAGCACCTCTTGCGCTGGCAGCAATAAATCGTCGCCACTTAAATCGCTCTTGATGTCGCCTAAATGACGTCCTACATCGGTTTGCGCCAAACGATAAGCGCGCTTCGCTTCGCGTGTGAAGCGACGAATCTGCAAGTGCTGATCTAGAAAAATAATGCCGACATTGACATTGTCTAGCAAATTTTTCATGTCGTTTTTCATGTCAGACAATTGCTCTATTTTGGTTTGTAGCTCAGCGTTCACGGTAATAAGCTCTTCGTTAACCGATTGTAGTTCCTCTTTTGATGTTTCTAATTCTTCATTAGTAGACTGCATTTCTTCATTGGTGGATTGCATTTCCTCGTTGCTGGAAAGCATTTCTTCGTTACTTATTTGTTGCGCTTCTATGGTGGCTTGCAAACTTTCCTTGGTGCTATTTAATTCAAGCTCTAGCGCATCAATACGCAATTGCGTGCTGCTGTCCACGCTAGCTAAGCGTTGTTTATTTTTGCTCGGCGCTACGTGTGCAACATCCGGAAAACTTAACAGTAAAATACCTTCGCTGGCTTCTGGGCTGGCCTGTTTACGCAAGCTAAAATTAATCAGGTAAACCTCGTCATTGCTTTTAATCGTCAGCTCTTTATTAATGGTAGCTAAACCCTCACTCACTGCGGCATTAATCGCAGTCCTTAATGGTAGTTGTAGGCCTTCACGCGCCATATCGATGACATTAAGTGTTGCTTGGCCCGGTGCTGGGCGCAAGTAGCGGCCAGTTTCTCCATGCACATATAAAATGTTGCCTTGTAAATCTGTCACCACCGAGGCTGGGGCATAAAGTTTAAGTAATAGGCGTTTGGCCAGCTCGGTAAAATTGGCGGTGGGCGGTTTAGTGCCTTCCGCACCTAACGATTTGATGCTGGCGGCAGAGCCCCAAGCCAAGCCACTCGTCAATAGTTTTTTTCTTGAAACTAGACTGCGCGATGCTCGATAAATCTTATACTTGCGATTGATTGGGTCAAACAATTCAGTATGACTGCCGATACTTTCTGAGGGTGAAACAATCAGAATGCCGTCTTGTTTTAACGAGTAATGAAACACTGGAATCAGCCGGTTTTGCAAAACCGGCTCTAGGTAAATCATCAAATTACGGCAGCTGAGTAAATCCAGCTTAGTAAAAGGTGGATCCTTAACCACATTTTGTACGGCAAATACCACCATTTCGCGGATTTCTTTTCTAACCCGAAAGCCAGCGTCATCTTTAATAAAAAAGCGGCGCAGTCTTTCTGGTGAAATATCTTGCATAATATTGGGCAAATAAAGGCCGTTACGCGCGGTGTTGATGGCATCGTCATCCAAATCCGTCGCGTAAATTTGCGTGGTAAATTGATGATGGTTTTCGTCCATCAGTTCGCGCAATATAATGGCTATGGAATAGGCTTCTTCACCGGTGGCGCAACCGGGAATCCACACCCGAAAAACGTAGCCTTCGTCTTTGTCTGCTAAACATTGTGGCAAAATATTGTGTTTAAGCTCAATAAAAACATCAGGATCTCTAAAGAAACTGGTGACATTAATCAGTAATTCTTTAAA
>CANCPF010000033.1 GCA_947379975.1 Methylophilaceae bacterium | reverse complement strand
GCTATTTATAGAAAAATACACACAGATCTTATTGATTAATAGACAAATTAATCAACAGCACAGTAACAGCCGCACATAAACAAAAAGCCGACATTAAGTCGGCTTTATTCAATCTAATGCTCTAATTAAGGTTAGTCGCGGCTGCCCATTAAGCCCATCAACAACTGAAGCAAGCTAGTAAACAAGTTGTAGATACTCATGTAAAGGCCGAGCGTTGCCATGACATAATTGGTTTCTCCGCCGTTAACAATGCGACTTACGTCATACAAAATAAAGCCGGAGAACAAAATCACACCGATGGCTGATAAAGCCAGCGCGAATGCTGGAATCTGCAGAAAAATATTGGCTAATGAGGCCACAATCAGCAAAATAATACCAACTAATAAGAATTTGCTCATAAAGCTAAAGTCTTTTTTAGTCGTTGTTGCAATACCCGCAAGCGTTAAAAATATAATGCCAGTACCACCGGCGGCTAAACCAACAATCTGCGCACCATTACGTAGATGCAAAGCGTGTTGCAAAATCGGGCCTAGCATTAAGCCTAGTAAAAAGGTCAGGCCTAATAGTAAAACTACGCCGATACTGCTATTCCGGTTAGCAGTCACTGCTGCAAACATTCCGTAGATCACTGCCATAGCACCTACTGCAAAAATAATCGGGTGTTGCTGAGCAAATACAAAACTCATATTCATACCAATAAACGCGCCGATGACGGTTGGAATGAGGGTTAAACCTAGTAGCGCATAAGTATTACGCAAAACTTTATTAGTGACTTCTTGCGCCGATTCTGAACGGCCAATAACTTGCATTTCGTCAAACATGGTTTGATTCCTTTAAGTAAACAATTACTGTGAACTACAATAAAACTAAACAGTACTAAATGTATTATCAGTACCTTAAGTAAGATAGCGACTTAGCGTATAAGTTTCAAGCGGAAAGTTGTTACAAATTGCATATTGCTTATCCTAGCGACATTACTTTGAGTAATAGCCACTGAAAAAACCGAGCTAAACGAACAGCTCACCTTCGACTACACCAACCTGCGCTAACTGATGTACCGCCTTCACAAACGCAGGATTCTCATGCAGAACATCTAAGCTAGCCGGATTCTTTTGACCATGCATGCGCGCTAAACGGCTAATACTTTGGGCGGAAATTGTCCATTTTAAATTGGCCAGCAGTTCATCTAGCATGGCCGGTTGATTACACAATAAGACCATATCGCAGCCAGCATTCAGCGCCGCTAATGCGCGTGTTGTTACATCACCGCCTGCGGTTGCTGCTTCCATACTTAAATCATCACTAAAAATGACACCATTAAACCCCAAGCGCTCACGCAATATTTTTTGTAACCAGCGCGGCGAAAATCCAGCCGGTTTATCATCCACTTTGGGGTAGATTACATGCGCCGGCATAATCGCTTGTATCCCGTCATCAATCAGCATTCTAAAAGGCTGCATATCGTGCTGAGCAATTTGGTCAAATGCCCTGTCGTCTATGGGCATACTGACGTGCGAATCGGCCACAACAAAACCATGCCCAGGAAAATGCTTACCAACTGCCGGCATGCCGCCTTTTTTAAGACCTTGCATCAGCGCAAACGCTAAGTCACTGATGGCCTGTGGATTTAAATGAAACGCCCTATCACCTATCACCAAGCTATCGCCATAATCCATGTCCAGCACTGGTGTGAAGCTAAAATCTATGCCATGTGCGCGCAGTTCTGCGGCTAAAATCCAGCCGGCTTCGGTAGCCAGTTCTTTGGCTTTTTTGGGATTACTATCCCAAATTTTACCAAACTCGCGCATGGCGGGGATTTTTGTAAATCCTTCTCTAAAACGTTGTACACGACCACCTTCATGGTCTACAGCAATCAATAACGGCGGCGTTCTAACCGCGTGAATACTCGCTGTCAGCGCGTCCAATTGAATGTTATTGATAAAGTTGCGTTTAAATAGAATAACGCCACCCACTAGCGGGTGCTGTAAACGACGTACGTCATCGGCGTTAAGTTCTGTACCGACAACATCTAACATAACTGGACCTAATGACATGCTTTACCTTTAATCATATCGGCACCTCTATTCATTCAATTTTCGTCACCATACTGCGTTGCTCATAAAAAATTATTCCTTACATATCAAATATATGCCACGTCTTAATTTTTTAATCGCGTCTTGTCTGGTTTAGAAACTTGAATGAATAGAGGCACCTATTTATTTAACAACAAATATTTAAAACCCTACTTTTCCGTCCTAACATCAAGCTTATCACGCAGAGTATCACCACCCAAATTAATCGCTAAAATCAGGCTCATCAAGCTTAAGCCGACGATTAATACATAATGAGGTGCCACAAGCATATATCGTACAGCATCGCGTAGCATCGCGCCCCACGAGGCATTGGGACTTTGTATGCCCAAGCCTAAAAATGACAAACTCGCCTCAGCGATCATCACACTGGCCAAACTGTAAGTCGCTTCCACCACTAAAATTGAAGCCAATAATGGCAAAATATGTTTGATAATTAATCGCGGCACGCTAGCGCCTAGTGATTCCGCCGCTTGCACATGTTGGCGATTTCGTAAGCTTAAGGTTTGGCCTCGCGTTAATCGTGCATAGCTAACCCAACCCGTAATGCAAAGCGCAATCATCAAATTAACCAAACCTGGACCTAAGACTGCGGCAAAGGCAATCGCGAGCAATATGCCCGGAAAAGCTAAAAAAACATCAGTAATTTGCATTAAAAAGCGGTCCACTTTTCCACCAAAAAAGCCTGCAATAAGGCCAACAAAAACACCAATAGTCATGGTCACCAGCGTGACGGTAATCGCCACCAAAAATGACACTTCCACGCCACGTAATAATCTGGCTAGAATGCTGCGACCTAGGTCATCTGAGCCTAATAAATAAGTGCTATTGGGTAAGCTTAAAATTGCGTTCAAATCTATATCATTTGGACTAAGCTGCAAAAAGCGCCCTGCCAGCACTGCAATCACCCAAAAACCTAATATTAATAAAGATAATTTTTTAATCATGCTTAACTCGCAAACTTTACGCGTGGGTCGGCAAGACGATAAAGTATATCCGTGAATAAATTCACTAATACATAACTGAGTGCCACTACTAAAACACAAGTTTGGGTAACCGGATAATCGCGTTTTTCTATGCTTTCCACTAACAATCGCCCAATGCCATCCCAGCTAAAAATGGTTTCGGTAATTACCGTACCGGCTAATAAACTGCCCATTTGCAAACCAACAATGGTGATAATCGGCAACAGTGCTGCGCGTAAGGCATGACGAATAATGACATTTGGCTCGCTGATGCCTTTTGCGCGAGCGGTTCTAATGTAATCATCGTTCAACACTTCCAGCAAACTGGTGCGCGTCATACGCGTCAGTATCGCGCTTAAACCAAAACCTAGCGTGAGTGCTGGCAAGACTATAGAGGCGTTAGATTCCATGCCGCTAACAGGCAACCAGCCTAGCCACACAGCAAATATAAGCATCAACATTGGCCCTAGCCAGAAAGCTGGTATGGCGGATAAGCGCACTGAAACGATGGTTACGACTAAATCTTGCCACTTGCCAGCTTTAAGCGCCGCATAGATTCCCAGCGGAATACCGATACTTAAACCGATAATTAGTGATAAAAAAGCCAGCTTAAGTGTCGCTGGATAGCGCGTTTTAATCAACTCGATAATCGGCGTTTTAGTGTGTATAGATTGGCCAAAATCACCAAGGCTGAGTTTGTGTAAATAGCGTCCAAATTGTTGAATCAATGGTTGATTCAAGCCTAAATCTTCGCGTAATTGAACGCGATCTGCGGTGCTGGCAGATTCGCCTAACATCACTTCAACCGGGTCGCCGGGGACTAAATGTATCAGCAGAAAGGTGAGCAATAGCACGCCGAAAATGACGGCAAAAAAACTGGTAATGCGTTTGAGAATGTCCATAAGTTAACTAAATACTGTCATTCCAACGCAGGTCGAAATCTAGTGGCGTGACTATGTAAGGAAATATAGCTAAAGTCTCTGGATTCCTATTTTCATCGGAATGACCGGTCAAGCTAAGTCCAGAATGGCGGATTGGGTAAATTAAGCTATTCATTAACAATATTGACCGACGTGCCAGCCTCAACCATGTCGAACAGCGCGATCAACTCTTCATTACGCATACGCACGCAACCATGTGAGCCAATCTTGCCCATTTCAGTACCATCCGGTGAACCATGAATATATATATAACGCTGCATGGTGTCGACATTACCTAAACGATTCACGCCGATTTCATTACCTGAAAGCCACAAAATACGCGTTAAAATCCAGTCCCTATTTGGAAACTGCGCCATTAATGCTGGCGTGCAAATCTCGCCTGTTGCTCTACGTCCGACAAATACGGTGTTCGGTGCAGCATCTGCGCCTATCTTGGCCCGAATAATGTGATTGCCTAGTGGCGTGCAACCGCTATTTTTCTGGCAACCCGCGCCATTAGCGGCTGTAGAAATCCTGTATTTAGCCTTTATACCACCGAAGTTATCTAAGAGCGTTAAGGTTTGCTGAGTCATAGAAATTTTAATGTGCATATCAAGCAGTTTCTAATAATCTTTTGCCATGTACGACAGTTAAAATTTCAATCTGCGTTGGCTTAATTTCATAAATCAGGCGGTAGCTATAAACAAACCGCTCACGAATATGCGCCTGATTAAGTTCTGGAACTACACGCCCTATATAAGGAAATGCCGTAATGTTATCTGCGGTAGATAGCAATTTTTCGGTCACTGCTTTTGCATAAAAAGGAGAGTCTTTAAAAATATAAGCCGCAATCGCATCTAAATCTTCTAAAGCGGTTTGCGACCAAACAACAGTTAAAGCCATTTTTGCAATTTCGCTCCAACTTCAGCTTGCGTGTAGGTTTTACCCATTGCAACATCTGTCTGACCATGTTTGATTTTCTCTAACACATACAAGTGATACTGAATATCTTCCAAAGTACTATCTTCTGGTAGCTGCGCTAACAATTCAGCCACAGCTAGTTTTTCTGAAATTTGTAATTGCATCGTTAATTCTACCCTTAACAATTAGTCATGATTTGTGAAATATACGCCAAACCTGTGTTTTCGTCTTGCTTTAAGCCTAATTCAAGCACGTGGTTAATTTTTAAAAAACTACAATTATTGTACCCTAGGGTACTTTTCCTTGCTACAAAGTGACAATTCACCTTGTCATTGCCACGCAGGCGAGAATGTCGGAGTTGATAGGTTTTAGGTTTAAAAAGCGCTCGAGCAAAGATCACTTCTTAATGTTTATTGACTTGCATTGTAACTGACCTTACAACCGTGGCTAAATCATCCCAATTGCCATCCGGTTTTGCATAGTAATTGACAATGTCTTTGCGCATGGCTGCAAACTGGCCTTCATACCATAGCGGAATATAGGGTAATTGCTGGTGTATGCGTTTTGTGGCTTGGACCCAATCTTCTTTTTCAAGCAGCTGATCTAGCGTTACATCGGCATATTTGCCGCGATTAAAGCCATTCGGCGGAATGCTATTTGTACCGAAGGCTTTGCTATAAATATCAGGCGTTTTTATGCCTACCCAAGTGAGGCCATATAGCTGAAAATTACCTTGTTTTACATCTTCAAAAAACGTGCCCCAATCCAAGCTACGAATTTCCAAATCTATGCCGGCAGGCTGCATTTGCGCTTGCATAATAGTGGCAAAGCGCACGCGCTGTGCATCGGTAGAGGTTTTATAAATTAACTTGAGTGGCAAACTAACGCCCGCTTCAATCAGTAGCCGTTTGGCCAGCGCTGGGTTGTAATCATAAGGCGGCAAGCTGGCATCATTTGTATAATGCTCTGGTGGCAATATGGCACTGGCGACTCGCGTGTTCGCAACCATTACTTTGGTAATGATGGCATTGCGGTCTATAGCATGGGCAATCGCTTGCCTGACTTTTAATTTTTGCAAAACTGGGTCTTGCATATTCAAGCCTAAATATGAAAAATTAGCGCCTACGCTGGTTTTAAGCTTAATTGCCGACTGCGTTTGCAAATACTTGACTATCTCAGGCGGCAATTCGCCCTGCAACAAATCCACTTCACCATGCAATAGTTTAAGCACGCGCACGGTTGGATCTTTCACTTCTAATACGCTTATTTTTTGACCATCTTTAACACGTTGCAGCATTAATTTATTTTGCCATGATACAAATTTTAACCCGCCGCTACCCACCGGTTGGTGAGAAAAATCCTGATGCTTAGCCAGTAAATCTGCCGGCAAAATACCGACAATTAATTTATCCGGAAAATGCTTATCAGGCTGTTTTAGCTGAAACACCAGCGTGTCGTTATTCAGCACGTCAATCTGTTGAATATTGGCAAATTCAGCCGTATGCGGCGAATCTTTTAATTTGGTTAAAGAATCGTAAGTAGCTTTTACATCATTCGCATTTAGTGCTGTTTGGTTGTGAAAAAGCGCACGTGGTTTATTGAGGGTGAATCGATACTGGCTAGAATTCACTTCTAGCCAAGTAGCCAAACTGGCCACTGGTTTAGAGTGCGCATCAAATTCCACTAACCTTTGATAAATAAGCCGATTGATCCGCTCTGATGCTGCATCGGTGGCATAACGCGGATCTAAATTAAGTGGCGCTTGCGCTACCGCAAACACAATGTCGTGCTGATCACTTTGGTGATGTTGTGTACAAGCACTCAAAAGCAAGCACAGCAATGCCAAGTAAACCCTATTTAAATACTTCAATACTTTCATAGGATTGGAGTTTACTAGATTATCAAGCTACGAAATACCTGACTTAGCTGATTATTTGTTGAGAAATTAATCTACCAGCCATAAAACTCAAGTGTCATCCAGCCTATCGACTCTAAATTTTTCTGATTAAAGGACCTGATTTTGCATGCCTCTTGATATACATCAAACGAGCTTTATCGCTAGTGCGACAGAATGTCACGTGTAAAGCTAACAAAGAATTATCAATAAGTATTTAATCAGTACCACAGAAGAAATATGGGGGAATCAAATGCAAGACCTAAATATAGAAGCAAATACGTACAACGATAGTGTCGTACGGCAATTTTCAATCATGGCCGTAGTTTGGGGCGTGGTCGGTATGTTGGTAGGCGTCATTATCGCCGCTCAACTTGTATGGCCTGAACTCAATCTAGGCTTACCATGGACAAGCTTCGGCCGCCTGCGTCCTTTGCATACTAATGCTGTTATTTTTGCATTTGGTGGCTGTACCTTGTTTGCCACCTCATATTATGTGGTGCAACGTACCTGCCAAGTAAAGTTATTCTGCGGCAAGCTAGCAAGCTTTACTTTCTGGGGTTGGCAGTTAGTGATTCTAGCCGCAGCGATTTCTTTACCTTTGGGTTATACGCAAAGCAAAGAATACGCAGAACTAGAATGGCCAATTGATATTTTAATTGCCGTTGTATGGGTTTCTTACGCAATTGTGTTCTTTGGTACGATTGCAAAACGTAAAGTTAAGCATATTTACGTCGCAAATTGGTTTTTTGGCGCATTTATTCTAACCGTTGCTTTACTACACATCGTAAACAGCGCGGCGATACCTTCAAGCTTTATGAAATCTTATTCAGCTTATGCCGGCGTACAAGATGCAATGGTGCAATGGTGGTATGGTCATAACGCAGTTGGTTTCTTCTTAACCGCTGGTTTCTTAGGCATCATGTATTACTTCGTACCTAAGCAAGCTAATCGTCCTGTTTACTCATATAGCTTATCAATCGTGCATTTTTGGGCATTGATTTTCACTTACATGTGGGCGGGTCCTCACCATTTACATTACACCGCTTTGCCTGATTGGACTCAATCTCTAGGTATGGCATTCTCATTGATTTTGTTAGCACCAAGCTGGGGCGGCATGATCAACGGCATGATGACAATGTCTGGCGCATGGCACAAATTACGTACAGATCCTATTTTGCGCTTTATGATCGTTTCATTATCTTTCTACGGTATGAGTACGTTTGAAGGCCCAATGATGGCGATTAAAACCGTTAACTCACTTTCACATTACACGGATTGGACTGTAGGTCACGTGCATTCTGGTGCTTTAGGTTGGGTTGGCTTAGTTTCAATGGGTGCGCTTTACTACATGGTGCCACGTTTATTTGGTCAAAAACAAATGCACAGCATGAAAGCGATTGAAATGCATTTTTGGTTAGCGACTGTAGGTATCGTGCTTTACATCTCTTCACTTTGGATTTCTGGTGTGATGGAAGGTTTAATGTGGCGCGCTATTAATACCGATGGCACATTAACTTACACATTCGTAGAAAGTGTAAAAGCAAAACATCCGTACTACATCATTCGTCTATTAGGTGGTCTACTTTACCTAAGCGGCATGATTATTATGTTATGGAATGTGCTTAAAACGGCCACCAGTGGTAAGGCTGCAACTGCAACGATTCCAGCTGTTACTGCTCACGCTTAAGGGAAACTATTATGTCTAATCATGAAACAAAAAGTGGTTTCAGCCACGAAAAAATTGAGACCAATAACTTTCTGATGATTGCTCTGATTTTATTAGTGGTCGCTTTTGGGGGAATCGTGGAAATTGTGCCGCTATTCTTTCAAAAATCTACTACTGAGCCAATTACTGGTTTAAAGCCATACACAGCCTTAGAGTTAGCTGGGCGCGACATTTACCAACGTGAAGGTTGTTTCAATTGTCACTCACAAATGATTCGCCCTTTCCGTGCAGAAACATTGCGTTACGGTCATTACTCAGTCGCTGGCGAGTTTGTTTACGACCATCCATTTCTATGGGGTAGTAAACGTACTGGTCCAGATTTACATCGTGTAGGTGGTAAATACAGTGACGAATGGCATCGCATTCACTTAACTAATCCGCGTGATCTTGTGCCTGAATCTATCATGCCAGCTTATCCTTGGTTAGAAAAAACACCAGTAGATGCCGAATCTATGGCGCCTAATATGCGTGCGCTTCGCGTAGTCGGCGTACCGTACACAGATGCTGAAATTGCTGGTGCGGCGGCTGAAGTGAAAGATAAAACTGAGTTAGATGCGATGATTGCTTACCTACAAGTTTTGGGCATTCACCTTAAGTAATCATTACTTAATACACTAATTTAAAGACACAAAGAAGGATGACGAAAAATGGATATTAATACGCTCCGAATAATGACTACCGTTGCTAGTTTTATCATGTTTATTGGCATTCTAGTTTGGGTTTGGCGGAATAGAAACACATCAGATTTTAAAGATGCCGCCAATCTGCCATTTAAAGAAGATGAACGCTAATTAAACTAAAGCTGATAAAGCTAAGGTAAGCAACACTAAAGTTAAAAAACTTAAAGTTAAGGCCTCATATTTTAAGCATTAAAGTCAGCAGTCTTGAAATATGAAGTCTTAAAGTTTGAAAACATAAGGAAAATAAAATGAGTGATTTTACGAGTAATTTTTGGCCAGTGTTCATCACCGCCATCTCCTTGCTTGGTATTTTTGGCTGCGCTTTGTTGCTGTGGTTAACAAGCAAAGTAAAAATAGCAAACCCAAATGGCGACAATACTAGCGGCCATGTTTGGGATGAAGATTTACGTGAAATGAACAACCCTCTACCACGCTGGTGGGTTTGGATGTTCATCCTAACGATTATCTTCGCCCTTTTCTACTTAGCAGCTTACCCAGGCTTAGGTAGTTACGCAGGTAAACTTGGTTGGACGCAAAACAAGCAATATGATCAAGAAATGGCTGATGCTAACAAAGCTTTGGAGCCACTTTATTCAAAATTTGCTGCCATGCCTACCGAAGAACTGGCTAACAATAAAGAGGCTAAAGCTATTGGTGAACGCTTATTTATGAATAATTGTTCGCAGTGTCACGGTTCAGATGCTAAAGGTAGTCGCGGCTTTCCTAACTTGACCGACCATGACTGGTTGCATGGCGGTAGCCCTGAAAAAATTCAAGAAACTATCACTGGTGGCCGTATTGGTATGATGCCTCCTATGGCCGCTGCTGTAGGCACAGAAGATGATGTTAAAAACGTAGCTAACTATGTCTTGAGTTTATCTGACAGCAAACATGATGCGGCTCGTGCAGCATTAGGCAAAGAAAAATTTGCAGTTTGTGCAGCATGCCACGGCCCTGAAGGTAAAGGTAATACTGACATTGGTTCACCTAACTTAACTGATAATATTTGGTTACATGGTGCTGGTGAAGCGGCTATTATCAAACGTATTAACGAGGGTAAAGTTAACCAAATGCCAGCACAAGGCGGTAAGTTCTCTCCAGAACAAATACACGTGTTAGCGTCATACGTTTGGGGCTTGTCTAATAAGACTGCCAAGTAATTTATTGTTAGGCAGTAAGTGGTTTTAGCAAAAAATTAAGCTTAACAAATCAGTGGTAATTATAGAAAGTTAAATGCATGAACAAAGAACCCGTCGCTAAACCAGCGGCTAAAGATGAAAAAGCAATCCCCTTAAACGAGATTGTCATTTCACTCTATGAAGCGCAAGACAAGATTTACCCGCGTAGCGTTTCAGGGTTCTTTACCAAATGGCGGTGGGTCATGATTTGGCTCACCCAGCTATTTTTCTACGGCGTGCCTTGGTTAGAATGGGGGCACCGCCAAGCATTATTGTTTGATTTAGAAGCCAAGCGCTTTTATATTTTCAACTTAGTGCTATACCCGCAAGATTTGATTTATTTGACTGCGATTTTGATTATATCGGCGCTGTCACTCTTCCTCTTTACCGCCATCGCTGGCCGCTTATGGTGTGGTTACACTTGTCCACAAACCGTTTACACCGAAATCTTTCTTTGGATAGAAAGAAAAATCGAAGGCGATCGCGCAAGCCGTATGAAGTTTGATGCGGCTACGATGTCCACTAAAAAATTCGTCAGAAAAGGCACTAAGCATTTTGTTTGGATTGTGTTTGCCCTAATTACCGGCTTTACCTTTGTTGGTTATTTCTCACCGATACGCGAGCTTGCTTCTTCTATTTTGAGCTTTAGCCTAGGTCCTTGGGAAATATTCTGGATATGTTTTTACGGCTTCGCTACCTACGGCAACGCTGGTTTTATGCGTGAGCAAGTATGTAAATATATGTGTCCTTATGCGCGCTTTCAAAGTGCGATGTTTGATGACGATACACTTATTGTGACTTACGATGAAGAACGTGGCGAACCGCGTGGTGGACGATCACGCAAAGCGGACGTGAGTGCTAACGCAAAACCATTAGGCGCATGTATTGATTGCAGCTTATGTGTGCAAGTTTGTCCAACTGGTATTGATATTCGCAAAGGTCTGCAATACGAGTGTATTGGTTGCGGTGCATGTGCTGATGTATGCGACACGGTGATGGATAAGATGGGTTATGAGCGTGGTTTAGTTAAATACTCTACGCAACATGCAATTACTAATAAGTGGTCGCACAAGCAAATGGTGCAACGTATTTTACGCCCACGCGTTTTGATCTACGCTTCAATTTTAGGCTTAATCATTATCGCTTTAATGACTAGCTTATGGTTGAGAACACATTTCAGGGTCGACGTTGTGCGTGACCGCGGTGTGATGGCACGCTTAACGGATGATGGCAAGTTAGAAAATGTCTATCGTCTGCAGATTATGAATGGTACGGAGTCTGTTCAGCACTACAAGCTCAGCGTGAGTGGTGTTAAAGACTTGGAAATTGAGTCTGAATCCGTGACTGAGGACGAAGAAACTGAACATGAGTCGCATAGTAAAACCATTATGGTGAAACCTGCTGAATCGCGTTGGCTGATTGTGGATTTGAAAATACCTGATGGCACGCTCGAGACCGGCTCACATAAAATCGAGTTTCAAATTGAAGCGGTTGAAAGTAAAGAAATAGTGACTGAAAAATCAGTGTTTTTGGTGCCTAGATAAACCTAAGCTTAATTAAGCAAAATCATGCCAACCAATATTGATATTGCAATCATAGGCGCTGGGCCCACAGGCTTATGCTTTGCTAAAGCATTGGCTGACACTCGCTTAAAAATCACCGTTATCGAACGTCAAACTGAAGCAGCCTTAGCTGAACCGGCTTTTGATGGTCGCGAAATTGCCCTTACGCACCATTCTGCACAATTAATGCGTCAGCTTGGCTTGTGGGAGCGTATCGACCCGCAAGCCATTTCTGCTCTGCGAGACGCGCGGGTATTCAATGGCTCTTCGCTTTTATCGTTAAATATCGGCCCTGAAAATATACGCGCTAGAAATACACGTTCTGAAATTACAGCGTCAGAAAATACAGCATCTAAAAATACAGCCCTCGCCGATACCCAGCATAGCGAACTCGGCTACCTGCTAGCCAATCACCTTATTCGCAAAGCAGCTTATGCCGCATTAAAGTACTCGCCTACGATTACGCTCAGAACAGAAGCGCAAGTATTAAATATTCAAACCGATGCAAACCAAGCGCAAATAACGCTAGCCGACGGCGAAATTATTAATGCCAAGTTAGTCATTGCGGCGGATAGCCGGTTTTCAGAAACACGGCGCGCCATGGGCATAGCCGCGGATATACATGATTTTGGCAAAACCATGATGGTCTGCGTAATGGACCACCCTATTTCGCATGAACATACGGCATGGGAATGGTTCGATTACGGCCAGACTTTAGCGCTGTTACCCATGAATGGTTTACGTTCATCGGTGGTGATCACGCTACCGCCAGACGAAATGAACCAGTTAATGACACTAAGCGAAGATGATTTTAATCATGAGGTGTCAGCGCGCTTCAAACAAAGACTAGGCGTCATGCGATTAAGCTCTACCCGCCACACTTACCCCTTAGTCACCGTATATGCAAAACGTTTGATTGGGCAGCGGTTTGCATTAATCGGCGACGCAGCCGTTGGCATGCATCCAGTCACCGCGCATGGCTTTAATTTTGGCTTAACCGGCTTGGCAAGCTTATCGGCTGAAATAAAAGCCGCTGTAGCGGCAGGCAATGATATTGGCAGTGCCAGCCTGCTATTGCGCTACGAAAAAACCCATCGCCGTAACACTAGACCCTTATTTTTGGCTACGCACGCTATTGCAAAAATTTACGCTAGCGATAGTCCGCCAGCCAAATTTTTACGGGCAAGCGCCATCAGAATAGGCAACCGAATTGCTCCGTTTAAGCGCGCAGTCGCAAGATTTTTAGCAGACGCGCATTAAGGGCTGACGTAAACGGTGAAACCCAATTGCCGTATACGTTGCGCTACAGCTTCCAGCCAATCTGGCGATAATCGACTCAATCTTGGGGCTTCTACCTGATAAGACGGTCGCGCTAATCCATATAAATGCACACCTTGCACTTGCTGTTGCACCTGAGCGATTAGTTCTAGATAAGCAACGATATCATCTTCATGTGGCGGCTCTCCATCCAGTGCAAACATACAGGTTTGTATAAATGTTGGGCATAATTCAGCACATTGTTTAAGCCGTGCTAGATGAGTTTGCGGATTGATGTTTACGTCGTTAATACGTGCAATACCGGCTTTTGTGCCTGCATCCAACTTAAACCAGACTTCACCATTGCATTTGGCTAAATGGCGAATACTCTTCAGCACGGATGGCCTATCCATGAGACTGCCATTCGTAATCAAGCGCACTTTGATCGGGCTAGTTTGATTTACGCGACTCGCATCATGGGCTAAATTAGTATCAGGAGATAGATGACTATCACCTATCAAGTTAAATTCTCGCAGTACTTTTTCAACCAAAACCAGCACTTCAGGAAACTCCTTAGCGCTAGTAGGTTCGCCATTGCCAGAGAATGCAACATCTTGCAGATGCCGATCACCTTCGGCGACATATCGCAGCATAAAGTCGCCATGTAGCGCGTAGGTCAAAAAATCTCTTAATTCAGCTTCTAACACGTCGAGAGCGATGGGTGGTGGCGTGCCGCGTGTAAGATTGGGCACTTGGCAATATAAGCAGCGCCAATTACAAGCATTATTGATATTGAGATTAATGCCGATTGAAACGCCACCAGCCCGCCTAGAAACCACTGGGTAGACGTATTTCATGCCGCTAACATCGCGATTGTGATCGGAAACAGTGAGGAAGTTTTGTAAAGTCATGTGGAGCAGACATTCATTGCAGTGCAACTTAAAACTAACATTACACGACTAATAAATCGCTAAGTGCATGTTTCTGGATTGAAAATCTTTTTTAGAGCATCAGGTTCAATTATCCGCACATAGCGCTGTTTTACTTCGATGATGCCTTCGTCACTAAATTTTGAAAAAGCGCGGCTGACGGTTTCAAGCTTCATGCCGAGATAACTACCAATTTCTTCACGTGACATTCTGAGCGTTAACTCCGACTGAGAAAATCCGCGTGCATGAAGGCGCTGCACTAAATTAAGTAAAAATGCCGCAAGCCGCTCTTCTGCACGCATATTACCCAGCAACATCATCACGCTATTTTCACGGACAATTTCACGACTCATAATTTTATGCACATGGCGCTGCAATTGAGGAAACTCACGCGACAAATCTTCTACATTAGCAAATGGCATCACGCAGACTTCAGCGTCTTCAAGCGCAACCGCATTACAACTATGATAATCGCTGACAATGCCATCTAAGCCAATAATTTCACCAGCCATTTGAAAACCAGTCACTTGCTCACGACCATCTGCAGCAGAAACACAGGTTTTAAAGAAACCAGTACGAATAGCAAATAAAGAGGTAAAAGAATCGCCATTACTGAACAAATTGTCGCCCTGTTTGATACGTCGGCGGGTAGCCACTACGCTATCCAGCTTTTGCATATCGTCAGAGGTAAAACCAATAGGCATGCAAAGCTCACGTAAGTTACAACTTGAACAAGCAACTTTAATGGTTTCAGTAATTGTTTCAGGTTTCATATTATTTAATTTTTTAGTTATCGTTAAGGATACCGCTTTAATACTATTGTAGCTAGCTTAAGCAACATTTTTTATAAATTTTTGTGACAAAATTTGGCATTTCAAATGTTGTTACTTTGGTAGATACCGGCTAAAAATGATATAGGCGCACGCACTTAGCAATCTATTGACATGTGTCAAAGATTTTTTGTAGCAAAACTGTCAAAGTAAACGCCTATTATAGGAGCAAGAAATGTCTGCCATTACCACTGCAATAAACACAAACGACAGCACCAAGTTTATTATGCCTGGCGTAACAACTGAAATGTTGCAGAAGTTTGATGTGTCAGGGCCGCGCTATACCTCCTACCCTACCGCAGATCGCTTTGTCGAAGCGTTTACGGAAGAATCTTATAAGCAAGCCTTGGCGCAACGGCGTGTTGGCGGCATGGCGTTGCCTTTATCTATTTATGTACATATTCCATTTTGTGAATCGCTATGCTTTTTTTGCGCCTGCAATAAAATTGTAACCAAACACCATGAGCGCAGTGCAGAATATTTAGGCTATCTCAGCCGCGAAATTGATTTGCATGTTGCACATTTGGGTGTTGGACAAACTATTTCTCAGCTGCATTTAGGTGGCGGCTCGCCGACATTTTTCTCGGATGATGAATTATCAGAACTCATGTCCATGATTAAACGTAGTTTTGTGTTGGCACCGGGCGGTGAATATTCCATTGAAGTAGACCCGCGCACGGTCAACGATAAACGCTTAGCGCATTTATCTGCACTAGGATTTAATCGCTTAAGTTTTGGCGTGCAAGATTTTGACGAAGAAGTGCAAAAAGCGGTGCATAGAATTCAGCCAGCTGAACAAGTTTTTTCTTTGGTTGAAACTGCACGACGCCTAAAATTTGAATCAGTCAATGTAGACTTAATCTACGGTTTGCCTAAGCAAACGCCAGAGTCATTTTCTCGCACATTAGCGCAGATAGTTGAACTAAGACCAGACAGAATCGCACTTTACGCCTATGCGCATTTGCCTGAACGCTTTAAACCACAACGACGCATTAGTGAATACGAATTGCCAGCAGCGCCAGCTAAAATAGCCATGCTGGCCGATGCTTTATCTGCGTTTTTAGAAGCTGGTTATGTCTATGTGGGCATGGATCACTTTGCACTACCAGACGATGCATTAGCCATTGCCAAGCGCCAAGGCCGCTTACATCGTAATTTTCAGGGCTATAGCACACAACCAGATTGTGATTTAATTAGCTTGGGCGTCTCAGCCATAGGCCGCGTCGGTGCTACTTATAGCCAAAATGCTAAAACCATAGAAGAATATTACGATTACTTAAACCAAGGCCGTTTTCCAGTGGTGCGTGGCCTCGCATTAACGCGTGATGACTTAGTGCGCCGTGCCGTAATTATGGCGCTAATGTGCCAAGGCGAACTGCAATATGAATCAATTAACTTGGCTTATTTGATTGATTTTAAAACTTACTTTGCCAACGAACTGGAGGCCTTAAAAGCCTTAGAAGGCACTGGCATGGTCGTGCTAGAAGATAGCGGCATACAAGTCACAGACACAGGCTGGTTCTTTGTCCGTGCGGTGGCTATGTTGTTTGATCGCTACCTGCAAACAGACCGCAATAGAGCGCGTTTTTCTAAAATTATCTAACTTCACGCTGTGAATCTAAAAAGCCGATGGTTAAATACCATCGGCTTTTTTGTTTGCGCTTGAATGACTTCTCATCTAGCTAAAATCTGCAATAATCAATGACACAAGCAAAAAAATGCCCCTGCTAAAAACAACAGGGGCCAAGGTGGAACCAGGGGAAACTTT
>CANCPF010000032.1 GCA_947379975.1 Methylophilaceae bacterium | reverse complement strand
ATTAAAGCGCCATTCTCAAGCGCGCGTAACAAATTCATACTCGCTAAACCACTGGTTGCATGTGTGTGCATATGAATCGGTAAATTTACATTTGCGCGTAAGGCTTTAACCAGCTCAATAGTGGCTTGTGGTGTCAGTAAACCAGCCATGTCTTTAATAGCAATGGTATCTGATCCCATGGCTTCAAGCTCTTTAGCAATACCCACAAAGTGCGCTACATCGTGAACTGGGCTGGTAGTGTAGCTAATGGTACCTTCAGCATGTTTGCCGGCTTTTTTGACGGCTTCTACAGAAACTTGTAGGTTACGCGTGTCGTTTAAAGCGTCAAAAATACGGAATACGTCTACGCCATTATCAGCAGATTTTTGTACAAAGGCACGTACTACATCATCAGAATAATGACGGTAGCCGAGCAAATTTTGACCGCGTAACAACATTTGTATGCGCGTGTTAGGCAAAGCTTTACGTAATGTTTTTAGGCGTTCCCAAGGATCTTCTTTTAAATATCGCACGCAGGCATCAAACGTAGCACCGCCCCATGCTTCTAATGACCAAAAACCAATAGCGTCTAATTTGGCGCATATTGGCAACATATCTTCAGTACGCATACGTGTCGCAATGTGGCATTGATGCCCGTCGCGTAAGACTAGTTCGGTGACATGTACTTTTGGTTTTTGGGTCATAATTTAACTCTTTACTTTAATGGGTATGTTCAATTGATTGGTATGTTCAATGAATTGTTTTTATTTGCTATTTTAAAAATAAATATTATTGGACGTCATTGTTTAATGGCCTAAATATTAAATAGTTAGGCATTAAATGCCTTCATGTGCAGCAATCGCCGCTGAAATTGCAGCCGCAATCATTTCTGGTGGAATTTCATTCTTATAATTAGTTAATTCAGGATGCGATTCTACAAAGCTAGTATTGAAGTCAGCATTTCTAAAATCTTCATGCTTTAAAATTTCTTGATAATATGGAATGGTCGTTTTTACGCCATAAATCAACATATCATCTAAAGCTCGGCGACCGCGTTCAATCACGCTATCCCAATCTAATGCCCAAACGGTAAGCTTCGCGCACATAGAATCATAATAAGGCGGAATCACATAGCCACTGTAAATCGCCGCATCCATACGCACACCAGGTCCGCCGGGCGCATAGTAGCGTGTGATTTTACCGAAACTCGGTAGAAAGTCATTTTTAGGATCTTCCGCATTAATACGAAATTCCATGGCGTAGCCTCTAAACTGCACATCTTTTTGCTCGTATTGCAGTGGTAGACTATAAGCAACGCGGATTTGCTCTTGCACGATATCAATGCCGGTAATGGTTTCTGTCACAGTATGCTCAACTTGCAAGCGCGTGTTCATTTCCATAAAGTAGAATGTGTTGTCTGAATCTAACAAAAACTCTACTGTTCCAGCATTTTCATAACCAACGGCTTTGGCTGCTTTTACCGCTAAGCCGCCAATATAATCACGTTGTGCTTGGCTAAGTTGTGGGGAAGGGGCTATTTCAATCAGTTTTTGATTGCGACGCTGTATTGAGCAGTCGCGCTCAAATAGATGAATCACGTTACCTTCAGAGTCACCTAAAATTTGTACTTCAATATGGCGCGGGTTTACTACGCATTTTTCTAAAAACACTTCAGGCTTACCAAACGCCTTGCTGGCTTCAGAAATCACGCGATCATAATTACTTAAAAGCTCTTTTTCGCTATCACAACGACGAATACCACGACCGCCGCCGCCATTAGTGGCTTTCAGCATCACTGGATAGCCAATCTTAGCGGCTAAAACTACCGCTTCATCAAGATTAGCTAAGTTGCCGTCACTACCAGGCGTGCAAGGTATGCCCGCGTTAGTCATGGCGTTTCTAGCTTGAATTTTATCGCCCATTTGGCGAATGACGCTGGCATTAGGGCCAATAAATTTAACGCCACGGCGCTCGCAGATTTCTGCTAATTCAGGATTTTCTGATAAAAAACCATAGCCTGGATGCAACGCATCGCAGCCGGAGGCTACCGCTAAATTGACGATATTATGTGCATTTAAGTAGCCGGCTACCGGGTCGGCGCCAATGTTATAAGCTTCATCTGCTTTTTTAACATGTAAGGCTTGACGATCAGCATCCGCATAAATCGCAACAGACTTAATGCCCATTTCTGAGCAAGCGCGTACAATACGCACAGCGATTTCACCACGATTAGCTACAAGAATTTTTTTGAACACGCTGCAAGCCTTAATTATTCACACAAACCCAGCAATTGTAACATGGGCATGCTTAGAGCTAAATCCCCATAGTTCAATTTTAATCACAAATTTAGAACATTAAATATGACTAACCAACCATTTTTTATCGACAACGTTGCTTTTGCAAAGAAAAATGAGCGCCTTGCCGGTGATTTATCGCTTGCAGACTGCTCAAGACTCAATGACTTGTTGATTCATTCTGCTGAAAATTCAAAGGCTATTAGTCGCCCAGCAGGCACTATTAGTTATCAACTGCAAGGTAAGACGGATGCGGCTGGCCAGCAACTTTTAGATCTTTCTATTGCAACAAATCTGACCACAACTTGCCAACGTTGTCTGAATGAAATGCCACTTAAATTATCATTAAATTTCCACTATCTAATCGGTGATATTAGCGATACGGATATTGAGGCGGGCGATGTGGATAGTGCTGATGATGTAGATATGCAGCAGGCTAGCCAAACCATGGATATTGTGGCTTTAATAGAAGATGAGATTATTATGGCTATGCCGATTGCGGCTATACACAAGGAAGATTGTGGCGAAATTATTACGCAAAGTGGCGAAAAACCAAACCCGTTTGCCGTGTTAAAAGGCTTAATTAAGTCTTAAGATGTCAATTAGGGCTGACAAAGCGCTTGCTTTACATTATAATTACCGACTAGCAATTTAACGTAGTCTTAAATTAGTGATGGATTGTTGTCAACAGTGCGTCAGTTTGTATGTAATTGAGATGATGTTTTAATCATTTTATTGGAGTTTATTATGGCAGTTCAGCAAAACAAAAAGTCACCATCAAAACGTGGTATGCACCGTTCACATGACTTTTTAGTCAATCCACCTTTAGCAGTCGAGCCAACAACCGGCGAAACGCATCTACGTCACCACATTAGCCCAAGCGGTTATTACCGTGGTCGTAAAGTAATGTCTACAAAAGGCGAATAATTTACTTCTTTAGATCGTCTCTAAAGTTTTAATATTTGTTAAGTAGTATACGAAATCATTTAACGCCGCTCCATTATTGGTGCGGCGTTAATATTTTTACGGCGCCAATGTATCTACGTAGCGTAGATAATTATGCGGACAGCTGTTAATTTTCAATTTTTGTGATTAAAACCAATGGATATAACCGTCGCAATTGACGCAATGGGTGGTGATCATGGCACTCATGTCACAATACCGGCTGCACTTAAAGCGCTAGAAGCCGATAGTTCGCTTAATATTGTTTTGGTTGGATTAAGTGATGCTATTGAAGCTGAGCTTAAGGCCAATAAAGCAGTTACTGGCCCACGTTTGCGTGTTCATCATGCCAGTGAACTAGTGACTATGGATGAGTCGCCACAAGGTGCGCTCAAAAATAAAAAAGATTCTTCAATGCGCGTAGCCATTAATTTGGTTAAAAGTGGTGAAGCTAATGCTTGTGTCAGTGCCGGCAATACTGGTGCACTAATGGCCACCGCACGCTTTGTGCTAAAAACTTTACCTGGTATAGATCGGCCTGCCATCGCCGGTGTTTTTCCTAGCCAAAAAGGTCGAACTTATATATTAGATTTGGGTGCCAACGCTGATTGCACGGCTGAACAGTTATTGCAATTTGCCGTAATGGGTAGCATGCTGGTGTCATGTGTCGAGCATAAAGAAAATCCAACAGTAGGTTTGTTAAATATCGGTGTTGAAGATATTAAGGGTAATGAGGTCGTTAAGAAGACTTCTGAGTTATTGCGTGCCAGCCATTTGAATTTTTATGGCAATGTAGAAGGCAATGATATATTTAAAGGTACGACAGACGTTGTTGTCTGCGATGGTTTTGTCGGTAATGTTGCTCTTAAAGCCTCTGAAGGTTTAGTGCAGATGATGGGCCGTTTTCTATCTCAGGAATTTAAGCGTAACTGGCTAACTAAATTAATGGGTCTAGCTTGTATGCCAGTCTTGAAAGCGTTCAAGAAGCGCATGGATCCTAGACGTTATAACGGTGCAAGCTTTCTAGGTTTGCGTGGTATCGTGGTAAAAAGTCATGGTGGGGCCGATAGTTTTTCTTTCCTGAATGCGATTCATACGGCTGTTGAGGAATCACGTAACGGTGTACTTAATCGCATTTCACAACAATTAGAAATTGAGCACATGCAATCAAAAGACATGGCTGAGCAACACGCAAATAACTCAACTTTAACTGGCACTACTTCTACTGGCACTACTTTGACTAGCCTAGGTATGGAAAACGAATGATTTATTCTCGCATTGCAGGCACGGGTAGCTATTTACCCAAAAAAATACTTACCAATGCTGATTTAGAAAGCATGATAGAGACTACCGATGAGTGGATTTTTACGCGCACCGGTATTCGTGAACGTCACATTGTTGCTGAAGATGAATTTACCAGTGATTTAGCTTTCAATGCAGCACGCAATGCCATTGAATCTGCTGGTATTGATGCCGCAGATATTGATTTAATTATTGTGGCAACGACAACGCCGGATAAGATTTTTCCAAGCACTGCAGTGATTATGCAGAATAAATTAGGTATTGCCGGTTGCCCAGCTTTCGATATTCAAGCGGTTTGTAGCGGTTTTGTTTATGCGCTTGCTACGGCTGATAATTTTATTAAATCGGGTGCGGCAAAGTGCGCGCTAGTCGTTGGCGCTGAGTCGTTTTCGCGTATTGTCGATTGGACCGATCGCGGCAATTGTATTTTGTGGGGCGATGGTGCGGGTGCTGTAATTCTGCAAGCCAGCGTAGAGCAAGGTATTATTTCTACTCATCTGCATGCGGATGGCAGTTATGAAAAAATGCTACACGTGCCTCGAAAATCTGAAACAGGCTGTGGCGATACTGTGGTGATGGAGGGTAATAGCGTATTTAAAGTCGCTGTTAATACCCTTGATGCGATTGTTGATGAGACTTTAACTGCGAATGGCATGCAAAAGTCTGATATAGATTGGTTGGTACCGCATCAAGCTAACATTCGTATATTGCAAGCTACCGCAAAAAAATTAGACATGAGCATGGATAAAGTGGTGGTTACCGTTGATAAGCACGGCAATACTTCAGCCGCTTCTATTCCATTAGCGTTAGACGTTGCCGTGCGTGACGGGCGAATTAAACGTGGTGAAATTATCCTCATGGAAGCCTTTGGTGGCGGATTTACTTGGGGTTCTGCACTAATTAAATATTAACAATATTTAAATGTTAACGACAGTTAATATTAGCCAAAATCTAATTTAACGATTAACAAAGCCTTTGGTGTAACGATTACCTTTTGTTTTAACTACTTTTTAACTGCTAATGTTTTAATTATTAAATGTCTCAAAAAATTATGAATAAACTCGCATTTTTCTTTCCTGGCCAAGGTTCTCAATCAGTCGGCATGATGGCCGGTTTTGCTGATTCTGCCATTATTAAAAATACTTTTATTGAAGCCTCAGACATTTTAGGCGTCGATTTTTGGGCGATGGCAACTGAAGCCAATGAGAGCCTGAATGAAACCACGCATACGCAACCAATCATGTTGATTGCTGGTGTTGCTACTTGGCGCGCTTGGATTGATAGCTCAAAAACGATGCCCGGCATTTTGGCTGGCCATAGCTTAGGTGAATACACGGCGCTTGTTGCGGCCGGCGCGCTAAGTTTTGCTGATGCTTTGCCATTGGTACGTTATCGCGCAGAAGTCATGCAAGCGGCTGTGCCTACAGGCGTTGGTGCAATGGCCGCCATCTTAGGCTTAGACGATGATGTTGTGCGTGCAGTTTGTCTTGAAGCTTCACAGAATGAAGTGCTAGAAGCGGTTAATTTTAATTCGCCTGGCCAAGTGGTTATTGCTGGTAATAAAGCAGCGGTTGAGCGCGGTATGGTGTTGGCAAAAGAAAAGGGTGCCAAGCGCGCTTTAGCACTTCCGGTCAGCGTGCCATCACATTGTGCGCTGATGAAGCCGGCTGCCGAAAAATTAGCTGAATATTTAAAAACAGTGGCTATTCATGCCCCACAAATTCCTGTGTTACATAATGCCGATGTTGCATCCTATAACGACAGTGATAAAATTAAAGACGCTTTAGTGCGCCAGTTATACAGCCCTGTTCGCTGGGTTGAGACTGTACAGGCCATTCATACGCAAGGGTTTAACCAAGCAGCAGAGTGTGGCCCTGGCAAAGTATTAGCTGGACTGACTAAGCGCATCGTTGCTGAGTTTGCATGCAGTGCTTTAGTGAGTAATGAGGCTTTAGTTGAGTTACAGGCTACGCTATAAATCAGACAATGAGTGAAACTAGACGTAAAATTACAAGTAAATAGTAATTAAATTTAATATATATTTTTCAAGGGCTTACGATGTTAACTGGACAAATTGCTTTAATTACAGGCGCAAGCCGTGGCATAGGCGCTGCAATCGCACTGGAGCTTGGTAAGCAAGGTGCAATTGTCATCGGCACCGCAACCTCAGACAGTGGCGCAGCCTCTATTAGCAGCACATTTGCCGCAGCCAATATTAAAGGCGAAGGCATGGCCTTAAACGTCAATGATGCAGAGCAAATTGACGCGACTTTAAAAGTCATCGCAGAGAAATATGGCGATGTCAGTGTGTTGGTGAATAATGCTGGCATTACTCGCGATACATTATTGATGCGTATGAAAGACGATGATTGGGATGCGGTAATAAGCACAAATTTGACTTCTGTATTTCGTATGAGCCAAGCTGTATTACGCCCAATGATGAAGGCGCGTAGTGGAAGAATTATTAGCATTTCATCTGTGGTAGGTCACATGGGAAATGCTGGTCAAGTTAATTATGCCGCCGCTAAAGCAGGCATGACCGGCTTTAGTAAATCGTTAGCAGCCGAGGTTGGCAGTCGTGGTATTACTGTCAATTGTGTGGCGCCGGGTTTTATTGATACGGACATGACTGCAGAATTGCCAGAAGATATTACCAATAAAATGCTTGCGCGTATTCCCTTAGGCCGTTTAGGTAATGTGAAAGAAATTGCGGCTACCGTCGCATTTTTAGCCTCACCTAGCGCCGCCTATATTACTGGCGAAACCATCCATGTGAACGGTGGGATGTTGATGGTGTAAGTCTTGCTTAAGCATAAATTAGGCATAAATTCTTTGGTATTGTTTAAGTTTTTTGGTATTCTTGCCGAGTTTTGGTAGAATGCTGTCTTAGCTAAAGTATATTTTTATATTTGGTTATTTTTTAATAAAAGGGGTAATTAGATGTCTGACATCGAACAACGCGTTAAAAAAATTGTTACAGAACAACTTGGTGCAAACGAAGCTGATGTTAAAAATGCATCATCTTTTGTAGATGATTTAGGTGCTGACTCACTAGATACAGTTGAGCTAGTCATGGCACTAGAAGAAGAATTCGACTGTGAAATTCCTGATGAAGAAGCAGAAAAAATCACGACAGTTCAATTAGCGATTGATTACATCAATACTAACCTCAAATAATTCAAATGAAAGTAGCGGGTTTTTAAACCTGCTACTTTTACCCTTCGTTTCTTAAACCCTTCTAAGAGACATATTTATGTCTAAACCAAATTTATGTCAAAACGTAGAGTAGTCGTCACCGGTCTTGGTGTAGTTTCACCCGTTGGTATTGGGGTTAAAACTGCATGGGATAATATTCTTGCTGGTAGATCTGGCATCACACAAATCACTAAATTCGACGCAAGTGCATTTTCTTCTACCATTGCCGGTGAAGTAAAAGACTTTAATGTTGAAGATTATCTAAGTGCCAAAGATGCACGACGGATGGATACATTTATTCAATACGGCTTAGTAGCGGCTATTGAAGCGGTTAAAGATTCTGGCATTGTGGTCACAGAAGAAAATGCTGAGCGTATTGGTGTGTCAATTGGTTCTGGTATTGGTGGCATGCAATTTATTGAAGATACCGATATTTTGTATCAGGCTTCAGGCCCACGCAAAATTTCACCATTCTTTATTCCCGGCACCATTATCAACATGATTTCAGGTAATTTATCGATCATGTTCGGCTTTAAAGGCCCTAACGTTGCGATTGTTACGGCTTGTACAACCGGCACGCATTCGATTGGTGATGCTTCACGCATGATTGAATACGGTGATGCAGACATGATGATTGCCGGTGGTTCAGAAGCGGCTATTACGCGATTAAGTGTGGGTGGTTTTGCCGCTTCACGTGCCTTATCAACGCGTAATGATGATCCTGCAACTGCAAGCCGTCCTTGGGATAAAGACCGTGATGGTTTTGTCATAGGCGAGGGTGCTGGTGTCATGGTGTTGGAAGAATACGAGCATGCCAAAAAACGCGGTGCAAAAATCTATGCTGAATTAAGTGGTTACGGCATGAGTGCCGATGCTTATCACATGACGGCGCCAAATATGGATGGTCCACGCCGTTCTATGCGTAATGCCATGAATAATGCGGGCATAGATCCAAGTGCAGTACAGTTTATTAACGCGCATGGTACTTCAACGCCATTGGGTGACTCTAACGAAACCAATGCTATTAAAGCGGCTTTCGGCGAACACGCTTATAAATTAGTCGTGAACTCTACCAAATCTATGACTGGCCATTTATTGGGTGGTGCTGGTGGTTTAGAGTCTGTATTCACGGTACTTTCTATTTACAACCAAGTGTCGCCACCTACCATTAATATATTCAATCAAGATCCTGAATGCGATTTGGACTTTTGTGCCAATACCGCGCGCGATATGAACATTGAATATGCGTTGAAAAATAACTTTGGTTTCGGTGGGACAAACGGCAGTTTAGTCTTTAAGAAAGTTTAGTGATTACGATATCTTCACGAAATTAATCAGTGAAATTATCCTATTAGAGAATGCCCTTTGAAGTTAACTTCAAAGGGCATTTTTTATTGGCATGCTTAGTTTGAGGCGAGTTTGCTGAATTTTAAATTTGGCATAGATGCCATTGCATGAAGTAATTAATCGCTATTTTTAGCAGTTTCAGCGTTTTGATTTTCTAATGCTGTTTGGAGTTTCCATTCAGCATATTGTTTTTCAGAGCGACCATGGCTGCCATCGCAATAAGGCATATGCAGGCTACGACCACAACCGCATTTTGGGCTAGTATTTACGACTTCGTTTTCTTGTGTCATTTTGATGGGATCCGATTAATTTTAAGATCTAGCATCATAATATGAATTCATGTTGAGTGATTAGAATCATGTCGAACTATTAGAATAAAGTGGCTTTATCTGCAGTAGCATTTAACTACTCCTGCAGTGCGCCCATCGCGATGAGTTATACTTCGCATCAAGCGTTAATTAACAGATTAATTTAAGGACCAATATAATGAAAAAACTTCAAGTCACTATCACACTAGGCATGGAAGTCCCTGATAATTGGGAATTAGTTGAGCACCAAGATGGCTTTACCGTCATTGATACTGGTGATGGTAAATTTCTTGATATGACCTTCACACCAGTGATTACCAGCGAGAATGCTGAAAATTCTGAGTGGACATACGATTACGACGACGCATTTGCCGATAAAATTATCGATATGGTTGAAGAATATGACACTGAAATGGAAATAGTTTCTGCTTAATAATCTCGATTTGTGCTGTATTGCTAGTGTAAAGTTTAGTATGAGTTAACTACATTTTAGAAAATGTAATGTAAGGTAAAAAATGGCAGAAAAAGAATACGATGCAGACTCGGTAAGGGTACTACGTGGATTAGAGCCTGTACGCGCAAGGCCTGGCATGTATACCAGAACAGATTCGCCTACGCATATCGTGCAAGAAGTGATTGATAATGCCGCGGATGAAGCGCTGGGTGGTCACGCGACCAATATTGCCGTTACCATTTTTAAAGATGGCTCAGTTGAAGTTTCTGACAATGGCCGAGGTATTCCTGTAGAAATTCCCACTGGCGAAACACAGCCTGCCGTTGAGCTGGTTTTTGTGCAATTACATGCCGGCGGCAAATTTGATAAGGAAGACGAGAATAGTTCTTATCGTTTTTCTGGTGGCTTGCATGGTGTTGGCGTTTCTGTCACTAATGCGCTATCGACTCGCTTAGAAGTTAAAGTAAAACGTGATGGCAAAATACACGGGCTAATTTTCGCTAATGGTGATTGTATAGAGCCGCTAAAAGAAATTGGCAAATGTTTGAAAAAAGACACTGGCACCACGGTAAAGTGCTGGCCTGACGCTAAATATTTTGACGCACCTAGAGTGTCGATTCCACAGCTTGAACATCTCATTAAATCTAAAGCAGTGCTGTTACGTGGTGTAAGCGTTACCTTGGCAGTTGAAGGTGCTGATGGCTTCGATGAACGTTCATGGACTTACGAGGGTGGTCTGCCGCAGTATTTAGACGAAATGATCGGCGAGCGCGAAGTCGTTGATGACGAGCCGCAAATTCCCACCATATTTGGCGAGTTTTATCACAACGAAAGTAATGAAGGTATCTCAAAAGGCGAAGGTTCTATCTGGGCGCTATCTTTTGGTGCGGGCGGTGCGCGCGGCGAATCTTATGTCAATCTAATTCCTACACTGTCTGGCGGTACGCATGAAGCAGGCCTGCGTAATGGCGTGTTTGAAGCGGTAAAGTCGTTCATGGAACATCACAGCATGATGCAGCGTGGCGTCAAAGTTTCCTCTGAAGATGTTTGGAACAACGTTTGCTATGTGTTGGCGGCAAAAGTGTTAGATCCGCAGTTTCAAGGTCAAACAAAAGAAAAGCTGACCAATCGCGATGCCATGAAAATGGTCGCTTCATCAGTCAAGCCCATCATGGAGACTTGGTTGAGTCAAAATGTAGAGCAGGCCAAGCGCATTTCGGATTTGGTTAATCGCTCGGCTGCCGCTCGAAATAAATCGACACAAAAAATTGAGAAGCGTAAATCTTCTGGCGTGAATATGATGCCATCTAAGCTCACAGATTGTGAGGCCGCAGGCACCATGGCCGCTGAGTTGTTTTTAGTGGAAGGTGATTCTGCAGGTGGTAGCGCAAAAATGGGCAGAAATAATGAATTTCAGTCGTTGCTGCCATTGCGCGGCAAGGTACTCAACACGTGGGAAGTTGACGCGGGGCGTATTTTTGGTAATTCAGAAGTGCATGATATTTTTGTGGCGCTAGGCATAGAACCGCACACTATTAACGATAATCCTGATTTTTCCGGTCTGCGTTACGGCAAACTTTGCATATTGTCTGATGCGGACGTGGATGGTTCACATATTCAAGTCTTGCTGCTGACGCTATTTTTGCGTCATGCACCTAAATTAATCGAACGCGGCCATGTTTACATCTCACAGCCGCCACTTTACAGAATTGATGTGCCTGCTCAAGGTAAAAGCAAACCTGCCAGAAAAATTTATGTGTCTGATGATGCGGAAAAAATATCGACGCTGGAAAAGCTAAAGAGAGAAGGCGTTGCTGAGGATAAAGTCGGCATTCAGCGCTTTAAAGGTCTTGGTGAAATGAATCCTGATCAGTTATGGGAAACTACGCTATGCCCAGACACGCGAAGATTAGTGCAAGTTCGTATGCCTGAAGGTGAAGCAAAAGTTGCGCATAGAATGTTTGATATGCTAATGGCTAAGAATGAGTCAGCCGCCAGAAAAGAATGGATAGAACGCCGTGGTAACGATGTTGAGGCGGATGTTTAATCATGGATGATCTTAATATGTTGGATGAAAATAACGAAAATGGCGCAGTTGCGATTGGTGAATATGCTGAAGAAGCCTATTTAGCCTATGCTGTTTCAGTCGTAAAAGGTCGCGCGCTACCCTCAGTAGAAGATGGCCAAAAGCCTGTGCAGCGCCGCATTTTATTTGCCATGAAAGAAATGGGTTTAGTGGCTGGCGTTAAGCCGGTTAAATCAGCGCGTGTGGTCGGCAACGTTTTGGGTATGTATCATCCACATGGCGATAGCTCAGCGTATGAGGCTGCGGTACGTTTGGCGCAAGACTTTACCTTACGTTACCCGCTGATTGATGGCCAAGGCAATTTCGGTTCGCGTGATGGTGATGGCGCGGCCGCAATGCGATATACCGAAATGCGTTTGTCGCCTATTGCTGACTTGTTATTGTCTGAAATTGATCGTGGCACGGTAGATTTTCAAAGTAATTATGACGGTGCTTTTCAAGAGCCTGTCATGTTGCCAGCTAGATTGCCGATGATGTTATTAAACGGTGCCTCCGGCATTGCCGTGGGTATGGCAACCGAGATGATTCCGCACAATATGCGTGAAATTGCTAATGCCGTCTTACATGTGATGGATAATCCGCATTGTACGACTGAAGAATTAATGGTGCATGTGCCGGGCCCAGACTTTCCTGGAGGAGGACAGCTAATTTCACAAACGGCTGATATTCATAGTGCTTATGAAACAGGACGTGGCTCCTTACGTTTACGCGCTAGATGGGTGCTCGAGCCAATGGCACGTGGCCAGTGGCGCATTATCATCAACGAATTGCCGCATGGTGTTTCGGTTGAAACTGTCATGGCTGAAATTGAGGCCATATCTAATCCCAAGCCAAAAAAAGACAAAAAAACCATAGACCAAGACCAGTTATTGATTAAACAATCGGTCTTAAGTATGTTGGATTCAGTGAAAAGCGAAGGTAAAAAAGATGTACGCCTAATCCTTGAACCTAAAACCAGTAAAATTCCTAGTGAAGAGTTGATGGCATTTTTACTAGTACATACCAGCATGGAAGTTTCCTGTCCGGTGAATATGGTGATGATAGGCACAGATGGCCGGCCTGCGCAAAAAGGTTTAGTTAAAATCCTCAAAGAATGGATAGAATTCAGATTGAACGTGGTTAAAAGACGCAGTCAATTTGATTTAGACAAAATCAATCGCCGCATCCATATTTTAGATGGCCGTTTGATTGCTTTCTTACATATTGATGAAATCATCAAAGTGATTCGCAATTCAGATGATCCCAAAGCCGATTTAATTGCTGCGTTTAATTTAAGTGAAATTCAAGCCGAAGATATTCTTGAAATCAGGTTACGTCAATTAGCCCGATTAGAAGGTTTTAAGATTGAGCGTGAGCTAAAAGAATTGCGTGAGGAAGCTGGAAAACTAGAAGCGATTTTAGCGAGTGAAGCAAAATTACGTAGACTCACAGCTAAAGAAATCAAGCAAGACGCTGAAAAATATGGTGATGATAGACGCACCTTAATTGAACCAGTAGAACGCGTGCAGGGCGGTCAGAAAGCTTTTGTAGTTGATGAGCCCGTCACTATTATGCTGTCTAAAAATGGCTGGATTCGGGCAAGGCAAGGCCACGGTGTGGATAGAGAATCTTTGGCATGGAAAGCTGGCGATGGTGAGTTTTCAGTGATTGAAACCCGCACCACCTTGCCAATTATATTAATAGATTCAAATGGCCGTTGTTATTCATTTGACGCATCTAGCGTGCCTGGTGGCAAGGGTGACGGTATTCCAGTTAGCGCTATTATTGAAATTCAAAATGGTGCCAAATTGCTACATGCGCTTTCAGGTAAAGATGAAGATAAATACCTATTTACCACTTCAAACAGCTACGGTTTTATTGCGCCATTAAAAGGCCTGATTGCCAGACCTAAGGCTGGTAAAGCCTTTATGAAGCCTGAAGAGGGCGCCACTATTAACGCACCTGTTAAATTAGATGCAAGTACGCATGTTGCGCTAAGCTCTTCTGAAAATAAACTGTTAGTATTTCAAGTCAGCGAAATTAACGAATATCCAAACGGCGGCAGAGGCGTGCGTATGATGGATATGCCAGAAAGTGCATCACTGGAACGTGTGGAATTATGTGATGGCGTAACGGCAAATATCACTATTAAAGGTAAAGCTAAAAACATTAGCGGTGAAGATTTAACTAAATATATTCAAAAGCGCGCTAGAAAAGGCAGTTTGTTTAATGCTAATAATAATGCACAACCTAGACAAAGAAAGTTGCTTTAAGTCGTGCGTGTTTAATGAGTAAATCAACCAACATTTATGAATTTCATATTTAAATAGCAGTTGGCAAGAAACCAGCGGGCTAATTAAATTAGCTTATTAAGTTACGCTCAGAGGTTGTGCTTTGAGCTTGAATTGGCCATAATTTAGACGAATAATTTATTTAGCTAAATTAATTTTAATATTAGGTGAAAGTAATGCAAAGTAACTTTGTACATGTTATAGACGATGATGATTCTCTAAGAAATGCGATCGTACTAATTTTGCAAGAAGCTGGTTATCAAGTCGGTTCTTGGGCAGGTGCCAAAAGTTTTTTGGAGGAGTCTTCTGATATTGATAATAGTGTTATTTTGTTGGATTTACAAATGCCAGACCTCACTGGACTTGGTTTAATTTCAGACTTAAACCAATCAAATATGAATGTTCAAGTGGTATTTATTAGCGGACATGCCGCGCCATCGGAAGTGGTTGCCGCTTTCCGCCAAGGGGCATACGACTTTCTACTCAAACCATTTGATATGTATACACTACTTAGCTCTGTTGAAAAAGCTATGCAGGTTATTGTTACTCGTGCGAATCGAAAAATAATCACCAGCGAGTCAATCGATAAGTTTAATACCCTTACACCTAGAGAAAAATTACTTTTTGAACGCCTTTTAAGTAGTGGAAAAATTAAAGACATAGCTAAGCAGTTAGATTTAGCCGAGATTACTGTGAAAGTGTATAAAGCAAAAATATTACATAAATTAGGCGTTAGCTCTCAAGCAGAACTTGTTCTATTTTCACAATCGCTCAATTTAACACCTACCGCTGGTTAACCAATATCAAATTTTCTCGTACAAAAATAAGTATATTTAACTATGAACTTATATGATGCAGATTGATGTTCGTACGGTTTTTATAATTGTTGCTTTAGTGCAGTTTTTAATACCGCTATGTGTATTGTTAAGTTTGGTAGGTCGTTATAATTCTGAGGTTTACTGGTGGTGCGGCCTGGGTGTTTTATTAGGGATTGGATCATTTTTAATTGGCTTGCGCGGATACATTCCAGACTATCTTTCAATTTATCTAGCCCAATTTTTGATGATCGTTGGATTGGTTGGACATAACAGCATTCTATATCGCTGGCTCAACAAGTTTAATCGTAGGCATATTGTCGGGTATCTCATACTCATCATTACTTTTATCATTGCGTTGAGTATTTATCTGATCTGGAAGCTTTCTGATCACATCAGAATATTAGCTGCAGTCTTGGTAGTCATAATTTTATTCCTTTGTCGTTTTATGCTGGGCTTAAACTTAAAGAAACAAGGTTACTTAGCGGCTGGCAGGATGATTCAAATTAATGCCTCTCTAATTATTCTTTCTCTTTCACTGATACTGTCTGATTTTAATTATTCAACAGTTGAAATTGCTTTGTTTAAATATTCAACCGCTGTATTAATCAGTTTAGTCTTAGTGATGATTGCAATGTTTTTACTTAACTTTGCTTACATGCAAATGATTCTCAAGCAGGCGGCAGGCGAGATGCTATTTGCTAACGAAAAAATGGATAAAACACTAGGTAAGCAGCAAGTGTTAGAAGATCAAATGATTAGGCGCGAACAACAGTTTAGTCAGCTTTCAAGTAATGCTGGGATTCACGGTTTTGCTGCATTTTCTGGAGCAATTGCTCATGAGCTTACTCAGCCATTAGCTGCAATGTTATTAAATATTGATCGAATGATTCGATACTTAACTAAGATGAATTCAGAACCTAGGTTGTTAGCAGACCTAAAGAATATTAAGCTAGATAATACGCGTGCAATTAATATCATTCAATCTCTTAGACTCCTGTTACAGAATGATGATGCAGTATTGCTAACCGACCCGGTAGATATAGATGATTTGACGCGCGATGCTGTATATGTAAGTAAAAAACAAATTCTTAGTAAACGCGTTACGTTCACACAGCATTACAACCTTAGGCATGTTCAAATACCAGGTGATCATGGGCTTCTATTACAGAGTATTATTAACCTTATTACCAACGCAATAAAGGCTACCAATAATGTTAAGGAGCCGCAAATAAATCTTGCTACCATGGGTAACAGTGATTATGTATTTTTTGTCTTAAGCGACAATGGAAGTGGCATAAATCAAGCAGATTCAGGTTCAGTATTTATGCCATTTAAGTCTATTTCAGAGCAAGGACGCGGAGTAGGTTTAGGTTTAGGCTTATCAATCATAAAGTCCATTGTAAAAAAACATCACGGTGATGTAGGTTTTTTTAGAAATGCAATTGCAGGCGTTACTTTTGTTGTAGGTCTCCCTAGAAATGTAGATACTCCTGCCTATGTTTTTGACGAAACAATAGTGCGAGAATTAATTGATAACCAGTTAATTAAAGATTATTGAGCAATTGTGCCAAATGTAGCTAATTATTTGATAGTGAGTTTATTGGCGTCAAGCAACTTACCACTGAAGCCTAGTTTATTTGCAAATGCATATTGTTCAGCGTCTAGAGTTACAAATTCATTAGCATCGCTTGCCAAGGCAATTCCTAAATGTAGTGATGTACGCACCGGCATTGTTGGCTCGTTATAAATTAAATCACTGGCTTTTTTAAAAACTTCACGATTAACGGGTAGCAATTTAATGCCACCACTAATGAGTTCCTCAAACAGAGATAAAATGGACTTCATTTTTCGTTCTGACAGCTGAGAATTGCTTTGCATTAATGCAATCGCGCTATTAAATTCCGCAATTAAACATTCTCCGCTAATAGGTATAACTTCTAGGCTGCAAAACCAGTCTATAGATATTTGCGTGTCAGCCACATTAGTAAGCATAGTTACTATGACGCTCGTATCTACATATATCATGTCTGATAGCTCGCCATGCTTTTTAATTCTGGCAAGGTTGTAAGATATATTTTTCCTATGCATTTCTTGTAGTTTATGTAAAAAACCAGCTTTATCAAAGGCATTAATAGGAGTTAAGACTATCTCTCTTAATTTGTTAATATTAATCTCCAATGTGTCCCCATCTTCTAAATGTAGAGACTTAGTCACGGACAATGGTAATCTGAGTGCTAGGCTATTTCCCCATTTCGATAATTTTAGTTCCATTCTAAACCTCTACTTAAAATTCATATATTTACTAATCTGGTGCAATCGTTTTTGTAAATTGACATAGGATTTATTTGAGATGTCTACTGATTAGGTCTTTACTCTTGCATCACCCCATTTAAGGTCACATCTATCGTCGCCAATATAGTAAGTGTCACCATTTCTTTTCACACAGTAGGTTGAAGACATGACTAATTCATTCAATATCATGTTTTCACTAACTCTTGTATATTCAAATAAAATTGATCTAATAATATGGCTATTCTTCTTAATTTGACTGCCATGGCATATCCAACAAGGCCCCACAATATTTGCGCCACTTTCAATTTGTGTGCTCGAACCAATATACACTGGGCCTGTTATGTTGACATTATCCCAATCTATACGGGTATTGATGCCCACCCAAATGCCGGGTTTTACTTCAGTTCCGGGCATTTCAAGGTAGCTCACCTCACCTTTAAGAATACGTTGCATCACTAGCCAATAATCAGTGACTAGACCAATATCTATCCAGTTATAAAATCTTTTTTGAGC
>CANCPF010000031.1 GCA_947379975.1 Methylophilaceae bacterium | reverse complement strand
GCCAGGTCATCCTCTTCATCCTGCGGCCGATTGACTTTAATATACTCAGTCCAAGAAAACAGGCTCTCGGCTCTGAACATCATTAAAAAACCATCTTTTCCATCAGGCATATCGGTCCGTTCTGCTGCATGTTTACGTCGACTTTTTGCTGTATTCGGACTGTCAGACTGCTCTCTTTCCGTCGCTCCATCAGTGTTACTAACATTACTTAAATGACTAATCGGAGGGGTCGGATGCGTCCATAAAGCCACAGGATGAAATGAAATTTTTGATGGAGGTAATGCAGTCACGCTGCCTGGATATTTTAGTGCTTGGCGAATGACGCTTTCTTGTGCCGCTTCTGCGGGTGGCAAATCGTCTGTAGTTGGACGAAGTAGCAACAATGCATCTACAAGCTGATGATAGCGAGGTACCAAACCTGGAAAGCGTTCGAGCGTAATTTTTGTTGCGACTTGATTACGTATTATCCAAGGCAACTTGTCATCAACCTCAGCGGCAGAAAGCGCAACAAGCCATAAATATAAATCACGATTTAGTCTACGCTGATCAAATATCGCAATGCGTTCAGGCAAACGCAGGGTTTCACCATCACGCCATGACAATTCTACACGCTCACCTATTGTGGCTAAACGCTCCATCCAACGGCGACGAGCGCCATGCCTTGTCGATGGTGCTGCTGAGAGGTTAAGTCCGGCATCACCCCCTAGTGCTCGAAAGAAAATCGCTGCAGTTTTGCTAATTTCATCTAAGCACACAGCAGCATCTTCATGCTGCCGATCAGCCACTCGCGTCACTAATTTATGCCATAGCTCACCGACATACTCTTCCATACGGCTTAACCTATCCTCTTGATTAAGTTATTTGCCAAAGGTCGCATCTATTACCTCACGCAGTGCCACAGCTGTTTCAGGATCATCGGTAAGAGTTTCCACCAAGGCCGCACGGCAAGCCAATGTAGGTTCACAGCCATCTTTAATTAGTGTGGCAGCGTATACTAGAAGACGAGTGCTAGCGACTTCTTCAAGGTCGTGATCTTTCAGTGCTCGGAATGCATTGGCGATTGAAACTAGGCGCTTTGCGGTCATCGCATCGATGTTAGTTTCGCCTGTTAAAATCAGCTCTTCTTCGTCAGCTTGAGGAAAATCAAAGGCCAGCGAGATAAAGCGTTGCCTAGTTGAAGGCTTCATCCCCTTAAGAAAGTTTTGATAGCCAGGGTTATATGACACCACCAACATGAAAGATGGCGGTGCAGATAATTGCTCACCAGTTCGGTCTATAGGCAATATGCGACGATCGTCAGCTAAAGGATGCAAAACCACAGTCGTATCTTTACGTGCTTCTACCACTTCATCTAGATAGCAAATACCCCCCTCTCTTACGGCTCGTGTCAACGGACCATCACTCCAAACGGTTTGACCATCTACGATCAAGTGCCTGCCAACTAAATCTGCAGCGGTTAAATCGTCATGGCAAGCAACGGTATAAAGTGGCAAATTAAGTTTTTCTGCCATATGGGAAACAAATCGCGTTTTTCCACAGCCTGTCGGGCCTTTAATCAGTAAAGGTAAATGATTCCGCCACGCACGCTCAAACAACTCTATTTCACTGCCTTGCGCTTTATAGAAAGGTAGGTTTTTCATAATGGTTCCAGTAATACTTTTAAAGGGATGTCTTGAAAGTTATTAGCATCTAGTTTTTTGTTTAATCGCTCTAAGCCAAGCCTATTAGATAAGCTACTGCAATGAGGCCGCCAACAATGACAAAATACATCAACATAATCAGCCGCCACAAGGGCCTAGTTTGGTGTAGTGACATAAAATAATGTGCAACCATTTGACTCTTAATCATTGCAATGGCAAGCAAGATCAACATGGTGTATTTTCCAGCCATGCCTGCCTCGCCAATAGAGAACGTAGCAAAAGTTAACGCGACCAAAAGCACAAAGATGCATGTTGAAAATAATGTAGATTGAGACATTTGCATTAAGACCCTAGCGAATCACATAAACCAAAGGAAACAAGATAATCCATAAGAAATCCACCATATGCCAAAATGAAGCCCCTGTTTCAACCCCAGTATGTTGTTTTGCGCTATAAGCGCCGCGTCGAGTTCTAGCAATAATGGTAGCAAGTATCACCATGCCCATTAGCACATGCATCAAGTGGAAGAAAGTAAGCGACAAGTAAAACATGTAAAAATTATTCGTGCTCATTGAAATTCCAGCATTGAATTTTTCATAAAACTCAACCATCTTTATACCAACAAAGACGCTGCCTAAAACTAAAGCGCCACTCAACCAATAAGCGCATTGGTGCGTTAAGTCTTTTTTAATCGCAGCAACGCCGCGTACCACAAAGTAACTGCTGGTGATTAAGATCACTGTGTTGATTGCACCGAAACCACGGTTTAACGTTAGTTGAGAATCATTAAACAACGCAACATTTTGCGCACGACTAAATGCGTAGGCAATAAACAACACTCCAAACACCAACATTTCTGCAAAAATAAAGATCCATAATGCAAAGTCACCTGGCAGATTTTGATACTCAATTTTTTCTAAGGACGACTCTTTCACTGAGATCATATTGGTAGTTTGCATATCTATTTTCTCCGATGGTAGAGTTGAGCTGAGTTAGCGTTTATGCGTCTCATAGTCTGCTGTTCTGCCCAGTAATTCATTGATGCAAATCAAGGTATATAAATAATAAAAAAAGGGGCTAACAGCCCCTCCTTTTTTTCAAGTTGATTAACTATTCAAATGCTTTACTTTCTCCCTTGACAAAGAAGCTACGGATGTAAAGTGTTAGGCCAATTAAGAATACTATGCCAGCACCTTCACGTGCCCAGTAAAAAATTGATATTTGATCTTGTACCGCCATAAAGCTCATAGGCGTTGAAGATAAACGTTGCAACCAGATTTGCACAATACCCGCACCAGTCAGAAACAACGTAATAAAGAACATAGATACTGTCATTAACCAGAAAGCCCACATCTCCATGATTTGTGCTCGCTCTGGGTTGGCTGCGCGTCCACGTAGTATAGGCATCGCATAAGAAATCATGGTCAGCACTACCAACGCATAGGCGCCATAGAAGGCTAAGTGACCATGCGCTGCCGTCAACTGTGTGCCATGCGCGTAATAGTTGATTGGTGCTAGTGTGTGCAAGAAACCCCATAAGCCAGCACCTAAAAACGCCATCACGCTAGTGCCTAATGCCCACAATGTTGCGGCTTTATTAGGATGCTCACGACGTCGTTTGTTCACCATATTGAAAGCAAAAACGGTCATCATAAAGAATGGAATTGGCTCAAGGGCTGAGAAGATTGATCCCCACCATTGCCAATAGGCTGGTGCACCTATCCAGTAATAATGGTGACCTGTCCCAATGATGCCAGTGACTAGTGTCATGGTGATAATCACGTACAACCACTTTTCAACTACTTCACGGTCTACACCAGTAACTTTAATCAGTACGAAAGCGAGCATAGCACCCAAGATAAGCTCCCAAACTCCTTCTACCCATAAATGGACTACCCACCACCAGTAAAATTTATCTTTTACTAAGTTTACTGGATCGTAAAATGAGAATAGAAAGAACACAGCTAAACCGAGCATACCTAGTGTGAGTACTAAACTAATGGCTGTTTTACGACCTTTAAGCATCGTCATGGTGATGTTAAATAGCCATGATAGCGCCACCAACACGATACCTACTTTAGTGGGTAGCGGTTGCTCAAGGAACTCTCGACCCATAGTATTAAGCAGGTCATTACCGGTCATTTTCGCCAACGCGGCATAAGGCACCAGTAGGTACCCCAGTATCGTCAGCACCCCAGCGGCCAGAAATACCCAGAAGGTAATGATGGCGAGCTTAGGACTAAATAACTCTGTTTCTGTCTCCTCTGGAATCAAATAATACGATGCTCCCATAAAGCCGAAAAGTAGCCACACGATGAGCAGATTGGTATGCACCATGCGAGCAACGTTAAAAGGAATGGCGGGGAACAGAAAATCCCCAACCACATACTGTAAACCCATAATCAGACCAAATATAATCTGACCTAGGAAGAGGGCAATCGCGGCGATAAAGTAAAGCTTCGCCACTGCCTGAGACTTATATTTCATTTGTGATCTCCTTAGATAATGACGGATTAGCCTTCAATGTTTGGTGGCCATTTGTTGGTGTTGATTTCTGATGCATATTTTAGAAATGCAATCACATCATCAATATCTGCATCCGATAAATTGAATTGTGGCATCTGACGGCGCCCTGGAGCTCCGGTAGGTTGGCCTTTAATCCATGCTTTAATGAAATCGGGTCCGCGACGTGGGTATACATTTCCCAGTTCAGGCGCAAAATAAGCACCTTCACCGAGTAAGGTGTGGCAGCCAATGCAATTATTGACTTCCCATAGTTTTTTGCCATGGGCAACAGCCGGAGTGATGTTTTGACTGTTGTCTCGTTTTGGCAATGCCTGCATGGTATCGAATGTCAGCGCTATAAACAGTAGAAAGAAAAATAACCCTCCGCCGTAAAAAACGTTTCGCGCCATCGACTTTGTGAAAGTTGCGCTCATCACAATGCTCCTTTGAAATAAGTAGTGAATAAAATTTTCATGTGAACAGTAACAGGCAAGTAGTGAATAATTCTTGATGCACATCAAGGTTCGAAATTTTGATTGGTAGACAATACGTCCATATAAAAATACAAAGAGTTATTCGGATGCATAAAGAAGCCATTGCCAACAGCCTATCTGAGTTCTACATGTTCTCAGAATTACAACCTAGCCAAATTACGCAATTAGTTGCTGGTACTAAGATGTTGGAAGTACAACGTGGAATTACGTTATTTAATCGTGGAGATAAGGCACATGGTTTTTACCTGTTGCTGGAAGGTCAAATAAAGCTAGGGGTAATTTCACCCCAAGGGGATGAAAAAGTGATTGGCCTGATTCAACCGGGCCAAAGTTTTGGGGAAGCCGTGCTATTTTTAGAGCGTTCATTTCCTATTTATGCTCAAGCTACTTTGGATTCAAAAGTGTTACTGATTACCAGAGATGTGATTTTTGATATTCTTGATAACGATGTTACGGTTGTGCGACGTATGTTGGCTGGTATATCTGCGCGTAATAGGCAACTAGTCAATGACATCGAATCTATCTCTTTACAAAATAGCACCCAACGCTTAATTGGCTATTTATTACAAATTAGTAACGATTCACCAAATCCTGAACGCGTGCAGTTGCCAGCGAATAAACTAACCATTGCATCAATGCTTAACATCACACCGGAAACATTGTCACGGGTAATGTTTCGGCTTAACAACGCGGGTCTGATTGAAGTGAATGGTAAGGAAATTGTAATCACCAATGTTGCCGGGTTAAAACGTTTCGAGTGACGAATAGATTTTTGCAGAAACCAACAATGTTTAAAAAATTTACGTTTAAGGAGCTATAACGATGAAATCAAATAGTGGTGGTATAGATCGCATCATTAGAATTGTTGCTGGCTTGGCACTGTTATCTTGGGCTGGCATCTTTAATGGCCCTGTATGGGCTTTTATTGGAATTCTACCTTTAAGTACAGGACTTATTGGCTGGTGCCCAGCATATCCAATACTTGGAATTAACACTTGTAAGAAATAAAGTCGTCGCAGTGAGCGACTGCTTTGGGCCAGAAGCGGTCATTTGCAAAAACTAATTCACACTACATGTTTTATCTCATGAATGCGTACTAAGCGCTTGAGTTCTGGAACGCAAGAACCGCATTCCGTACCACATTTCAATTTGTTTTGTAAGGTAATTAAATCTGCACCTAATTGTATGGTGTCAATAATGTCATTTTCAGCAATATCCAAACAATTGCATATAATTCTACCTCGGCTCCGGTTCCCTGCAGGAGGTGTACTTAGGGGAGCTAATGCCCAGCGGCGCAGCTCTGTAGTGAATGCTCCTGAGGACATGACATCTTTCAGCCAGTCTGCTGCCAACGTTTCACCTACCAAACGCACCCCTGTTACTTCCGGATTGTTGGTATTACGGTTACTCTCAACTAAAATTCTTTTGCTTACACCACGTTTGGCATCATTGTAATTAAGTAATGGCATGTCATCAGTCATGCCAAGTATCAAATCTATCTCAGCAATCAATAAACTGTCAGGGGCTCCAGTATGGGCTGCTCTGAGAATAAGCATGCCTGCATTTTGTTCGCTATCTCGGCCGAATAAGCCGCAACTGGCATATTGGAAGTTGGCGAGTAATTTACGTACTTCTTGCAACATATTTAAATCTTGAATCGTGCGCATTACTGTCATTCGCCATGGCAGATCTAACTTTTCCAGTTTAACGGCGGTATGTTTAAGTTCTGGTTGTTTAGACAACTTATCAAACGATGGGGGCATTAGTGCATTTACACCCAAACCATGCATGAATTGACTACCCCAATGCATGGCTATAAAAGTTTGTGATGGTTGCACTTCATCAGAAGATTTTGCTGTCAGTACTAAGCTGCCGCGTCGGTTGCTGACTTTGACAATATCACCATCTTTAATTAAGCGACGCGTCATATCGTCAGCGTTAATGAGGATCACAGGCTCTTCTGAATGGTTAAATAATTGGGCAACTGTTCCGGTGCGGCTCATACCGTGCCATTGGTCACGCAAACGACCTGTGAGCAAATGCAAAGGATGCCGCGAATCAGTTTTATCAGCTGTTCCTTGATAATGAGCATTCACAAACTGTGCTCTTCCGTCAGGCTTGGCAAAAATACCATCTGTATACAGGCGAGCTTTTCCAGAAGTGTCATTAGTCAGAAACGGCCATTGTTGGGGGCCTTGATCGCTAAGTAATTTATAACTTAATCCAGTAATATCCAAGTCACGACCACGAGTAGTTTCACGATGTTCATTAAAAATTTGTTCAGTATTTGTGTATGGAAATAATGTGCGGTCTTTTCCTAATCTTCTCTCTAAGCGCTGTGCAAACTCCACCATAATCTGCCAGTCATGCTTAGCTTCCCCTGGTGCAGGTACTGCAGGGTTTACTCGTGTAATTCGTCGCTCAGAATTGGTAACAGTACCTTCTTTTTCACCCCAAGTGCTGGCTGGTAACAATACATCTGCGTATTGATTGGTGTCTGTATGGTTATATGCATCTTGTACGACAACAAATTCAGCAGTATTTAAGGCAACAATCACGTTGTTTAAATCTGGCATAGAGTGTGCCGGATTTGTGCATGCAATCCAAATAGCTTTAATGCTTCCGTCTTTGACCGCGTCGAACATTTCAATCGCAGTTTTTCCAACTGCTTCTGGCACACTTGCAACTCCCCAAAGTTTAGCTATCTCATCGCGATGTTCCGCGTTTGCTAAATCGCGGTGACCTGACAATAAGTTGGCCATACCACCAACCTCACGCCCACCCATAGCATTAGGTTGACCTGTTAAAGAGAATGGTCCTGCACCTTTCTTACCGATTTGCCCAGTAGCTAAGTGCAGATTAATGAGAGCTGCATTTTTGTCAGTGCCATGAATAGATTGATTTAAGCCCATACAGTACATGGAGAGACTTGGGCCTTTTCCAAACCATTTGGCAGCAGTAATGAGGTCCGCTTCTTTTATGCCACAAATGTCAGAAACCATTTTTGGTGTGTATTCACGTACCGTATCTTTTAAAGCATCGAACCCATGAGTATGTTCACGGATGTAATCCATATCCAACAAACCTTCCCACAACATTACATGTAGCATGCCATTAAATAAGGCAACGTCAGTGCCTGGCAATATGGCTAGATGGAGGTCCGCTGCCTGAGCTGTGTCAGTGCGCCTAGGATCAACTACAATAATCTTTAGATTCGGGTTGTTGGCTTTAGCATCTTCAATACGGCGATAGATAATAGGATGAGCGAATGCGGTATTGGAGCCAGCAATAAACAAGCAATCAGTATGGTCAATATCCTCATAACATGCGGGTGGGGCATCAGCGCCTAACGTCGATTTGTATCCTGTCACAGCTGAACTCATACACAAGCGTGAATTTGTATCTACATTATTCGTGCCAATCAAGCCTTTAGCCAACTTGTTAAATACATAGTAGTCTTCGGTAAGCAATTGACCTGAAATATAAAAAGCTACGGAATCTGGGCCATGAGTTTCTATGGTTGTGGCGAATTTTTCAACGATAAGATCAAGAGATTCATCCCATGTAGCTCGAACTCTTGCGGTATGTTTACTTCTTCGCAACTCAGGGTAGAGTAATCGGTTATCAAGTTTAGCCGTCAGATGTAATGTGGAGCCTTTAGTGCATAGTCGACCAAAGTTGGCTGGGTGATTAGGGTCGCCTTTAACGTCTACAATCCGGTTGTTCTCACTGGATATAATGACGCCGCAGCCAACGCCACAGTAACAGCATGTACTTTTTGTTTGTTTAATCAAGCTTATTTATCTTTCAATTCTAGATACACAATGCCAGATTCTACTTTGGTTTTAAAGCACGCGGTTTGCCCGACATCCGGCTCTTCAGCTTTCCCATCAACTAAACTAATTTTCCAGCTATGCATTGGACAAGCAATTTTATCGCCATAAACGATTCCCTCAGACAATGGGCCACCCTTATGTGGACAACTATTATTAATGGCAAAGATACGATCATCTTCCAATCGAAATACTCCAATCTCCACAGCTTTACCTTCGCTATCTAGTGTGCGCACAACGCGTGCTCCCAGTCTTTGAATGTCTTCAAGTGGCGCCACTTTTACCCAATTACTCATAATTTCAACCTTTAACAAAATCTCACGAAACAACCAATAAATAAATTAATAAAAAATTCAAGATAAACGAAAAGATAGCAATCCATTGCCATTTTATAAATCGAGCGCGCGCAATTAATGGTGTACGTGCAGGCGCTAAGATTGGTTTTAACTCTCCATGCTCAAGCGCTAACAACATTTCTTCTGCAGTTTCAAACCTTAGCTCTTCATCGTGCGCTATAGCTTTAAGGATGATATTTTCTAGCCAAAATGGAATGTCTGGACGATACCTAGTCGGAGATACGGGCTGACCGAATTTAGGGTGCTGAAAAGGCTCAATCTCTCCATGCGGGTATTTACGTGTAAGTAAGTGATAAAGAGTAACACCAGCAGCATAAATATCACTTTGAAATGTAGCTGATTGACCGTTAAATAGCTCTGGTGCCATGAAACTTGGAGTACCTGGATTCTGCAATATCTCAATGTTCGGAGCCGCGCTAGTAACCGCTATGCCCAAGTCTAATATACGAAGTCGCTGATCACTCGACAAATGTATATTGGCTGGCTTGATGTCACGATGCACAATGTTAAGTCTATGTAATGCACCGATACCACGCATTAAATCTAAACCAATTTTTGCTGTGCCAGCTACAGTAAAGTGATGACCGCTATCTAGGCGTTGTTGTAGCGTTGCGCCTTCATGCCAACTCATAACAAAATAAAGTTTGCTACGTTTTTCAACTGATACCGGAAAGACTTGCGGTAAGAATTGCGAAACGACCCTTTTCGCTAACCACTCTTCGTTCAATAATCCATGACAACTCTCGACATCATCGGTCAGGAGAGGCTGTAATGTTTTAAGCACAAACAGTTGTTTTGTTTTGATGTTGCGGACCTTGTATAACAAGCTAGCACGAGACTCATGCAAGAGATCTATAACTTCAAATTCATCAATGATTTCACCAATATCTAGCTTCTTAGGTAAGCTTAAGTGCTTGCCGCCCGCAAGTAGCTCAGTGAGAGTATCCTCACCCAGTTGGTTGATTTTAATTACAACGGCAGTGCTATTATCGGCGCTACCTTTTTCTATTGCAGTTCTAGTGAGGTGCTCACAAATCAATTGCGGGCTATCATAAAGCCCCATCATATGATGAATGTTTTTGTCACCCAACACGTCCCAAACACCATCGCTCATTAGAACAAAAACATCGCCGACCTGGAGCTGACCTTCTCCGAAATCTACTGCCAAGTGTTGATCTAAGCCAACAGCTCTTTTTAATACATGGCGCATGTCTGGCCTATCCCAGACATGGTCAGTGGTCAGTTGTTTCAGTTGACCATCACGCAATAAATAGACACGTGTATCACCTACATGTGCCAAATAATAACGCTGCCCTCGAACTACCAATAAAGACAAAGTTGTGGCCATACCAGCCATATCTCGATTAGCATTGGCCTGCGCAATCAGCCAGCGGTTAGCAGCTGTGAGCACTTTGTCTAATGAGGCTAGTGGCTCCCATGTGTCTGGCGTTGCATAATAGTCGGAGGTCACGGAGCGTATGGTCATTTCAGAAGCTTCGCCACCACCTGCATTGCCACTAACACCATCAGCTACAGCAACCATGGCACCTTTAACGCTAAGTTGCTCCTGCACAGGTGTAACAACGCCAATGTAGTCTTCATTGCGTGTGCGTGGCCCTGTTAGACTTGCCTGGCCGATGGTAAATTGAAGTGACATTTTAAACTTTGGCCGAAGTGGCAGTGCCCCATGTTGTGCGCCATCTAGTTTTAACGCCCGCCAAACCTATCATTGCTAGTACGGCTAACCCCGCGAAAATTAACAAACCAGTTTGATAGCTACCAGAAGTCTGTTTGAAATAGCCGAGACTTGCCGCTAGATAGAAGCCTCCAACGCCGCCAGCCATACCAACCAATCCTGTCATGACACCAATCTCCTTACGAAAGCGCTGTGGTACCAATTGGAATACTGCGCCATTGCCCATGCCTAATATGGCCATTACTGGAATGATAATTGCTAATGCTAATTGGTAAGTAGGTTGTCCAAAACTCATTATAAATAATAATACGGCGGCTAAACTGTACATCGTGAGTAATGTGCGTATGCCACCAATGCGGTCTGCAATCATCCCACCAATCGGTCTAACTAAAGAGCCTGCAAATACACAAGCTGCCGTACAGTAACCAGCCTTAACTGCGCCAAGGCTATACAAGTCATTAAAGTAAATTGTGAGAGAAGATGCTAGACCCACAAATCCACCAAAAGTGACGCTATAAAAAAACATAAACCACCAAGCATCTTTGTCCTTTAAGATTACTAGGTATTGACTGAGCGACTTAGCTGGTGGAGTTTCTGGACTATCTTTTGCAAAAATAATATATACAGCTAAGGCAATTCCTAATGGAATTAAGGCTAAACCAAATACATTATTCCAACCATATGCAACAGCTAAACTAGGCGCAAACAGGGCGGCAAATACCGTCCCTGAATTACCCGCACCTGCAATGCCAAGTGCGGTACCTTGATGCTCTGGCGGATACCAACGTGAAGCTAATGGCAGCGCCACCGCAAATGCGGCACCGGCAAAACCTAAGCCCATGCCCAAGAGTAAGGCTTGCTGAAATGTCTGTATGCCGTGCACCCAAGCAGCGAGCAAGCTTAATATGACGATAACTTGGCCAATCAAGCCTGCCATCTTCGGTTTAATCTGATCGACTAAAACACCCATGACGATACGTAACAATGCCCCGGCTAATACTGGAGTTGCTACCATGAGTCCTTTTTGCGCGGCTGTAAGTGCTAAATCAGTGGCAATTTGAACTGCTAAAGGCCCCAGTAAAACCCAAACCATAAAACTTAAGTCAAAGTATAAGAATGCTGAGAATAGCGTGGGTTTGTGACCTGCTTGCCAGAAATTACTTTTCATAAATTACTCCTTTGTTGTTTTATCTGAAAAATCTTTAGATACTAATTATTTCGAACTCTTTTTGTAGTTCACGCTTTTGCACACGCTCTGCCCAAGGATCTACAGCACCTTGTAAGGCAAAGAGTAGTCGTTCATAAGCCGCTTTGCGTCCTTCAGCATCTTCTATTACACGTTGCTTTACGTACTCCAAACCAACGCGTTCAATCCAATGCACGGTACGATCTAAATAACGAGCTTCTTCACGGTAAATTTGGATGAACGCACCTGAGTATTCCAACACATCATCATGGCCTTTTACCTTGCATAAGAACTGTGCGGCCTCGGTTTTAATGCCACCATTTCCACCTACGTATATTTCCCAACCAGAATCTACGCCAATGATCCCAACGTCCTTGATGCCAGATTCTGCGCAATTGCGTGGGCAACCTGATACTGCAAATTTAACTTTATGTGGTGCCCACATATGGTCAAATGCCCTTTCAATATCAATACCCATTTGCGTAGAATTTTGTGTGCCGAATCGGCAGAATTCAGAACCAACGCAAGTTTTTACGGTACGAATTCCTTTGGCGTAAGCATATCCAGAAGGCATATCTAAATCTTTCCACATGCCCACCAGATCTTCTTTTTTTACACCTAATAAATCGATACGTTGACCACCAGTCACTTTCACCATAGGTACGGCATACTTATCAGCTACATCAGCAATTTTTCGAAGCTGATTTGGTGTAGTAACCCCCCCATACATACGTGGAATAACTGAATAAGTCCCATCTTTTTGGATGTTGGCGTGTACACGTTCATTAATGAATCGTGATTGGGGATCATCCACCGCCTCATGTGGCCAGGTTGAAAGTAAATAATAGTTAAGTGCAGGACGACACGTTGCACATCCATTAGGTGTCCGCCAAGCCATACCCTTCATTGCATCTGGGATGTTTAAGTATTTATTTGTGCGAATTTCTGCGCGAACTTCTTCATGATTTTTATCTGAGCAACCACATATCGCTTTGCTAGTAGATGGCGGCGCATAGCCCCCACCTAAGGTAGAAGCTAAGATCTGCTCAACTAAGCCGACGCATGATCCGCAACTTGACCCAGCTTTAGTTTGTTTTTTAACGTCATCAATTGTGAACAAACCTTGGTCTTGAATAGCTTTAACAATTGCGCCTTTACATACGCCATTACAACCGCATACTTCCATTTCATTGGTCATGGCTGCAGCTTTATCTTGACCCTGATGACCCGTGTTACCTAATGAGTCCTGGCCAAACATGAGGTGATCACGAATCTCATGTATAGCCTTGCCATCTCTAAGCATTTGAAAATACCACGAACCATCCGTGGTATCCCCATAAAGCACGCTACCAATGATTTTGTCATTTTTTATAACGAGTTTTTTGTAAACCCCGCCAACGGCATCGTGTAAAACAATTTCCTCTGTATCCTCACCACCAGAGAAGTCTCCTGCACTAAATAGATCAATGCCAGTTACTTTCAATTTAGTAGAGGTTACTGAGCCTTTATATAAACCAATCCCAAAATTTCCTAAATGGGTCGCACACACTTTTGCCATCTCGAATAGTGGTGCAACTAAACCATATGAGATGCCACGGTGCGCTACACACTCTCCTACAGCATAAACTCTAGGGTCATAAGTTTGCATGGTGTCATTAACCACAATGCCTCGATTACAATAAATTCCAGCAGACTCTGCTAGCGCAAAGTTTGGGCGAATGCCTACCGCCATCACAACTAAATCAGCAGGGATTTCTAAGCCATCACTGAAGCTTGCTGCTTTAACTCGACCCATGTCATCGCTGTGAAGTTGCTCGGTATTTTTGTTAAGCAAGAATTTAAGGCCTTTGGCTTCTAAGCTTTTTTGGAGCATTCTCCCTGCGGTTTTATCTAGTTGTTTTTCAAGTAACCACTCATTTTTATGCACGACTGTCACATCCATTCCTTGGATTCTTAATCCATTCGCAGCCTCTAAACCGAGTAAGCCGCCACCAATAACTACGGCATGTTTATGCACTTTTGCTGCATCAATCATCTCGTTGGTGTCTTTAATATCCCGATAGCCAATGACTCCAGTAAGCTCTTTACCTGGTATAGGTGGCATAAATGGCTTAGAGCCAGTTGCAATCAACAGTCTGTCATACTCAGCGCTGGCTCCATCTTCTGCATAAACAATTCTATTTTTACGGTCTATTTTATTAATGCGAGCATTGGTATAGAGCTGGATATTTTTCTCTGCATACCATTCACGCGTATTTAAAATAATGTCATCTATTGTTTGCTCATTTGCCAGTACTGGGGAGAGCATAATACGGTTGTAATTTGGGTAGGGCTCATCACCAAAAACGGTAATATCATAAATGTCAGGGGCTATTTTTAACAATTCCTCGACAGTTCTCATCCCCGCCATACCATTACCGACTACTACTAATTTCATTTTTTGCACGTGCTTCTCCTCAAACTAGGCTGCTATTTCTAGTGCAGCTATTAATCTTTCACTTTTAGCTAAACGAACAACCTCACCTATAACAATAATCGCTGGGCTACCTAAATTTTCTTGCTTTACGGCCATAGACAACATGCTTAATGGTGCCTTTACATGACGCTCTGTTTTTAATGTTCCATGCTGGATAGCTATAGTTGACATTTCATGACTCATGCCTGCATCTAATAAACTTTTAACAATTTCAGGCAGGTGCTTAATGCCCATATAAATTACTAAAGTGGTTTGACTCGCAACCAACGCTTGCCAATTTGGCTGATCACCATCTTGCGTATGGCCAGTTACAAAAGTGACGCCATGGGTAAAGGCTCTGTGCGTTACTGGGATACCTAAACTTGCTGGTACAGCTATACCGCTAGTGACACCAGAAATTACTTCGTAATGAATTCCGGCAGTTTGTAATGCAAGCATTTCCTCTCCACCACGACCAAAGAGAAAAGGATCTCCACCTTTTAAACGAACAACCTTCAGCCCTTTCTCAGCCATTGAAACCAACATTCGATTGATAAAATCCTGTGGTGTTGATTTACATCCACCTCTTTTGCCTACATAAACAATTCTTGCTTGAGGGCAATGATTTAATATCACAGGATTTACAAGATCATCAACCAAAACGACATCTGCTATTTTCAAAGCGTTTACTGCTTTTAACGTAATTAGATCTGGATCGCCAGGTCCAGCGCCTACAAGAAATACTGAACCTGTCATGTCTATCTCCAACTACTTATTAAAGTGCATACATGGCTGTTAACCAGAACTTATTGGTATCTCTGAAACGACTAGCCGTAGCAAGATACTGGTCACCTTCAGAGAATTTACCGTATTCAATTTTTGTACTGATGTTTTTACTGTAGTTATAAGTCATTGCGGCATCTACTTCAGTGCCGTATTTGTTGCCCATGCCGCCACCAACTTTATTGAAGTCAGCATCAGAGTTGAATAGGTGGTATTCCCCACTAAAAACAAAATTACTATATTTGTATGCAGCGGTGACAAAGGAGTCTCTGAGACCTTCCTTCGGTGTTGTTAGGAACTTATCAACCCAGCCTTGAAATAGATGGTTAGTGCCAAATGGTGTTTGAAAAGCATAAGTACCATTATTGCTACCTAACAACTCCTGATCTGCTCTAATAGAGAAATTATTTACCCCTATACCGCCGCCAACTTTATAGTAGTTGGCATCAATGCGGCTATCACCGCCTTGGTAGTTACCTTGATGCGCAAATTCTGCGGTATAAAGTACTCTTAAATCGGGGTCAATTGGATGAGCGCCATCCAACCGTAGTCCAATGATTTGATTAGATTGATTTGCAGTGGCATTAGCTAACCAAGCAGTTCCAAAACCCAAGTCACTAAAGCTTGAAAAGTATCCATAGCCAACCAAAGATTCTGTTGGAGTTAGTTTGTATTTAACGTGCGCTATATCTAGCGCACCGTTGGTACGTAACTCAGTGTTAACCTGTTGGACTGCTTCTAAATGAGATAAATAAACTTCAGTATCTGGAATGGATTTATTTGATATAGAAATACCATCAAATACTTGCATTACCTGCCTGAAACCAATATCTCCAATAAAACGTACATTGTCTAAATTAATCTGTTGGCGACCTAAGCGTACATTTGTGTTTTGAATACCACTCCAGTCGACATACAGTTGATTGATGCCTGTGTAATCTGGGTCAACTACTTTTGCGTATGCTAATTTATTTGGTTGATTAGAGCCGGATGTAAAAGCGCCAGAGGTTGGGGTGCTATCGTTAAAGTCGCTATCTAATTTACTCACATTGATTAGTTGGAGCGTGAAACTAAAGTTATTGAAGACTGCTGTTTTCCAGCCAATTAAACTGCGCAATGTTAAGGCATTAGCATCCTCGAGCTGCCTAGCAGGGGTTAGTGTAGGAGCGTTGCCTTGTTGGTTCACATTCTCATAACGCAAACGGAAGCTGGTCATGGGGGTCCCCATGATGAATGCATCCATCATGGTTGATGGTGCTTCGTCTACTTTGACAAAGTCTTCAGCAAGGCTTGATAAGCTAGTCAGCCCTAGCAAAACAGCTAAGGTCAATTTTTTGAATCTATTTGGTTGAGCCATTCCGTTTTTCCTTAAAGAAATATGTTCTAAAATTTAAAGCTGTTTGTATATCCGACTGGATCATTTCCATCCCAAACAACACCATCCATCAATTTACTGCTCCTCATTAGTTGATTAGGAACGGTAATTTCTAGAGCCTCAGCTGCTTCGGTATAAAGATCTACACGATTTATTTTTTGAGCAATTGCTAAGTGGTCAGGATCTGTTTTTAGTAAACCCCATCGTTTAAATTGTGTTGTGAACCACATCCCATCTGATAGGTATGGGAAATTCACCGTCCCGTTATTAAAGAATTTAATAGGATGAGTGTCTTGCCATTCTTTGCCATTACCGTTGTCGTATTTACCGATGAATCGGTCATGAATGATTTGCTTTGGCGCGTCGATTAAATCTGGGGCTGCCAGTAAATCTGAAACTTTTTCTCGATTAGCCATTACATCTAAATAACGACAAGCATCAAGGATCGCCATCACCATAGCGCGACATGTTTTCGGATAAAGATCGGCAAATTCAGCAGTAACTCCTAGCACTTTCTCTGGATGGTCTTCCCAAACATCTTGGCTAGTTGCAATGGTGAATCCAACATTGTCATAAACCGCTCTCGCATTCCAAGGCTCACCCGCACAATAGCCGGCAACACTACCAGATCGGAGAGTAGCCACCATTTGAGATGGTGGAACGACTGTTGTTTTAATATCTTGTAGTGGATGAATATCGTGGCTAGCTAGCCAATAATAAAGCCACATTGCATGTGTACCGGTAGGGAAGGTTTGTGCAAAAGTAAGCTTCTCTTTCTGCTGAGTTAAATAAGTCTTTAATTCAGCGCCGGAATCTACCCCAGCACTTCTTAATTGATTTGATAAGGTAATTCCTTGGCCATTTTGATTCAACGTCATCAATACAGACAGGCTCTTTTCCTGGCCACCTATACCAAGTGCAACGCCATAGATCATTCCATATAAAGAATGCGCTGCATGAAGATCCCCACTTATTAACTTGTCGCGAATTGCAGCCCATGAAGCTTCTCTAGATAAATTGATCTTGAGGCCATATTTTTTATCAAACCCCATTCTGGAGGCGACAACAATTGGTGCGCAATCGGTGAGAGGAATAAATCCTATTGTCACTTCAGACAGCTCTGGCATTGATAAATTATTAAAGTCCATGTCACCAACCTCAAACAACATTCAAATCTACAAAACAAAAAAAGGCGCCTTGCAACCGGTTAAAAAACCATTGCAAGGGCGCCTTTGCCCAACGGGTAATAAATACCCAATAACATCACTACTTGCCGCTACATTTTTTATGTAACGCCATAAATTAATATCTAATGACTAAAGTTGCTTCGTTGCCGCCTCAATCACTTCGCTTGCTAACACTACCATCCGCTTGCTTTGAGTCATCGCCATACTTCGCAACATTGCATAAGCATGATCTTCATCAAAGCTATGTTCTTTCATTAAAAGTCCCTTAGCTTTTTCAAGAACCTTTCTTTCTGCTAACTTAAGTCTAGTTTGGTCAAGTTCATCTCTTAACAACTTAACTTCTTCGAATCTTACAATCGCAGCATTAATCACTGGCATTAAACTGTCTGATGCCAAATTACCAACCACATATGCTGACACTCCAACTTTAGTTGCCTCACGCATTTTTTGAATGTCACCGTCATGGGTAAACATCACTATTGGTTTTGGCACAGTTTCATTCATTACACACAGATTTTCTAAAGTATCTCGACTTGGAGAATCTGTATCGATAATAACTATGTCAGGCTGCATCTCACGTACTGCAACATCTAAATTCTCAGTAGTGGATAGATGAGCAATTACTTTATAACCTGCGTTCGTCAATGATTGCTTTAATAGGGCAGTTCTAGCTAAATCATCATCAACCAACATTACAAAGAGCATTGCGAATCCAAACAGTACATTTCTATTATTATTCAAGCAATTAACATGCCACTTATTGAAAAAAGGTTAACCTTATGATTCATAATAAAAATAAATAAATATACTCGGCATCTTGCACCAAGTAATTCTATATGAAATGCACCATTACCGTGCTCATGCATTACTAAATGGTTTAGATTTGCATGCTCACCTATGTAGAGATTTCGCTAGAGTAAGGGGAATGTTGGTACCACGGCATTAATTGAATGTCTGCTTTAGGGTCAGTTGTGGGCCAAAAGCGGACTGTCGAGAATTGGCTTATAGTTATGCAAGTAGATTGACACTACTCTTTTTTGCAAATAAGATAGTAATCAATTACTTTCTTTTGTGAGCCATATCCGTGTTAGAAAATAAACCAAAAAACCTACCGGCAGACCAACGCCGAGCAGTGACCGTTGAAGCCGTCATTGAATTGGCCGCTGAACAAAATCCAAGCGAGATTACAACCGCTGCCATTGCTAAGCGCATGAACCTGACACAAGGCGCCTTATTTCGCCACTTTCCAAGTAAAGATGCAATTTGGCAGGCCGTGATGGAATGGGTTGCAGAGCATCTGCTTGCTAGAGTTGATAAAGCGATAGCAGCAGAAAAATCCCCGCTATTGGCTTTAGAGTCCGTATTCATGACCCATATTGATTTTGTTGCAAGCCATCCTGGTGTACCACGTATGTTGTTTGGCCAGCTACAGCACTCAGAAGATACCGCGCCTAAACGCATGGCTAGAACACTGATTGGCCGATATGCGGAACGAGTATCTGCGCTAATAATCGCCGGCAAAACTCAAGGTGAATTAGAGGCAGGAATCGACACCTCTGCTGCGACTACTTTATTTATTGGTACGGTCCAGGGCTTAGTGATGCAATCGTTACTCGCAGATGATGTTCAGCTTATGCGCACCCAAGCGCCGGGTGCCTTCGCTATTTTTAAACGTGGCATAGAGGCCATCCGATGATCCGCCTACCTATTAAAAGCCGTACCTTAGCGATGATAGCCGTCATTGCACCATTATTAATTTTATTTATCTACGTGGCACTGCGTTCTGGGCCACTGGCTCCTGTT
>CANCPF010000030.1 GCA_947379975.1 Methylophilaceae bacterium | reverse complement strand
GTACACATCATACAAGGAAGCGCAAAAAGGCCACCTAACATGACACTTCTAAAACCCAAGCGGCCAAGCATAGCGCTAACCCAATGAGACGGAAGCAACACCTTAATGCCAGAACCCAAGATAAGTCCCAAAAGCATCGCCTTCCAGATCGACTTCCCATAGGCCATCGCGTAATCTAATGCTGCACTTAACGAGGCAGGCGGCGCAGCGCTGGCTTTTCCAAAAATGATAGAATCGCCAATAGAATGCTGGCTATAGGCAACAAATGCTTTTGCGTAATAGGGAATCCATTTGACGTAAGCAAAACCAATAATGGCCACAAGAGCAAAGGTGACTGCCCAAGCAAATATAATTAAGTTATTTTTATTCAATTGTTCTTGCATGGAATATTGCGCTCACTATTGGTTTATATTTGCTGGTTGATAAATTTTTAAGGCTATAGTCTACGACCTACATTTGGCTATTTTCTTAAACATTATTAACTTAGCAACAACATCAATTCGTCATTTTGGCTTAATTTTAACTATTACCGCTTACTTACCTTAATTAAAAACGCCGCAAGACTCATTCATTAAAAAAGCCCTTTCGGGCTTTTTTCTAATGCTTTCAAAGATATCCTACAAAATTAAATATCCAAATTGTTAGCACCTAGCGCATTGCTTTCAATGAAAGCACGTCTAGGCTCTACATTATCGCCCATTAAGGTAGTGAAAATTTCATCAGCGGCTATCGCATCATCAATCTGTACTTTTAGTAAACGACGAACCGTTGGATCCATTGTCGTTTCCCATAGTTGCGATGGATTCATCTCGCCCAAGCCTTTATAGCGTTGAATGTTGAGGTTGTGTTTTGCTTCCTCTAACAACCAATCTAAAGCTTGCTTGAAGGTGGTAATTGCAGACTCTTTTTCACCACGTTTAATAACCGCGCCATCACCAAGCAAACCATGCAACATGACAGACATTTTGCTGATTTGTCGGTAATCGCCTGAACCTAAGAATTCGGCATTTATTACGCAACATTGTAGGTTACCATGCACAAATTTATTGATTTCTAGGCGATAAGCACTAGCTTCTTGATCAAAACCTACAATAACTTCGCTGCCAATTGCGCCTAAGATTGGGCGTAATTTACCCGCAGCGGCTTCTGTTGTTTCTTTACTGGCTAAGCTAATATCCCCAAGATCTTGCATGGCGCGCAACACGCTTTCATCGTAATGTGAGGCGATGCGACGGATAACCGCTTCTGTTACTACCATTTGCTTTGCAATTTCTGTTAGTGGCGCGCCGGTAATGATCTCACCGCCAGCTCTAGTCAATAATTCTGCACCTTTAAGAGCTGATTGCAATAGATATTGATCTAACTCTTGCTGGTCTTTTAAATAGCGCTCGTCTTTACCTTGTTTTACTTTATAAAGTGGCGGTTGTGCAATATAAATATGGCCACGCTCAACTAATTCGGTCATTTGGCGATAGAAGAAAGTGAGTAATAAAGTACGAATATGCGCACCATCAACGTCGGCATCGGTCATGATAATAATGCGGTGATAGCGTAATTTTTCTGCATTAAAATCAGCTTTACCAATGCTGGTACCTAATGCGGTAATTAGCGTGGCAATTTCTTGTGAGCCGATTAATTTATCAAATCTAGCTTTTTCTACGTTTAAAATTTTACCTTTAAGTGGCAAAATGGCTTGGAATTTACGGTCACGGCCTTGTTTAGCTGAACCACCCGCTGAGTCACCTTCTACTAAGTAGATTTCACATTTAGCTGGGTCACGTTCTTGGCAATCGGCCAGTTTACCTGGTAAGCCCATGGTATCCATAACACCTTTTCGGCGAGTGATTTCTCGGGCTTTACGCGCAGCTTCACGAGCTCGTGCAGCATCAACAATTTTACCGACGATGATTTTGGCATCTATCGGATTTTCTTGTAAAAACTCGGCTAATTTAGCAGAAACAACTTCAGAAACCACCGGTTGTACTTCACTTGATACTAGTTTATCTTTAGTTTGTGATGAGAATTTTGGATCTGGCACTTTAACGGATAATACGCAGCAAATACCTTCGCGCATATCATCACCCATCGTTTCAACTTTGGCTTTTTTAGCCATTTCTGTTTGTTCGATATATTGGTTTAAAGTACGTGTCATCGCTGTACGCAAGCCTGTTAAATGCGTGCCACCATCACGTTGTGGGATATTATTAGTGAAGCATTGCACAGTTTCTGTGTAGGAATCATTCCATTGCATAGCCACTTCTATGGTCATGCCATCTTTTTCACCAATGGCGTAAAATGTTTTTGGATGTAGAACCGTTTTAGTGCGGTTCATATATTCTACAAAGCCTTTAATACCACCGGAATAAGCAAAGTTTTCACTTTTATTATTACGCTGATCTACTAATTCAATTTTTACGCCATTATTTAAAAATGATAATTCACGGATACGTTTGGCTAAAATTTCAAAGTGATATTCAACCAAAATAAAAGTTTCTACAGACGCTAAAAAGTGGACTTCTGTACCACGTTTTTCAGTTTTACCAATTAGAGCCAATGGTGCCATCGGCACGCCGCGCTGAAATTCCATTTGATGCACTTCACCATTACGGTAAATTTTTAAGCGCAACCAATCAGATAAAGCATTCACCACTGAAACACCTACGCCATGCAGACCACCAGACACTTTGTAAGAGTTTTGGTCAAATTTACCGCCTGCGTGTAACTCTGTCATAACGATTTCAGCAGCAGAACGTTTAACTGCTTTTATGTCATCGTATTTAATGTCAGTAGGAATACCGCGACCATTATCGGTAACGCTAATTGAGTTATCTAGATGTATGGTTACTTTAATGTCATTACAATGCCCAGCTAAAGCTTCATCAATCGCATTATCTAACACTTCAAATACCATGTGATGCAAGCCTGAGCCGTCTGAAGTATCGCCAATATACATGCCTGGACGCTTACGTACGGCGTCCAGACCTTCTAGGATTTTAATACTAGAAGAATCGTAATCGGTTGATACAGGTTTATTTTCAGCCGTGCCATTAGTCATTATGTGGTTTATCTTTGTATGAATATTGATAGATGAAGATTGCTTAATATTTTTATCTTAACTGGGTATTTTGTATTAATAAGTAAATCTATATACGCATAGGCATCACTACGTATTTATAGTGATTATTGTTTGGTACTGTAATTAAGCAGCTGCTATTGGCATCAGAAAACGAAAATACTATCGTTTCACTATTAGTGTTATTTAAAACATCGATTAAATATGTCACATTAAAACCTATATCTAAAGCATCACCAGCGTAATCTAATTCTAATTCTTCTTCTGCTTCTTCTTGATCACTATTGGTACTTATTAATTTTAAATTGTTTATATTCAATACCATACGAATACCACGGTATTTTTCGTTTGATAATATTGAAGCACGTTGCATCGCTAGTAAAACATTCACTCGATCAATTGTAAATGTATTCTGATGGCCCGTAGGGATGACACGGTTGTAGTCAGGAAACTTACCATCAATGACTTTTGAAATTAATTTTATATTACCAAAACTAAAGTTTGCCTGCGTACTTGATAGTTCGACTTGTACATCTTCTTCACTATCATCTAATAATTTTATTAATTCTATAACGGTTTTACGTGGCAATATAATTTCTTGTTTATCGTAATTTTGTTTTAACTCGGTAGAGGTAAAACTTAATCTATGTCCGTCGGTACCGACTATATTAAGCCTATTAGCGATGACTTCAAATAATAAGCCATTTAAATAGTAACGAATATCTTGTTGTGCCATCGCAAATTCTACTTGTTTTAGTAGTTCTTTTAACTGCCGTTGGCCTACTGTAACTAAGGTACTTGGACCTTGAGTTTTGGTCATCACTGGATAATCTGCGGTTGGTAATGTTTGTAGATTAAAACGGCTTTTACCAGCCTTTAAGGTGATACGACTTTCATTGGTAGCCATACTAATTTGTGAATTGTCTGGCAGAGATCTACAGATATCTAGTAATTTTTTTGCGGCGATTGTTGTTGAAAACTCACCTTCTATTTCACTATCTAAAGATAATGAAATTTGCATTTCTAAATCAGTAGCGGTTAAGAAAATTTTATTTTGTCTTGCCTCTAACAACAAGTTAGAAAGAATAGGTAATGTATGTCTTTTTTCTACAATACTAGCAACAGAATTTAATGGTTTTAATAATGTTTCGCGGTTGATTTGTATATTCATCTTTATAACCTAAATAATATATATATAAATAATAACAATAATAACAATAATAATGATGCTTTTTTTTGTGGATAACTAATTATTACTTTATAAAATCAGTTAGTTAAAACCTATATTTTTGTCTTAGTAATACCATAATCTACTGTGGATAAATTGTTTAGTAATTTTTCAAAACTTACTAATAGCGTACTTATGCTATTTTCATCCACAACAAAGCAATATCTTAATACTATAAAAGCTTAATCAATTTCAATCTCGCCATTACTTTTCAATTAGCTCATTAGTATTTTAAAGGCTTTTTAATTTAAAAATATTTCAAATAACTGCCCATGTTTATCTGTCTATTTTAAATCTGTTAAGTTAAATTTAAAACTTTAAACATAACTTACAAGTACTATAAATATAGATATAAATAAATAATAACAATAATAATGATGCTTTTATTTGTGGATAACTAACTATTACTCCATAAAATCAATCAGTTAAAACCTATATTTCTGTCTTAGTAATACCATAATCTACTGTGGGTTAATTGTGGATTTAATTTTAAAATTTCACAATAGCGCTACTTATGCTAATTTCATCCACAACAAATATAACGGTTAATCTCGTTAAAAAATTAGCTTAATCTCTAATTACTTGCACTAAAAAAGCAATATCTCTAGTGAACGTTGGATCATTTTGTCTTAATAAATCAATTTCATCACAAGCATGCATCACTGTTGTATGGTGCCTACCGCCAAAAGCTTCACCAATTTCAGGAAAACTATGATTAGTCAGTTCACGCGATAAAGCCATGGCAATTTGCCTTGGTCTGGCAAAATTTCTTGTGCGTTTCTTGCTATACATTTCAGCGACTTTAATCTTATAGTAATCTGCTACGGTTTTTTGTATATTTTCCATAGTAATTTGGCGGCCACGAACAGCAATTAAATCACGTAGCGCATCTTTAGCTAAATGTACATCTATCGCATGACCAGTGAACTTTGCCATCGCAATAATACGGTTTAAAGCACCTTCTAGCTCACGCACACTTGATCTAATCTGTTTAGCAATAAAGAAAGCAACATCTTCTGGCAGATTTAAATTAACTGCTTCAGCTTTTTTAAGCACAATTGCCACGCGCATTTCCAGCTCTGGCGGCTCTACCGCTACCGTCAAACCCCAACTGAAACGAGTTCTCAGTCGCTCATCAACATCTATAATTTCTTTAGGGTAAGTATCACAGGTAATTACAATTTGCTTTTTAGCTTCAATCAAGGAATTAAAAGCGTAAAAAAACTCTTCCTGTGTACGTGTTTTTTTAGCAAAAAACTGAATATCATCAATCAATAAAAGATCTAAAGAATGATATTTACGTTTAAATTCATCAAAAGCTTTATTTTCATAAGCTTTAACTACATCAGAAACATAACGCTCCGCATGTAAATATTTAATTTTTGCATCCGGGTTATTTCTCTTTAACTCATTACCAATAGATTGTAGTAAGTGCGTTTTACCTAAACCAACGCCACCATAAATAAATAATGGGTTATAGGCCATACCTGGATTTTGTGCAACCTGAATAGCGGCTGCTCTGGCTAATTGATTCGCACGGCCAGTTACGTAGTTATCGAAATTAAAAGAGCTGTTTAAACCAGAGGCTTCAACATTATTAGTCACTACTGATTTGACTATCGCACTTGCCTTAGCATGAAATTTTGACTCTATATGTTCTATTACTGTATTTACGCTGGCTTTAGTTGTGGTCGGTTTAACTAGCGCTTTAGTCTCAAGCTCAGTTTCAGCATTAGATAAAGCAAATTCAATTTTGATATCAACTAACTGTAACTCATCAGCAAATTGTTGTATTTTTTTAAGAAAACGCTCTTTCACCCACTGCATAACAAAACGATTAGGTGCAACAATATAAAGATGGTTATCTACAGTTTTTGATTGTAAAGGTTTGATCCAAGTGTTGAATTGTTGCGCCGAGAGCTCAGTCTCTAAGCGTGTGAGACAACTGGACCAGAAATTTTCCATCTGCTGTTATTTACCTTAGAAATAGTGCAATACCATACGAAATTAATTATAAGTGTATGATTTATTTGTATTATTATATGATTATGACTATAATTTCTCTGCTACAAAATTTATTGAGAAAATTATAATTAGAACTACAATTAGTTAGTCTAATTAATCACATATTTAGACCGTATATTTTAACTGTTTTGACACAACTTATCCACAGGCAAATGTTAGGTTTATAAAACTAAATAAACATTGACAACTTGGTGTGTTATCGGGTTTAATAGCCGCCTTTATAGCTTTAAGCTTGCTGGAGTATTACATGAAACGTACATATCAACCTTCTAAAACACGTCGCGCCACTACACATGGCTTTTTAGTTCGTATGGCTACTAAAGGTGGTCGTGCAGTTATTGCTCGTCGTCGTGCTAAAGGTCGTAAACGCTTAGGTCTGTAATTTTAAAGCTCTGCTACGCTGTACTATAGAAGTACGAACGCAGAGCTTTACGATGGCATCACCGTATAATCAGAAATAGTTTTTAACTTGTTATAAACGGTTGTGAATCTGACTAATGGCGAAAACATACAAGCTTGTTAAGCAAGCTAAAATGATTAAAACGGATGATTTTTCATCCGTTTTTAATTTCCGCAAACGTATTTCTACGCAGTATTTAGCGCTACACTATCAACCAAATACACATCAACGCGCACGCTTGGGTTTGGTGGTTGGTAAAAAAGTAGCGAAGTTATCGGTAAGCAGAAATTATATGCGGCGTGTTCTACGTGAGTTTTTTAGATTACAGCAGCACGAAATTTGTCATGCGGACTTAATTTTTCGTGTGCAAAAGAAATTTAGTAAAAATGATTTTACGCAAATTAAACAAGAGTTTGACGGCTTAATTCGTAAATTAAATCAACGTGTTATGCTTAGCGATAAACCTAATGCGCCGGCTAATTAATTTAATTTTTAACTGCAACACACTTAAAAACTAGTGATAAACACAATGGCGCGCTTACTCATTTGGATGATCAAAGCTTATCAATTGATGTTAAGCCCGTATTTTGGTCAGCAATGCCGCTTTTATCCGACTTGTTCGCAATATGCCTTAGATTCAATTAATAAGCACGGCGCAATCGCTGGTGCTTATTTTAGTATTCGCCGATTACTGCGTTGTCATCCTTGGCACGTTGGCGGCCACGACCCTATACCGTAAGCCTATACCACTCCAGATTTTAAACTAATATTTTTTATAAGACTGCCAATCAATTATGGATACAAAACGTTTAGTTCTATTTGTTATTTTTTCAATGTCTATCTTGATGTTGTGGGAAGCTTGGCAACGTCAAAATGTGCCAGCAGAAGTGCTACCGCAAACTTCAAGTATTGCGCAAGATGCCAGCGTTCCTAGCCAGTCGGCAAGCGTGCCGGCGAATGTTGCTAAAACCGAAATCACTGATAATAACGACTATAAATTATTAAGCGGTCAGCGCATTAGCGTTACCACAGACCTATTTAAAGCAAACATTGAAACTGTAGGCGGCGATTTACGCAGATTAGAATTGCTTAAACATCGCGCGTCTGAAAACGATACCTCTAACTTTGTTTTACTAGATGATGCCGGCAAACCAATGACCTACGTCGCGCAGTCTGGCTTAATTGGTGGCGATTTACCTTCACATAAATCAGTGTTTAGCGCTGCTGCAACGAGTTACCAAATGCAAGATGGCAAAGATACTCTAGAAGTGCGCTTAAGTTGGGCTGGCAATGGCGTAACGGTAGATAAGATTTACACTTTCCACCGCAATAACTACGTGATCGACGTTACTTATGTGGTGAATAACGGCACTGCAGTTGCTTTTACACCAGCGGTTTACTACCAAATTGTGCATGATAAAGATTCAAATCAAGGCTCTAAATTGATGCCTACCTTCACCGGTGGCTCTTATTTCACTGATGCGACTAAATTCAAAAAACTATCATTCTCTGCAATGCAAAAAGAGCCGTTAAAGCTCACCGCAAATGATGGTTGGGTTGGTTTGCTACAGCATTATTTCGTCAGTGCTTGGATTCCTAAAGACGGCTTAACGCGTGAGTTTTATACTAAAAAACTGACTGAGCACATGTATATTATCGGCACAAAAAGTACCTTAACAAGCATTGCGCCTGGTGCTAGTCTGACTATTCCAGCACGTTTATTCTCTGGCCCGCAAACTAAAGATGATCTAAAAGCTGCTGCGCCAGGCTTAGAATTTACCGTTGATTACGGCTGGTTAACCGTGGTTGCTTCACCGCTATTTTGGATGCTATCTAAAATTCATGGTGTAGTACTTAACTGGGGTATCGCCATTATTTTACTAACGGTTTTAATTAAAGCCGCCTTCTTTAAACTTTCAGCCACCAGTTATCGCAGTATGGCAAAAATGCGTGAATTAGCACCACGCTTGCAGTCTATGAAAGAGAAGTTTGGTGACGATAAGCAAAAAATGCAAGCCGCCATGATGGACTTGTACAAAACAGAGAAAATTAATCCTATGGGTGGTTGTTTGCCTATCTTGGTACAAATTCCAGTGTTTATCTCTCTGTATTGGATGTTATTAGGTACGATAGAATTACGTCATGCGCCGTTCTTTGGTTGGATTCATGACTTATCAGCGATTGATCCGTATTACATTTTGCCGATACTCATGGGCGCTACCATGATTATTCAAACCTATTTGAACCCGCCACCTACAGATCCATTACAAGCTAAAGTGATGAAAGTGATGCCTGTAGTATTCAGTGTATTTTTCTTCTTCTTTCCTGCTGGTTTAGTATTATATTGGTTAGTAAACAATGTGTTATCTATTACACAACAGTGGTACATCAACAAAACGATACACGCAGAAACAGTACTAAAAAAATCAGGTGGAAAGCACTAATCCGCTGAATATGTCTAAAGATACCATTGCCGCTATCGCCACTGCTTCTGGGGCTGGCGGTATTGGCATTGTGCGTGTTTCAGGCCCCGCAGCCAAGGCCATTGCTAACAGTATTCTTGGTGCCTGCCCTGCCCCACGGCACGCCGCTTATCTAGATTTTAAGCAAGCCGATGGCGATTTGATTGATCGCGGCATTGCCATTTATTACCCAAATCCACACTCCTATACTGGCGAAGATGTGCTTGAACTACAAGCGCATGGCGGTACTGCACTCATGCAGATTTTGCTTGCCCGCTGTATTTCGCTAGGCGCACGACAAGCTGAACCCGGTGAATTTACTCGCCGCGCCTACTTAAACGATAAAATTGATTTAGCCCAAGCTGAGGCTGTGGCTGACTTGATTAATGCTGCCACTACAGAAGCTGCTAAAAGTGCGGTGCGTTCTTTGTCTGGTGAATTTTCACAACGCATTAATGCCTTACTTCTCAAGCTCATTGATTTACGCATGTTCGTCGAAGCCTGCTTGGATTTTCCTGAAGAAGAAATTGATTTTATTACTCAAGGTCGCGTGGCAGAAAAGCTAGCGGCAATTATTGTTGAATTGTCATCGGTATTTTCCAAAGCCAAGCAAGGCAGTTTATTGCGCGAAGGCATCAGTGTTGTTTTGGTCGGCCAGCCCAATGTTGGAAAGTCCAGTTTGATGAACCAACTAGCCGGCGAAGAAATTGCCATCGTCACTCCAATTGCTGGAACAACGCGCGACACCATAAAAAATGCCATACAAATAAATGGCGTGCCTTTGCATATTATTGATACCGCTGGCCTGCGTGAAACTGACGATGAAGTGGAAAAATTTGGTATTGCGCGCACTTGGCGAGCTGCAGAAACGGCCAATATCGCATTATTAATGGTAGATGCAACTCATGGTATTACAGAAACAGAAAATTCGATTTTAGGCCGCTTACCGCAAGAAATACGCAAAATTTGGGTGCATAATAAAATTGATGTCGCCAATCAAGCGCCTTTTTTCGAAGAAAAAGACCAAGCAACGCATATTTACCTTTCTGCTAAAACAGGCTTAGGTTTAGATTTATTAAAAAGTCAGTTGCTAAAATTAGCCGGCTACCAAGATAATTCTGAAGGTGTTTTCATGGCACGTGCTAGACATCTAGAAGCCTTGACGCAAGTATCGCTACATTTGAATATCGCTGCCGAACAAATCAAATCGGCAGAATTGGTTGCGGAGGAGTTGAGAATTGCCCAGGAATATTTGAGCAGCATTACTGGTGAGTTTACGCCTGATGATTTATTGGGCGAGATTTTTAGTAAGTTTTGTATTGGTAAGTAAGTTTAAATAGAGTTAGGATTTTTAAGATGTTTTTACAAGGTGCTTCTACAGCGCCTTTTTTTATGGATATTTTTGTTTCATAGCTAATGATATGTTTCACGTGAAACAAGCCTAGATGTTTCCTTTGGTTTGCGCTGTCGCGGTGTATACTTTAAGCCAATTATAAAAACAAATAAGTGATTAAAATGGCGCTGTCTTGGAATGAAATAAAATCACGTGCGACGACATTATCTAAAGAATGGCAAGATGAAAGCCGTGAAGATGCGGAAGCTAAATCATTCTGGGATGCGTTTTTTAATGTGTTTGGTATTACGCCCAGACGCATTGCCAGCTTTGAGGAGCCCGTTAAAAAGTCTGACGGCAAATGTGGTTTTATCGACATGCTGTGGCGCGGACAATTATTGGTTGAGCATAAATCACGTGGCAGAAGTTTAGATCGTGCCTTTGACCAAGCTTTAGAATATTTTCCCGGCCTTAAAGAGCGTGATTTACCCAGGTTTATTCTAGTATCGGACTTCTCAAAATTCAGACTTTACAACCTAGAAACCAACGAACAAGTTGAATTTTTACTTAAAGACCTGTATCAAAACGTCAAATTATTTGGTTTTATTGCTGGCTACACTACCCAAATTATTAAGTCACAAGACCCAATTAACATCAAAGCTGCCGAAAGCATGGGCAAGTTACATGGTGCAGTGAAAGCCGTAGGCTACGGCGTGAATCAGCTAGAAGTATATTTAGTGCGCTTGTTATTTTGCCTCTTTGCCGAAGACACCACCATTTTTGAAAAGCGCTTGTTTCATGATTACATAGAAAATAAAACCAGCGCCGATGGCAGTGATTTAGCGCATCATTTGAATAGTTTATTTTACATACTTAACCAAGCGCCAGAAAAACGCCTGACCAATATAGACGAAAGCATCGCCGCTTTTCCCTATGTCAATGGCAATCTGTTTGCCGAACCACTGCCGCCAGCGCAGTTTGATAGCAAAATGCGCGATACCTTATTGGATTTATGTGCGCTGAACTGAAGCATTATCTCCCCTGCTATCTTCGGCAGTTTGTTTCAAAGTATTATAGATGCCGATGCTAGGCGCAATTTAGGCGCCCATTACACCAGTGAAGAAAACATATTAAAGCTGATTAAGCCGCTATTTTTAGATTCGCTGTGGGCGGAGTTTGAAAATATTTTAAGTAATAAAAACCGCCTGCTAGAGTTTCACGTGAAACAACGTAGCCTGACATTTTTTGATCCGGCTTGTGGTTGCTGCAACTTTTTAGTTATTACTTATCGTGAATTAAGGTTGTTAGAGCTTGCCGTGTTGCGTGCTGGCAGAGCTTCTTGCCAACAAGGTTTGGATATTCAAACGCTGATTAATGTCGATGTCGATCAGTTTTATGGCATAGAGATAGAAGATTTCCCCGCGCAAATTGCACAAGTAGCGCTGTGGTTAACCGACCATCAAATGAACATGAAAGTATCAGAAGAATTTGGTGCTTACTTTGCCCGTATTCCGCTCAAAGCCACACCGCACATTGTGTGTGGCAATGCCTTGCAATTAGATTGGGCGGATGTTTTGCCAGCAGAAAAATGCAGTTTTATTTTGGGTAATCCGCCATTTTTGGGTAAGAGCAATCAATCGGCGGCGCAAAAAGTAGATATGCAGTTAGTCTGTCGCGATATTAAAAACGCAGGTTTATTGGATTTTGTGTTGGCTTGGTATGTTAAAGCTGCGCGATATATGGATTTATGTAGGAGCGGCGATAATCGCGGCGAGGGCGCCGCTCCTACCATTAAAGCGGTCTTTGTTTCGACTAATAGCATAACCCAGGGTGAGCAAGTTGGCGTGTTGTGAAGTTGGGTGTTAGCGAAAGGCGTTAAGATACATTTTGCCCATCGCACTTTTAGCTGGAGTAATGAAGCCAGAGGTAAAGCTGCCGTGCATTGTGTGATCATTGGTTTTGGCTTGCAAGATGTAGCGGATAAAATAATTTACGAATATGACGATATTAAAGGTCAGCCACATGCGGTGAAAGTGGGCAACATTAATCCGTATTTGGTAGATGCGCCAGATTTAATTGTTGAAAAATCACGCCGTCCAATATGCGCTGTGCCTGAAATGACTTATGGTAGCAAGCCAACTGATGGTGGTAATTTAATTCTTACTGCCAGTGAGCGAGATGAATTGCTGTTAAGCGAACCGTTAGCAGAACGTTACATTAGACCTTATATAGGTTCTGAAGAGTTGATTAATGGTAATGGCAGATATTGTTTGTGGCTGGAAGATGCTGACCCGCAGATGTTAAGAAAAATGCCAAGGGTAATGGCTAGAATTGAGGCAGTGCGTAAAATGCGCTTGGCTAGTACAAAAATACCTACGCAGGAGCAAGCTTTAAGTCCCACACTGTTTGGTGAAATTAGGCAGCCTGCAAATGATTATTTAGCTGTTCCAGAGGTTTCTTCGGAGCGTAGAAAATATATACCAATGGCTTATTTGGCATCAGAAGTTATTGCAAGTAACAGACTTTATACCATTGAAAATGTTAGCACTTTTCACTTCGGTGTTATTTGTTAACTTATGCATATGTCATGGATGCGTACTTTGTGTGGCAGGTTAAAGAGTGATTACACCTACTCAGCAAGTTTGGTATATAACAACTTCCCGTGGCCAGACTGTAGGAGCGGCGCCCTCGCCGCGAAAACTGCTGACGTTAATCACAACGAGAACATCGCTCCTGCCAATCGTATAGAGCAAGCAGCACAAGCTGTCCTAGATGCACGCGCGGTTCATACCAACGCCTCGCTGGTAGATTTATATTATCCACTGACCATGCCAGCTAATTTACTTAAAGCACATCAGCAATTAGATAAAGCCGTAGATGCCGCCTACAACTACAAAGGCGCAAATACCGATGCCGCGCGTGTGGCGTTTTTGTTTGAGCGTTATCAAGCGATAACCAGTTTATTGGCTGTTGTGCTTAAGCCAAAAAGCTAAAAAAATAATATCCTTGTAAGAAATTTTACCTAATTGCCCATTTAATTTTCTTAAAACGCTCACCTAGATAAAACACTAAACAAAAGTATCCCGCTAACAAGCACGCCTAAATTGCCCTACAAGTCCCGTTATCAACTACATTAAGCGGGCACATATTTCCAGTGGCTTATTGTAAGGCGGATGAGCGTAGCGTTATCCGCCGTAGGTTTTACAAGCATCGTGGCTAGGCATTAATAGTGAAGATAAAGGTTAACATAGCGGTTTTGCTAGTTTCGGTGTTGGTGGTGAGTTCTTTATGCGGCGGATAACGCTGCGCTCATCCGCCCTACCTTCATTCAGCAAACGCTGACTCGACAAACACTCATACGGCAAATGCATGTTCGACAAACACTCATTCTGCAAACCGTCCGTCGTACTTGCTGACATCGAGGTGAGGTAATTGCTTCTAATGAAATGTGAAATCGGGATGAAATTATTGATGGAAAATGGTGGCATAAAAAAAGCAGTGTTTCACGTGAAACACTGCTTTTCTTTTTCAAGCACGCACTAAGCGCGCTTAACATTTGTAACTAAGTATTATTATTTAGCTTTTGCTGTTGGTGTTGATTCAGTTAGCAAGTAAGTGATGTAGTTAGCTTTTTGAGCAGGCGTACAATCTACACCTAAAATGTCGTTGCAATGTTTAGTGAATTTAGCTTCTACTTTATCGTAATCGCTAAAGCGTTTAGCGTTAACTACTGGTGAAAGTGGTTTAATCGTTTTGCCAGTTGCAATGTGTTTGCCTGCATCTGCTGGGTTTGCTGTGTGGCATGAAGCACAAGCTGTTTCTTTACCGCTAGCACCTTTTACTTTTTGGTTGAAGAATACTTTACCGTCAGCTACAGAAGCAACGAAATCTGGGTTAGCGCCTTTAGCAACTGTTGTGTAAATAGCTGCTAATTTTTCTGCATTGGCAACGCTAGCTTGTGCAGAGAAAGCTGTAAGACCAAGTAATACTGCTAATGCAATGTTTAATTTTTTCATATAATGCTCCGTTCTAGGTTTAAAGTATGTGTTCGGTTTACGGGTCGAGCTATAGTAATAACCCAATATTATGCCAGCTTTGTTAATAAATTATGAATATCTTTTTTCAGTATGTAATTATTTCACTTATCTGACTAATAAATCAACTGTTAAAACAAGCTTTTGCATGACTAAATTAGGCAATTCCAGTAAAATCTAAATCTTTGAAATATAAGCGTTAAATGATGCCAAAAGCAGAACATAAGTACCCTGATATTTTTGATGTGATTGTCGTTGGTGGTGGTCATGCCGGAACTGAGGCTGCACTTGCCAGCGCTAGAATGGGCCAAAAAACCTTATTGCTGACGCATAACATTGAAACGCTGGGTCAGATGTCTTGTAATCCAAGCATAGGCGGCATCGGCAAAGGTCATTTAGTTAAAGAAATCGACGCGCTAGGCGGTGCAATGGCTGCTGCTACCGATGAAGGCGGCATACAGTTTCGCATATTAAACTCTAGTAAAGGTCCGGCGGTACGTGCTACACGCGCCCAAGCGGATCGGGTTTTGTATAAAGCAGCCATACGCCGCCGGCTTGAAAATCAACCTAACTTATGGCTTTTTCAGCAAGCGGTAGATGATATTATTTTAGATGGCGATGCTGACTTACCGCGCGCCGCTGGCGTGGTGACGCAAATTGGTTTGCGCTTTGCTTCTAAAACAGTGGTGTTAACCGCCGGTACTTTTTTAGGCGGCTTGGTGCATGTTGGTTTGCAAAATTACAGTGCTGGCCGCGCTGGCGATCCTCCATCAATTTCGTTAGCGGCGCGTCTGCGTGAAATCGGTTTGCCGGTTGGCCGTTTAAAAACTGGCACGCCGCCACGTATCGATGGTCGCAGTATTGATTATTCTGTAATGCAAGAACAGCCGGGCGATAATCCTGTGCCGGTATTTTCATTTTTGGGCAATGTTGCGCAGCACCCTGCCCAACTGCCGTGCTGGATTACCCACACCAACGAGCGCACGCACGATATTATTCGCAGCGGGTTAGATCGCTCGCCTATGTATACCGGTGTTATTGAGGGCGTTGGTCCACGTTATTGCCCAAGCGTTGAAGATAAAATTCACCGCTTTGCAGATAAAGATTCCCACCAGATTTTTTTAGAGCCAGAAGGCTTAAGCACGCATGAAGTTTACCCCAATGGTATTTCAACCAGCTTGCCGTATGATATTCAGCTAGCTTTAGTGCGCTCGGTAAAGGGCTTAGAAAATGCACATATCATGCGTCCGGGTTATGCCATTGAGTACGATTATTATGATCCGCGTGGCTTAAAAAGCTCGTTGGAAACCAAAGCCGTGAGCGGTTTATTTTTTGCTGGCCAAATTAATGGCACTACCGGTTATGAAGAAGCCGCCGCGCAAGGCTTATTAGCTGGTGCCAATGCCGCACTTTTAGCGCAAGGTAAAGACGCTTGGTGCCCTGCCCGCGATGAAGCTTACATCGGCGTAATGGTGGATGATTTAATTACTCGTGGCGTTACCGAACCATACCGCATGTTTACTTCACGTGCGGAATATCGTTTGCAATTGCGTGAAGATAACGCAGATATGCGCTTGACAGAAATCGGCCGAAAATTAGGTTTGGTGGATGATGTACGCTGGGAAGCTTTTAGCCGTAAACAAGAAGCGGTGTTGCGTGAGCAAGAGCGGCTTAAAAAGACCTTTGTGCAACCGGCTAATTTAGATCCAGAAAAAATGACGGCTTTATTTGGCAAGCCGCTAGAACATGAGTACAGCTTGTTTGAATTGTTGCGCCGTCCAGAAGTGAGTTACGAAGCGGTTTTATCGTTAGGCGAAGATGCCTTAGGTGGCCATCAATATGATTCATTGGCCGCAGAGGTACGCGAGCAGGTAGAAATTGCCGCAAAATATCAAGGCTATATTGATCGCCAAACCGATGAAGTGGCGCGTAGCCGCGGCCAAGAAAATACCAAATTGCCAGAAGATTTGGATTACCGCGAAATTCATGGTTTGCCGATTGAGGCGCAACAAAAACTTAATGCACAAAAGCCTGAAACCATCGGTCAGGCTGGCAGGATTTCTGGCATCACGCCAGCGGCAATTTCGCTATTATTGGTTTACCTCAAACGTAAATCTCGCAGCAAACAAATCGAGCAAGCTGCATGACCTTGCAAGCGACACTGAAAGCCAAGCTGCAAGCTGGTTTGTTGGAAATGAATTTGCAAATCAGCGATGATAAGCAAGATAAGCTGATTGCTTATTTGTTGCTGATTGATAAATGGAACAAGGTGCATAACCTCACCGCAATACGCGACCCGCTGGCGATGGTGACTTTGCATTTGTTAGATAGCTTAAGTGTGTTGCCACATGTGCAGGCGTTAGCACCTAAGTACTTGTTAGACGTAGGTGCGGGAGCTGGCCTGCCAAGTATTCCGCTGGCTATTTGCCTGCCAGACTTGCAAGTGACGGCGATTGATTCTGTGCTGAAAAAAACCAGTTTTATGCGCCAAGTAAAAGGTGAGTTAGCGTTAACTAACTTTCAGGTTGAATATGGCCGTGTCGAAGCTCTAAAAGCAAAGCAGCTGTTTGATGTGATTATTTCACGCGCGTTTTCAGAAATTGCTTTGTTCCTTAAGCTCACCAAGCATTTATTAGCCGAAGGTGGGCAATGGTTGGCCATGAAAGGCGTGGTGCCTGAGCACGAATTTGAAAATCAGGATTTTAAAAACATGGCGATTAAACCTAGCCGCATTGAAGTGTTAAAAGTGGCGGGCTTAGACGCTGAACGACATTTGGTTTATTTGCAGCGTTAACGCTTTAAATTGCTCGCAAATTTTAAGTTGTTATTTAAAACATCATTAAATTAAAGTAAATATGAAAATATTAGCCATTACTAATCAAAAAGGCGGTGTCGGTAAAACGACTACTTGCGTCAACCTCGCGGCCAGCATGGCTAGCTTGGGGAAAAAGGTCCTGCTGATAGATCTTGATCCGCAGGGCAATGCCAGTACCGGTAGCGGTATTGATAAAGCGCATCTTAAACACAGTATTTACCATGTGTTAATTGGTGAAAAAACGCTGAGCGAAGTGATTGTTACTAGCGAAAAAAGTGGCTTTGATATTGCACCGTCAAACCGAGAGTTAGCTGGCGCCGAGGTGGATTTGGTCAATGAACTGGCGCGAGAAACTCGGTTGAAAGCGTCCATCGCTAAATTGGTCAGCCTGAACGGCTTGGCTGTGTATGATTATGTTTTGCTTGATTGCCCGCCTGCGCTAAATTTAGTGACGGTGAACGCTTTAACTGCGGCAAATTCAGTGCTGATTCCGATGCAATGTGAGTATTACGCATTAGAAGGCTTGTCTGATTTAGTGAATACCGTAAAAAAAGTACGCGCCCGATTAAATCCAACCCTAGAAATAGAAGGCTTGTTGCGCACCTTGTTCGACAATCGCAATATGTTGGCTAACCAGGTTTCAGATCAGTTAATTAACCATTTTGGCGATAAAGTGTATAAAACCATCATCCCTAGAAATATTAGATTGGCCGAAGCGCCGAGCTATGGCGTGCCAGTGCTTAACTATGACAAAAACTCAAAAGGCTCGCAGGCTTATATGGATTTAGCGCATGAGATTATAGATAAAGACAGTGTAAGCAAGGGGAAGCAAAATGGTTAAAGCGAATGTCTTGAATAGAGGTTTGGGTCGCGGGCTTGATGCACTTTTGGCCGGCGATATGGGTAGTGTCGGCGAGGCGGATTCTTTGCTAGTGCTTAAGATAGAGCGATTGCGCCCAGGGAAATATCAGCCGCGCAGCTATATGGATGATGCTGCATTACAAACTTTGGCTGATTCAATTAAGGCGCAAGGCATCATGCAGCCGATATTGGTTAGGCCGCTGAGTGACGCGCAATCTGCTGAGCAGCAATACGAAATTATTGCCGGTGAACGCCGTTGGCGCGCTAGCAAAATGGCTGGCTTAGAAGATGTGCCAGTATTAGTGCGTGAAATTGAAGATGAAGCCGCCTTAGCAATGGCTTTGATAGAAAATATTCAGCGTGAAAATCTGAACCCTCTTGAAGAGGCGCAAGGCATTAAGCGTCTGATAGAGGAATTTGCCATGACTCACGAAAAAGCGGCGCTGGCGGTTGGGCGTTCGCGCGTAGCGGTTTCAAACCTGTTGCGATTGTTGAATTTGTGTGCAGCTGTGCAAGAAATGTTAATGCATGGAAAAATAGATATGGGCCATGCCCGCGCGCTCATCGGCTTAGATGGCGCCCAGCAAGTCATGCTGGCTGAACAAATTATACAAAATAATTATTCAGTGCGCGAAGCCGAAAGTTTGGTTAAAAAACAAAACGAGCAAACAGCTGCACCGGTGGAAGATACGGCACAAAGCAGCACACAAAAATCACAGCAGAAAATCAATACTAATCCTGACGTTATTAGGCTGCAAGAGGCTTTGAGCGATAAATTAGGCGCGGTAGTTAATATTAAAGCAAGCGCCAATGGTGCTGGAATGCTGAAAATTAGCTACGCTAATTTAGATCAGCTGGATGAAATTATTGCTAGAATTTCACGCTAATGTCACTGTAATGCCAGATTAATATCACGAGAAATAAGCATAATACTGCGCTAAGTGTTTCATTTTGCTTAAACTTAGCTCTTGACTAAAAAGTTGTAATAATTCAAAATCGCGGACTTTGCAGCATATTGCATAAAAGTAAGCGTAAATAAGCGCATTTAAATTAACTGGGTTTAAGACATTGTCAGCATCTATCACCGCAGACGTTTTTAGTAAAATGCTTAAAATTCAGCTAATCGCCACGTTGGCGGTCGCGCTTGTGTTATTGCTTACGACTGGTATGCATGCAGGTATTTCGGCAATATTAGGTGGTTCGGCGGTATTAATCGGTGCTTCAGTAGCATCATTAATCGCAAGACGTATCGCTAAAAATGAAGATCCAACCGCAATTTTGGTGAATTTGTTGAAAGCGGAAGCCGTTAAAATTATTATGATTATCCTATTGTTAATCATTGTGTTTAAAGTCTATACACAGTTAGTGCCATTTGCGCTAATTGCCGGTTTAGCCGCTGCAGCGCTGTTTTCAGGGGCTGCATTGAGTAAGTTAAAAGTGTGATTAAAAATTCTTGTCAGTTAAATGACGTAAAGTAAACTTTAGTTAGAGTAAATATTAGATTATGTCTACAGAACACGCAGAACAAGCACTGACCCCATCAAGCTACATTACGCACCACTTAAGCTTTAACGCTAAACCTATTGGTGACGGCAGTTTTTGGGTGCTCAATTACGACAGCTTTATTATGTCAGTATTGCTAGGTATTGTAGTGATGGGTTTAATTTGGTGGGTAGCTCGTAGCGCAACGAATGGCGTTCCAAGCAAAGGCCAAGCCTTTGTAGAGCTTATTTTTGGTTTTGTTGACGAGCAAGTCAAAAACATTTTCCACGGCAATCGCCATAGCTTTATTGCACCTACAGCGCTAACAGTATTTTTATGGGTGTTAGCCATGAATGCGATGGATTTCTTGCCTGTAGATGTTATGCATCATTTTGTTTATGCCCCACTTGGTTTAGAGCACTGGCGCAGTGTCCCTACTTCTGACATCAATACAACGTTTGCGTTGGCGTTGGCGGTGTGGATTTTGATGATTTACTTTTCAATTAAAGTCAAAGGCCTGGGCGGCTGGATTCATGAATTATTCTACGCGCCATTCGGCGGTGCGAAAATCTTTAAACCAAAAAGTGCCATGGGTTTTGTTGGCTTGTTATTAAGCCCACTACTGTTTGTTGCAAACTTTGCCTTCAATATCATTGAGTATGTTTCTAAACCGCTATCACATTCATTACGACTATTCGGTAATATGTATGCCGGCGAAGTTATTTTCTTATTGATTGGTTTGTGGGCAGCTACAGGTTTAACCGGTACAATTTTCGGTGCAATTTTAGGCGCTGGTTGGTCAATCTTCCACATCTTAATTGTGGCATTGCAAGCGTTTATTTTCATGATGTTAACGGTCGTTTATTTGGCTATGGCGCATGAGTCACACTAGTTTCAGCAGTTTGTTTCAGCAGTTTTGTTTTTGTAGTTTGAGGTAGTTTTTTAATT
>CANCPF010000029.1 GCA_947379975.1 Methylophilaceae bacterium | reverse complement strand
TTATTACGCTATTTATTACCTCTTACCTACACTTCTTTAATACTTTTTACCGCTTCATCTAACTTGTTTCGTTAGCGAAGGCCGCATTCTACAGGGCTTTATACTTTGGTCAAGCGTTAATTAGAGCTGTTACAGGATAGTTACATTTGCAAATTTACGCTTGCCTACTTGTGCAGTAATTACCGAACCCTTATTAAGTTGCAAACCTTTATCTGAGACCTTTTCACTATTCAATTTAACGCCACCTTGCTCAATGGCTCGGAAGGCTTCTGACGTGCTGGTAACTAGGCCAGCCATTTTTAGCAACTGCGCAACGCCTACCGTCGCCTCATCTATAGTGATGGTCACTTCTGGCACTTCGTCTGGAATCCCACCTTTAGATCGCGTTTGAAAGTCTACCAAGGCTTTGTCAGCATCTGCCTGGCTATGAAAACGCGCAACAATCTCTTGCGCAAAGCCGACTTTAACATCACGTGGATTTGCGCCAGCCGCAATGCCGGCCTTCCATGCTGCTATAGTTTCCAGGCTTTCAAAAGACAGTAACTCTACATAACGCCACATCAACTCATCTGAGATGGACATGATTTTAGCGAAAATGACTTCTGGCGCTTCCGCGATACCTATATAGTTGCCGAGAGATTTCGACATTTTATTCACACCATCCAAGCCCTCTAGTAAAGGCATGGTCAATACACACTGCTGTGACGCGCCCGCTTGCTTTTGTAGCTCACGGCCCATTAGCAAGTTAAATTTTTGATCTGTACCGCCCAATTCAACATCGGCTTTTAGTGCGACTGAATCGTAGCCTTGAAGTAATGGGTATAAAAACTCATGAATCGCAATTGGTTGGTTTGATTTATAGCGCTTAGAAAAATCATCACGCTCCAACATGCGAGCAACCGTATGACTGGCTGCAAGCTTCAACATGCCCGCCGCACCTAACTCATTAAGCCATTTTGAATTAAATACAACTTCCGTTTGCTCTGGTTTTAGTATTTTGAATACTTGCGCAGTATAAGACTTCGCGTTTTCTGCTACTTGCTCAGACGTTAGCGGAGGCCGCGTGGTACTTTTGCCGGTTGGATCACCAATCATGCCGGTGAAGTCACCTATCAAAAACAAAATATGGTGACCTAGTTCTTGAAATTGACGTAATTTATTAATGAGGACGGTGTGGCCTAAATGCAGGTCTGGCGCAGTTGGGTCAAAGCCAGCTTTGATTCTTAGCGGTTGGCCAGACTTAATACTTAGGCGTAGCTTTTCGACTAATTCAGCTTCAATTAGAAGCTCATCAGCGCCACGCTTAATGACTGTAAGCTGCTGCTGTATGTTGACATTGATATCGTCTATGTTCAATTTTACTTCCTTAGCATTTCTTAAAACTGGTTAACTTAAAATCGGTCATTTAGTTGATTGAATTGAGTATTCTGTTAAAATCTGCAATCGCATCAATCTATAATAAAGGTCAGCCCGTGTCTATTAACGAGCCCAATCAACCTCAAGCTATGCAGAATAAACTCACTATAGCGGATGCATCACAGAACACTATTTTAACGCAAAATGCCGATAAAGCTGAGCGTAAGCTCAAATTACGCTGGATTTTGGCAATCTCTTGCTTACCATTATTTGGCATTTATGCTGCATTTGGTATTGCCCCACAATCGTTAACTGGCAATATTGCGACCGCAACTGTGATAGAAGAAATCGCATTGCCAGCGTCAATTGAACCAGCCAGCACTGCTGCTGACACACACTTTTGGTATAAAGATCATGTGCGCCGTGATGATACTTTAAACAACTTGCTATCACGCTTAAATGTTAATAATCAAGATGCGATTAATTTTATTCGTAATGATAGTGTTGCAAGCGCAATTGCAAACGCACTAAAACCAGGCCATGACATTGAGGCGCAGTCTGATAGTGATGGCAATTTAATTTCGCTTGAATATCAATTGGAATCAGACCAGTTTATTAACGTTAAACAAAGTGCGACTGGCTATATTGCGACCAAGATTACCCATCAGCTTGAAAATCGGCCTATTCTAAAATCCGCAGTCATTAAAAGCTCTTTGTTTGCCGCTACCGATGACGCTAACATTCCTGATTACATCGCAATACAAGTGGCCGAGATGTTTGAAAGTGAAATTGACTTTAATTCAGACCTGCGTAAAGGTGATCATTTTAATGTGATTTATGAAGGCAGCTATGATCAAGGCGCCCTACTTAAAACCGGCGATGTACTTTCTGCTGAATTCGTCAATAACGGCAAAACCTACCGCGCGATAGGTTATAGAGATTCTATGAATCAAATGCATTACTACACGCCTGAAGGCAAAAGTTTGCATAAATCTTTTTTACGCTCACCTTTAGAATTTACCCGCGTAAGCTCTGGCTTTAGTTTAGGCCGTTTCCATCCAATTTTACAACGTATGAAAGCGCACAAGGGCGTAGATATGGCAGCGCCTACAGGCACGCGCATCAGAGCTTCCGGGGATGCGATTGTTGCTTTTGTAGGACAGAAAGGTGGCTATGGCAATGTGATTATGCTTAAGCATAGTAATGGCGTAAGTACCGTCTATGGCCATTTGTCACGCTTTACTGCGGGATTACATGCTGGCGAAAAGGTAGCACAGGGCGATATTATCGGTTTTGTTGGTATGACCGGTCTCGCGACTGGCCCTCACTTGCATTATGAATTTCTGATGAATGGTGAACATCGCGACCCGATGACGGTATCCTTACCTAAAGCCGACCCGATTGCAGCGCGTGATAAAGTTAATTTCGATACCATTAGCCATCAATTAGCCGCTCAATTAACCTTATTGGCGAACAGTAATATCGCCGCACTAGATTAATCTTTACTTGCAATAAAAAATTAAGGCTCTTATGGCTGATGCGCTTTTTATCGGACTGATGTCTGGCACCAGCCTTGATGGTGTAGATGTCGCTTTAGTAGCTTTTACTCAGGATGAGCTGGATAACAGCCGGCAGGTGCCGAAGGTATTACATACGCATTTTCTCGCTTATCCGCAATCCCTACGCAAGCAAATTTTAGCCCTGCAGCATCCTACAGATAATGAACTAGAAACAACCGCGCTAATGGCCAACACGCTAGCTAAACTCTACGCTGAAGCGGTCAACCAATTGCTAGAAATCAATCAAATCAGTCCAGAGAATATTATAGCTATAGGGTGTCATGGTCAAACTATTCGACACCAGCCAGAACAGCAGTTTACCCTACAGATTGGCAACGCCGCCTTACTGACAGAACTCACAAACATTACGGTAGTAGCAGATTTTCGTAGCCGCGATATTGCCGCTGGTGGGCAAGGTGCGCCGTTAGTGCCAGCATTTCATCAGGCAGTATTTGCCAGTCGACATGAAAACCGCGCCTTAATCAATATTGGCGGGATTGCCAATATTACTTATCTAGCTAAAACAGGCGAGTCCCTAGCTAATGCTGGTGAAGTACTAGGCTTTGATTCTGGTCCAGGCAATATGTTGTTAGACGCATGGATTAAGCGGCATAAAGACTTAGACTTTGATGCCGACGGCGCATGGGCAGCTAGCGGACAAGTCATCGCACCATTGTTGGTTTCGATGCTGGCTGAACCTTACTTCGACATGCCGCCGCCCAAAAGCACTGGACGCGATTTATTTAATGAGTCATGGCTTGACCAAAAATTATCTGGCCAAAATTACCGAACGCAAGATGTTGCGCGCACTTTAGTAGAGCTGACAGCCCAGACAATTCATCATGCTTTGCTTGACTATTGTGACATAGTAGATAGCATACATTTATGTGGTGGCGGTGCGCGTAACACCCTGCTTAAAGATTGCCTGCAATCCATGCTTACTCATACCAAAGTTGAAACAACTGCAGCACTTGGTGTTGGCGTAGACTGGGTTGAAGCAATTGCCTTTGCTTGGCTTGCCAAACAATGTTTGCATCAACAACCGGCTAATTTACCTCAAGTGACTGGCGCAAAAAGCGCACGTATTTTGGGCGCTATCTACCAACGTTAGTTTATCCACGCATATATTTAAAAATGTGACTTAAGTGCAATCACATAATGGCTGCCTTCAAGTATAATTAATTTTAAGTTTACAATTAATCCCTAACACTAACTGTTAAGACCTCAATCATGAATAAACCGACTAAAGCCACCATTACTTTTGATAATGGTGCAGCACCTATTGAATTGCCGATACTTTCTGGCAGTCTTGGCACTGACGTGATTGACATACGAAGCCTAGGCAAACATGGCGTTTTCACTTACGACCCAGGGTTTATGTCTACTGCGGCCTGTAACTCTAACATCACCTTTATTGATGGCGAAAAAGGCCTGCTTTACTATCGTGGCTACCCCATTGAGCAATTGGCAGAACATTGTAACTTCATGGAAGTATCTTATCTATTGCTGCATGGCGAATTGCCAAATGCCCAGGAGAAACAGCAGTTTACCGACACCATCAGCGGTAGCACCATGTTACATGATCAACTCAGCAATATTTTTAGAGGCTTTAGACGCGATGCTCACCCGATGGCGGTAATGGTCGGTGTTGTAGGTTCGCTATCCGCCTTCTATTTCGATGCCATGGATATTCGTGATGCCAAACATCGGGAAATCTCTGCGCATCGCTTATTGGCAAAAGTACCGACGATAGCGGCTTGGAGCTATAAATACAATCTGGGTCAGCCTTTTATGTATCCACAGAATCATCTGAATTACGCTGAAAATTTCATGCATATGATGTTTGCTACACCGTGTGAAACCTATGTGCCTAATCCGGTATTGGCAAAAGCATTTGAACGCATATTAATTTTACATGCTGACCATGAGCAAAATGCTTCAACCAGCACGGTCAGACTGGTTGGCTCAAGCGGTGCAAATCCCTTCGCCTGTATTTCAGCTGGTATTGCTTCACTTTGGGGTCCCGCTCATGGCGGTGCCAATGAAGCTACGCTAAAAATGTTAGAAGAAATTGGTGATGTTTCTCGTATTGGTGAATTCATTAAGCGCGCTAAAGATAAAACGGATACCTTCCGCTTAATGGGTTTTGGTCACCGCGTATATCGAAATATGGATCCACGTGCAAAAATCATGCGCACCACTTGCCATGAAGTATTAGATGAACTTGGCCTGCATGACGACCCGATGTTTAAACTGGCAATGGAACTTGAAAAAATAGCCTTGGAAGATGAATATTTTGTGTCACGCAAACTTTATCCGAATGTAGATTTTTACAGTGGCATCGTCATGCGTGCGATGGGTATTCCTAATTCAATGTTTACCGCTATTTTCGCACTTGCCAGAACTGCTGGTTGGGTTGCGCAATGGTCTGAGATGATTTCAGATGAAGAACATAAAATTGGGCGGCCTCGCCAACTTTACACGGGTAGCGCACGTAGAGACTATGTGGCTATGGACGAAAGATAAGGCGAGAGATAGATTGTGAAAACTTGGTTAAGGCTAATTATCTGGTCTCAAGATCTGCCCGACAACCAATATCCGACACCAATAAAAAAGCCAAGTCATATGACTTGGCTTTTTTAATATGCTATCTAATCACTAAACTGAGAATGAAGAACCACAACCACAAGTGGTCGTTGCTTGCGGATTACGGATTACAAATTGCGATCCTTGCAAACTATCTTGGTAATCGATCTCTGCACCCATCAAATACTGCAAGCTCATTGGATCGATCAACAAAGTAACAGTATCTTTTTGAACTTGCGTATCGTCTTCATTCACTTCTTCTTCGAAAGTGAAACCATATTGAAAACCTGAACATCCACCACCGCTAACAAATACGCGTAGCTTAAGATCTGGCGAACCTTCTTCCTCGATCAATTCTTTCACTTTTTTTGCCGCATTATCGGTAAAGACTAAGGGCGCTGGCATTTCACCTAAATCTAAATTTTGTACATCAGTTACTGTATTCATCACATACTCCTAAATTTCTTAATCAAATCATTGTGCTACTGTGTGGTAGCAAGGTCAATCAATATTTAAAATCTATCCTAATTCACGCTAGCATCTTGCGCTTGCACACTCTCACCTAAATACACTAACTTGCCTTCAATTACTGCCCCTGTGTGCATTTCTAAAGATTTATAGTAAACATCACCGGTAATATGTGCTTTGGCCTGCAGCTCTATAAATTGATTGGCTTTAACGGTGCCAATTATTTTGCCATTAATAACTATCTGAGAAGCAGTCACATCACCTTCGATACGTCCGTCCTCACTAAGTATTAGGGTGCTGGGACTAGCAATTGGTTCACTAATATTACCGCGTATCGTACCATCTACGCGTAAGCCGCCAGAAAAATTAACATCTCCTTCAATACTAGTATCTGCTCCGATAAGCGTTGCAATGGCATTTTGAATGCGATTACGTTTTTTAAAAAACATATTAATTCCTATCTAAATTCAATTAAATTGAGCCATCTACCTTGAAGGTAATTTTTGAGTCCTCTGCATATTTTTATAAAACAATAAGTCTTCTTTGATATGTATATTTTCGTCATGCACTAGATTTAGTTCTTTTTCTAGATTATTTAGTGCAGCTTGTTCAATTTGAAACTGGCGCTCAATTTGTATTAGCTTAGTTTGTAAACCTTGATTGTCAAATACTGATTTCTTTAGCTTTTCCCCTAGGCTTAGTCCACCAGCTGCGTATTGCCAGTAGGCAATTAAATAGCCGCCAAGCACCAAGATTAGTGTTACAGACCATTGAAAGTACCATGGACGCCTTGAGCGAATGGCCACTTGCTTAGCGGTCAGGCCAAAATGGCGCCTAATTCTTCTTCTAACTGGTTTCATTGATTTTATTCAGCACCTGCCTAAGGTAAAAGAGGTACCACGTCTAAACCGATATTCTCAGGCAAACCAAACATAATATTCATATTTTGCACCGCTTGGCCAGCCGCACCCTTTACTAAATTATCTATCACAGACAATATGACCACAACATTACTACCTTGTGGCTGATGTACAGCAATACGACAAATATTAGACCCACGCACAGAACGGGTTTCTGGGTGCGCTCCTTTTGGCAATACATCTACGAAACGCTCGTTGGCATAACGCGCCTCAAACAAAGACTGCAAGTCAGTTTCTTTAGTTAATTTTGCATATAAAGTAGCGTGAATGCCACGAATTAAAGGCGTTAGATGTGGCACAAAGGTAAAACCAACTTCAGTATTTGCCATACTGGTCAAACCTTGGCTGATTTCGGGTAAATGTCTGTGTCCAGCCACACCATAAGCTTTAAAGTTATCTGCAGATTCGGCAAATAAACTATGCACTTCTGCTTTGCGGCCAGCGCCACTGACACCAGACTTAGTGTCAGCAATCAAATAGCTAGTATCCACTACGCCGGCTTCTAGCAAGGGCATAAAGCCAAGCTGCACAGCCGTTGGATAACAGCCTGGGTTGGCTACTAAACGTGCAGTCTTAATGGCTTCACGGTTTAATTCAGGTAAACCATACACCGCACTAGCGACCAAATCTGGGCAAGCATGGGTCATGGCGTACCACTTTTCCCAAGTACTGATATCTTTAATCCGGAAGTCAGCGGCTAAATCCACCACACGCACACCTTTTTCTAATAGCTCACGGGTTTGCTGCATGGCAATACCGTTAGGCGTAGCAAAAAATACGACATCACACTCACCTAGATTCGCCTTAGCTGGGTCAGTAAACACCAAATTGACATAGCCACGTAGGTTTGGAAACATGTCAGCCACCGCTGAACCTGCATCACCACGTGAAGTAATCGCAGTTAACTCCACATTTGGATGAACGCTTAACAGACGTAAAAGCTCAACACCTGTATAGCCAGTGCCACCAACAATTCCAACTTTTAGTTTTTTATTATCCATATCACCATCATAACAAACATCGCTTAGCAAAGTTTAAAAACAGAAACATTAGAGAATTAAACAATTCAATTATTCTTGCCTGAAAATTAAAAAAGGCCGCATAAGCGACCTTTTTTAATACTAACCGCCAAATACTTACATTTGCAGTATTAACGTTTAGAGAATTGTTTACGACGACGCGCTTTGCGGAAACCAACTTTTTTACGCTCAACTTCACGCGCATCACGAGTTACAAAACCAGCGTGTGATAACGCGCTTTTTAGGTTTGCATCAAAGTCGATTAAAGCACGAGTAATACCGTGACGCACTGCACCAGCTTGGCCTGACTCACCACCGCCGATTACGTTTACCATAATATCAAAACTAGCTAGGTTGTTAGTTAGCTCTAGTGGTTGACGTAAAATCATACGCGCAGTTACGCGTGAGAAATATTCATCAACAGGCTTATCATTCACAATGATATTGCCCTTACCAACTTTCATAAACACACGAGCTACTGAGCTCTTGCGACGGCCTGTACCGTAGTTATATTTACCGATCATCTTTTTATATCCTTAGATTGTCAATGCTTGCGGTTGTTGCGCCGCATGTTCATGCGTAGCGCCAGCATAAACTTTCATTTTTTTGATCATGGCGTAACCTAAAGGACCTTTAGGTAACATGCCTTTAACTGCTTTTTCTAAAGCGCGACCAGGAAAGCGGTCTTGCATTTTAGCAAAAGTAGTTGTGCTGATACCACCTGGATAACCAGAGTGGCTATGGTAAAGCTTACCATCAGCTTTATTACCAGTTACTTTTAATTTGTCGGCATTAATGACGACAATATAATCACCCGTATCAACGTGTGGTGTATAAATGGTTTTATGTTTGCCGCGTAAACGGTGTGCGATTCCGCTAGCTAAACGTCCAAGCACCAAGTCTGTGGCATCAACCACAAACCATTCGCGCTTCACTTCGTGTGATTTTGCTGAGAAGGTTTTCATTGTCTTATCAATACTATGGCTAAAAAATTTAAGAGGCGGATTTTATGTCGAAGAGTGTGTGTTTGTCAAACATTATGTTGAGCTTTATTATCAATTTAGATTTAAGCTGTTTAACATCACACTAAAATTAAACATATCAGGCGCACATTATGCGCCAAATTGTTAATTTAAGTAAATTATTATCACTATTTTGCTGCCTAAGTTTTGTGACGTAAACGCAGTTAATTTCATGGTCTTTAAACATAAAATTACCATCATTGCTTGTCACTTATCAGCTGGCTAAATCTTCGCGCTCATTAAATACTGAGCGGCTAAGCCCATAAATACGCTAAAACCAAACCAGTTATTTGCTAGGAATGCTTTGAAGCAATTGGTTTTTTCACGCTGCCTGATCAAAAAATAATGATGTATAGCAACACTGGCGGCCAATGCTAAGCCCATATAATAGGCATAACCTAGGCCTAGCAACTGGCCAGTAAGCGCTAGCAATAATAAAGTAACAATGTAGCAACACATCACTGCCAGCACATCAAAGCGACCAAAAGTAATGGCAGATGATTGTATGCCAATCTTTAGGTCATCTTCTCGATCGACCATTGCGTATTCGGTATCGTAAGCAATTGCCCAGCTAATGTTAGCTAATAATAAGAGCCAAGCGACAGGCGGAACATAGCCTAAAATTGCCGCAAAAACCATAGGAATCCCCCAGCCGAAGGCGACACCCAAATACGCTTGCGGCATGGGGAAAAAACGCTTAGTAAAGGGATAACTTATCGCCAATAGCATGCCCACTAGCGACAATTTAATGCTGAGCGTGTTGAGCATACAAACCATGGAAAAAGCGATTAAACTTAGCGACCCCGCCAGTATGTAAGCCTCTTTTTTACTGACTTCGTTGGTCACTAATGGCCGGTATTGCGTGCGTGCGACTAAGCCATCATATTGACTATCAGCAATATCATTCATCACACAACCAGCACTGCGCATTAGCAAGGTTCCGGCGACAAATATCAGGCTAATTATCCAATCTGGCTCACCTTTACCAGCAATGAATAAACCCCATAGCGTTGGCCACAGCAATAATAAAATCCCTATGGGTTTATCCAATCGCATTAGGCGATGGTAAGCATTTAATTTCTGGATGATTTCTTTTACAGTCATTTTAAACTTTTCGACTTATCACTTATTTCACGGCTAGGCTTACTAACAATTGCGGTAAAAAAACCTCTGTGACCATAATATTCAATCGATTCAAACTAAAAATAGAGCGTCTAGCCCATAGATAGTCCACTTTTTTTGTGGCAGCGCTCTGCATCAAGTATTGCGTTGCGTGTTGATAAAGCGCGTGATTAGCGCTTAATTTTTTATAGTTGAACGGCGTGCGCTTTACTTTTGGATTGGCAAATAAAGTGGCGCCTAGCGGCTTATTGCCAAGCTTACCAAGTCTATTCCACTCACCTCGCAGACTGGCTGTTGGCAAGACGCTGTGCGCAAAAACGACAGGTTTATGATTGCCCATTAGCAGCACCTCTCGAATCAAAGCCGCCCTGTAGCTAGCTTGACGCAATAAAACCGCTTCATCTGGCATGGGCTTGGCATATTTCATCGTGACCGCTTGTACTGTAAATTGACTATAGCGCTGCTGTAAACGGGCTGTGAGTGAGCCTTTATCTATTAACCAAGCATCATAAGCATGACTTGAGAACGGCTTTTTAAGCCAGCGACTTCTAAACTGAGATAAGTTTTTATGCGTTTTCACGACTTGGATTATCTCACAAACCGACCTTAGTCATTGTGCGGCTAAGCAGTAATTGGGGCGTAAAGGGCCTAGCGTTTGGCGTATTGGTCTTGCACCAATCAAACTTTCACCAATTCAGCTGCGCTAGCCATCCACCGATTCAAATGTTTGTCCACTTCGGCCGGATATTCTTTTAACAATCTATCAGCCAGCGTTTTAGCTTTTTCTAACAATGCGGCATCGCGGTTCAAATCGGCGATTTTTAGCATAGGCACGCCACTTTGTCGCACGCCGAGAAACTCGCCGGGGCCACGTAAGTTTAAATCAGCCTGCGCAATGGCAAAGCCATCATTACTTTCATAAATCACTTTTAAACGCGCTCGTGCCGTTTCAGAAAGTTTGTTTTGATAAAGCAGAATACAGGCACTTTTTGCCGCGCCCCTGCCCACGCGGCCACGTAACTGATGTAACTGGCTCAAACCCATGCGTTCTGCGTGTTCTATGACCATTAAACTCGCGTTAGGCACATCTACGCCGACCTCAATCACCGTAGTAGCTACTAATAACTGTAAATCAGCCGCGCTGAATGCTGCCATCACCGCCTGCTTTTCTGCGGATTTCATACGGCCATGCACTAAACCGATATTTAACTCAGGGAATTCGCTTTGCATCAAAGCGAATGTGTCATTCGCGGTTGCCAGTTGCAACGCTTCAGACTCCTCAATCAGCGGGCATACCCAATAAGCTTGATTGCCTTGCGCACAAGATTCTCGCACGCGCTGCAAAATTTCTTCACGGCGCGAGTCTGAGACCAGCTTAGTTACAATCGGCGTGCGTCCGGGTGGCAATTCATCGATCACCGACACATCCAAATCTGCGTAATAACTCATGGATAAGGTGCGCGGAATCGGCGTGGCTGTCATCATCAGCTGGTGCGGTTCAGGCTGGCCTTTTTGCCGTAATGCCAAACGCTGCTGTACGCCAAAACGGTGTTGCTCATCAATAATCGCCAGTCCTAAGTTTTTGAATTGCACAGCTTCTTGAAATAAAGCATGCGTGCCTATAACAAATTGTGCGCGGCCATTCGCCATAGATTCTAGCGAGGCAGTGCGATCTTTTTTAGATTGACTGCCGGTTAGCCAGGCAATTTGAATATTAAGCGGCGTTAGCCAGCCCAACATTTTTCGATAATGTTGCTCAGCCAAAATTTCAGTTGGCGCCATTAATGCCACCTGCCAACCGCTTTCTATACTTTGTAGCGCCGCCATGCATGCGACTATCGTTTTGCCACTGCCAACATCGCCCTGCAATAGACGTTGCATTGGGTGCGGCTGGGTTAAATCGCGTTCTATTTCAAGCGCCACTTTTTGCTGCGCTTGCGTTAAAGCAAATGGTAGACTTTTTAGCAAACCGGAGACCAATTGTTTAGAACGCTCAAACTGTGGCGCACTTACACTACGCCGCCGCGCATAGTGCTTACGCATAGAAAGCTGTTGCGCGAGCAGTTCATCAAAAGCAAGCCGCTGCCAAGCTGGCGTTGTTTTTTCTTGTAGTGCGTGTAAATCAACTTCTGGAGGCGGATTGTGCAAATCTCGCAAACTGTCAGCAAAACTAGGTAAATTAAACGCTTGGTAAATGCTCGCGGGTAAAGTTTCATTGAGCGCATTTTGCTTTAAGGCAATGGCTAGGGCTTTACGCAAACTGCCTTGCGTGAGCCCGGCAACCGTAGGATAAACTGGCGTTAGAGTTTCTGCCACCATGGTTTTTTCGCCCACCGCTTTATAAGTCGGATGCACGATTTCGTAACCAAAATAACCGCTACGTATTTCACCATAAACACGTAGTTTATTTCCCACTTTAAGCGCAGCAATTTGGCTAGGGTAAAAATGCAAAAAACGCAAAGTGAGCTGGCCACTGGCGTCTTCTAGTCTGGCGATTAAGGCTTTTCGAGGCTTGTACGTTACCTCAACATGTACAATTTCGCCCTCCACCTGCGAGGCTTCTCCGGCGCGTAAATCTCGCACGGCAGTAATATGCGTTTCATCAATGTAGCGCAGCGGCAGATGCAGCAATAAGGCTTGAATGTTATGAATACCGAGCTTAGCTAAATTGGCGACTAGCGGCTTGCTGAAGGCTTTTATTTCGGAAAGACCACTTATACTCGTCATTTCAACACAGTCTCAATTAGTTCTGCTAACTAATAATGTGAAACTATTGAGCTGGCTTTTTAACAACACTAGCAATATTACCTTTACTGCGATTAATTCTCACCACATCGGGAATTTTACGTAAGCCGCGCATTAGGTCGGCCAAGTGAATGCGGTTTTTAACTTGCACAGTAAAATATAGATTCGCATAGGCGCTACCGTCTGCTTCTTCTACACTCACATTATCAATATTAGAGCCAGCATCGGCTATGCCAGAGGCAATTTTAGCCAACATGCCTGGCTGATTGGCCACAGTAAGATTCAGGTTAGTTTTGAAAAGCTTATCGCTATCTGGCTCCCACTCAACATCCAGCCATTTATCTGGATCCAGCTTGAATTTACTCACACTAGGGCAATCATGGGTGTGAATGACCAAGCCTTTATCTTTGTTGATAAAGCCTAAAATTGGGTCACCAGGAATAGGCCGGCAACATTGGGCAAATTGTACCGCCATGCCTTCAGTGCCATGAATCGTAATGGTATCCAACGACTTTGCAGGTAACTTAGTGTGTTTTTCTAAATTCTCATCCGTCATGGCTAACAATTGGTGCGCCACCATCACATTTTGACGTTTGCCCAAGCCAATGTCGGTCAAAATTTCAGATTTCTTCTTAACGCCGTAATCGCGAATCAGCTTCTGCCAATGCACTTCGGTAATTTGGTTCGGCTCTACATGCAGCGCACGCAAGGCTTTATTAAGTAAACGCTCACCCAAATGACCAGACTCGGTGGATTGCTGTGATTTCAAGAAGTGGCGGATATGCGCACGTGCCCTGCCCGTCACCACATAATTTAGCCATGCGGGATTAGGCTTTGCCAATGCGCCAGTGATAATTTCCACATGGTCGCCATTATGCAGCTCAGTACGTAATGGCGCTAAATCTTGATTGATGCGCACAGCCACACAGGAATTACCGACATCAGAATGTACCGCATAAGCAAAATCCACTGCGGTAGCGCCTTTTGGTAAAGCCAAAATCTTACCTTTTGGAGTAAATACATAGACCTCGTCTGGAAACAGATCAATTTTAAGATGCTCAAGGAAATCAAGTGAATCTGAACTTTCACTTTGAATTTCTAACAAGCGCTGTAACCATTGGTGCGTTTGTTGCTGCAATGCGGTTAATTGGGCATCACTCGCTTTATATAACCAATGTGCGGCCACGCCTGCATCGGCAATATTGTGCATTTCAGCACTACGAATCTGCACCTCTATGGGCGTACCAAATGGTCCAAATAAAGTAGTATGTAAGGACTGATAACCGTTAGCCTTAGGAATCGCAATGTAGTCTTTGAACTTACTTGGGATCGGTTTGTAAAGGCCATGCAGCGCACCTAATGCCAGATAGCAGCTACTTAAATCTTTAACCACCACTCTAAAACCATAAATATCATAAATTTGTGAAAATGCCGTGGTTTTGCCCGACATTTTTTTGTAAATACTGTAAAGATGCTTTTCGCGACCTGAAACTTCAGCTTCAATATTGAGGCTAAGCAATTGCTGTTTGATTGAATCAAGAATCTTACTGACGACTTCTTTACGATTACCGCGCGCCGCTTTAACCGCCTTGGAAATCGCGCTATAGCGCATCGGATATAAGTATTTAAAACTTAAATCTTCCAGCTCTTGATAAATGGCGTTAAGGCCTAGCCGATTGGCAATGGGCGCATAAATATCCAGTGTTTCCTTGGCAATTAGCCTTTGCTTTTCTGGCCGCATTGCCTCTAAGGTTTGCATATTATGCAAACGGTCAGCCAACTTAACTAAAATCACCCGCACATCTTGCGACATAGCCAGCAACATTTTTCTAAAATTTTCTGCCTGCGCCTGACTTGCGCTTTGGAACTCGATTTTATCTAGCTTAGTAACGCCATCAACTAACTCAGCCACTTGCTGGCCGAATATATCTTTGATATCACCGGCAGTAATCGGCGTATCTTCAACTACATCATGCAATAAAGCCGCCATAATGGTCGGTATATCCATATGTAATTCCGCCAAAATACAGGCGACTGATACCGGATGAATAATATACGGCTCACCGGTTTTGCGCACCACGCCATCATGCGCTTTGAAGGCATAGCGATAGCCCTCCCAAACTTGAGCAATATCTTGTGGTTTTAAATACTGTTTAAGAAGTAAAGTTAAGGCAGAGTCCTCGCTGTCCGCAGGCAGCAAGGGAGCCAAAGCTAATTTTTCTGAGCCTAGTTTATCTAATCCTAGTTTAGTTGCGCTAGACTTTGATAATTCCGCTGCATGATTTGTTGCGGGGTTGGACATGACATTTTCACTGCTAGGTATATTTGAGCTTGCTATTAAGTTTGCTTGGCTAATTAAGCTTATATGCGCTTTAGAATTTCTACGCCAATTTTACCAGCAGCAATTTCACGTAAAGCTAGCACAGTTGATTTATCACGCAATCCTGCAGTGTTTATTTGCGGCTCTGCGCCGTTATGTAGTTGGCGCGCGCGGTAGGCTGCCACTAAAGTTAATTCAAAGCGGTTTGGGATTTTGTCTAAGCAATCATCTACTGTAATACGTGCCATGATGGTGTTTCCTATTAATTTTTAAGTATTAAAATGATCTATTAAGTTACGTGAGCGCTTTAATTAAGCTGGCGTAACGTTGCATCTGCATGCTAATTGCAAGCCGCTGTGTACGAATAATTGCGCTAAGATCTTGTAGCGCAACATTAAAATCATCATTGATTGTAACATAATCGAACTCACTCACATGGGCCATTTCAGCGCGGGCTGCTGCTACTCGCTTAGCAATCGTCTCTGCACTATCTTGCCCACGGCCATTAAGCCTCTGCTCCAAAGCCTCGACTGATGGTGGCAACACAAAAATACTAATCGCTTGCGGGTACAATCGACGTACTTGTGCAGCGCCCTGCCAATCGATTTCTAGAATCACATCAAAACCGGCTTTTAGTGGCGCGTCGACTGCAGATTGTGAGGTGCCATAGCGCGCACCATGCACTTCTGCACTCTCTAAAAACTGCCCTTGCGCTAACATTTGTAAAAACGTCGCTTCATCTACAAAATGATAATCCAACCCATCTACTTCGCTTGGACGCGGCTGACGCGTGGTATGTGAAATAGAAAGCTTCAACTGCGTATTTTCTTCACGCAGCGCCTTGATTAAGCTAGTTTTACCTGCACCAGAAGCCGCTGAAATTATAAATAAGTTACCCGGTATCATGTTTAATCAACATCCTTAATGCGTACAATTTAATCAGTGACAAATCATACCATTATGCATAAATGCTGATGCATAAAATTAGTAATTCCACTTAAAAACTTCATGCAATAGACTGTTGATAAAAACCGGACTAACGGCACAATAAAAAACCTCAAGCTAGACCGGAAAAACTGCTAATCCGAGACTAAGTTGAGGCTGTACTGCAATACTTTTAACGATTAACTGCTAGCTTACGCAAGGTCGAAGCGATCAAGATTCATGACCTTAGTCCAAGCTAGCACAAAATCATGTACGAAGGCCTGCTGCGCATCAGCAGAAGCATAGACTTCAGCAATGGCACGGAGCTGGGAATTCGACCCGAAAACAAGATCAACCACCGTAGCCGTCCATTTAACTTCACCTGAAATACGATCAAGCCCTTCTAACACCTCTTTCGCAGCGGCTGACTTCTGCCACTTTGTCTTCATGTCTAATAAATTCACGAAAAAGTCATTAGATAAGGTATCGGCTTGCTTAGTAAATACACCGTGTTGCGCTTGGCCGACATTTGCATTTAATGCGCGCATACCGCCGATCAAAACTGTCATTTCGGGTGCGGTAAGCGTCATTAGGCTGGCTTTATCCAATAACAGCTCAGCCACATGGCCTTCGTATCCTTTACGCACATAATTGCGGAAGCCATCTGCAATTGGCTCCAGTACAGAAAATGAATCAACATCAGTCTGCGCTAGCGTTGCATCCGTACGGCCTGGTGAAAAAGGAACCTTAACTTCTTGTCCGGCTTTTTTAACAGCAGCTTCGATAGCTGCACCTCCGCCAAGCACGATGATGTCAGCTAGTGATACCAATTTGTTACCCGTTTGCGTGCTGTTGAACTGATTTTGGATGGCTTCTAATTTTGGCAATACCTTTGCAAGTTCTGCCGGCTGATTCACTTCCCAGTCTTTCTGCGGCGCTAGTCGTAAGCGAGCGCCATTCGCGCCACCACGCTTGTCGCTACCGCGAAAAGTTGACGCTGAAGCCCATGCTGTCGTAACTAGTTGCGAGATGCTAAGACCAGACGAAAGTATCGTTGTTTTCAATCGATCAATATCTTGCTCATCAATCAATACATGATTCACTGCCGGTACTGGGTCTTGCCATATTTGTTCTTCTTTAGCCACAAGTGGGCCAAGATAACGAGATAATGGTCCCATGTCACGATGCGTTAATTTGTACCAAGCCTTGGCGAACACTTCTGCAAATTCCTGAGGATTTTGGTAAAAGTGACGAGAAATTTTCTCGTAAGCTGGATCCATTCTCAGAGCAAGATCGGCGGTTGACATCATGGGCGCGTGACGCTGTGCTGGGTCATGCGCATCTGGTACGGTATCAGCACCAGCGCCATTTTTTGGTGTCCATTGGTGGGCGCCCGCTGGGCTCTTGGTGAGTTCCCAATCGTATTTAAAAAGTAGCTCAAAATAGTCATTGTCCCAACTAGTTGGGTTGGTGGTCCATGCACCTTCCAAACCACTAGTGATGGTATCGACACCTTTGCCGCTGCCAAAACTGCTTATCCAGCCTAGGCCTTGCTCTTCAATGCCAGCTCCTTCTGGCTCTGGGCCAACATACTTACTTGGATCAGCTGCGCCATGACATTTACCGAAGGTGTGTCCACCGGCCACTAGCGCTACAGTTTCCTCATCATTCATTGCCATACGCGCAAAGGTTTCACGAATATCCCGTGCTGATGCCACTGGATCTGGATTGCCATTCGGGCCTTCTGGATTTACATAGATTAGACCCATTTGCACAGCCCCAAGTGGATTCTCTAATTCACGGTCACCGGTATAGCGCTTATCGCCCATCCACTCGGCTTCAGGTCCCCAATAAATTTCTTCTGGCTCCCAAACATCTACTCGACCACCAGCAAATCCAAAAGTCTTAAATCCCATCGAATCTAATGCAACGGTACCCGCGAGTACCATTAGATCTGCCCAAGAAATTTTACGGCCATATTTCATTTTAATGGGTAGAAGTAAACGTCGCGCTTTGTCTAGGTTGCCATTATCTGGCCAGCTATTCAGCGGTGCAAAACGTTGTGAACCTGCTCCTGCGCCACCACGACCATCGGCAATACGATATGTGCCTGAACTATGCCAAGCCATACGGATAAAAAATGGGCCATAGTGACCATAATCTGCTGGCCACCAATCTTGAGAATCTGTCATTAGGATATGAAGATCTTTGACTACCGCATTCAGGTCTAAACTCTTAAATGCGTCGGCATATCTAAAATCCGCACCCATAGGATCTAAGTGCGGTGAGTTTTGATTAAGTAATTTTACGTTTAGCTGGTTGGGCCACCAGTCTGCATTAGTAGAGGCTCCAGCGACTGCATTTTTTGCTACGCCGCTCGAGAATGGGCATTTTGCTTCGTTAGTCATGAATATCTCCTTTGTGTGCTTATTAGCGTGTTTTTTGGTTGATTATTTGAAAGTTGCTTAATAATAAATGTCGCAAATGACTGTATTATTTTTTAATGAGAAAGCGCAAAGTTAGCCAATATTTCCATTGCCGAATCTGCTTCGCCGTTTAGATGTAAGGTATCTAACAAGCTACTGAGTATTTTTTGTGCCATAGCGCCTCCTTATTTATTTAATTAATTACTTATAAACCTATGATAAGCATTAAATATCAATAGGCATAGTTGAATGTTCAAATGCTATTGATATGCTAAACTTATCGTAAATATCAAATGTGTAGGAGTTCTGCGTGACATTAAGTGAATTACGATTTGTAATAGCCGTTTCAAAAGAAAGAAATTTTAGGCGTGCGGCTGAAAAATGCTTTGTGAGCCAACCAGCGCTTAGTTTGGCGATTAAAAAGTTAGAAGAAGACTTAGGTGTTTTAATTTTTGAACGCAGCCGCACCGATGTAAGCCCAACGCCAATAGGCGAGCAGATTATTGAGCAGGCGATTCGTGCCGTTGAAGAAGTTGCGCATATTAGAGAAATTGCCAAGCAAGGTAATAATCAACTGGGCAGCGCATTTAGGCTGGGTCTGATCTACTCAGTAGGACCGTATTTGTTGCCAGAAATTATTCCAATATTGCGTGAAACCGCGCCGGGAATGCCATTGGATGTTGAAGAAAATTTGACAGCACAATTAGAATCTCAACTTAAAAGTGGTGTGATTGACGCCGCAGTCGTGGCGCTACCATTTGACGTGCCTGGCATTAAAAGCATGCCACTTTATGATGAGCAATACGTGGTAATGGTGCCAATTAATCATCGCTGGGCAGATAGAAAACAGATTGATGCCACTGAACTTATCGATGAAAATGTTTTACTGCTGAATAGCGGCCATTGTTATAGCCATCAAGTTTTACTGGCTTGCCCAGATCTATCGCGCAAAGGTCAGGTGCTGCAAGGTAATTCCTTAGAGACAATCCGTAATATGGTTGCTTCAAATTTAGGCATTACTGTATTGCCATGTAGTGCTGCCACTGGGCGCTATGTAAGCGCCAACCCTTTAGTAAAGATCATCCCATTTTCTAAGCCAGTACCTGCGCGTAGGATTGCCTTGGCATGGCGTAAAAGTTATGCCAGAGAGCTGGCGGTTAATTGTATTGCTGATGCGATCAAAGCCATTAAATCTGAATGTTTACAGCAGATTAAGTAAATCTTCATTCAATAGCTAGGCTAATAGGCAACTGATTAAGTTAGCGACAGCGCAGAAACGCAAAAAGGACGCCTAAGCGTCCTTTTTTGTATGAATTTAAAAATTCAAACTTATTTATTCATTACGTACATTGTAACTTCGAAACCGAAACGCATTTCAGTAGCAGCTGGTTTTGTCCACATAATATTTCTCCAATTTTTTGTTTAAGGCGCTTTGCATTTTATTGCATTGCGTGGATTGAATAATACGCTCATGACAAAAGGATACCCTATCAGCGATCATGAATAAGCACTAATGATTTTCATTAACTTAAACATTTAGAATTCATCTCAGAAAACTGTTGATTGAAGCCAAATCCTGGAAGTTTGGCTTCAATCAACGCTTGTGTTTAGATGCGGTGTAGTTTCGCCGACCACGCCTTGAGTTCTTTTTCTGCAGTTTTATAATCTGGATAAGTCCTGCCCACAGTCGCCCAAAATTTAGCCGAGTGGTTCATTTCTTTGAGGTGCGCCAACTCATGTGCCACCACGTAGTTGATGATGTGCGGTGGCGCCTGAAGCAGGCGCCAATTAAGCCGAACTTCGCCGCGACTATTACAACTTCCCCAGCGTGAACGCGCGCCACTTAAAAATAGTGGCGGCGGCGCAACTCCGAGCTTGGCGGCAAGCAAAGCAATGCGTCTTGTGAAGTCGGTGAGTGCTTGTTTCTTGTACCATTGCAGTACTTTTCTGGCGATGCTGGTTTGGTTGTTGGGTGTCGGTAGTGCAACGGAAATGCGGCCTGGTTCATATTCCAAAGCGCGGCTGACTGAGTCCAGACGCACAGATAGCGCAATGGGATTGCCTAGGAGGAGTAACGATGCGCCATCTTCCCAAATGAATCTCTCTAGCTGGTTTTCTTGCTGCGCTTTTAACTTTTTAAGGATCCAATCTGCCTTGCTGAGAAGCATGCGCTCAAGCTCTTTTTGTGAAAGTCGCTTTGGCGCATGGACAATTAAGCCATCGTGATTGATTTTTAGGCCAACGGTTTTGCGCGCGCGACGCTCCAGGTGGTATGCAATTGCTTCGCCATTAGGAATTGGCAAATGGAACTGCGTCATTTTATCGGTTTCTTAAAAGTGGCATTTCGCTTTCAATCCACTCTTCTACCATTTGATTAACCGCATCGGGCTTCAAACCTGCCGTTTCAATCGGCTTGCCGATGCTCACGGTAATCACGCCAGGTGTTTTTAAGAATGAGTTCTTCCGCCAAAACTCACCAGCGTTATGAGCCACTGGCACCACGGTCGCTTTGGTATGGGTGGCGAGCCAAGCGCCGCCGATATGATATTTACCTTTCTTACCTGGCGCTATGCGCGTTCCCTCAGGGAAGATGACGACCCATAGGCCCTTGGCAAGCCTGTCCATGCCCTGATC
>CANCPF010000028.1 GCA_947379975.1 Methylophilaceae bacterium | reverse complement strand
TCCCATGCGATTTGATGTAACTCTAAATAATCTGAGACTTTATTCTGATATTTTACCATTTTGATAATAGGCTTCTGATTTCACTTTGCCATCGTTGTCCCAATAAATTTCACGACCTATTTTTAGTCCATCTTTGAAATTAGCTTCTGCCCTTATTAAGCCGTTGGCATGCCATTGTTGAAAAAAGCCATCTTCTTTACCATCTTTATAGTGGGCTTCTAGTTTCTTTTGCCCATTTTCATACCATTGATTCCAGACACCATTTTCTAGATCATTGACATAATTGGTTTGAATTTTTTTGCTACCAGATTCATACCAAAAAATTTCCAAGCCTTCTTTCTTCCCATTTTTATAGTTAGCTTCATACTTTTGTTGTCCATTAGCGAATGACTCTATATATTTACCTGTGAAATTTTTATCTATCAGATTTTGTGCATTTGCTGATTGATAAATCACACTAAAAATAATGGCTATTAAAAATAAAAAAAAGACTCGCATACTGACGCTCTAAAAAAAATTTATAACGCTTATGACGAATCTACACAAGAATTGTTCAATTTTAGCCAGTTAAACCGAAAATTTTGGTTAATCTTCTTCGACTTACAGATTTATGGCTACTGTGTGTGGCGAGTTGATTATGTATCTGAACCTAGGAACGGTCTGTTTCAAATTAACGTTAAAAGTTTCGGCAAAAATCAAGACATAAATAAGGGCTTTCTGTTGAAATAATGCATAACTGTTGTATTTTTCGATAATTACAGCCAAGCACATTTACGCATTTACGTGCTCGTGTTAGCCTGTGAAAATAATATGTTTTTTTATTTAGGTTTAAAATGCACACCTTTCTCTGGCACGACTACGAAACTTTCGGTAAAAATACCAGAACGGCAAGGCCTGCGCAGTTTGCAGCCATTCGTACCGATGAGCAACTCAATGAGATAGGTGAGCCGATAGAGATTTTTTGTCAGCCTGCACCTGATTTTCTGCCTGAACCTGAGGCTTGCCTTATTACCGGGATCACACCGCAGCATTGTCTTAAAGTAGGTGTGCCTGAGCATAGCTTTGCCGAGCAAATATTAAAGGCGTTTTCTGAGCCAAATACCATAGGCGTGGGCTATAACAGTATTCGTTACGATGATGAAATTACGCGCTTTATGTTTTGGCGCAACCTGATTGAACCGTATTCGCGTGAGTGGCAAAACGGATGTGGTCGCTGGGATATTATCGATCTTGCCCGCGTTACATATGCATTGCGTCCTGAAGGTATCACTTGGCCACGTAATGAACAGGGTAAAATCAGCTTTAAACTAACTGATTTAACCGAGGCGAATAACATTACTCACGAAGCCGCGCATGATGCAGTTTCTGATGTAAGAGCGACGATTGCGCTGGCTAAATTAATTAAAGCCAAGCAGCCGAAGTTGTTTGATTTTTACTTAAATTTGCGCCAAAAAGAGCAGGTAAATAATGAAATCGGCTTGCATTTAAATCCGCGACTACCATTTTTACATTTATCCAGTATGTTCCCATCTGAGCGGGCGCATCTTGCGCTGGTCTTTCCGCTAGGGTTGCATCCCACTAATAAAAATGAAGTGATTGTGTGGGATTGCACTTATGACCCAAGCGAAATTTTTGAGTTGGATGCGCAAACTATAAAAAGTCGCATGTTTGCCCGCAACGATGATTTGCCTGAAGGCGTGACGCGATTGCCGATTAAGACGATACACACGAATAAATCTCCAGTGGTGATTCGTAATTTAAAGGTGTTGGATGAAGCCGCGCAAGAACGCTGTGGCTTGGATTTAGCCTTGAATTTACGATACGCGGCAATACTTGCGGAGAAGCTATTAAGTATTGATTTGAGTGCGGTTTGGACACAGGTTTTTCAGCGAGAATTTGAGTTGAGCGATGTAGACGAGGCGCTCTATAACGGATTTTTGGCTGGTAATGATCGTAATTTGCTAAATCAATTGCTGAAACTTAGCCCGCAAGATTTGGCGCAAGCCCAGCCAAATTTTACCGATGCACGTTTGGCTGAATTGTTATTTCGCTATCGTGCACGCAATTATCCAGAAACATTGTCCGAGCAAGAGTACGAAGCTTGGCAGTTGCATTGTTCAGCGCGTTTACACGGCGACGGTGTTGCTAGTAATAATGGTGCATTGAATTTTGAAGCATTTTTTGCTGAATTAGATAAGCTTGAACAAACTGGCTCAGCTAACGTCGAAATGCTAGAAAGCTTACGAGATTATGCTTACATGATTGCACCTGAATCTTAAGTATATTATCTGCTTTGCTTAAAATGAAACGGCCCATCCCAAGCAATTAGCACACCTATAAATTGCAGTGATTGCACGCCTTATGCGATAATCCTGCTTAATGATTTTATAAATAAATTTAGCTAACTAAAAAGCCACATTTTAAATTTGTGGCTTTTGTTGTTTTAGAGAGAAACGATATGCCAGTAATACGCTTGCCTGATGGATCTGAACGTAGTTTTGACGCCGCTGTGACGGTTGCAGAAGTGGCTATGAATATTGGCGCAGGGCTGGCCAAAGCGGCACTTGCCGGCAAAGTAAATGGCGTATTGGTCGACACTTCTTATCTCATTAGTCAAGATGTTGAGCTGGCGATTATTACCGATAAAAATGACGAAGGCATCGAGATTATTCGTCACTCAACCGCACATTTATTAGCGCACGCGGTAAAAGAATTATTTCCTGAAGCGCAAGTGACTATTGGCCCTGTGATTGAAAATGGCTTTTTCTACGACTTTTCATACAAACGTGCATTCACGCCTGAAGATCTAATCGCTATTGAAAAGAAAATGGGCGAGCTGGCTAAAAAAGATGAGCAAGTAACCCGTAAAGTATTGCCGCGCGATGAAGCTGTTGATTATTTCACATCGATTGGCGAGCTTTACAAAGCTGAGATTATTAGCAGTATTCCTGCCGGCGAAGATGTTTCACTGTATACAGAAGGCAACTTTACTGACCTTTGCCGCGGCCCGCATGTACCGAATACCGGCAAGTTAAAAGCCTTTAAACTAATGAAGTTGGCTGGCGCTTATTGGCGTGGCGATAGTAATAACGAGATGTTACAGCGCGTATATGGCACGGCTTGGCGTAACAAAGAAGATTTGGAAGCGTATTTGTTTCAGTTAGAAGAAGCTGAAAAGCGTGATCACCGCAAATTAGGTAAGCAATTAGACTATTTCCACATGCAAGATGATGCGCCGGGCATGGTGTTTTGGCATCCGCGTGGCTGGAGTATTTGGCAAGAAGTTGAGCAATACATGCGCCAGATGTTTAAAGACTACAATTACCAAGAAGTTCGCACGCCTACCATTATGGATAAAACCTTGTGGGAGAAATCTGGCCATTGGCAAAATTATCGTGAAGGCATGTTTGTCACTTCGTCAGAAAGCCGAGATTACGCAGTTAAGCCGATGAACTGCCCAGGCCACGTACAAATTTTTAATAGCAGTTTGCATAGTTATCGTGATTTGCCTTTGCGTTTGGCTGAGTTTGGCTCATGCCACCGCAATGAGCCTTCAGGTTCGCTGCATGGTTTGATGCGTGTGCGTGGTTTTACCCAAGATGACGCGCATATATTTTGTACCGAAGAGCAAGTGGAAACAGAAGTCGCCGATTTCATTAAAATGCTTTACAAAGCATATGGCGATTTTGGTTTTAACGATGTGCTGGTTAAATTGTCTACTCGCCCTGAAAAACGCATAGGTACAGATGAAGACTGGGATAAAGCTGAAACTTCACTGGCTAATGCACTTAAACTAAATAATCTTGATTTTGAATATCAGCCAGGCGAGGGCGCATTTTATGGCCCAAAAATTGAATTTACCCTTAAAGATTCGCTAGGCCGATTATGGCAATGCGGCACTATTCAGCTAGATCCTAACTTACCTGAACGTTTAGGTGCAGAATACGTAGCGGAAGACAATAGCCGTAAACGCCCAATTATGTTGCACCGTGCCATTGTTGGTTCTATGGAACGTTTTATCGGTATTTTGATAGAAAATTACGCAGGAGCAATGCCGTTGTGGTTGGCGCCTGTGCAGGTGATGGTGCTGAATATTTCTGAAGGTCAGTCAGAATATGTGCGTCAAGTGGTTGAAACGCTGAAGAAAAATGGCATTAGATGTGAATTTGACTTGAGAAATGAGAAGATTACCTATAAAATACGCGAACATAGCATGCAAAAGATGCCTTATTTGCTAGTTGCAGGTGAGCGTGAAATGCAAGCGGGACATGTAGCCGTGCGTACCAGAAAGGGTGAAGACCTAGGTTCTATGCCGATAGACGCGCTAATTGAGCGTTTAAAAGTAGAAGTTGAAACTAAGGTTTAAGCTTAGCTAAATCTAATGGATGACATAAGATTTTGGCTGATTTCTGAAAATGCGCGGCTTAACTATTTGGAGAATTTGATATAGCACAGGATAAAGATACGCGAATTAATGGTGACATTACTGGGTCACAAGTTCGTTTGGTGGGAATAGATGGTGAACCGTTGGGCATAATGTCGCTCACGGAGGCATTTGCAAAAGCAGAAGAAGCAGATATTGATCTGGTTGAAATTGCGCCTAACGCTGTACCGCCAGTGTGTAGATTATTGGATTACGGTAAGTTTAAATACGCTGAAAGTAAAAAGCAGCACGAGGTTAAACTTAAGCAAAAACAAGTAGTCGTGAAAGAAATTAAGTTTCGCCCAGGTACTGATGATGGTGATTATGCTATTAAAGTCCGCAACATTATTCGCTTTATTCAAGATGGCGATAAAGCGAAAATTACTTTGCGCTTTAGAGGCCGTGAGATTACGCACCAAGAGTTCGGCTTAGCCTTACTTAGACGTGTTGAAGCTGATTTAAAAGAATATGCAGTGGTTGAGCAGTTTCCTAAAATGGAAGGCCGCCAAATGGTGATGGTTTTAGGACCTCCCAAAAAGAATTAAGCAACCTTAGTTGTTGCAAGCAGAAGTAGTACAGCAGTGGTAGTGAAATTCCGAGTGATACGGCTTAACGGCATGCCTAAGCACTCATAACTTAAGTTCAAGGAGAACAAAATGCCAAAAATGAAAACCAAGAGTGGTGCTAAAAAGCGCTTTAAATTCTTGGGTAATGGTAAAGTGAAACGTACACATTCACATTTACGCCATATCCTAACTAAAAAGACCACCAAGCAAAAGCGTAAATTACGCGGCACGGCGATCATCTCACCAACAGACGTCAAACGCGTTCGCGCAATGATGCCAACACGATAAGGAGACCGGTATGCCTAGAGTAAAACGTGGTGTCATTGCTCGCGCTAGACACAAAAAAGTATTAAAAGCCGCTAAGGGTTACCGCGGTCGTCGTAAGAACGTTTACCGCGTTGCTAAGCAAGCGGTGATGAAAGCTGGTCAATATGCTTACCGTGATCGCCGTCAAAAGAAACGTCAATTCCGCACATTGTGGATTGCACGTATCAATGCTGGTGCACGTGAATTAGGCTTAACTTACAGTCGCTTCATGAATGGTTTGAAAATTGCAACCGTTGAAGTGGATCGTAAAGTATTGGCTGACTTAGCAGTATTTGATAAAGTAGCCTTTGCTCAGTTTGTTGAAATTGCAAAAAAAGCATTAGCTGTTTAATCGCTAAACTTAATATTTATATAAATAGATAATTAAGTAAAAAAAAGAGGCTTCGGCCTCTTTTTTTTGCTGTAAAATCCTGATGGTAAATTTAAGTTAATTACATAGTGTAATCAATACATTATCATAGTAAATGCAGTCAATTTTCTGCAGAAAATCAACGCAAAGTCAATTAAAGATAACAAATAACATGGCAGATTTAACGCATTTAATTTCAGAAGCACAAATCGATTTTGCTAACAGCATTACGATGAACGATTTAGAAGTGGCTAAAGCGAAGTATTTAGGCAAGACTGGCTTACTCACAGATGCTTTAAAGGGTTTGGGTAAGCTTAGTAATGAAGAGCGTCCAGCCGCAGGTGCTGCCATTAACGTAGTGAAACAAGGTGTTGAAGCTGCGCTTAGCGCACGCCGTGAAGCGTTGTTGAATGTAGAGCAAGCGAAACAGCTCGCACAGGAATCTATTGATGTTACCTTGCCAGCACGCGCACAATCTCAAGGTGGTTTACACCCGGTAACGCTAACGCTGCAGCGTATTGAGCAACTATTTCATTCGATTGGTTTTGAAGTGGCGACTGGCCCGGAAATTGAATCAGATTTCTACAATTTCACCGCGCTTAATATTCCAGAAGATCATCCAGCACGTGCTATGCACGATACGTTTTATATCGACGAAGCGAATGTACTTAGAACGCATACTTCGCCGGTGCAAATTCATTACATGGAAAATGCCCTAAAAAATAACAAAACACCGCCACTAAAAATTATTGCGCCTGGTCGTGTGTACCGCGTCGATTCTGATGCCACACATTCACCGATGTTTCACCAAGTAGAAGGTTTGTGGGTCGATGAAGAGATTAGTTTTGCTAATTTAAAAGGCGTTGTGCAAGATTTCCTACAAAAATTCTTTGAGCGTGACGATTTAACCGTTAGATTTAGACCTTCATTTTTCCCATTTACTGAGCCCTCAGCTGAGATGGATATGAGCTGGAATGGCGGTTGGTTGGAGATTGGTGGTTGCGGTATGGTGCATCCAGAAGTGTTTAAACATGTGAATGTAGACCATGAAAAATATCGCGGTTTCGCTTTTGGTTTAGGCGTAGAGCGCTTGGCTATGTTACGTTATGGCGTGAATGATTTGCGTCATTTCTTTAATAATGACTTACGCTTTTTAAGCCAATTCAGATAAGTACTTTATTTAATAAGTACGTATTTAACAAAAAAGTTAAAACATAATAATTAAGGTCACAAAGCATTATGCAGTTTTCAGAAAATTGGTTACGTAGCCTTGTTAATACAGATTTAGACAGTCAAGCCTTAAGTCATGCTTTAACCATGACTGGGCTTGAGGTTGAAGAAATGCAGCCAGTAGCCGCGCCTTTCAGCAAGGTGGTGGTGGCAAAAATATTAGCTGCAGTTAAACATCCTGATGCTGATCGTTTACAAGTTTGTACGGTTGATGTTGGTTTGGCTGAGCCAGTACAAATTGTATGTGGTGCTGCTAATGCGCGTGTGGGTTTAATTGCTCCGTGTGCTTTGGTGGGGGCTGAGTTGCCGGGTTTTTCAATTAAGCAGGCCAAAGTACGTGGTATTGAATCATTTGGCATGATGTGTTCTTCCAAGGAGCTTGGTATAAGTGAAGAAGCCACCGGTTTACTTGAACTAGACAGCGATGCTGTGATTGGTCAAAGTATTCGTGAGCATTTGGATTTAGATGACCATCTGTTCACACTTAAACTCACGCCAAACAGAAGTGACTGTTTAAGCCTTAAAGGCATTGCGCGTGACGTAGCCGCTATTACCGGTGCAAGCACTAGTTTTGAAACGATTTCAGCCGTGACTGCCGAATTGTCTGAAGTTAAAAATATAGTGGTTACTGAACAAACCGCTTGTCCGCGATATTGTGGCCGTCTTATTCGTGATGTTAATGCAAAAGCCACTACGCCCAGCTGGATGCTTAAGCGCTTGGAGCGTAGTGGTTTACGCAGTATTAGTGCTGTGGTCGATGTGACTAATTATGTATTGTTAGCGCTTGGTCAGCCAATGCATGCCTTTGACGCGGATAAATTAAATGGCGATTTAGCGGTTCGTTTCGCTAAAGAGGGCGAATCTTTAGTGCTACTTAATGATCAAGCTGTCACATTAAAAACGGATGATTTAGTCATTGCCGATGCTAGTGGTGCAATCGCGCTAGCCGGCGTGATGGGTGGCAAGTCTAGCTCTGTCACAGATGACACTGTTAATATTTTCCTGGAAAGTGCATTTTTCACGCCTGCTGTTATAACCGGAAAAGCGCGTCGATTAGGCTTAAGTACCGATTCATCTTACCGATTTGAGCGTGGTGTCGATTTTGGCAATACACGTCATGCGATTGAATATGCTACTGCACTGATTCAACAAATATGTGGCGGTAAAGCCGCAGAAGTAAGCGAGCTTATCAGTGTGTTGCCAAACCGTAATCCGGTTAAGTTGAGGCTCGCACGCCTTGTTTCAGTATTAGGCATTCCATTTACCCAGGATAAAGTTGCGCAATTATTAACCCAGCTTGGTTTTTCTTTTACCACTGCTGATGATGTTTTCATTATTACACCACCAAGTTTCCGCTTTGATATTGCCATTGAAGAAGATTTAATCGAAGAAATCGCACGTCTACATGGCTACGATCATATTCCAGCAACACCGCCAGTGGCTGCTTTAACCATGTTAGAAGCACCAGAAGCGAAAAGTCCACTCAATAAATTACGTGACTGTTTAGTTTCTTCAGGTTACCAAGAAGTGGTTAATTATAGTTTTGTTGATGAAAGCTGGGAGCGTGATTTATTAGGCAACGCCAACCCAATTAAGCTCAAAAATCCAATCGCAAGCAATTTAAGTGTGATGCGCACAAGTTTGTGGGGCGGTTTGCTAGATACGCTAGTTTATAACCTTAACCGTAAGCAAGATCGAGCCATGTTGTTTGAAGTGGGCGCAGCCTATTTTCAGAAAAGTAGCCAAGATTCAAGTCTAGCATTTGTTGAGTCTACTTACATTTCGGGTCTGGCTTATGGCAGCGCAAAACCTGAGCAATGGTCTGCCGATGCATCCGATGTAGATTTTTTTGAAGTAAAAGCGCATGTGGATGCCTTACTCGGTGGAGCAAACGCGCATAAGCAAGTGACTTACGAAAAAGCCGAGCACGTGACCTTACACCCAGGCCAAACTGCCAGAATTTTACTAAATGGCGTAGCAGTTGGCTGGTTAGGCAAGTTGCACCCAAAATGGCAACAACACTACAGTTTAAGCAAGAGTACATTTTTATTTGAACTACAGGCCGATGCTGTTTTAAATCGTCATATTCCTAGTTATCAAGAAGTCTCAAAATTACTGCCAGTCCGTCGAGATTTAGCGGTAGTAGTAGATGCAGATGTCGCGGTAAATGCCTTATTAAGTGCTGTAAAAAAGGCGAATATAGCGCTTGTTCTTGACGTGGCATTATTCGATTTATATCAAGGCCAAGGTATCGCTGAAAACAAAAAAAGCCTTGCATTATCAGTACTTATGCACGATACTCAAAAAACTTTGACGGATGCTGATGCGGATGCTGCCATCGCAAATGTACTGCAGTTGCTACAAGATAACTTTGGTGCAACACTTAGAAACTAAGCCATTAAACGGTATGATTCGTTTGGTGGTTTTTTTGTAAGAAATTGTTTGTAACAGGCAATATAGTACAAGATTAGAATCAAAAATCGGTACATTAAAAAAAGCTTATAAAAGCTGGAAATGGGAGCGTAGTATGACATTAACAAAAGCTGAACTTGCAGACTTGCTTTATGAGCAAGTTGGTTTGAATAAACGTGAAGCCAAAGATATGGTAGAAGCGTTCTTTGAAGAAGTTAGAATTGCTTTGGAAGCTGGTGACAGCGTAAAGCTCTCAGGTTTTGGTAACTTTGAGTTACGTAAAAAATCAGAGCGTCCAGGCCGTAATCCTAAAACAGGTGAGGAAATTCCTATTTCTGCACGTCGCGTTGTTACTTTTCATGCAAGCCAAAAATTGAAAAGTAAAGTTGAAGCTAATTATCTTAACTAATATTAGGCAAGTTAAATAGTATGAGCGAACCCCTTGTAAAATTGCAGCTACCGCCAATACCGGCCAAGCGCTACTTCACTATTGGTGAGGTTAGTGAGCTTTGCGGGGTTAAGCCGCACGTGCTCAGATATTGGGAACAAGAGTTCACTCAGCTAAAACCGGTTAAACGCCGGGGTAATCGTCGCTATTATCAGCATCACGAAGTCTTGTTAATCCGCCGCATTCGTGATTTGTTATACGAGCAAGGCTTTACCATCAGTGGTGCGCGTAACCGCCTTGATGGTCCGGAATTCAAATTAGAGGCTGCGCCATCAAATGCTGCTAGTCAATCTTCGGCAATCGCAGATCAAGTTGACGTGACTAATAACGCGAGTTTTAATTTTGCATCTGTGAAAACAGAATTAAAATCAATTCTAACTTTATTACGCGCTGCGACTACCCACTCGGCCTAAATTCAATTCTTGGTTTTAATGCCTAGATCTAATTCTAAGATCTAACACTAAGATCTAACACTCCAACTAATGCCAAATTAGAATTATTCGTTTTAATCTATTAATATTATCTACGCTTTTTTTAAGCTTGTTTTTATCGGCACTAAGTCTTTGCGTTATAATGCTAGCCTTGCTGCAAGCGCATCGCAGCATCGGTTCGGGGCATAGCGCAGCCTGGTAGCGTACTAGTCTGGGGGACTAGGGGTCGCAAGTTCAAATCTTGCTGTCCCGACCAAAATAGTTAATAAAAGCAGTAAATTGTACGCAGGTAAGCCAGGCTAAAAAACTGGCTTTTTGCATTTTTAAGGGTTTTAAGCTTTTCGGAATAACTGTTCCCCATTGCAATTCAAGCTTCTATTGTCAACCACAAAAAAACCAGCAAATTTGCTGGCTTTTTTATTCTATACATAATTACATCTAAACTTGAGACTTAATTTAAGACCTAATTTAAGTCTTGATTTTGACTAAACCTAGCCAAATTTACCTGTAATATAATCTTCAGTTTCTTTGCGTGTAGGGCGAGTGAAAATCGTGTCTGTATCGCCATATTCCATCATTTCGCCTAGATACATATAGGCCGTGTAATCAGAAACACGAGCGGCTTGCTGCATATTGTGTGTCACTACTAATATGGTCAACTTGCTTTTTAACTCACTCATCAACTCTTCAATATTGGCCGTTGCAATTGGGTCTAGTGCAGAGGTAGGCTCGTCAAATAGCATGATCTCCGGGTCGGTTGCCAATGCACGTGCGATACATAAACGTTGTTGTTGGCCACCAGATAAATTAAAAGCTAAATCTTGTTGGCGATCTTTAACTTCGTTCCAAAGGGCCGCGCCTTTTAAGGCTTCTTCTACTTTATCGGCAACGGTGCGTTTATTTTTCTCACCGCGCACACGTAAACCGTACGCCACATTTTCAAAAATAGATTTAGGAAAAGGATTCGGTTTTTGAAAAACCATGCTAATGCGCATACGCACTTCAATCGGGTCAACACCAGCTTCTAAAATGTTAGTGTTATCGGGGTGCATCACGATTTGGCCTTCATACTTATTGCCAGGGTATAAATCATGCATACGATTAAAACAGCGTAAAAAAGTAGATTTTCCGCAGCCAGATGGGCCGATTAGTGCTGTGATTTTATTTTCATACAAAGGCATACTTACACTTTTTAGTGCTTGATTACCGTTGCTATAAAAGAAATTAAGATCGCGTGATTCTGCTTTAAGTGCGGTTGTAGCGTTAATCATGTTGTTCCCTAATATATTTACTAATTGCTTTGTTGGTTTTTATAAAGTTAATGTTAACAAAGTTAACTTTTACCATTTGATGTTTTTACGAATCTGGTAGCGCAAGTAAATGGCTGTTCCGTTCATTAGTAGCGTCACTACAATGATAATGGCGCCAGTCGCTGCGGCATTGGTGTGAAAAGCGTGATCAGGACGTGATAACCAGTTAAACATTTGAATAGGCAACACAGTAAAACCTGAACTTAACCATTCAAAGTTGATAAAAGGCGCTACTTCAGTAATGGGTGTTGGTGGTAAGAATGCAATAAATGTGAGTGCACCTATGGTAATAATCGGGGCAGTTTCACCGATTGCGCGTGACATACCAATAATTACACCGGTTAAAATGCCGCCTTGTGAGTATTTAACTACGTGATCTTTAACTACTTGCCATTTGGTTGCGCCTACAGCGTAGGCCGCTTCACGAATAGCGACAGGAATGCCACGAATAGCTTCACGGGTAGAAACAATGACAACGGGTAATGTTAATAAACCCAGTGTTAAGCCCGCAGTTAAAATACTTTCTCCTAATCCTAAGCCATAGACAAAAAGGCCAAGGGCTAGCAAGCCATAAATAATTGAAGGCACACCGGCTAAATTAGACACGTTAATTTCAATTAAATCTGAAAACCAGTTTTTAGGTGCGTATTCTTCTAAATACAAACCTGCCGCAACGCCCATAGGCACTGCAGTTAAAAAGGTTACCGTCATAACTAACAAAGAGCCAACCCAAGCTGACAGCAAACCGGCATTTGCTGCGCGGCGTGATGGGAAGTTGCTAAAAAACTCTAAAGTAAAGCGTGGATAGCCATCCATCACCAAGTCAAGAAACAAAGTGAGTAATGTCAGTAAACCTAGCATTAATGCGATTAAGCCAATTGCGGCAAAAATAACGTCATTGCGTTTATGGCGGCGAATCATCGCGCGTACGGCAACCAAGTTTTCTAGCACGGAAGCTTTAGTTTTTAATGTTTCAGTAGTCATATTAGATTCCATTTAGCTTATTTTTAATCTTGATCTTTAATATTAATTTTTTAAGTACTATGTTTAATATTGCTCGCGGAATTTTTTACGCACGATATGACCAATAATATTAAAACCTAAAGTAAGTGCAAATAGTACTAATCCGGCTGCAAAAATACTTTGATAGCCAATGCTACCGTGCGGTAAATCGCCCATTGCTACTTGCACAATGTAGGCGGTAATGGTCGCAGCACCGTCCATCGGATTAAATGTTAAGGTTGGTTGTTGTCCTGCAGCCACGGCAACGACCATGGTTTCACCCACGGCGCGAGAAATCGCTAAAATGTAAGCAGCAACAATGCCGGAAACTGCGGCAGGAGTAACTACGCGGATGGCAGTTTGAAAGCGCGTTGCGCCCATGGCATAAGAGCCCTCGCGCATGCTCATTGGCACAGCGCGCATTGCGTCTTCGGCGACAGAGGCGATGTATGGCACGATCATTACGCCCATTACAATGCCTGCACTCAACATATTGAAGCCTGGCAGTTCAGGAAACACTTTTTGTAAAAGTGGTGTAACAAAAAGCAATGCAAAGTAACCAAATGCAATAGTAGGCACGCCAACTAATAGCTCCAACATTGGTTTAACAATTTCACGCGTTTTATGTGAAGCGAATTCAGAAAGGTAAATTGCACCGATAGTACCAACCGGTACAGCCACTGCAAGTGCTACCGCTGAGGTAGTTAATGTGCCAGAAACTAAGGGCATAATGCCGTAATGTGCATCCTCAAAAAGCGGCGTCCATTCGGTGGATGTAAAAAATTCGACTAATGAAACGACTTTAAAAAAACCTAATGACTCATACAAAAGAATCGCAACAATTGCAAACGTGGTGAATACCGCAGAAAGCGCGGCCAGCATTAAAATGAGCTCGATGACACGCTCTTTAATATTTCTTCTGACATTTTTAGCTAGGCGTGGGCTAATTGATAAGGCGGTAGATTGGTTTTGCATATTGGTTGCAGTGTTCATATTGTGACTTTTATGATTGTAACGATATTAAACGTTTTGATAAATTGCTAAATAAAAAGGAGCGGTATAAACCGCTCCTTTTTTGCTTATATCGCTTATTTAATTCTGCTAATTAAATCTTTAATTTTAATACCTACTTCGTTTTTACCACCAAAGCCTGTGCCAGGTTTTAGCGCTTTAAAATGCTCTTTCACTGCAGCATAATCAGTACTAGGTAACGGTACGTATTTAACTTCAGCTACCAATTTCGGTGCATTTTCTAAGTAAAAGTTTACAAAAGCTTTCACTTCTGGCTTAAATGCTGCTGCTGTAGCATTCACGTAAATGAATAATGGGCGTGATAGTGGTTGGTAAGTTCCATCTTTAACAGCTTCTGGCGATGGCATTATTGCTGGCGCACCTGATTTAGCTGAGATAGGAATTGCTCTTAATTTATCTTTATTTTCTTCGTAATAAGCATATCCAAAGTATGCCATGCCGCCTACATTACCTGAAACGCCTTGTACTAAAACGTTATCGTCTTCTGAAGGTGTGTAATCAGTACGGCTAGATTTAGACTTACCGTTAACGGCTTCAGTGAAGTAATCAAATGTACCAGAAGCGGTACCTGGACCATATAAACCCATGGCTTTATCTGGGTACGCTGCATTAACTTGTTTCCAGTTCTTAACACTAGAACCTGGTTTCCAGATCATATTAAGTTCTTCAACGCTTAGGCTTTTTACCCAATCATTTTTTGAGTTAACTACCACTGTTAAAGCGTCATAGGCAATTGGTAACTCAATGTACTGAATACCGGCTTCTTTACACATGTCCATTTCTTTTTGTGTAATTGGGCGAGATGCATCAGAGATATCAGTTTCACCGCGACAGAATTTTTTAAAACCACCACCAGTGCCTGATTCACCTACAGTAACTTTTACTTTCTGAGCTTTTTGAAACTCTTCAGCCATCGCTTCTGTAATTGGGTAAACAGTGCTTGAGCCATCAATTTTGATGATTTTATCTGCGGCTAAAACGTGTGAAGTTGAGAATGTAACTGCAAGTAAAGCTGCAATACGCATAGATTTTTTAAGCATTGTATTCATGAGATCTCCATCAGAGTTAAAAGTTGTTTCTTAAACTGAGTTGAATATTAAACACCTAATGTGACAAGTTTATGACAAGTTTTGAATTTGAGATTTAGCATGAGCTACTTAGTCTATTCATAGATTAGGGTGTTCGCTGTGCTTAACTAAAAAGTCTCCAGAGAGACCTTTTTCGCATGCAACGATTAAGTGTTAGGTAATTATAAGAATGTGCGACCAAAGTGATAACTTACGGCTGCGATTAATCCCGCACACGGGATAGTGAGCACCCATGCCCAAACAATGCGTGAGGCTAATCCCCAACGCACCGCTGAAACGCGTTTAGACATACCAACGCCGATAATTGCACCGGTGATCGTGTGTGTGGTAGATACTGGAATGCCTAGTGATGTGGCAATAAACAAAGCTATTGCCCCCGAGGTTTGTGCGCAAAATCCACCAGATGGACGAATACGGGTAATGCCCATGCCCATAGTGCGTACTATGCGCCAGCCACCGAAAAGTGTGCCTAAGCCCATAGCCACTTGGCATGAAATTACCACCCAAAATGGCACATTGAAATCTCCGTGTAAATAGCCATTTGCATATAGCAGTACGGCAATAATACCCATGGTTTTTTGTGCATCATTACCGCCATGGCCTAAGCTATAAAGTGACGATGAAACAAATTGTAATTTATTGAATTTACGTTCTGTAGGGTAGGGCGATGATTTTTCGTACAACCATAACACGGCAACCGAAAGTATCAGCGCTAACAAAAGCCCAAATAATGGCGACAAAATAATCGCCAGTGAAGTTTTAATTAAGCCTGCTGCAACGATAGCACCTGTGCCTGCTTTAGCAACGCCCGCACCGACTAAGCCACCCACTAATGCATGTGATGATGAAGATGGAATGCCAAACCACCAAGTAATTAAATTCCAAGAGATGGCGCCACCAAGCGCGCCAAATATCACAGCGTTATCGATAATTTCTTTTGAAATAATACCTTTCCCCACGGTGTTGGCCACATGCAGACCAAAGAATAAAAAAGCGACCAAGTTGAAGAACGCGGCCCAAACCACCGCTGCTTGTGGTGTGAGTAATCGCGTTGAAACCATCAGTGCAATGGAATTTGCCGCATCATGGAAACCGTTCAGAAAGTCGAATATTAAGGCCACCAATATCAGCAAGGCCATAATTAGAATCGGGTGGTCTATCATTGTTTTCGCCTTAAATTCGCTCTAGTACTACACCGTGAATCACGTCTGCTACGTCTTCGCAGCTATCAACGGCTTCTTCAAAAAGGTCGTAAAGTTCTTTAGAGCGAATGATTACGCGGGCGTCAGATTCTTCAACAAATAAACGGTGCATCCCAGCGCGCATCACATGATCGGCTTCGCCTTCAATGCCGCTAATAACTTCGCAGGTGCGTAAAATACGCTCTGCATTTTTCATGTCAGATAACATATTCACGGCTTCTCGCACCTTTTCAGAGGCACGTAATAGAATCTGACTAAGTGCAACCATTTCTGGCGTAAATTTAGAGTTGCCGTAAATTTTACAGCTTTGTGGAATATCTTCCATGTAATCGATAATGTCATCTAAAGCCATGGCTAACTCACGAATTTCACGACGATCAAATGGGGTAATAAAAGTTTTATGTAGCGAGATGAGAATTTCCTTGGTGTATTCATCCGCTTCAGATTCTATTTTTCTAATTTCAGAAAAATGTTCTTCAAACTTGTCTGGATCATTTACAGCCGTCATCATTGCCAGTACTTTAGAGCCCTTAACTGCGCAATCTGCTAAGTTATTAAATAATACAAAGTAGTTATCATTGCGCGGTGATATTGCGGCCATCAAGCGACCAAAAACGACGTTTGCCATATTTAATTCTCCGATAATTATTACAGTTTTGTTTCTAATTTATTTCTAAATTGTGAATTTATATTTATTTTGTGATTTTAACTGCCTGCGATTAAATCTGCGAGTATAAAATAGGGTTAATTGAATATTTAATGATAAAGCTCAAGTCACATGACACACAATAAAGTCACTATTTACCATAACCCCGCTTGCGGAACGTCGCGCAACACTTTGGCTATGATTCAGGCCAGCGGCGTTGAGCCAGAAGTGATTGAGTATTTGAAAAATCCACCCACGCGAGCACGCTTGCTTGAATTAATTGACGCTATGAGCATTGCGCCCCGAGATTTATTACGTGAAAAAGGCACGCCTTATATTGAGCTTGGTTTAGATGATTTGACACTGGCCGACGAGGTGGTGATTGATGCTATGTTGCAATATCCAATTTTAATTAATCGGCCAATGGTAGTAACGGCAAAAGGTGTGAAGTTATGTCGTCCGTCTGAGTTGGTGTTAGCGCTATTAGAAAATCCAAGTGGTGCTACTTTTACTAAAGAGGATGGTGAAGTGGTTAATTTTCCACTCAAATCAGCCTCTTAAGCTGGCTAGATTATCCGAAACAATTGCTCTTGATGTTCAAGAATAAATGAAAGAAATGTGCATGACCGAATGTTCCAGAGATTCTACTAAACCTCAAGATTCCACAGAGCCCATTGCTACAAGTATTAGCAATGTATGCATTGCGGAAAAGAACTTGAATGATATTTTGATGCTAGTTGTTAATCACAAGGCCCCACACAAGGCAGTAGTGGTTTTTGATCTAGCTTGTGAATTAGCACAAACTTTGACACAGGCTTATAAGCGTTGCTTACCAGAAGCGCAATTCATCGACTTTAGCAAAAATACGCCAGAAGCTGTATTGGCTGTATTGGCTGTATTTGCTGATTTAGTCGCATCAGACTTGGTTGTTTTGGTTCAATCGACCAACTTCAGATTAGAGGCTTTTCGCATACGTGTTGAGCTGTTTAAGCGTGGTCTCAAAGTGATTGAGCATCCGCATTTAAGCCGCATGGTGGATGAAGAGGTGCGTTACTACCTAGACTCGCTGGCCTATGATGCAAAATATTTTCGCGGTGTCGGTAACCGTCTTAAAGTGATTATTGATCAAGCGCAATATGGTTGTCTAGACAGCGGCGGCAATCAATTTCCCGATGCGCGATTAGTTTTTGGTTCAGCTTTCGAATCGGCCAAACTCAATGTGGGCGATTACAGCGAAATGCAAAATGTCGGTGGGCAATTTCCCATTGGCGAGGTGTTCACCGAAGCGCTCGATCTTAAATCTGTGCATGGCCGTGTGCGCATCTTTGCTTTCGGCGATACGTATTACCGAGTGAACCGACCAGCTAGGCCCATTACTTTAATTATTGAAAAAGGCCAAGTGGTTACCACTGAAGATAGCACGCCAGAATTTGATGCGGTACTAGCTAATATTCGTGCTGATGAACAAGTGGTTTGGCTACGCGAAATCGGCTTTGGCTTAAACCGTGCCTTCAGCAAAGACCGCAGCGTTAGCGACATTGGTAGCTTTGAGCGTATGTGCGGTGTGCATTTATCTTTAGGTGCCAAGCATGGCGTTTACGGCAAACCCAATTTCAAGCGTGGCGACGGCAAATATCACATAGACGTATTCGCAGTTACTGAACAAGTCACACTAGACAAACAAGTCATTTACCGTGATGGTGCTTGGTGTGCTGCTTTGGAATAAGGCTCAGGATAAAAAGAAGCGTCCTTATACTGTATAATTCTGTTCTTTTATTGCACTGAAAAACGCCATGGAAGCCGAACAACTCAATATTATATCCAATCGCCTAGTCGATTTAGTCGAGCGTAATAACGCCCTTCGGGGGTATCTTTGACTTTGAGACTAAGTCGCAACGCTTAGAAGAAGTGAACGGGTTGATGGAAGACCCTAACATTTGGAATAATGCCGAAAAAGCGCAAAAACTAGGCAAAGAAAAGCGTAGTTTAGAATTGATTGTGCATAATCTACAAAGCTTAGAAACCAATTTAAAAGATGCTAAAGAGCTTTTCGATATGGCGCGTGAAGAGGCCGATGACGATACGCTAACCAGTGTGCAAACCGATTCTCAAGTCTTGGAAAAACAAATCGCCGAGATGGAATTCCAGCGCATGTTTTCTGGTGAGTTAGATAGCGCCAATTGTTTTGTGGAATTTCAGTCAGGCAGTGGCGGCACTGAAGCGCAAGATTGGTGCAATATGTTGTTACGTATGTATTTACGCTACGCTGAGCGCAAGGGCTTCAAAGTAGAAGTGTTGGAACTTTCAGATGGCGATGTGGCCGGAATTAAAGGCGCATCTATTAAGATTACCGGCGATTATGCTTACGGAACGCTACGCACTGAAAATGGTGTGCATCGATTGGTGCGCAAATCGCCCTTTGACTCTAACGCCAAGCGCCACACTAGCTTTGCCAGCGTGCAGATATTTCCTGAAGTGGATGACAGCATTCAGATTGATATTAACCCGGCTGATTTGCGCGTTGATACCTACCGCGCGTCTGGTGCTGGTGGGCAGCACATCAATAAAACTGATTCCGCGGTGCGAATTACGCACATTCCGACTGGCGTGGTAGTGCAATGTCAAAATGACCGCTCGCAACACCGAAACCGAGATGAGGCGATGAGCATGCTAAAAGGTGCGTTGTATAACTTAGAGTTAAACAAGCGTAATGCAGATAAACAAGCGCTTGAAGATGCTAAAACCGACATTGGTTGGGGGCATCAAATTCGCAGTTACGTGTTAGACCAAGGCCGCATTAAAGATTTGCGCACTAACGTAGAAATTGGCAATACCCAAGGCGTGCTAGATGGCGACCTAGACCCATTTATTATGGAAAGTTTGAAACAGGGAGTTTAAGAATGAGCGATAAGCAAAATATTGAAGCTAAACAAGCTAACGAAAACCATATTAACGAAAATCATGTTGATGAAAACCACGTCATAGCAGAACGCCGCGAAAAGCTTAAAGCCATACGTGAATCAGCAAAAACCAATGGTGGCGCGGCTTTTCCTAATGATTTTAAACCGCAACATAAAGCCGCAGATTTAGCCGCAGCGCATTCAACAAAAGAAAATGAAGCGTTTGAGGCTGAGCCAGTCAATGTGGTGGTCGCGGGTCGCATGATGCTAAAACGTGTGATGGGTAAAGCGAGCTTTGCGACCATTCAAGATGGTAGCGGCGATAACGCTGGTAGCCGTATTCAGCTTTATGTGTCTAAAGATGCCATTGGAGAAGAACTTTACGAGCAATTTAAACATTGGGATTTAGGTGACTTTTTAGGCGCCACTGGCCATTTGTTTAAAACCAAAACCGGTGAGCTTTCAATTAAAGTCACTGAAATTCGTTTGCTGACAAAATCATTGCGCCCGTTGCCAGAAAAATTCCACGGCTTGCAAGATCAAGAAGTGAAATATCGCCAACGTTATGTCGATTTGATTACTTCTGAAGAAACGCGTGCGACTTTTGTGGCACGTAGTAAAGTCGTTTCTGCGATTCGTAACTTCATGATTCAAAATGAATTCTTAGAAGTTGAAACGCCAATGTTACACCCGATTCCAGGCGGCGCATCTGCGAAACCATTTATCACGCATCACAACGCGCTAGATATGCAAATGTATATGCGTATTGCGCCTGAGTTATATTTAAAACGCTTGGTAGTTGGCGGCTTTGAGCGTGTGTTTGAAGTAAACCGCAACTTTAGAAACGAAGGCTTAAGCGTTCGCCATAATCCAGAATTCACCATGATGGAATTTTATGCCGCTTATACCGATTATCAATGGCTGATGGATTTTACTGAAAACTGTATTCGTACCGCCGCTATTGCCGCGCGTGGCACTGCTTTGTTGGAATATCAAGGCCGTGAATTAGATTTAAGCAAGCCGTTTCAACGCTTAACGATCGTTGGTGCTATTCAAAAATACGCGCCTGGCTATACCTTAGAGCAGTTGAACGATGACGCTTTTTTACGTGCAGAAATTCTAAAACATGGCACAAAACCATTTGACCATGCAGGTTTGGGCGCATTGCAATTGGCGCTATTTGAAGAAACTGCCGAAAGCCAATTATGGGAACCGACCTATATTATTGACTATCCAGTAGAGGTTTCACCGTTGGCACGCGCTTCAGATGCAAACCCAGAAATCACTGAGCGTTTTGAGTTATTTGTCTGTGGACGTGAGATTGCCAACGGCTTTAGCGAACTTAACGATGCCGAAGATCAAGCCGCACGCTTCCACGCGCAAATGAAAGCCAAAGAAGCCGGCGATCATGAAGCGATGTTCTACGATGCTGATTTTATACGCGCTTTAGAATACGGCATGCCGCCAGCCGGTGGTTGCGGTATTGGTATCGATCGTTTAGTGATGATGATTACCGACAGCGCCAGCATTCGTGATGTGATTTTGTTTCCGCACATGCGCGCAGAATCCTAGTATTTCTAGACTTTTCTAGGAGCGATTAAAACCGCTACGCTAATTAAATTTAGCGGGCGGTTTTTTATTGTTGTAAAAAAACAACGAAACTCATGCAAAAAACCACTAATTAGTTATGTGTCATCAAATTGTAATATTTGGATAACAAAATGCATCCTGTTGAAAAACATAACTGCAACATAATTTAACTAAGGGAATTTTAAATGAATTTTAAACTAAGTAACTTGGTAGCTGCAACACTAGCTGGCTCAATGTTAATGGGCTTTGGCGCTAATGCAATGGCTGATTCAACAACAGATATCGTTAACGCGCTAGTAGCTAAAGGCGTATTAACAGAAGAAGAAGGCGCTTTATTAACTAAAGGCCGTACAGACGAAGCTGCTGGTCAAGCTAAAGCTTTGAAAAAAGCTTCAAAACT
>CANCPF010000027.1 GCA_947379975.1 Methylophilaceae bacterium | reverse complement strand
CCAGTGGCACTGCAAACCAGTGTCACTAACAGCGTGTAGATTAAACCTTGCCCAAGCTGGGCAACGATATCAATAAAACTAATCTGAAAAGGCTGCAAGGCTTACTGCATCCACTTAGCCGTGATCGCTTTTATGTAGTCAGCACCTTGCGCATCAAGAAAGCGATCGAAATCATCACGCATCTTACTGCCCTTAGAAAAAGCAAATCCATACTGATCAAATCCGGTAAACACATAACTACTTTGGAACGGTAAATGTAATTTAGATTTATAATTTGCGAGTACCGGCTCCTCAATAAAAGCAAGGTCAAGGTTACCATTTTGCAGATCTGTCACCACTTCAGTATAAGACGGGTAAAGCTTCACTTGGCTCAGTGAGTAATAACCCTTGGGTTCTAACTCATTTTTAATTAGGTCGTTATAAGCCATACCTCTTGGGTAACCAATCGAATATTTTTTAAGTTCGGCCAAATCGGTAATTTTAATATTTCGACTGTTAAGACTCACTAAATGCCAAGCATTGTCATAGTATGGCTTTGAAAAGTCCATAGCCTCTTTACGCTTAGCTGTAATAGAAATACCTGAGAATGCAACGTCGGCCTGCCCACTAGAAACTGCACCCAGCATGCCCTGCCAATCGTATGGGGTGATCTTCATGGTCAAACCACGTGATTTACAATAAGCTTCAAATATCTCTAAATCAGAGCCTTTAATAACACCATTTTCCGCATAAAGCATAGGTGGGGAAGTTGAGGAGACCGCTACTTTAACCACATTAGCTTCATCCTGTTTAGAACAAGCAGCCAAGCCTAAAGTAAAAAAAATGATTAAAGCCGTCAACAGATATTTTCTACACATCATACGCTCCAGTTTTATAGTCTTTTCAAAAAATAGTTTAAATCAGTACCTAGCTATTGATCTCTGATCAAATGCTTAAAGAAGCACTAGTGTGTAGCGGGATTTACTTAAAGTTTGAAAATTATAGCATGTAAATTTTCAGTAGCGGATTCAGCCATTGCTAAGTCTAAATTTAAAACTTTGGGTATAAATGTGACTTATGAATTTCCAGCTTAACCATTACGCAGGCCAGAAAAATAACAGCATTACTGACTTAAAAATTACTGATAATCCGTATATTTGTTATTTTTACCACGGGCTTTTTCCACAGGATATTTAACAGCATTTAGCGCTATTTTATTGTTCGCTGCTTCAATTAAATCAATATTCAACACTTGCGAAATTCTAAGTAAATAGACAAAAGTATCCGCAAGTTCATGCCCCACTTGCTCGCGTTTTTCAACCGATAACTCATGGCTTTCGGCTTCAGTATCCCACTGAAAATGTTCCACCAATTCTGCCGCTTCTACTATCATGGCCATCGCTAGATTTTTGGGTGAGTGAAACTGCGCCCAATCGCGTTCAGCCACAAAGTCTTCTAGCTTTTGTTTGAGTTCGTTTAATGAATCAGCCATATTATTTTTGCTACCGAATTTACACTAGTGAATTTAAATTACTTTCGATTACTGCCAGCCACCATTTTAATTTCAAATAATCGGCACTCTAATGGTCCGTTATAAAGCGGTGTACGCTTGCTTGGGGTAAGTCGCATTAATTTTGGCATGGTCAAATCATTGGTTAAAAAGTACGTATTCCAACCAGCAAATTTTCGTTTTAACGCTTCACCAATTTTTGGATAAAGCAGCTGCAGGCTATCGTCATCGCCAATACGCACACCGTAAGGTGGGTTGGCGATTAACACGCCGCTATCTGCTGGTGGCACGGCATTCACAATATCGACATGTGAAAGCTGTACCGCTGCGAATAATCCAGCATCTTCTAGGTTTTGCTTGCTGATACGTACTGCGCGCAAATCAACATCTGAACCATAGATTTTTTGAAAAGTAATAGGTTTAACTTTAGCTGCAGCTTGGCTTTTAATTTTAGTCCACACGTGCGATTCAAAGTTTTTTAGGACTTCAAAACCAAAGCTTCTTTTATAGCCAGGTGCCATATCTAACGCCACCATGGCCGCTTCTAACAAAAAAGTACCACTGCCGCACATTGGGTCCAACAAAGGTTGGCCAACTTGCCAGCCAGATAGTTTTAAAATACCGGCGGCTAAATTTTCACGCAAAGGCGCTTCTATGCTAGCTCCACGATTACCACGCTGATACAACGCAGCACCAGAAGTATCCAAGTAATATTGATATTCATCGGCGGCTAAATAGGCGTGTATACGCACGGCCGGAGTTTTTGTATCAATGTAAGGACGTGCGCCAACCACTAGCCTGAACTTATCACACACCGCATCTTTGATTTTTAACGTTGCAAATTCTAGGCTTTTAAGCGGGCATTTAACACCAGTCACTTTCACCATAAAATCATTTTTCACATCAAACCATTGTGGCCAATTAATTTTGTAAGCAGCATCGAATAAATCTTCTTCATTCATATATTTACCGCGCGCCACTTGCCATAAAATTCGTGTAGCAATGCGTGAATGTAAATTTGCCGCGTAGCAAATTGCCCAATCGCCGTCAAAACTCACACCACCATCGGTAGCTTTGATTGATTTGGCGCCCACCGCTAGCAGTTCGTCTGCCAGCAATTGTTCTAGTCCGCGTGGGCAGGTTGCAAAATATCTATTTGGTATCATGATGTTGAGTATCGCTATTGGTTAAATTTCTGGGTTTACTGTATGACTGTATTACTGGTTTGCTGACTGACTTACAAGACATCAACATTGACTAAATTTTAAGCATGAAAAGTCGATTACTACTGCTTGCGTTATGTTCTGCTAATTTATCTACAAACTGCAAAAACTCAATTTTATGGGTTTTTTCTAAGGCTTTAGCACGCTCACGTAAACTCGCCAAGCGTAAATCAGCCGGTTCGCGCTTAAATCCGAATACCGCAATATTGCCCGGTTTTCCGGTGGGTAAAGTTAATACTTTTCCGTCAAAAGTTTGCTCTATGCGTTGCAAATATACGTCAAATTTCTTGTCGCTGCCCCATAAATTAATCACCAAAATACCATCACTTGTCAACGTATTGGCGCATTGGTCAAAAAAGTCTTGGCTACAAAAATTAGGTGGAATACCGTTGCTATCAAAGGCGTCAATTAGCAACACATCAGCGATGTCTTGGTGTTCCGCTAAATAAACTAAACCATCGCCTTCAATCACTTCTAGTCGTTCATCATTTTCTGGCACCCAAAATTGGCTACGCGCTACTTGGATAATTCTAGGGTTAAGTTCTATGACTGTACTGTTGATTTCTGGACAATAAGCATGCACATATTTAGCCAGAGACCCGCCACCCAAACCAATGGACAGCAGATTTTTTATTTGCTGATTAAACAGCAAAAAACACATAATAGCCCGTGTATAGCTCAGTTCCAGCGCAAATGGGTCACGAATGCGCATGGCACTTTGTATGGTTACCGAGCCTAAATGCAAAGAGCGTACGCCATCAACTTCACTGACATCTACCGAATCATCACTATTTTTTGCTAGCCCGCGCATTAAATGTTTAGCCATGCGTAGCATTAAGCATTGGTCTCTAAGTTGGCTTCAACAGCAACTTCATCAACTGCAACTAAATCAACGGCAGTCTCGCTAGTGGCAAAGTCTTCATTCAGAGCGTCTTCATCAATAACCCCAGCCGGCTCATCTTCCAGCACACCGATAAATTTAGTACGTAACTCAATCAATAAAGTATCTGCTTCTTGCACTTGCAAGTTCACACGCGTGCCAGGCTTCAACTCAGGTAAACCATAAACCTTGGTCATATAAGGCACATTATCTAGTCGCACTAAATTCTCGCGCCATACCGTAGCATGTATCGTTTCAATATTTTCTTGAATCATATATTGCAAGCAACAATAGCGCTCCATCCGCGTTTGAAACTCGCTATACGCCTGATAAGTCTGTTCAAAATTACGCATATGCATGGTTAACTTATCGCTATTTGGCAGATAAGCGGGAGCGGTATTTTGCACCACACTAATAATTTGACGTTGATTGATTAAATCAACGGCTCTACGTAGTGGCGACGTACTCCAAGCATATTGCGCTACGCCTAAGCCTTGATGCGGTTCGGCCTTAGTCGTCATATACACTTTGCCACCAGATTGCGCGCGATAAAGCCCAGGCACATCATGCGTGGCTAATAACGCGCCCCATTGATTATTGGCTTCTATCATCAATTCAGCCACTAGCTTATCCATAGGCGAACCACGATGGCGACCAACAATGCTGACCTTGCCATCAATCACATAAAAGTTGTAATCAATTTGCGGCGGTTTAGTCGGGTCATATTTGCCACGGGCTTTTTCTAGCGTTTCGGCTAAATTAAACAAATATAAAAGCTTCGCCCAATAGGGATGACCACTATCCGCCGCTAAAGTCGTTTCGTTAAAAAACGGTTCTAAGCTATCGTGGCGCAGATTATCGGCCACTTTAATCAGCTCAACTTTGGTATCGCGCTGCACAATTTCAAGGTCAGCATTCACATGTAAATACAGCGACAATACAGGTTTGGTATGGCCAGCATCCAAACTAAACGGCCTGATTGCGGCTTCTGGCAACATGGTAATTTTGTTGCCCGGCATATAAACAGTCGATAAACGTTGCATGACTTCTTTATCCAACGGGCTATCTGGCGCAATACCTAATGCTGGTGCTGAAATATGAATACCGACTCGAGTAATGCCCTCGGGCAATTGTTTGATTGAAAAAGCATCATCAATCTCAGTTGTGGTGCTGTCGTCAATACTAAATGCTTCTGCATCTGCCAGCGGCAGATCATCAGTAATAGCGTCAATTTCATATTCCTGAAATGCCGTACCTTTAGGATAATGCTCACGCAAAAAAGCGCCTAAATGATAATTTTCAGCAGAAGGTATTGCGCCACAAGCTTGTAATAATTTAAGATGGCTTAAGTGCGTTTCAGCCGAGGCGGCTTCTAAGGTTTTGTATTCAAAAGCATTTTTATCCGGCTCATACAATAGCATATCTAACTTTTGCAGCAACTCATCAGGCATGATTTGCGCTTTAAGTTGTGCTACAAAACCAGCCATTTTTTCAGCTAATAAACGTTTTTTCTCAAGACCAGCCAAGGCCGCTTTTAAAATTTCAGCCGGCGCGGCTTTATATCGGCCTTTGCCTTTGCGATTAAAATACATAGGCGCGCTATGCAGTTTAAGTGCAACCGCAGCGGCTTCTAGCGAAGTCGGTTTACGGCCATAATAATCTTGAGCGAAAGCCTCAAAACCAAATTCAGGTTCAGAGCAACATTCCCACAAAAAATCGACCTCCAGCGTGTTGGCTTCAGCGTTGGCTGCATCCATAAAACCAGCGATAGGCGTTTCAAAACGCATTAACACATTACTGGCTTTAACCTTGCTACGCTTGCCGCTGGCAGATTCTATTTGTAAAGAACCCTGCGTTTCGGTCATTATTGAGGCTACTTTAAAGCTGCCATCTTCTTCAAAAAATACGTTCATGCGGTGCTTTTCATACTTATTTTTTACACTTACGTTGCAAACTAAATTGGCTACATTTTACCTTGTATTAGCAGATTAGCTTTAATGCAATATAAAATAGTGACCAATTAACCTATAGCCAAACCGATATTTATGGATAAACGCATTCCCGTTACCTTGCTCACTGGTTTTTTGGGCAGTGGTAAAACCACGCTACTCAACAAACTTTTGTACCACCCCGCAATGCGCGACACTGCCATTATAATCAATGAATTAGGTGATACGGGACTAGATCAGCTATTTGCCAACAGTAATTTAGCGCAAAATATAGAAAGCGAACACATTGCCGATAACACGGTTTTGCTGAGTTCAGGATGCTTATGTTGCACACTAAAAAATGAGCTAGCAGATACCATGCGCGATTTGTTTTTTAAACGTGCGCTGCAAGCGATTCCACAATTTCAACGCCTAGTAATTGAAACTACAGGCATGGCTGACCCAGGCCCGATTTTGGCTAATTTAATGAATGAACCGGTGATTGAATCTGTATACAGATTAGATGCGGTGATTGTAACCATAGACAGCGTCTATGGCTTAGAGCAACTTATCGACAATATCGAAGCCCTAAAGCAAGTTGCAGTGGCGGATGTTTTAGTGCTAACAAAAACAGATTTAGCCAGCGCCGCGCAACTCAGCGCCTTACAAGAAAAACTAGGCATCATCAATGCTGGCGCGGCTCAACACACCATTATTAATGGTGATTTAGACCCAGCATTTGTAATTGATGTCGGCTTATTTGATAGCGAAACTAAATTGCCTGAGCCGCAACGCTGGTTGCGTGCGCCGTCAAAAAACAAAGCGCCAAAAGGAACCTTACCCAGCAGCACGCCAAATAAGGTCCACGATGACGACATTGTAAGCTTTACCGTAATGATGCCTAGCCCGCTAAATTGGGCGCAGCTAAAACCACATTTATTATGGTTTTGCCAAACTTATGGTAAAAATTTACTACGCCTGAAAGGCATTATTCATGCGGCAGATCAAGAATTTCCTCTGGCGATTCATGCTGTGCATTTTACGCCCTACCCGCCAACCTTACTGCAAGGCTGGACTGAAGAAAATCCAACATCGCGCATAGTCATTATCGGCAAAGGCTTGGATGAATTAGCCATAAGAAAAGCATTAATGCAGTTTTAGCTAAAAATTAAAACCATGCATTATTACTTGTTTGGCGCGTCCTCAACAAAAAGGCTAAGCAAGCTATTAACGATTGGGGCTATCAATAAGATCGCGGCAAACACGATAGGCCAAGCCGTAAAGAATGCCCTAAACCACTGGGCAAGAAAATATGGCAGAAAATTTACTCGCGGCTCGATGTGTAAGTAAATAATAATGCCAGACACAATTAAAGCCGTACAAAAAGACATCAGCAACGCAAATAACACTGTGCGATGTCGATAGGCAATTTTACGTTTCATAGCAGTTCCATTTTTTTATCTAGTGCATCTTGATAATCGCAAATACTACCATGGCAAAGCTTCGCCATCATGAAAGAAACCACCGCTTGCGCCATCATCATTCAAGGTCGCCAACTGAATACTAGTCTTAGCGCTGTCCTCCACTTCCATAGGTGCATTAGCCCCGCCTACGCTCGTTTTAACCCAACCTGGATGTGCCGCATTTACTTTAACATTAGTATCACGGAGCTCACGAGCCAAATGTATGGTGTAGGCGTTTAAGGCTGTTTTAGAGGCGTTATAAGCGAAAGCTTTCGCTGGATCTATTGGAGATTTCGGCATGCTATGCAAAGTTAATGAAGCTAATATACTGGATAAATTCACGATACGTCCAGCTGGCGCTTTTTTGATCAAAGGTAATAGTTTTTGCGTAAGTGCAATCACTGCAAAAAGATTGGTTTGAAAGGTTTGCTGCAAAACATCAGCGCTAACGCTAGTACTGTTATTTTTTCCCATTAACTGCTCTTGAAGAATGCCAGCATTGTTGACTAGAATATCTAGCTTTCCATAATGCTCATCAATGTACTCATACACACTATCAGCTGACTGAGACTGGTTTGCATCATATTCGATAGCTTCGGCCTTAAAGCCCAAATCTTGTAATTGTTGAGCGGCCGCTTGGCCTTTTATAATATCTCGCGCACCCAAAATTACCGTAATACCAAGTGCGGCTAATCCCTTAGCCGTTTCAAATCCAATGCCACGATTTGCACCTGTAATCAACGCTACTTTAACTTTCTGTTGTGTCATTTAGTTCTTCCTTATAATAGATTTACTGGTAATTAATAATTTCATACCAATCGGTAAATAAATAATAATTGAATTGAATTTTTCTGTCAACTAAATTTATACCTAGTGGTACAATAATCACTTATGGAAGACATTTTACACATATGAACACACCGAAAAATACTGAGCAAGCCAGCAAGCCAGCAAAGAAAACGCGTGGCCGTCCACTTGCGTTTAATCAAGAGCAGGCATTAAAAAACGCGCTGCAAGTTTTTTGGCAGCACGGCTACGAAGGTACGTCTATGGCGGAACTGGTAGAAGCCTTAGGGATTAATAAGCCGAGCATTTATGCCACGTTTGGTAATAAAGAAGCGTTATTTGGCCAAGCACTAGAAAAATACGTCGCTGGCCCAGCTGCATTTGTAGGTGAGGCCATGAAAGAACCAAGCGCTAAACAAGTTGCTGAAAAATTTTTAACCGGTGCTGTTGCCTTTTTTACCGACCAAAATCACCCGCCGGGTTGCATGATTGTGCAGGCCGCATTAAGCTGCGGACAAGGTTCAGCACAAATACAAGAAACTCTTATTGAATATAGGAAAAGATTAGAAGAAAACTTTAAATTGCGTTTTGATTTAGCAAAAATTCATGGCGATTTACCCGCAAATACCAACAGTGCTGACTTAGCAAAATATTTGACCACCTTGCACCAAGGCATGTCGGTACAAGCCAGCAGTGGCGCAAGTAAAGAATCTCTTTTGGCGCTTGTACAAATTGCCTTAAAAAATTGGCCTTCAGATTAATAAAAGTGCTACTAGCACTTCATTCGAAGCAAAGCTTTTAAGGTCTTGTAACAATCAAAGCTCACTGAGACTCTTAATATGGTTCATCACGCTGCGCCCCAAAGCGTGTAGTGCATAACCACCTTCCAGCGCAGAAACAATCCGACCATTGGCATGGCGCTTTGCGACCTCTTTAAGGGTTTCTGTCACCCAAAAATAATCATTTTCTCTGAGCGCCAAGCCTCCCATATCATCTTCCCAATGCGCATCGAAACCAGCTGAAATTAAAATCAACTGTGGCTGAAAACGTTCTAAAGCCGGCAACCAATGATCAGTCACGGCTGCACGGAAATCTGCGCCTGTGCTTCTGGCAGCAAGCGGCACGTTAATAATATGCTCGCTACTGCTGTCTGCGCCACAAAAAGGATAATAAGGATGCTGAAAAGTTGAGCACATCATCACGCGCGGGTCATCGCGGAAAATATCTTCAGTACCTTCGCCGTGATGCACATCAAAATCGGCGATGGCAATGCGCTGTAATCCGTGTTTCTCAAGAGCATAAGCCACAGCCGCAGCTACATTATTGAAAATGCAAAAACCAGACGCACTCGCCCGACCTGCGTGATGCCCCGGGGGACGAATATTACAAAATGCCGTTTCCATAATGCCAGACATGACTAAATCCACGCCCTTAATTACCGCGCCAACAGCGTGCAAAGCGGCATTGAGCGTAAATGGGTTCATTGACGTGTCGCCATCCAAATCAATCAGCCCGGTTTGCGGGGACTTGGCAAAAACCATGTCGATATATTCCGCAGTATGTACACGCGCCAAATCTTCTTTAGTCGCTTTTGGCGCTTCATAATGAGTGAGATAGTCGAACAAACCAGAGGCAATCAACTGATCTTGAATCGCGTGTACTCGGGCTGGACATTCGGGGTGATCTGCACCCATGTCATGCTTGAGAAATTCCGGGTGTGTAATATAAGCACAATGCATATTTGTTCTACTTACAATACTTTACGTATAATTTTAATGCTTTCGTCTTCATGGCTGGATTCAATACTAAAGCCTAAACGCTTCATTAATTTAAGCATGCTGGCGTTATTCTTCAGCACTTCGCCTTCCATGATTTTCAGCCCTTTTGATCTTGCGGCATCCATCAAGCCGACCATTAACCTAAGCCCTAAACCTGTGCCGCGCATGCTATCTGCAACCACTAAAGCAAACTCGCAACTTTCACCATCGGGATTAATCGCATAACGTGTTACGCCCAATTCCACTTCTTTTTCCTGCTCGGTTCTAACTGCAATAAGCGCCATTTCACGACTGTAATCAATCTGCGTAAAGCGTACTAACATAGCTTCGCTAAGCTCGTGGAAGCTATTCATATAGCGGAAATAACGTGATTCTTCAGACAAATTTCTTACAAACTCCTGAGTAAGTTCAGCATCTTCTGGGCGTATTGGGCGTATCACGACATTGCTGCCATCGGTACTTTGCCAGTTATTCACCAAATGCGTAGGATATGGATAAATGGCCATATGCGAATAACGATCACCACTACCTGCGCTAGGCGAACGTAGCGCAACAACAATACGCGCATCAGCCGCCAACACTCCATTTTCATCTATGATCAATGGATTAATGTCCATCTCTATCAATGTTGGCAACTCACAAACCATTTCTGAAACACGCAGCAATACGCTTTCTAGCGCCTCCATATTCGCTGCTGGCATTTGCCTGAACTTGCCCAGCATTTTCGCGACATGCGTGCTATTAATCATATCTTTCACCAAGAACGTATTCAACGGCGGCAGCGAAACAGCGCGATCCCCCATAATTTCTACCGTGGTGCCACCAGCGCCAAAGGTAATTACTGGGCCAAATACTGGGTCATTCGTCACGCCTACCATTAACTCGCGACCATTTGGTTTTACGATCATAGGTTGAATTGAAATACCATCAATCGTAGCGTCAGGACGGCTTTTCTGTACGTTTTTGATGATTTCGTGATAAGCACTTCGCACCGCCTGTGCGTTAAGCAAATTAAGCAACACCCCGCCAGTATCAGACTTGTGCGTAATGTCAGGCGAGTTGATTTTCATCGCCACAGGAAAACCCAATTGCTGAGCAATCAACAAAGCCTCATTTGGCGAACGCGCAACCATTGTTTGTGCCACTGGAATATGAAACGCCGCCAACAAAGCTTTAGATTCCATCTCATTTAATATTTTGCGTTTTTCCTGCAAAGCACCTTCTATAATCATCGTCGCGCCATCAATATCTGGCTCTAAATGGTGCGACAACGGGCCCGGCATTTGCATTAAAAACTTCTGGTTTTTATGATAAGCGCTGAGATAAGAAAACACTTCTACCGCTGGCTCTGGCGTCCGAAAGCTCGGTTTTTTAGCATGATTAAAAGCAGCACGCGATGATTCCACCTGCGCCCCGCCCATCCACGAAGTCAGCAATGGTTTACTGAATTGATTAGACAGCGCGATGACCGCCTCAGCCGCTTCCAAAGGTTTAGTCATTGCTTGGGGCGTCAAAATGGTCAGCACGCCATCTACATTTGGATCTTCCAAACAAGCTTTTACCGCATGATGAAAACGATCCACTTGCGCATCACCAATAATATCAATCGGGTTGCCATGCGACCAAGTGGCTGGAAGCGCTAAATTTAATTTTTCCATGGTGCTGTCTGAAAGCTCAGCCATCACCAAACCTAAATCGGCCGCACAATCTGTAGCCATAACACCCGGGCCACCGCCATTCGTCACAATCGCCAAGCGATTACCGGTTGGATTAAATCCGCAAGAAAGGGCTTTAGCCGCAGAAAATAACTGGGTAATAGTTTGCACACGCACCACACCAGCGCGACGCACGGCCGCATCAAACGCATCATCCGAACCGACCAGTGAAGCAGTGTGCGACATGGCCGCTTTAGAACCGACCGCATGGCGACCGACTTTCACCAAAATCACCGGCTTAATGCGCGCCGCGGCACGAATCGAACTCATAAAACTACGTGCGTTATGAATACCTTCAATGTAAAGCAAAATACTATGCGTTTGCGTATCGGAAATTAAATAATCGAGAATTTCGCCAAAATCGACATCCACCGAAGCGCCCAGCGACACCACACTAGAAAAACCAACGTCATTAGTGGTTGCCCAATCTAAAATAGCCGTACACAGCGCACCAGATTGCGACACAAAAGCCAAGTTTCCAACACTGGCATTGCCCTTATTAAAAGTTGCATTCAGGCCAATATCCGGGCGCATCACACCTAAGCAATTCGGCCCAATCAGGCGAATACCATAATGTTGCGCACTCTCCAGCACCGCCTGCTGCAAGGCTTTACCATCCTCGCCAGCTTCACCAAACCCTGCGGTAATAATAATCGCCGCCTTCACGCCATGCCTGCCGCACTCGTCAATAATATCTGGCACGGTGGCTGCTGGTGTGGCAATGACCGCTAACTCTACCGGCTCAATAATTTCGGAAATCGAAGCATAAGCTTTGCAACCCTGAACCTGCTCATGACCAGGATTAATAGGATAAAGCGCGCCGTGATAACCACTTTGCAGCATATTTTGAAAAACGATTTGTCCAACAGAATCAATGCGGTCACTAGCCCCAAACACCGCAACAGATTTAGGTGCAAATAACGGCTTAAGATGATGCTGACCCATGATGGTTTTTGTCTTTAAAAAGAAGTCTTTATGTTAGCGCATTGTGAAGCATTAAACATAGGATTTATGGGGGTATTTTTTTTGGTTTATATTTAGATGGTTTTGGTATATTGAAAATCAATGTTATATATTATTTTTTAATATGTAATCCAATCAATCACATTAAGTTTTGGAATACGATTAAACTCTTTGGTATTGTTAGTCACCAGCGTCAGATTTAAGCTTAGCGCATGTGCGCCTATCATTGTATCTAGCGTGCCTATGGGTGTGCCTTGCTTTTCTAAGACGGCTCTTAAGTCACCATAAAAGTATGCTGCCGTATAATCAAAATCAGCGATTTCTAATGGCAAAATAAACTCATCGAGAGCTGCTTGGTTTTTCTCTTGATACTGGCTTTTAGCCACCCCATAGCGCAACTCGGCCAAGGTGATCGATGAAATGCAAATATCACCCACTTGATAAGCACTAAATTTTTGCAGGATGTCTTTTGGCTTTTGCTTAATAATTGCGATGCAAATGTTGGTATCTAGCATTAGCTTCATACAAAAAAATCATCACGAATTTGTTGTTCAGGCTGATTGCGATTATCCATAAAATCGCTACTAAACTTATCTAAACTACTCGCCAGCACCTCCCACGAGTGATTAGCAGGAATTAGCACCACGGCATTGCCTGATCTTTTAATAATCACTTCGTCACCTTCAAAGCGAAACTCTTTAGGCAAACGCACGGCCTGACTTTGGCCATTTTGAAATAATTTAGCAGTTTTCATTGATCGCTCCTTAAATACGCACCCTAGCAGATATATACCGTTAATGAGCGCTTTGCACGAAGCTAAATTAACCACGATTTTTTATAAAATCCACAATCACCGTTATTTCCGCGTAAGCGGGAATCTATTCGAATCAACAAGTTAATTGGATTACCGCCTACGCGGGAATGACGATGTTGATGGGTTTAGGGTTTAAATGCACTCGTGAAAAAACTAATAATATATATTTAAAGTATATATAAAAAAAAAGCGCTGTCAAGTTGATATGATTTTAATAATTCCTAAAATCATCAAATAATGATGGTAGCTATATCAATCGCAGAAGTAGCAGCTTCTTAATTAGCATTTCTACAATTTACATATTCTTACAGCGCTGGGATAAAGCCCCTATCACTGCGCCGTTTTATAATTAGGCCCAAAAAACTCCATCATCATAAAGTCTTCTAAATTGGCACTATCTTCTGGCCGTGCAGATTTCACTTCTACTCGACCTAATCGGTGCGAATCCCAATTAAAGTCGCCTTGGTAATGTTGCCGGATGAGCGTGATCATTTTTCTGATCATCAGCAACCTTACATCCTGACCTGTGCTGGCCTCCACTTCAAATGATTCACGTCTGGCGTTGCTGTAGTCGTTAGTCCAACCGCGGAAAGCAAAAGCGGCATGACGACTGCTTAAGCTGGTAATTTCAAAAATACCATTAGTGCCATTTTTAAAGTTATTTTTGATGCGCTCGTCTCTAATTTTAGATTCGCTAGGGCCAACTTCACGTGCAACGGCCTCTGCATTTTGTTTTGCCGCATCAGCTTCTGTGGCCTGCCTTTGTGCTTGCCTCGCTTTAACATATGAAGCCATATCGGTAGGCGCGCTATCTTTCGCTGGAGCAACTTCAGGCGAAGGTTTAGGTATCGTGAGCACTTCAGGCACGGTAAACGTCGGTTTTACATTGCGGTTGGGCTTTTGCGCGATTACTTTTTGGCTTGGTTTAATCACCTTAGGCTTTGGCGTTTCTTTTACAATATCTACCGGCTCTTCTGGCGGTTTTGGTTCAATAACTTGAGCTGATTTGGGCGGTGCTAAACTCACTTCAATAGCTTGTGGCTGAGGCGCAGCCGCATTATCAAAATTAATTTGTGGCACTACTGTCAATAAAAATAGTCCATGAATTAGCAGCGAAAATATAATCGCAATTAAGGTATTACGGCTCAGATTAATGCGAATCAGCCGGTCACCACGCTGACCTCTTGACAACGGATTTTTTGAAGCCGGCTCAAGCAAATAATCGCCTAACAACTCTGCCGAAGCTGAGTTTGAGGCTGGGCTAGCTGCCTGAATTACAGCGACCTCTGTTTCTGAAGTGATTGTTTTGCCTATTTCCATGCGTATTTAGTGTTGAATATCTGCCCAAGTTTTTTCTAGGCGTTTGATAGAAATGGGAAACGGCGTTTTAAGTTCTTGTGCAAACAATGAAACGCGTAACTCCTCAATTAACCAGCGATAATTTTGTATGTCTTGCGGCACATCAAGATTGGCCTGATGCAAGGCACTGACTTTATCTTGCCACTTTTGCCACAACACACCAACGCTAGCGGCATTCTTACCATCACGATCGGGGTTAGCTGGCTGTTTTTCAATACGCAAACGCAAGGCTTTTAAATAACGTGGTACATGTTGCAACTGTTCCCACGGCGTTTGGTTAAAGCAATTTTTATAGACCAGCAAAGCAATTTGTTGTTCAACATCGCGCTTTAAACGGTTTACCGTAGCTGGCATTTTGCTTTGTTGTGTCAGTAATAACTGATACTCCGTTGCAATGGTCTGCGCTTGCCTTGCCACCGCTTGACTAACGGCTGGCAAACGAGTTCTGGCGCGTGCTTTTAGCTTCATGAAATCCGCATTGGTGCGAGGCAAATCATCTTCGCCAATAAAAGCGCGGTCTGAAATGGTAATCATCAAGTCTTCGCGTAAATCATCGGGCGACACGATATTACGTAAAGTCAGTGCGTATTGATTAAAGTTAGGTAGATTCTTTTCTAACTGCTTCATTTGCTCTTTAAGCTCAAAACGCATTAAACGGCAAACGCCTTTACGATGATTAATTGCTGCTTCACGTTCAGTATCAAATAATTTAACAGAAATGCTGTCTTCATCATCCTCTAACGCGGGATAACCAGTGACTTTTAGACCATCACGTTCAAAACTTAGCGTGGCTGGCAAGTCACCAAAATCCCATTGTTTTAAGCCGGTTTTTTCAATATCCGGCGAGGTGTTTCTGAAAGTCAGCTGTGCGGCTGAGCCTAATTGTTTTTTAAGTGCATTCCAATCACGGCCAGTGGCTAGCTCACGACCGGCATCATCCACTACGCTAAAATTCATGAGTAAATGTGCGGGCGTTTCGTCGGTCCAATCTTCCGCTGAAATTTTTAAGGTCGTCACGCGCTGAATATGTGCTGCCAACACTTGCTTGATGAAACCTTCTCCAACTTTAGTTTGCTCTAAAAAAACAGTCACAAACTCTGGCACCGGCACACAAACACGGCGGAAAGCTTTTGGTAATGCTTTAATCAAATAAGTCAGTTTCTCACGCAACATGCCTGGTACTAGCCATTCGGTTTGCTCTGAATTGAGTTGATTCAATAAAGCCAGCGGAACTGTTGCCGTGACACCATCTAACACATGGTTAGGCTCAAAACGATATTTAAGCGGCACTTCCACACCATTTAACAGCATTTTTTCTGGAAACTGCACGGCGGTAATAGCATCGGCGCCATGGCGCATTAAATCATCACGAGTTAGATACAATAATCTTGGGTTCTGCTTTTCTGCGCCCTCACGCCATTTTTCAAAAGTCGCGGCCTGGAAAATATCTGCCGGTATTTTGCTGTCATAAAAAGCAAATAATTGATGCTCATCGACCAGTACGTCTTGTCTACGCGCTTTATGCTCTAGCTCTTCAACTTCGGCAATCAAGCGTTCGTTAGCCGTAAAAAATGCCGCCCTAGTATCAAACTCACCACTGGCCAGCGCTTCACGGATAAATATCTCGCGCGATTCTTTAGCATTAATCGGCCCGTAATGCACACGGCGCTTAGGAATAATGGTTAAGCCATACAGCGAAACGCGCTCCCAAGCATTGACCATGCCCATTTTTCTATCCCAACGCGGGTCTGAATATTGGCTATCGGTTAAGCCTTTGGCCAGTGGCTCTATCCAATCTGGCTCAATTTTAGCTACGCAACGCGCATATAACTTGGTGGTATCCACTAACTCCGCGGCGATCACCCATTTTGGACGTGTTTTTTTAAGTGTAGATCCTGGCGCCACATGAAAACGAATACCGCGTGCGCCTGAGTAAGAATCGTTATCGCCATCTTTAAAGCCGATATTACCAAGCAATCCAGCCAATAATGCTTTGTGAATCTGCTCAAAATTAGCTTCTTTATCGTTGAACCTAAAGTCCATTTCATCAGTGATTTGCTTAATTTGGCCGTGCAGTTCACGCCATTCTTTTAAACGCAAAAATGACAAGAAGTTGCTGTGACACTGATTCAGTAAATCTTTATTCGATTTTTTAGTATTTAGCGCGTTGTCATAAAAGTCCCATAACTTAAGGTAGCTCATAAAGTCTGAGACTTCACCGGCAAATTTAGCGTGCGCGTTATCAGCCGCTTCGCGTTTATCCATCGGCCTTTCGCGTGGGTCTTGCATACTCAACACACTGGCAATAATCAATATTTCTTTCAGGCAGCTTTCATGCTTAGCAGCCAAAATCATGCGGCCAACGCGCGGATCTAAAGGTAGCCTTGCCAGCTGCAAGCCGGTTTCGGTGATTTTTCTTTGGCTATCTACCGCGCCTAACTCTTGCAGTAATTGATAACCATCCGTCACTAAGCGGCTACTTGGTGCTTCAATAAAGGGAAATTCGTTAATGTCGCCCAAACGCAAAGCGGCCATGCGTAAAATAACGCTGGCAAGTGAACTGCGCAAAATCTCCGGTTCGGTAAATTCTGGGCGGCCATCAAAATCCTGCTCAGAATAAAGCCGCACACAAATACCATTTGAAACGCGGCCACAACGACCTGCGCGTTGTTTGGCGGCGGCCTGACTAATTTTTTCAATTTGCAATTGCTCAACTTTGGCACGCGTACTATAACGATTCATACGCGCTAAACCGGCATCAATCACATACTTAATACCAGGCACGGTGAGCGAGGTTTCTGCCACGTTGGTCGCCAGCACGATGCGGCGCGTATGAAGCGGCTTAAATATTTTCTGCTGATCTTCAATGCTCAAGCGTGCAAATAATGGCAACACTTCAATATGTTTAAGCTTGGCTGAACGGCCTTGATACTTTCTTAAATGCTCGGCGGTATCGCGAATTTCACGTTCGCCCGGCAAAAACACTAAAATATCGCCATCGCCCTGGCGTAACAAATCATCTGCCGCATCTAAAATGGCTTCTTCAATTGCTTCTTCTTCGTCATCCTCTTCTAGCCAGCGCGCTTCGGTTTTGGCTTTTCTTGCAATTCCCAAAATATTTGCAGATAAAAAGTCGGTATCATCGTCCAAATCAAACTGTGAGTTTTCAGCATCTGCGCCTTCTTTAGCGCGAAAACCGGCTTTGCCTAGTGGACGATAACGAATTTCAACTGGATAAGTACGACCAGAAACTTCAATGACAGGTGCGCCATTAAAATGCTCAGAAAATCTTGTCGCATCAATGGTCGCGGAGGTGACAATGATTTTTAAATCTGGGCGCTTTGGTAATAACTGCTTGAGATAACCGAGCAAAAAGTCGATGTTCAAACTGCGTTCGTGGGCCTCATCAATAATAATCGTATCGTAGGCATTTAAAAACTTATCGCCCTGCGTTTCCGCTAGCAAAATACCGTCAGTCATTAACTTAATGTAGGTTGATTCTGTGAGTTTGTCGTTAAAACGGACTTTATAACCAACCACCTCGCCCAACGGGCTTTTTAATTCTTGTGCAATGCGTGAGGCCACCGAGCGTGCAGCAATTCGGCGCGGTTGCGTGTGGCCAATTAGCCCTGAAACGCCGCGACCTAGTTCCAGGCAGATTTTAGGCAACTGTGTGGTTTTACCCGAACCAGTTTCACCACAAACAATCACTACTTGGTAGTTGGCAATAGCGGCAGAAATCTCGTCTTTTTTGCCGCTTACTGGCAATTCCGGTGGATATTCTGGTGTAGGCAAACTGGCTAAGCGCGCGGCAAATTTCTGTTGCGACGTGCGTATTTTTTGCGTAATTTCGTTGATTAATCGCTGTGCTTTTGCCAGCGACTTTTCATCCTTGAGCTTTTGGCTATCGCCCGCTTCTCTAAATTTACGACGCAGCACAAAGCGATCAGCCAACATGCAGCTTTGCAAAGCTGATTCTAGTGTGGCATACGTTAAGGTAATCGGTTTAGGGTTTACAGACTGATTTATAGGCTGGCTTGCAGGGTGAGTTACATTCATATTTTTGTATTTTAACATGTTGCCAGCTCTGCTTTGCGCGCTAATAAATCATACCGATCATTTATTCGGCAAAAACTTGCTGCCACAATGCTTTTACTGCCAGCATCTGTGATTTAACGGTATCTAACGGCACTCTTAAATGCGCTGCGCCTTGTAGTTTGAGCATGTGCTGCGTATGCCGATAATCGCGATAGGCCAACACGACATTTTCAGCTAATTGTTGGTCGATTATTTGGAGTGATGCCAGCAATTTTAGCAGGCCGATATTACCGATATTATGGGTCAATTGCGGATATTGTTTGGCGTAGGCTAAGACCAAATATTGCACTAAAAATTCTACATCTATAATGCCGCCGATGCTGTGCTTAATATCAAAAATATCCGCTGCAATATGCAGCGTTGCGCGCATTTTTTCACGCATGCTTAGTACTTCTAATTTAAGCTTGGCTTTTTCGCGCGCTTGGGTGATAACCTCAATACGAATCTTATCGAAGGCCTCGCCTATGCTGGTATCTCCTGCCACAAAGCGAGCCCGAGTAATGGCTTGATGCTCCCAAACCCAGGCTTTATTCAGTTGATAATCTCTAAAAGCCGCAACACTACTGACCAGCAATCCACTATTGCCATCTGGGCGCAATTGCAAATCGGTTTCATAAAGCAAACCGGCTGAAGTTAAGCTATTAAACCAGTTATTAATACGCTGTGCAAAACGCGCATACACTTCACCAGCCTCGGGCGCTGCATCATCATAAAGAAAAATAATATCTAAATCTGAGGCGTAGCCCAGTTCTTTTCCGCCTAGCTTGCCATAGCCAATCACGGCAAATTTAGGCACATCAAGATGCTTGCCACGCACGTTTTTCCAAACAAATACTAGGCTTACACTTAAAATTAAATCAGCTAGCGCGCTTAAATAGTCTGATAGTTTTTCCGGGCTTAACTCTCCGTTGATATCCTGTGCGGCAAATCTAAAGATATTGGCGTGCTTAAAATGCCGCATCAAATCCATTTGCCGCTCAATGTCACCATCCGCTTCATTTAATCGTTGCACAAGCTCTGCGCCTAGCAACTCAAAATCCGGCTCAGAATATAAAGTACGTGCGTCTAATAACTCGTCTAATAATATGGGATGCTGCACTAAATAATTACTTAACCACGGACTACTGCTACACAATTTAACCAGCAAGTGCATGGCTTGGGCGTGTTCAGCCAGCAAGGCTAAATAACTGGCGCGACGGCAAATACTTTCTAGCAAGTCAGTGACGCGCATCAAGCTGATGTCAGCATTGGGCATGATGGCGGCTTGCGAAATAGCCAACGGCATTAAGGCATCAAAACGTAATCGGCTCACTTCTGGCAACTGTAAATAACGGCTACTTTGATGCAAACTATTTAAACGGCGCAAGGTTTCTGGCGCTTCGGCGAAGCCTAATGTTTGCAAAGCTAATGTTGCCTCTTGCTCCGCCAAGGCACCATTCCAAATGGATTTCTCAAGGTCTAAGACTTCGTGACTGGTGTTCGCATCACTAAAAGTCGCATCAAAATGTTGTTGCACTTTCTGACGATAATGATTTAATTGGGCTAAAAATTCCTGCCAGCCATAGCCTTCAACCTGGTTGATGTTCATAGCCTTTGCAATGCGCGCTTTGGCTTCTTCTGATTTTGGTAATTCTTGCGTCTGCGCATCTTCTACATACATCAATCTATGTTCTAAATTTCTTAAAAAAACATAAGCTTCAGTCAGTTCAGAGACGGTTTTTTCTGGCAACAAGCCTTTAGTTTTAAGTAAATCTAACACGGCTAAAGTCGGTTTTATTTGCAAACTCACATCTTGACCACCGCGTATTAACTGAAATACTTGGGCAATAAATTCGATCTCACGAATACCACCGCGGCCAAGTTTAATATTGTCGTGCATGCCTTTGCTATTTACATCGCGCTGAATTTGGATTTTTAAATCGCGCATGCTAGCGAAAGCACCAAAATCTAAATATTTACGAAATACAAAGGGTTTTAATAAATGAGAAACTTGCTTGCCGCCCGTGACTTCATGGCCTTTAATCCAAGCATAACGTTCCCATTCACGACCGTTATTTTGATAGTAATCTTCCAGCGCGTCTAAATTAGAAACAAGCGCGCCTTCGCTACCAAATGGCCGCAAACGCATATCCACTCTAAACACAAAACCATCTTCGGTAATTTCATCAATGGTGGCGATGAGTTTTTTAGCTAAGCGGGTAAAAAACTCTTGGTTACTCATTGGTGTTTCACTTTGCGTCTGACCTTCCGCTGCATAGGCAAAAATAAGATCAATATCTGAAGAAACATTCAGCTCACGACCGCCTAGTTTTCCCATGCCAATAACAATAAAACTTTGCACAATGCCATTTTGATCCACAGGTTGGCCATATCGCTCAACTAACCAACTATTGAAGTAATCAATTGACGTGTTAATCACACACTCAGCCAAGTGCGTAGTAGTACGCATTACTTCATGCAGACTCTTGGCTGCTGAACCTGCCAAACCATTCAAATCTCGCACAATAATGCGCGCCATAACTTGCTGGCGCAAAAGCCGTACCGCAAGCTTTAATGAAATTTCATCCACAATTTTTTGTTGCATCAAAAAATGTTGCATATCACTCAACAAATACTCTTGATGTAGATTTACTAGCAAATCATCGAGTAAGCCTGCATCTTTTGTGAATAACCTCCTAACAAAAGGGCTGCAACTTATCGCATGGCGCACATAAGCTTCATCGCTAGACGGGGCGCGGTTTTCAGATAGTAAATTATCGAGTGATAGCATAGTTTTTTTAAGGTAATATGACGATTAACATTTAATTACAAATCAAACTTTACAAGTACAAATTAAGTTTTAACAAACCTAATTATAAAAGTATAAAAGCAATTTAAGGGGATTTTAAGCATGTCAATTGAGTCAGTTCTTCAAGAAAGCCGTGTTTTTGCACCAAGTGCAGAATTTGTAAAATCAGCGAACATTTCAGGCATGTCAGCCTACAACGCTTTATGCCAAGAGGCTAGCGATGATTACCAGGGTTTTTGGGCAAAGTTAGCGCGCGAATTATTGGTCTGGAATAAGCCTTTTACTAAGACACTCAACGAAGATAACGCGCCGTTTTACAAGTGGTTTGAGGATGGCGAGCTGAATGTTTCCGCCAATTGTTTAGATAAACACTTGAATACAATTCCAAACAAAGTAGCGATTATTTTTGAAGCAGACGATGGCACGATTATTAACGTGACATTTAAAGAGCTTTATCACCGCGTATGCCAGTTTGCCAATGGCTTAAAAAAACTTAATCTTACGCTTGGTGATCGCGTTATTATTTATTTGCCTATGGGCATTGATGCCGTGGTTGCCATGCAAGCCTGCGCGCGCCTTGGCTTAATCCATTCTGTGGTATTCGGCGGTTTTTCAGCCAAAAGCATACATGAGCGTATTTTAGATGCAGGTGCTGTTGCGATTATTACTGCTGATGGCCAATATCGTGGCGGCAAAACATTACCGCTAAAAAATGCCGTCGATGAAGCGCTTGCCTTAGGCGGTTGCGAGTCAATTAAAAATGTAGTGGTACTTAAAAAAACCGGCTTAGACATTGAAATTAAATCAAATGACATTTGGTGGCATGACTTAATCGCCAACGTTAGTGACATCTGCGAACCTGTAATGGTCAATGCAGAACATCCATTATTCTTGCTCTACACCTCGGGCAGTACCGGAAAACCAAAAGGCGTGCAACATTCTTCAGCCGGTTACTTGCTGCATGCCATGAACAGTATGCGCTGGACTTTTGACATTAAGGACAATGATGTATTTTGGTGTACTGCCGATGTAGGCTGGATTACCGGCCACACTTATGTAGCCTATGGCCCGTTAGCGATGGGCGTAACGCAAATTATCTTTGAAGGCATTCCTACTTATCCAGATGCTGGCCGCTTTTGGCAAATGATACAAAATCATAAAGCATCTATTTTTTACACCGCGCCAACGGCTATTCGCTCATTAATTAAAGCTGCAGATACTACACCAGAGACACATCCTAAAAACTACGATTTAACTAGTTTGCGTATTTTGGGTTCTGTAGGTGAGCCGATTAACCCAGAAGCTTGGATGTGGTATTACGAAAATATTGGCGGCAGTAAATGTCCTATTGTCGATACTTTTTGGCAAACTGAAACTGGCGGCCATGTGATTACTCCGCTTCCAGGCGCAACAGTATTAGTGCCTGGTTCTTGCACACTACCATTCCCAGGCATTGATATTGCCGTGGTAGACGAGACCGGCCATGATGTGCCTTGGGGAACAGGCGGCCTACTGGTCATTAAAAAACCTTGGCCATCCATGATACGGACTATTTATAACGATCCTGAACGTTACAAATCAAGCTACTACCCTGCAGACTTGGGTGGCACTATTTATCTCGCTGGCGACGGTGCGATACGCGATGCCAAAACAGGAAATTTCACCATCATGGGCCGCATTGATGATGTATTAAATGTTTCGGGTCACCGTTTAGGCACCATGGAAATTGAGTCTGCATTGGTTTCAAACCCATTAGTGGCAGAAGCCGCCGTAGTGGGCAAACCGCATGACATTAAAGGTGAATCTGTAGTCGCGTATGT
>CANCPF010000026.1 GCA_947379975.1 Methylophilaceae bacterium | reverse complement strand
TGGTGCCGGGAGGGGGAATCGAACCCCCACGCTGTTACCAGCGCGGGATTTTGAGTCCCGTGCGTCTACCAATTCCGCCATCCCGGCCTTTTGGAAAATACATTACTGTATAATTGCAACAACCGCCATTATAGCAAGCTCTTGGAATTATGCGAACAGAAGATTTCGATTTTTATTTACCCGACTCATTAATTGCCCAACATCCGACCTCTGACAGAACGGCTAGCCGCATGTTGCACGTCAATGGAATAGACGGTTCTTTGCATGACGAAGCCTTTAGTGACTTAGCTAATTTCTTAAATGCCGGCGATTTGTTGGTGTTTAACGACACCCGCGTGATTAAGGCTAGGTTGTTTGGCCACAAACTTACAGGCGGAAATGTTGAAGTGCTTATTGAACGTGTGATTGACCAACATACCGCTTACGCTCACGTTAGAGCGTCGCGTGCGCCTAAAATTGGCAGCCAGTTAACATTGTCAGATGCGTTTAATGTTGAAGTGACGGCTAGGCATGATGATTTATTTGAGCTACGCTTTTTAAGTGATATTTCTGTTTTAGATTTACTTGAGCAGCACGGAGCTTTACCTTTGCCACCTTATATTACACACGCGGCCACGCAAGAAGATGAAGAGCGTTATCAAACCGTGTTTAGTAAACATTTGGGCGCTGTAGCCGCGCCAACAGCAGGCTTACACTTTAATGAGGCTATGCTAACGCAACTCAAACAAAAAGGCATTGATATTGCTTACGTCACTTTGCATGTGGGTGCAGGTACTTTTCAGCCGGTGCGTGTAGACAATATTAATGAACATATCATGCACAGTGAACTCTATAACATTTCACAAGATACTATAGAGATGATTAACCAGACTAAAAATAGCGGCGGTAAAGTAACTGCTATTGGCACCACTGCCTTGCGCGCATTAGAAAGTGCGGCACGGCTTAGTGCTACAAATATGACGGGTGATTTACAAGCAGGCAGCGGCGAAACAGATATCTTTATTACGCCAGGGTATCGTTTTAAGGTAGTCGACCGTTTGTTTACCAACTTTCATTTACCCAAAAGTACTTTGCTCATGTTAGTGTCAGCATTTGCTGGTATGGATAATATTAAAAAAGCTTACGCACACGCGATTTCTGCGCAATATCGTTTTTTTAGTTATGGTGATGCAATGTTAATAGAGCAACAACTGGTTAATTAAATAACATTTCGACTACTAAATTTCAGCAATCATTGAACGAATCCAGTCTACATTCTGACTAAATCACAATATCGATAAATAAAAATATCATTAGTGAATTTCATTAAGAAAGAGTAATTATGCGCCTCTCAAATGTTTTATTTTCTGTCGCTTTACTGACAGCATTACAAGCAGCCCATGCTGAAATTTTAGCGGATGCCCAAGTTGGCATTAAGATTCCATTGGTAAAAAAACCCAGCACTCGGCCTATGACTGTTGCACATATTCCTGGCTTAAAGCGCTATTACATTGCTGATGGTGGCTTAGCGCCGATGGCGAGTGAGTATGAATCTGCCACATCAAAATCACAGATTCATGTTTATGATGATGAAGGTAAATTTGTCAGCTCCGCGCATCCGGGTTATGACAACCGCTCTATTTATTACAATAAGAATAGTGATAAGTTAGAAACGATTACTTACAACGTTTCTAGCGATGCTGGCCAATCGCCCAATACCGGCATCTATTCTTTAGACTTAACTGAAACTGGCGACCTTAAAGATACATCGAATGAGGTGATTCAGTTTAATCCGGCATTTGGCGATGCAGCTACCATGCCAAGCTACAACCCGGACACTAATCAATATTATGCCAAACAAGAACGAGGCAATAAAGTATGGGTGGTAGATTTAAAATCACGCGAAAAAGTCAGTGAAATTGACTTAGACTTTACTAAAGCCGGCGTTGTGCATGATGAAATTAGCGCGCACTTTATTGCCTATAGCGGCATAAAAGGCGAAGAGTTAGTACTGATTGATGTCGATCACAAAGCGGCATTAATATTTGACTTGACCGGCAAGTATGTGGGCAAAAGTGAATTACCTAAAGACTTAAGACTACGTTCTCAAAATCATTTTAATGGCACAGGTTATGCCAATGATATGCTATTTGTCTACCATGAGCCTGAAGGTGAGTTTGGCACTTATTATGGTTTTAAGGTTGTAAAGGCTAACTAAATTGGCTTTATGGTGAATGAGTTTTATGGAAAGTGTGATTTATAAATTTTAAGCATTAAATTCACGAGCACAATATTTATAGGTCATAAAAAAACCGCCAGAAGGCGGTTTTTTTATTGCTTACTTAATCATTCAAGTTAGCAGATAAGATTATTTGCCTAGCATGCCGGCTAATTTACCTGAAACCATGCCGAACAATGCGCCAATAACCACTGAAACAATGACTAGCAACGCTGGATTTGTAAGGTTCATCGCTGTTGCATTAGCTGCTGAGCCGGCTGTTAAAGCTAGACCAGCGGTTGCTGCATAACCATACACATTAGCTGGCACCACTGATAACAAGTTAACACTAGCTACGATCACTAAAAAGAATACAGTCACTGCAATAATTACTGGTGCAGCTAAAGTACCTAAGCTGGCCAACGCGCCTGAACTAACTAAAGTTAATGCAATAGCAGCGACAACAGCACCATAAGACATGCCTGCAATTGTTTTTTGCAAGGCAGCATCATCACCGCCAGTATGGAAATAACAACCCCAAGCAATAAAACCAACCCAAACTAAAGCGATGGGAGCCGCTCCGCCCAATGGACCTAATGCTAAAAATGCCCAGACTCCACCTAAAACAGCAATACTTAGTGCTAACGCAGTTAATTTCGACATACTTAATTCTCCTGATTTTTATAATGAGTAGTAAGAAACGCGAACAGCAACGCTTTATGCAACAGACTTAATAAATGTAATTTTCCTGTTACAAATTTAACGCCAAGGCAATACTGAAGCATTTTTATAAAAATGTAAACTTTTTTGAACTTATTTTTGCACCATTTAAGTGCAAAACAGCATTGAAAATGAAAATAAATAGCCTTAAATAGCTTTTTGCGAGTAATTCTATTTTTTTCGCCAAGCAGCCAATACTAAATTTGGGTAATTGGATTGGCCTAAACTGCCATTATATCGACCTAGCGCACGATATAAATCACCGTGCTCAATATTGATATAATGTCTTAAAATTGTGCACCCATAACGCAAATTGGTCCGTAACTGAAATAAATTATGATCACTTGCACCAATATTGCGCGGCCAAAATGGCATGACTTGCATAAAACCACGGGCGCCAGCTGGCGATAAGGCATATTTATGAAAACTGCTTTCTACATCTATCAGACCCAGCACCATCTGAGGATCAAGCCCTGAGCGAGTCGCTTCATAATGTATGGTGCGTAATAAATCTTCACGATATGTGTTATTGGGGATACGGCTCTTAAGCCGCTGTGTCATCTCCTTGAGCCATGCATCACCTTCTTCTGGTATTGTAAATGCAAGCTTAGGCGCAGCTTTATCACTAATGCTGCGCTGCATCGCTATTCGACAACGGCTCTTCAAGCTGAGAACCAGCAAAACTAATATTTGAAACCAACGCTCCCAAACATATTAGCCAGCTGATTTTCAGGTTTTTAAGCATCATGAACGCTCAGGATTTAGTTTATGTTATTGACCATACTCAAGCTTAAGTTATAAAAGCTCAAGCACCGCCGCGGCTAAATTAACTAATGGTAACGATTGTGCTTCAGCAGAAGTTCTCGCTTTGTATTCAACCAAGCCCTCAGCTAAACCACGTTCACCTATGACTAGGCGATGTGGAATACCCATTAAATCAGCCTCGGCAAACATTACGCCTGGGCGCTCGCCTCTGTCGTCTAGCAACACATCAATTCCAGCGTCAAGCAAGTCCGCATATAATTGATTAGCAGCTAATTTAACAGCGTCTGATTTATCAAAACCAATCGGACAAATTACCACGCTAAATGGCGCCATGCTGGCCGGGAATATAATGCCTCTTTCATCATTACCTTGCTCAATAGCTGCGCCTACAATGCGTGACACGCCAATACCGTAACAGCCCATTTCCATCACTTGCGTTTGGCCATTTACATCAAGATAAGTCGCATTCATCGCCTCTGAATACTTACTGCGTAATTGGAAAATATGACCGACTTCAATGCCACGACAAAGTGACAATATGCCTTTTCCGTCAGGACTAGCGTCCCCTTCAACTACGTTGCGAATATCTGCAACTAGACTTGGCTCAGGTAAATCGCGGCCAAAATTCACACCGCTTAAATGATATTTTGGTTTATTGGCACCGCAGACAAAATCACTCATAGCAGCCACGGTTCTATCCGCAATCACACGCACATGTGCGCCTACACCAACCGGGCCGATAAAACCTGGTGGACATTTTAAATTCTCACGCACTTCTTCTTCAGTAGCAAATCTAAAATCATGCAGACCGGCTAATTTATTCACTTTAATTTCATTCATACGATGATCGCCGCGAATAAGCAACAAGTTAAATTGCGTGCTGCCATCTTCAAGGCTTGCAATTAAAGCCATCGCCTTAATCGTGCGGTCTAAACCAATATTCAATAACTTTGCCACTTCTTCGCAAGATGTTTGCTTAGGTGTATCCACTTCTTGCATCAACTCATTTGCGACATTTCTAGCATGCGGTGCAACTGCCTCAGCTAGCTCAACATTGGCTGCGTAGTCTGAAGTATCACAATAGGCCAAGCCATCTTCACCAGAATCGGCCAGCACATGAAACTCATGAGAACCATCACCGCCTATTGCGCCAGTATCGGCCTTAACTGCGCGAAACTTAAGGCCTAGGCGATTGAACACCTTGCCATAAGCTTGAAACATAGTTTGATAAGTCGCATCTAGCGAAGCAAAATCTGTATGAAAGGAATAAGCATCTTTCATCATAAATTCACGAGCCCGCATCACGCCAAAACGAGGACGAATCTCATCTCTAAACTTGGTTTGAATTTGATAAAAGTTAAGCGGCAATTGCTTGTAGCTGCGAATTTCAGCGCGGGCAATGTCAGTAATCACTTCTTCATGCGTTGGGCCGAAGCAAAATTCACGTTCGTGTCGATCGGTAATTTTAAGCATCTGCGGTCCAAAAACTGCCCAACGGCCAGTTTCTTCCCACAGCTCTTTTGGCTGCACAGCAGGCATTAGCAACTCAAGCGCACCGGCTTTGTTCATTTCATCACGCACAATCGCTTCCACCTTACGTAATACACGCAAACCCAAAGGCATCCAAGTATATAAGCCTGAACCTAGGCGTTTAATTAGCCCGGCTCGCACCATTAAAATATGGCTAGGTAGTTCAGCGTCGTTTGGAGCTTCTTTTTGGGTATTGAAGAAAAATTGTGAGGAGCGCATGGTGTAATCGAATCTTGGCAAATATCAAGATGCGAATTTTACATAGAATCAGTCATTTAGTCAGTAAGAGTTATTTAATGTTTATAGGCTTTAGCTACGATGAGTGCTTATATAATGATAGGCGAATTTTTCAATTCGTTAGGCTTTTTCTCTTGCGATGGATAGTGTTGCTCAAGTTGTTCACTAATTTTTTGTATGCCCTCAAGTATGCCAGCCTCGAATTGACCTTGCCGAAAGCGCGCTTCCATCCCTTTGCAAATAGCTTCCCAGCCTGTCGCACCGACACGCAAATGGACACCCCGATCAGCCAAAATCTCAAAATCATGATCGGCTAACAGCAAGTAAATAAGCACGCCATTATTATGCTCAGTATCCCACACTTTGAAATTGGAAAATGTTTCTATGGCGCGCGTTCTAGCCGATTTTCCGCCCAGAATATCCAGCACATGTAAATTAGCTTCAACTACGAAACAAATTTCTCCCTGATGCAAGCTTTCACTTTTAGCAATGGCCGCTTCTATATTGCGCATAGCCTGAACTGGCAATTGCTTTTGCACCATCCCCGGCCAAACAAATAAGTGCCTAAATAAACGCTTGATAAACTTAACTGACATTATTTTATTGCGCCAACTATAAATTTTATAAAAATTATTGTAGTCGTGTCCATTACCAATTTCCCGAGGCGCCGCCGCCACCAAAACCACCGCCACCACCTGAAAAAGTGCCGCCGCCAGACCTTCCGCCAGCGAATCCACCACCGCCCATTTGGCTTAATCCAACCGGCCCGATAAGCGTGAACACAAAAGCAATCGCACCGAATAAAATTGCCGCTAGTACGCCGCCACCGAGCATCCATGCAAGCACAGCAATCGCACCGCCATTTAGTACACCACCAAAAAAGTGACCAAATATGGCACGTAATATTCCACCCAGTACCAAACCACCAAATAGTAGAAGTGGAAGCATATTATCAAAACTATCATTACTAGCAGCCTGCTTATTCGGTGCCGGTAGCTGTTCACCAGAAATTAGCGCTATCAGTTTATCTGTGGCATTGTTGATGCCACCATAAAAATCATTCTGTTTAAAACTTGGCGCCATCACTTCAGTAATAACACGTTTTGCAGTTAAATCTGGAATCGCACCCTCCAAACCATAACCCACTTCAATCCGCATTTTATGGTCATTTTTGGCGACTAAAATAAGTAAGCCATCATCTGGTTTTTCTCGGCCTAATTTCCAAGCGTCCACCACACGTATACTATATTGGGCGATATCTTCAGGCTGCGTGCTGGGAACCATTAACACCGCAACTTGGCTACCAGATTGCTGCTCAAAAGCGCTGAGTTTTGCTTCCAACTGGTTTTGTTGCTCAGATGTGAGCGTTTGGGTTAAATCGGTAACATGCGTTTTTAATGCTGGAATCGCCACAAGCTCAGCGCGCACATTAAATGATGCAAAAATAAATATTGCAATCAATGCGGCTAAACTCGTTTTTAGATTAGCGAACATTTATTGAATCAAATAATAATAATCAATGGCTAGCTTATTTTTTATCAGCAAAATCCACTGTTGGTGGCGCAGAGATAGCTTTCTCATTTTCAACGGTAAATGATGGTTTTGTTTTATAGCCAAACATCATCGCCGTGAGATTTTGTGGAAATGAACGCACCGCCACGTTGTAAACTTTAATCGTTTCAATATAGCGATTACGTGCAACCGTGATACGGTTTTCAGTACCTTCTAATTGTGCTTGCAAATCTCTAAAACCTTGATCGGCTTTTAAATTAGGATAATTTTCTGAAACCGCCATTAAGCGTGACAAAGCAAAACTTAACTGGCCTTGTGCTGCCTGAAATTTAGCAAAAGCTTCTGGGTCATTTAACACATCCGCAGTCACTTGCATGCTACCCACTTTTGATCGCGCGTTAGCTACCTGGGTCAGCACATCTTTTTCATGGGCGGCATAGCCTTTAACCACATTCACCAAATTAGGAATTAAATCTGCTCGGCGCTGATATTGATTCAGCACTTCAGACCAACTGGCTTTTGCTTCTTCGTCTAGCGATTGAAAATTGTTGTAGCCGCAGCCGCTTAAATTTAACAACAATAATACCGTAAGTAATTTTAAGTAGATTTTTTGCATTTTAATTCCTAATAAAGCAGACTATTTACAAATCTAGTGATTGGTAAATCTAGTCATTGATAAATCGAACTGTAAATAAGTCTAATAATAGTAGATAGATCATGATGGCGAACTGTAATTTTAAGATTGTGCCTATGCGGCAGATTACAATAGTTTAGCGCGGGGATAAGTCAGGATTATTAAATTTTATAGCTTATTAGGTTTCTGCAAAATATGCATGGCCAAGCACAAATCATCCCATGCTTGCGCTTTGTCTGCCGACACTTGCAATAGATGCGCTAAATCATAAGTTGCCACTAGCGGAAAGTTTTGAAATTGGTGTAATTTTCCGCGTAAATTAAGCAAGCTTTCGCTTGATTGCAATATGGCCTGCGCTGTAGATTCACCCATAGTAATCAGTAGCTTGGGCTGATGAGTAGTCATTAGCGCCAGAATATTTGACGTAGTCTCAGCCGCCTGCACTTTTATGCGCATCGCCATAAAAATATTTTTCAATAAGTGTTGCTCATCAACTTGTAACGGTGCGCTTGGCAACACAAATAAGTAATCCGCACTATCGTTTAAAATAACGGTAAAAAATACTGGCGTAGCTTCTAATACAGTAGCCGGCGATGTTGCTGGTGAAAGAATCTCTGGTTCTAGCGCGTCGGCGAGGATTCTCTCTGTTTCAATTGTCTGATTTTCTGCAATAGGCAATGCGGCAGACTGGGCTAAGACTTCAACCTTGACTTCGGCATCTAAGAATGATGACAAAGGTGCTCGTAGTTGCCATACTGGCAGCAATTCCAACTCTCGTAACATATCTTCACGCGTCATTAAACTCATAAGGCTAAGCCCATTAAAACCGCATCTTCACGGCCATTGGCGGCTGGATAATAAGCACGGCGAATCGCCATTTCATTAAAACCAATATTTTCATACAAAGCGATGGCGGAAAGATTGCTCTGACGAACCTCTAAAAACATATTAGCCGCTTGATGGTCTTTAGCAATTTGCAACATGTGCTCTAATAAGAAACGGCCTAAACCTTGTTTCTGGTACGATTTCGCTACGCTCAAATTAAGCAAGTGCGCTTCATCTAACACCATCATTAATAAGGCATAGGCAATAATTTTTTCTTGCTCAACCAAAACGCAGGCTTGATAGCCAGAATTTAATGAATCACTAAAGTTGCCACGCGTCCAAGGATAGGGATAAATCTGCGGTTCAATCGCCATGATTTCATCTAAATCATCCAAATGCATCGGACGAAATTTTGCTTGAATTTTTGGCACCGCACTCATAAACGCAAGCCCTGCTCGCGCTCCGCTGTTTTGAGCGCGACGCGATTTCGAATATAAATCGGCATCGCTTCACTTGCTGGCTTTGCCTCGCCTCTTGCAAAGATCGGCTGCGCTAGACTGAGCATGGCGCTAGCGCTAGGTAATAATTGTGCTTGAACATCCTGCAATTGCCCTAGGTAAGTCGCACCCAACTGCTCAGCATATGTCTGCCAGCCACTACCTGCGCCAGTCCAATTATCACCTTCTATGGCAGGTACCGCTTCCGGCTTATATAAACCTGGCTCAATAATTGTTTGCCATTCGCCGCCAACTTTTGCATAAGCCGCGTGATACACCTCGCCCATTCGCGCATCTAAACAGGCGATCACTTTAGCCGCACCGCTCGCTTCAGCCAAAGCCAATAATGTGCAAATACTGACCACGGGCAAATTGGCACCAAAACCTAAGCCCTGCGCCACCCCAGCGGCAATGCGCACACCGGTAAACGAGCCTGGACCTGCGCCAAAAGCAATGCCTTGCAGCATATTTAATTGCAAATTGGCTTCATTAAGTAAAGTTTGCAACTGCGGCAAAATGATTTGCGAGTGCGTTTGCCCTGCGTTAAGGTCAAAGGTGAAAGTTTTATCGCCTTTCAACAAGGCCAGTGATAAATATTCAGTAGAGGTGTCGAGTGCAAGTAAATTCACGTTAGGTTTAATGCTCATTTTTGTCAGACGCTATTTTGCCACGCATCTGCTTAATTTGCCCGCGTTGTGTTTTACTTTCTAAGCGCCGTTGCTTAGAACCATAACTGGGTCTGGTCGCATAACGCATAGGTTTCACTTGGTTTGCCGCATTCACAATCTCATGCAAGCGCTTAATCGCATCTTTTCTATTCGCCTCTTGAGTACGATATTGCTGGGCTTTTAAAATCAAAATACCTTCATCAGTAATGCGGCTATCTTTCAAATGCATCAAGCGCTCTTTTAACCAATCGCTTAATGAAGAAGCCTGAATATCAAAACGCAAATGAATCGCGCTTGAGACTTTATTCACATTCTGCCCGCCCGCGCCTTGTGCGCGAATGGCGCTAAGTTCGTAGTCGGTTTCGGGGATGATAATTAATGTCATGTTAAGAAAAAATCCTGCACATCTTTAATTTCTCTAGTCCGCTTAAACGGCGGTAGGCTTTGCCAGATTCTTTTTCCGTAAGACTTCGTAATCAAGCGCGGGTCGCAAATCATCAATACGCCTCTATCATTTTCATCACGAATCAAGCGCCCTGCGCCTTGTTTTAAAGTGATGACTGAATAAGGGAGTTGATATTCCATAAAGGCGTTTTTGCCTTCTTCGTTCAATTTATCGACGCGTGCAGACAATACCGGATCATCTGGCGGGGCGAAAGGGAGTTTGTCGATAATCACCACACTTAGCGCTTCGCCGCGAACATCTACGCCTTCCCAAAAGCTTTGCGAACCAACTAATACAGCGTTGCCTAATTGTCGAAAGCGGTCTAATAACTCGGTGCGTGAGCATTCGCCTTGTAATAATAACGGGCTTTCGATGCCGTTTTCAGAAAAAGCTTCTTTGAGTAAAGAGTGAATCTCGCGCATGGCACGTAAGCTGGTAGAAAGCATAAAAGCTCTGCCACCGCTAGCTTGTAACACTGGCAACGCTGCGGCCACGACACAAGCGGTATAACTTGGACTGTTAGGATCTGGCATGTCCGGCGGCACGTATAAAAGCGCCTGCTCTTGGTAATTAAACGGGCTTTCCCAAAAGCCAGTTTTGGCATCTTGCAAACCCATTTGCTGAATATAGTGACTAAAATCACTCTTAACCGCTAACGTGGCTGAGGTGAATATCCAAGCTCTCGGTTGCGCATTCAGTTGTTTACCAAAACCTTCGGCCACACTTAAAGGCGTGGCGTGCAGTTGCACTGAATGGGTGAACACTTCTACCCAGCGCACCAGATTATTATTTTCTGCAGTTTGCCAGCGGCTAAACAAATCGTATAAAGCTTCGCTGCGTTGCCAGCATTTTTCTAGCAAGGGGTCACGTGCGGCTTGGGTTTCAAGCACTTTCGCCAAAGCTTTAAGTTCGCTTTGCATGTGCTGATAAGCTTCGTCAAAACCTTTTAGTGCCAAGGCTTTTTGCACAGGTAAGCGCGAGCCTTCGTAAGCAAAAATCAGCCGGAAATCTTTGGCTGCTTTCTCTAAGGTTGGAATCGCTTTGCTCAGCGCAACACAATCTTTAGCCAACGTTAAATAGGCGGCTGTGCAATCTTGCGCCAACTCATGTAACTGGCTGGTGGAAACATCTTCGCCAAAAAATAGTCCCGCGACTTCGGGCAATTGATGCGCTTCATCGAATATCACAGTATTAGCGGTAGGTAAAAGTTCAGCAACCCCTTCGTCACGTAGCATCACATCAGCAAAAAATAGATGATGATTCACTACTACCACGTCGGCCGCCAAGGCCTTTTTACGCGCTTCCATGACAAAGCACTCTTTGTAAAAACTGCAATCTGAACCTAAACAATTATCACGGGTGGATGTAACGCTGGCCCAAACCATGGCATTTTCTGGTACAGAATTAAGTTCGCTTTTATCACCTGTTTTACTGTTTTCAGCAAAAGTTTTAATCAGGTGTACATATTTAGCATCTTCACGTGAGGCAAAGCGGCCTTCTTGCTCGGCCCGATTAAGATGATAATGACATACGTAATTAGCGCGGCCTTTTAACATGGCCACCGTCACCGGTACTTTTAAGGCATCGCGCACATTAGGTAAATCGCGACTATACAACTGGTCTTGTAAGTTTTTAGTACCAGTAGAAATAATCACTTTTCCGCCAGTGAGCAAGGCCGGCACCAAATAAGCAAAGGTTTTACCTGTACCAGTCCCGGCTTCAGCCACTAGCTGCGTATTGTTTTCTATGGCATCAGCAATCGCCAAGGCCATTTCTAACTGTTGCGTGCGGGCGCTATAACCTTCAATTTGCCCGGCTAAAATGCCGCCTTTTTCAAAAACTTGGCGTATGGTAAGTGTGCTCATAAGGATGGTGATTATCCCATGAGTTAGACGCTTGCACAAAAATAGAAGCTAATATGACAAAATGTAAATTCCTCATTAGTGTTTTGTGTTTTTCGCTTAAGTTCTTATAATCTCACTGTGATTAAAACCTTCATTAATATTAATAAAAGCTATGTCTTGTGCTTGCTGCTGGCTTTCTTCAGCGTATCGTGCTCGGCTATTGAGCCTATGCCCATGCCTACGGCTGATGCAAATGTCTCGCTAGAACAAATTAGTAAGGAACAAAACACTTATAATTGGTCTGGTCGCGCGGGTGAAGTGTTGGTGAACGCGCTCAGCCTTACCGGCATAAAATACGCAAGAGGTGGGAATACACCTGAAACGGGCTTTGATTGTAGTGGTTTTGTACGCTATGTATTTAAGCAAGCTGCAAGTCTAACCTTACCGCATAGTGCGCTAGCCATTAGTCAGATAGGTAAAACTGTGCCTAAAAATGACTTACAACCTGGTGACTTGGTGTTTTTTAATACTATGAGAAATACTTTCTCCCATGTCGGCATCTACTTAGGCAACAATCGCTTTATACATTCACCAAGTGCTGGCGGAAAAGTCCGTGTAGAAAATATGCAAGATGGCTACTGGTCAACGCGCTTTAGTGGTGCGCAGCGTATAGATGCTGACAAAAATCTCATAAAAGAAGCGGTGCTAGTACAATAAATCCAGCGCAGCAGAATACGCAGTCCAGTCAAACATCTGGCGTGACAACAGGCTTATCGCTATGCCCCAAATCGCGGTTAGGATCAATAATATCGCGCACCAACTGCTTTACTTCTTTAGCTTCCGGAAAGCGCCCCGCGTCTTTACGCGAAAAAATGAGTTGCTGATTCAAGCTAATCTCAAAAATGCCATTACTGCCGGGCTTTAATGCCACACTAGTCAAATCTTTCTCAAAAGTTGTGAGTAGCTCCTGCGCCAACCAAGCTGCCCGCAAAAGCCAGCGGCATTGTGTGCAATAAGTAATTTCAATGTTGTGCTTAATCAATTTTTACCCTTAACTGTTATACTTAAATTTGTTCTACAGAATATAATTTACGATCATTTGAAACTATTAAAACTAAGTTTGTCATATCAACTTAGTTACCATCGTTTGGGAATAATACATGCAAGCTAATAATAAATATCAGCGTTTTACTAAAATCGGCTTGGTTGGCTCCGGTCTAGTACTCGGCTTAATGTTGAGTTTAACCTATTCTGCCGTGGCTGAAAAAATGGTTAAACCACAGTTACCACTTGATGACCTAAGAACTTTTGCTGAAGTGTTCGGTAAGATTAAAAGTGATTATGTAGAGCCAGTTGCAGACAAAAAACTAATTTCTGAAGCCATTAGTGGTATGTTAACTGGATTAGATCCACACTCAACCTATATGGATGTAGATGCGTTTAAAGATATGCAAGCCGCTACTCAGGGAGAGTTTGGTGGCTTAGGCATTGAAGTGGGCATGGAAGATGGACTAGTAAAAGTAATTTCACCGATCGAAGACTCGCCTGCCTACAAAGCGGGAATTAAATCTGGCGATTTAATTATGAAACTAGATGATACCCCAGTAAAAGGCTTAAATTTAAACGATGCAGTAAAGCGCATGCGTGGCAAACCTGACACACCACTTACATTGACGGTAATACGCAAGAATGAGCTTAAACCACTCACATTCACCTTGCTTAGAGCCATTATTAAAAACAAAAGTGTTAAGTATAAAATGACTGAGCCTGGCTATGCCTACGCAAGAGTCACACAGTTTCAAGAACGCACTGGTGAAGACTTAGCCAAAGCCATTAAGGCTATGTACGATGAAAATAAAGGTCCTTTCAAAGGCTTTGTATTAGATCTGCGTAACGATCCAGGCGGTTTGCTGAATGGCGCAGTAGGCGTTGCGGCGGCTTTTCTGCCTAAAGATACCTTAGTGGTATACACAGAAGGTCGTGCTGCTGATTCTAAAATGCAGCTCACTGTTAGCCCAGAAAATTATGCCCGCGGCGGTTCATCGAATGACTATATACGTGACATTCCTGCAGATTTAAAAACGGTGCCTATGGTAGTGTTAATTAACGCAGGCTCAGCTTCCGCATCAGAAATTGTTGCCGGCGCTTTGCAAGACCATAAGCGCGCAACATTAGTTGGCATTAGAACTTTTGGTAAAGGTTCTGTACAAACCATTATGCCGATGAATAATGGTGCCGCCATTAAACTCACCACTGCACGTTATTTCACACCGAATGGCCGATCAATTCAAGCCAAAGGTATTGACCCTGATTTTATTGTTGAAGATGGTACTGACCAATCAAATAATATTCATGAGGCCGATCTATCTGGCCATTTATCTAACCCTAAAGATGCACAGGCTGGCGTTGTGGTAAAACCAGAAGTTGCAACTGCGGCTAAAGCCAAGTTAAATGAGAAGAAATTTGCCGAACCTACAGGCCCAATTGAGCCGGCTAGCGCTGAAGATATTCAGTTCACTCAAGCTATGAATTTTTTAAAAGGCAAGCCGGTAATTCATACTGAACCTGCAAAAGTTGAGCCAACAAAAAGCTAACCTTTAGTTAAGCGTTATCGCACAGGCTAACGCTTGTTAGTTGGCTTAAAAATTCCGCCCTTAAATAAGGCGGATTTTTTATTTAAGCCGACTTAATATTACATGCATGAAAAAACCATCAGATAAATTTGTAATCATTCACTTTCATATCCCTTAGCCAATAACGCAAGGTTTATAATAACGGCATGGCATTCAACATAAAAGAATTAATTACAGAAGCGGATCGCTGCGTGGCTTGCGGCCTCTGCTTGCCGCATTGTCCCACTTACCGAAAAACTGGTTCAGAAGCAGATTCTCCGCGCGGTAGAATTCAGCTCATGCGCGCAGTAGCTCAAGATATTTTGCCGAATAATGACCGATTTAAAGAACATATTGATTTGTGCTTAAACTGCCGTAGTTGTGAAACCGCCTGCCCTAATAACGTCAATTACGGCGCCTTGATTGACACCGCGCGTGCGCTATTCATTCCTAAAAAAAGCCATTTTTTATCACTAGCGAAACCCTTTATTCGTCATCGCCATTTAACTTACAGCTTAAGCTGGCTAGTTTGGTTGGTGCAAAAATTAAAACTTAGTCGCTTGATACAAAGCCTAATACCTGCAGCCAAGCTGTTACCCACCATTGCGAAGCCAGTGACATGGAAACCACTTTATTTAGCCACTTTAGATGCAGCTATGCCTAATAAAAAAGGCGCAGTTAGCTTATTTTTAGGCTGCACTAGCAGTGCGCTAGATAGCCAAACGCTATTAGCCAGTATTTATGTATTAAATAAACTAGGCTTTGATGTGCATGTGCCAATGCAGCAAACTTGTTGTGGCAGCATTGCTAGACAAATGGGTGACGCCAAAGAGGCCTCACAGTTGGTCGCTTTAAATGCAGCTAGTTTTGATCCGTCCATCCCGCTATTAACTAGTGCAAGTGGTTGTGGCTCTGGCTTAAGCGACTATTTACCAAAACACAAAACTCAAGATATTAGTGCGTTTTTAATGGCTTGTGATTGGACCAATATTCAAATAAAGCCGCTGCCTGAACGCATTTATGTACAAGATCCTTGCTCACTGCGTAATGGGCAAAATAGCCATCAAGCAGTTTATAGCTTACTTAAAAAGATCCCGCAGGCGGATATTCAATCATTAGCTGGAAACAGCCAGTGCTGTGGTGGCGCAGGCGCCTATATGCTGACGCAAAATGACATGGCCAATCAATTACTTGAAGACAAGCTGACCATTATTAAAGCTAATAATGTGGCTACCCTGGCGACCTCGAACATTGGCTGTAGCTTACACATGGCAAGTGGGCTACGAGAACAAGGCTTAAAGGTTTCGGTGATGCATCCAATACAAATAATTGCCCAACAAATGAGCTTGGTTTAACCAAGTAATTTGAGCGTAAAATAAATCGTGTTTAATAATTTTGTATTAAAAAAAACAACCTTGAATACTGCACGATTAAATAAAACTATATTCAATATAGCACTGTCTACCAGATCAATCTCTATTAGACTAATATCAAGCGAAATGAAGTCATAAAAACTATGCTAAATAAAACTAGATTAAATAAATTAGATACATTCATTGTTGAGCTTGATACTGGCCTACGCACCCTGCTGGCTAAACCACGTAGCGAGAGAGCGCATCCAGATGCTAATATCGCCGAAGCTGATTTAACAGTAGCAGAAAAAGCGCACGCCAGCGCCCTAATGCGGGTAAATCATACGGGGGAAGTGTGTGCTCAGGCTTTATATAGCGGACAGGCGCTGACTGCGCATAGCGCTCAAACAACACTGGCGCTAAAACAGGCTGCGCAAGAAGAAACAGATCATTTGGCCTGGTGCGAAACTCGGATTGCTCAACTTGGCGGTCGCACTAGTGTGCTTAATCCCTTATTTTATGCAGGCTCGTTCACGATGGGTGTTATTGCTGGGGCGCTAGGTGATCAATGGAATTTAGGTTTTGTGGCTGAAACTGAACAACAGGTCGAGGCGCACTTGGCTAGTCACTTAAATAAACTGCCAGAATCTGACTTAAAGACTAGGAAGATTATTGAAATAATGCAGCAGGACGAAGCTAAGCATGCGCAAGAGGCAAAGCAACTTGGTGCAGCAGAACTACCAGCACCCGCCAAGTTCTTAATGAAACAAGTGTCAACGTTGATGACAACATCAACTTATTATTTATAAAAGGTCAGTCCAAAATGCAAAAATTCAGCGACGTATTACAAACTTTAGACGATGCTTCGCATGTGCAACGTATTGAGTTATTTAATGGAGATGGCAGTTCAGCGGGCGTTATTGAGAACAAACCAGGCAGCCACGGTTCGGTAAAAGTGTATTACCACCTGTTTCGTATGTATGGAGAGATTTCTTTAGATGCAGCAGTAGAAGGTTTAAGTCTCTTTGCAGAACATACCGGTGATGCGGAAAATTGCCCTGGCAAACACCCGAATGTAGATAGATTGCTGGACTTGCTAGAAGATGAGCAGGCACTATCCATGAAAGTCACAGAGACTGCTGTTTAAATTTTAGATCAAACTTTTTGCCAGCGCGATATTGGTGGGTGATAAATTAACTCCAGCAAATGGCCAACCGCATCTAAACAGTAAAAACCACGCGCGCCGTCACGGTGCGTTTTAGGTGCTTCAGTAATTCTCACCCCATTTTTTACAAAATAATCGTACCAATGATCGACGTCATCGGCTGAATTCAACACAAAGCCAATGTGATCTAATCTTTGCTGTGCCTGTGGCGTGTAATCAACGCGATGCAACGCAAACACATCACCCTGATTAGTCAAATACACATTATCTGCGTCAGGTTGCCACTCAATCTGCATACCCATAATATCCACATAAAAATTCACACAGATTTCCAGCTCTTTCACAAATAAAGCCACGTGGCGTATACCTAGCATGCCAGTTGGTTTATGCTGTTTAATATCAGACATCGCTAATTACAACCGTACTAGGTTTAATCTCAAAATCATGCGTAATCTCTACGCTTTTGCTCAACATAATGGAAGCTGAACAATATTTTTCTGCCGACAATTTAACCGCACGCTCAACTTGTGCTGGGTTTAAATTATCACCAGTCACCACAAAATGTACATGAATTTTAGTGAACACTTTTGGAATCTCGTCGGCACGTGTCGCATCGATTTCTGCAACACAAGCCATAATTGGCTGGCGCGCTTTTTTAAGTATGGCAACCACATCAAATGATGTACAACCACCCATACCAATCAGCAACATTTCCATTGGGCGCATGCCAATATTGCGACCGCCGTTTTCTGGAGCACCATCTAATACGACCGCATGGCCAGATTCTGATTCGCCCACAAAGCTAACACCATCGATCCATTTTACTTTAACGTGCATATTAATCTCTTTCTAATACGGGAGCGCAATAAGCGCTCCCGCAAAAAATTATTTAACGTCTAACAGCTCAACATCAAAAATCAGCGCTGCATTAGGTGGAATCGCACCGCCTGCACCACGAGCACCATAGCCCATTTCTGAAGGAATAACCAAGGTGCGTTTGCCGCCAATTTTCATACCTGCAAAGCCTTCATCCCAACCTTGAATCACTTGGCCACCGCCTAAGAAGAAATTGAACGGTTGATTACGGTCTAAGCTGCTATCAAATTTTTTGCCTTTATGGCCTTCAGCAGCCGCTTCATAAAGCCAGCCAGTGTAATGTACGGTCACGTTAAAGCCAGCTTCAGCCTCACGTCCTGTACCCACTTGTGTGTCAATTTTTTGTAATTCAGTAACTGTATTGGTCATTGCTGTGTTTTCCTTGGTTGATGTTGCCTGTGTTGATGTATTAGGCGTTTTTGACGCAGTTGATTCGGCTTTGCAAGCATTAAGCGTAACAGCACACGCGCAGGCTAACAAAAGGCTAAAAAATTTCATGTTAACGACCTTAAGTAATAAAAGTGGCAAATATGTTTAAACACAATGTTTTTGCGAAAATATATTTCAGGACATATGATACCGCAAACTCAGACAAGTTCGTTGTGCGAGACGCTGACTATTATTGAATTATGGATGAGAATAAACCCACTCAATTAAAGCATCTTGAGCAGCTTTGCTGGCGCCAGCTTTTGCATCATTAACCATCATCACCAGCACTTGTCGTTTGTTTTGCTTATCCAGCACATAGCCCGCAACTGAACTTACGCCATCTAAAGAACCCGTTTTTAGATGTGCGCGTGCCCTTACCAGACTATCTTTAAGGCGTTTTTTCATCGTGCCATCTAGCGATAATATCGGCAGCGAACTCATGAATTCTGGCATCACTGGGCTATTGTAGGCACTCACTAACATTTGCGATAAATGTTCTGCGCTGATACGTTCTTTACGCGATAATCCTGAGCCGTTTTCAATGACTAAGTCATCAAAGTTTAAACTTTTTCCATCAAAGGATTTACCGGCAAGCCACGCTTTAATCGCCATAGCGCCATTTATTTCAGTGGCAGGCAATGATGTTTTCTCAGCGGCAATCGTCAACAGCAATTGTCGCGCCATTAGATTATTACTCCACTTATTAATATCACGCACCACGTAAGCTAACGGCTCGGATAACTGCTCAAGCACTTTTACTGCGCGATCAGGTTTTTCTTGTATTTTTAGCTGACCAGAAAACTTGCCGCCTAATTCAAGCCAAAGCTTTTTAAACGTATAAAACGCATATTGCTCATCATCGAACACACTTAACTCTAAATATCGCTCACCACAATCCGACGAAAAACTACCGTTAAATGTGGCGATAGCACTGCTCATTTTTTCAGAAATTTGTGTGCCGCCTTCTTTAGCCTCGCGCTCATTCAAACCAGCTTCTTGGGCATTAATGCTATAAGTCAAAAGGTTGCGCCAATCGCCACATGCGCCCGGCATCAGTTGAAGATTATTAATGATTTGCAATTCTGGCAGCGCAAAGTCTGGTTCGATACTCACGCGATTATTAGCCACATCGCCGGCATCAGCAACAAATTTAAAACTGGTATTTCTGCCATTCACCAAAAAGGCACTCGGCATAGCGTTATAGGCACGCCAAGGCTCATTGTCAAAGGTGTTTTTATTCGCAATATGCTTTACCATATCATAGGCAAAGTAACTTTTATCTATCAATAAATTACCATTAATTTCTCTAATGCCGGCTTGCTGTAAAGTCATCAACAAACGCCAAAACTCCTGCGCTTTAAAACTTGGGTCGCCATAGGCTTTAATAATTAAATCACCAGTTAACACACCATTATTCACAACGCCATTTTGGTAAATCTCAGTTTTCCAACGATAGGCCGGCGTAAGCAAATCTAGCGCGGCATTGGTAGTAAGCAACTTCATTACTGAGGCTGGGTTCAGGCTACTCGCGGCATTATGTGTAAGGCTTGTGTGGGCACCATCTGCAGAACGCACAACCACAGCCACGCTCTCTTGCGGAATGCCGGCTTTTTTAAGCGCATCTACCACCGTGCTTGGTAGTTCAGCATAAGCAGATAAACTGACTGAAATAAAAACTAAGGCAGTGAATATCTTTTTCATAAAGAATCTTGAATGGCTAACAGCGTTGCCTGCATCATTAAATCCATTTCCGGCTCAGTAATCGTGTACGGCGGCATAAAATAAACCGTGTTACCAATTGGCCGTAACAGCAAGCCCTGCTTCAGCGCCGCTGAGTAACAATCTCGAGAAAATTTAGCATTTTTGCTTTTTACATCAAACGCCAAAATCATGCCTTGCTGGCGTACATGTTCAATAGGCAGGTTAGCAAGCGCTCGCATCTGGCTGCCTAAATAGGCAGATTTAGCTTGATTGCTCTCAATCACATTGTCTGCCTCAAATATTGCCAAGGTCGCCAATGCCGCACTGCAAGCCAACGGATTGCCCGTGTAACTATGGCTATGCAAAAAGCCTTTTAGTGTGCTGTCATCATAAAAAGCTTGGTACACTTTATCGGTAGTCAGCACGGCAGATAAAGGCAAATAGCCACCAGTAATGCCTTTCGATAAACAAATAAAATCAGGTGTGATACCAGCCTGCTCACAAGCAAACATACTGCCGGTTCTACCAAAGCCAACGGCGATTTCATCGGCAATTAAATGCACATCATACTGGCTGCAAATTTCACGCGCACGGCACAAATATGCCGGGTGATACATGCCCATACCGGCCGCACATTGAATAAGTGGCTCAACAATAAATGCCGCCAACGTTGCATGATGCTCACTCACATATAGTGCTAACGCATCGCCACAGCGCAAGGCAAAAGCCTCTGCGCTCTCACCAGCCTCGCTCAACCTAAAATCCGGGCTAGGCATTTGGGCTGATTGCATTAATAGCGGCGCATAGGTATCTTTAAAAATAGCTACATCTGTCACGCCCAAAGCACCTAAAGTTTCGCCGTGATAACTGTTTTGCAAGCTGATAAATTTGGTTTTATGCGGTTTACCGCTATTACGCCAATAATGAAAGCTCATCTTCAAGGCAATTTCAGTCGCGCTGGCACCGTCACTGGCGTAAAAAGCATGGCCTAAACCAGTGAGCTTGCCTAGCTTTTCGGATAATTCGACCACAGGTTCGTGGGTAAAGCCCGCCAACATCACATGTTCTAAAGTGTCGAGTTGCAACTTAATCGCATCTTTAATGCGCGGATTATTATGCCCAAATAAATTCACCCACCAAGAACTTACTGCGTCTAAATAACGCGTGCCTTCGGTGTCGTAAAGCCAAACGCCATCGCCGCGTTTAATGGGAATAAGCGGATAAGTTTCATGCTGTTTCATTTGTGTGCAAGGGTGCCAAACAGATTTTAAACTGCGATTTAGTAGAGTTTGGTTAGGATTCATGTGCACTTTTAAATTTTCTTAAAATTCTATTTATTATTAATGAAACGCATTTTCACGCTGGTGCTTAATTGCCAATACTACGACAACATTGGTTAACTTATCAAAGGCATAAACGGCAACGTAGCCAGTGTTACCGCGAGAAATCACTAATTCACGGCTACCGCCGGCAATGACCACCCTGCCTACCGCTGGGTGACGCTTTAAAAGCTGAAGCCCATCGTTAATAATATCAAACGTATTCAGTGCTGCGGCCAAATCCACGTCCATCAAAAAATTAACTAAACGCTCAATATCTTCCATTCCAGCGCTTGAGTATTCTAACTTTGTCATTGTTTAATTGCGTTTTATTGGCTGTGGTTTGGGCAGACCTATGCCTTGAATTTTGGCGCGTAAATAGGCATTTACTTCATCGACATCGTAAGCAATGTCTGTTTCTTGATAATGTTTCAGCGATGCCTCCGCACGCGCCATAAAAGCACGATCTTGTTCAATACGCTCAGTTTGCTCGACTATCGCCTCCACCATAAATGCATGCGCTGTTTTACCTGTGTCACCCGCTAATTTTGCAATACGCTCTTTTAAGCTGCTAGGTAATTTCAAGCTGGTAGTAGCCATCACTTTCACTCCTTAACTCAATAAAGTGTTACCAAAGTAACACCTCAAAAATATCGTGTCAATGCATTTTGTGCTATAGTCCGCATCCTATTGATTATTATCGTTTTAATATGCTAAAAACACGCCGCTATCTCGAACTTCTCGCCCCTGCTAAAAATGCAGATTTTGGCATTGAAGCGATTAACCATGGTGCAGATGCCGTGTATATTGGCGGGCCTGCATTTGGCGCTCGCGCTAAAGCGCCTAATACGTTAGAAGATATTGTGCGTTTAGTCAAACATGCGCACCGCTACCATGCTGAAGTCTTTGTGGCGCTGAATACAATTTTTCATGATAACGAGCTTGAGGGCGCGCGCAAGCTAGTCCATCAGCTTCACGAAGCCGAAGTAGATGCGCTAATTGTGCAAGACATGGGCTTGCTGCAAATGGATTTACCGCCGATTCAGCTACATGCCAGCACGCAAACTGATATTCGCACTGTAGAAAAAGCGGTATTTTTAGACCAAGTCGGCTTTTCACAAATGGTGCTGGCGCGTGAATTAGATTTACACACCATACAAAAAATTGCCGCTGCAACTGAAAGTAACCTAGAGTTTTTTGTTCACGGCGCCTTATGCGTGGCGTTTAGCGGTCAATGTTTTATCAGTCACGCGCATACAGGCCGCAGTGCAAATCGCGGCGAATGTTCGCAAGAATGTCGGCTGCCATTTACGCTGGAAGATTCAAAAGGCCGCATCATCGGTAAAGATAAACACTTTTTATCCATGAAAGATAACGACCAAAGTGCCAACCTGCGCGCCTTGATTGCTGCGGGCGTGAGCTCATTTAAGATTGAAGGTCGTTACAAAGATTTACCTTACGTCAAAAATGCCACGGCACATTATCGCCAATTGCTAGATGAAATTCTGCACGAATCGCCAGAGCTGGCAAAGTCCTCTTCTGGCATTAGCACTTACACCTTTAGCCCACAACCTGAAAAAACCTTTAACCGCAGCGCCACAGATTATTTTGTCAATGGTCGCAAAGGCGATATTGGTGCATTCGATACCCCTAAGTTTTCTGGCGAAGCATTGGGATTAGTATCAAAAGTAGGCAAAGACTTTTTTGAAGTTGAATCAGACGTGCAACTACACAATGGCGACGGCGTATGCTTTTTTGATGTACATAAAGAATTAGTCGGCTTGCGCATTAATACGGTAGACGGGAAAAAACTATTTCCCAATGAAATGCCGGCTGATATTAGAAATAACATGCAAGTGTATCGCAACCGAGACCATGCGTTTATGCGTTTGTTGGAAAAAGATTCCGCACAACGCAATATTCAATTGCAAATGATTTTTGCTGAAACTAGCGATGGTTTTGCGCTGAGTGTAACTGACGATGTTGGCTTTAGCGCAACGGTAAACTGTGTTGCAGAAAAGCAAGTAGCGGACAATATTACAAAAGCTGAAGCCAGCTTGCGTGAAAATTTAAGCAAACTCGGTAATACTAACTTTGCGGCAAATGAAATTTATTTGCAGACTACGCAAGCTTGGTTTGTGCCGGCTTCTGTGGTCAATAATTTACGTCGCGAAGCTATTGAGCAATTAGAACAAGTACGATTAACTGGTTATCAGCGCCCACAACCCAAACCACCCGCAGTGCCACCGGCCATTTTTCCGGAAGATACTTTAAGTTATTTGGCCAATGTGTATAACCAAAAAGCGCGGCATTTTTATGAAAAACACGGTGTAAAACTCATCGCCTCCGCCTACGAAGCCAATAAAGAATTAGGCGAAGTACCGCTAATGATTACCAAACATTGCCTGCGTTTTAGCCACGGCATGTGTCCAAAAGAAGCCAAGGGTGTGATTGGTGTGCAAGGCACAGTAACCGCCGAACCGATGACACTGATTAACGGTAACGATAGATTTACCCTTAAATTTGATTGCAAACCTTGTGAAATGCATGTGATGGGCAGTATTCGTAAACCGGTCATTAAGATGGGGCCACCGCAGACCGTGATGTTTCATGCAAAAAATAAGTAGGCTATTTCGACTAAGCTAAAAATAAAAAACCCTCAGCTACGAGCTACGTAGCTGAGGGTTTTTACTGTGAATTTTACTTTTTATACTTTCTTTACAAATTCAGACTTCAGCTTCATCGCACCAATGCCATCAATTTTGCAGTCAATATCATGGTCGCCATCGACCAAACGAATATTTTTAACTTTCGTACCGACCTTAACCACCAATGATGAGCCTTTAACTTTCAGGTCTTTAATCACAGTTATTGTGTCGCCATCTTGCAGAATATTGCCGTTAGAATCTTTAATGACACGCGTTTCGTCTGAATTTTCAGCAGCGCCATCCTTGCCCCACTCATGCGCACATTCAGGACAAACATACATATCACCATCTTCGTAGGTGAATTCAGAACTGCATAAAGGACACTTTGGTAAATTGCTCATTGTAGCTTTCTTAATAATAGTGAGATGTTCAATAAATTCTG
>CANCPF010000025.1 GCA_947379975.1 Methylophilaceae bacterium | reverse complement strand
CTTTTGCAGCAAAGCCGGCCTCACCTAGAGCAAAAACTTCCGCGTGTGGCTCGCCTGCTTTAAGGTGCGCGCCCTGACCTATAATTTGTTGATTTTTAACAATTACGCAGCCCACCCTAGGATTAGGCTGTGTGGTGTATAAGCCCTGCTCTGCTAATCGCAGAGCTTGTGTCATGTAAAGATGGTCAGCGCTTGAAAACAAAGTGTGCGAGGTGTATTTTTAGGGAAAATTAGTCGCGACTAAATATGCCATGTACTGTAATTTAGAGCGTCATTTAAAATTAATAGCAATTTTCTGTGCATGGCAATTTAGTGCGAAGAAATGCGGCTATTAGCTAAACGATTATTTTCGTCAAAATAAATAAGCAGACCATGATAAACATGCATGCACTTACCTAAATCATATTCAACACTGTGCGTATCCTCGTAACTAGGACGGCCTAAAAGTACAGTAACGGCTTCTTTAGGTGAACCTATGCCAAGTATATTCTGCTGTAAATCATAAGCCATATCGCCGCGCTTGCATTCTGTTTGAATAGTCGATGCAGCCTGTATCCACTTCACTTGATCAAATTTTTCACCGCCAAATGCAATGCGATCTTTCATCATCCACCAAGCAAAAAAAACAATGGTTAACACTACGGTAAAGACGGCAAGTGCGATAGATAACCAGTTAATCAATTTCATGAAGCGATTCCTTAATTTGTGTAGCGAATTTAGCAGTCATTATATTCTTCACTTAAAATCAGTGACTTTCATTTTTTTACAAAAAATAGCGTAGGAATAGTAGAGGCAGTTATAGGTCTCGAATAACATCACTAAAATCATCGACATCGGAAAAACTACGATACACCGAGGCAAAACGAATATAAGCCACTTTATCCATTAATTTAAGCTCGTGCATTACGCTCTCACCCAAGGTTCTGGCCGGCACTTCACGCTCGCCTAAACTGAGCAATTTTTGTGAGATCCTATCTAAAGCACGATCTACATATTCGGTAGGCACTGGGCGCTTATGCAAAGCGCGTGAAAAAGATAATCGCAATTTTTCACGGTTAAACTCTTCACGCGTGCCGTTGGTTTTAACCACTTGCGGCATGTGTAACTCTGCGGTCTCATAAGTGGTAAAGCGTTTATCACAGCCACCACACTTACGGCGGCGGCGTATAGAATTACCCTCGTCATTAACTCTAGAATCAATGACTTGCGTATCGTCTACTCCGCAAAAAGGGCATTTCATTACTGATTAGCCTTGGTACACCGGAAATCTAGCCGTTAAAGCATGAACTTTAGCTTTAGTCGAAGCAATGACTGCTTCATCTGTTGGATTATCTAATACATCAGCAATTAAATTAGCCACTAAACGCGCTTCATCTTCTTTAAAACCACGTGTCGTAATTGCTGGTGCGCCTATGCGAATACCAGAGGTTACAAATGGGCTTTCTGGATCGTTAGGAATTGAATTTTTATTCACGGTAATATGCGCTAAACCAAGTGCAGCATCTGCGGCTTTACCGGTTAAACCTTTCGTCCGCAAATCGACTAAAAACATGTGTGATTCTGTGCGGCCTGAAATAATACGTAAACCACGTGCAGTTAAAGCTTCTGCCATCGCTTGCGCATTTTTAATCACTTGGGCTTGGTAGGTTTTAAATTCAGGCTGAGAAGCCTCTAAAAACGCAGTCGCTTTTGCCGCAATCACATGCATTAACGGACCGCCTTGCAGGCTTGGGAACACACTAGAATTCAATGACTTTTCAAACTCGGCTTTAGCTAAAATAATGCCGCCGCGTGGACCACGTAATGTTTTATGGGTGGTTGATGTCACAAAATCGGCGTGTGGCACCGGATTTGGATATACACCGGCAGCAATCAAACCTGAGTAATGCGCCATATCTACCATAAAATAAGCGCCTACTTTTTTAGCAATTTCGCTCATGCGCGCCCAGTCGAAACGTAAAGCATAAGCAGAGGCGCCACCTATCAATAATTTAGGCTTGCATTCAACGGCAATACGCTCCATCTCGTCGTAATCTATCTCTTCTTGTTCATTTAGGCCATAAGCCACTATGTTAAATAATTTACCAGATAAATTAGCTGGTGAACCGTGCGTCAAATGGCCGCCATGACCAAGATTCATACCCATCACAGTATCACCCGGTTTCAGAATAGAAAAATATACCGCTTGATTAGCCTGTGAGCCAGAATGCGGTTGCACATTGGCATACTCCGCACCATACAAGGCTTTCAAGCGATCAATAGCTAACTGTTCAACTTGGTCTACAAACTCACAACCACCATAAAAACGTTTACCTGGGTAACCTTCAGCGTACTTGTTAGTAAGTTGAGAACCTTGCGCCTGCATTACCGCTGGACTGGTGTAGTTTTCAGAAGCGATTAATTCAATATGATCATGTTGACGCACAACTTCTTGCTCTATCATGCCCCACAAAGCAGGGTCAGCTTGATTAAGAGTATTAGCGTAGTTAAATGGAGCTGTAGACATGTTATTAGGCTTTCCGTAAGCGATGAGTCATGAATGACGATTAATAGTTAATTGTGATGTGTAATTTTAAAGACAACTTGTTTTTTAATGACAACTTATAATTTAATATCAAGTTGTGGTCTAGAGACGGTCAGTAATTAAAAAAGTTTAAGTCTCAACACATAAATATCTAATTATTTTACCACGACCTGACGATAAGATTAAGACCCTGTAGTTTAGCAAGCTGTGTTTAGAAAACCGGGTACAGAAAGCTGAGTTCAGAAGGCATCGTTTAAAATGCACGGCTAACTACTCAATTTTAGTAAGCAGCATCTTTAGCAAGTTATAATGGCCTGATATTCAAATAGACTTGGGATAATTATCATGAAATGGACAGACAGCTTAACCATCGCAGAAACGCTTTACGACACACACCCAGATGTTGATCCGAGCACCATACGTTTCACTGATTTAATGCAATGGGTCATGGATTTAGAAGGCTTTGATGATACACCAGAAAAATGTGGTGAAAAGATCTTAGAAGCCATACAACTAGCTTGGATAGAAGAGGCGGAGTAAAGAAACTTTTTTAAACCATGTCTAAAAATACACTTACCATAGGTATTATATGGCTCGCACTCGCTGCGCTAATTGTCTACTTGGCGGACAATATTCAAAATCCCAATAAAATTAATCGCTTAGGTGAAAATAGCACTGTAGTTTTAAAACGCGGCTTGGATGGCCATTACCGTGCAGAAGCCTTGATTAATGGCGAGAAAGTAAATGTATTAGTCGATACCGGCGCCACTGGCGTGGCGATTTCACAAAGTATTGCCGACAGACTTAACTTAAAAAGCATGGATGCTATACGCACCAATACCGCTAATGGCGATAGTATTGGTTATATGGTGCGACTAAAATCTTTACAGTTAGGTGGCGTGAACGCAAACGATGTTTCAGCAATGATCGCCCCCGGCTTAGATGGAGACGTGTTGCTAGGCATGTCGTTTTTAGGTCGCATGGATGTTCGATTATTTAATGGCGAAATGACCATTAAACAAGTCGAACATTGATTCAAACTACAGATTCTTTAGCCTTGCTTAGGTAATTACTGTTGGTGTATCGTTGCCAGTTTTTTCTTTAAGCTGTGAAATCTTCAATGCAATTTGTATCATTTCAGCTAAAGCAACCTGCGCATCCACACTTTGTTTTGCGCTATCTGGCTCAAATGCCTCCAAATAAATACGTAAAGTGGCACCTTCAGTGCCTGTGCCAGAAAGCCTGAAAACAATACGAGAACCATCGACAAACAAAATACGCACGCCCTGATTATTACTGACAGAGCCATCAATTGAGTCGTGGTAACTGAAATCATCGCAAGTTTTAACGGTATACGCACCGAAAGTTTGGTTCGGCAGACTATTAAATTGCGCTTTAATGTGCGCCATGACATCGTTAGCCGCTGCTGTCGGTATTGCTTCAAAATCGTGGCGTGAATATACATTACGGCCGAATTCCAACCAATGTGCTTTTAGAATCTGCGCTACAGAAGCTTTTTCCATCACGGTATTTTTTTGCGCTAACACATTCAACCAAAACAACACTGCCCAAAGGCCATCTTTCTCGCGTACATGATTAGAGCTAGTGCCGAAACTCTCTTCGCCGCAAAGTGTAACTTTGCCGGCATCCATCAAATTGCCAAAAAACTTCCAACCAGTAGGCGTTTCATAGCAGGGAATGTTTAACTTTGCCGCCACGCGATCCACCGCACTACTGGTTGGCATAGAGCGTGCAACGCCAGCAATGCCGTTTGAATATGCTGGCACTAGCGTTGCATTGGCAGCTAATACTGCCAAACTATCAGATGGCGTTACAAAAAAGTTTTTACCCAATATCATATTCCGGTCGCCATCGCCATCCGATGCCGCACCAAAATCTGGCGCATTATCACCAGCAAACATGATTTTCACCAAATCTTCCGCGTAGGTTAAATTAGGGTCTGGGTGGCCGCCGCCAAAATCTTCGGAAGGCACACAATTCATCAGACTATGCGCAGGTGCACCCAAGCGATTAACAAAAATTTCTTGTGCATAGGGGCCAGTCACGGCATGCATGGCATCGAATTTCATCTGAAAACCACTAGCTAACAGATTTTTAATAGCTGAAAAATCAAACAACGTTTGCATTAAATCGGCATAATCTTCTACCGCATCAATCACCTGCACGGTAAATTTTCCGTCATTAAAGAGGCTTTCACCAAGCGTATCTACATCGACTTCTGCAAGATCTGCAATTTTGTAACTGGCAATTACTTTGCTTTTTTCGAACACTTCATCGGTAATTTTTTCAGGTGCTGGCCCACCATTACTAATGTTATATTTAATGCCGAAATCGCCATCCACCCCACCTTGGTTGTGGCTAGCAGATAAGATCATGCCGCCGAATGTTTTATATTTTCGAATAATATGCGAAACCGCTGGCGTAGATAAAATACCCGCCTGCCCAACAATAACGCGGGCAAAACCATTCGCTGCCGCCATCTGAATAATAGTTTGAATTGCATGCCGATTATAGAAACGTCCATCTCCACCGATAGTTAGTGTAGCATTTTCTGGCACACCATCTTTTTCAAACAGAGTGTCAAAAATACTTTGCACGAAATTTTCCAAGTAATGCGTTTGCTGAAATACCTTTACTTTCTTACGCAGTCCAGAAGTACCAGGTTTTTGATCGCTAAATACCGTAGTTTGAATCGTGTTAATTTGCATGTTATCTATCCGAAAGTATATCTAAGATTTATCGTATTATAGCTAGCAATGATTACTATGTTTGCATCTAACCGGCAATTATCACTATAAATATTGCTACTATATTTATAGTATTACTGGACATCCAAAACTACGCATTTAAGTTACTGCAGGTTTTAGACCACTTTAGACCTTAGCATAGTAAAAACTTCAGCTTGTATTAACCAACGTCCATCATCTTGTTTTTGCCATTTTGCCGAATAAACGCCAGCAACCAAGCTTATTTGCTGGTTCGATGAGATTCTTCCTACCCAGTTTCCAAGCTCCTCTGCGGTACCAAAGTGCTCATTACAACGCAATTCTCTAGTGCGTCTACGATACAAGAGAATTGGGTCACGCTGAAATGCCTTGGACCAACGCCTACGCTGTTCATCAACACCTTTAGATTGAACGCCCGATGCAGTTACAATTTGATAGTCGTCACAGAAAAAAGCACAAATAGCATCAACATTACGCAATAAAATGGCCGCATTAAATTGCTTGCGTGCTAAGACAATAGCCTGGGTATATTGATTGTTTCTCAATTTCATATTGTCTATTTGATACTTCTAGTATATTGAATATCTTTTAAGAGGCTTTATTGCTTTATCAAATAATTATCGGGCTACTTCTTCCTGTGAGCCCACACCGCGGCTTCAAGTCGACTGGTCAGCTTTAGCTTACTCAGCAAATGTTTAATATGCACTTTAACTGTTGTGTCACTAATGCCAAGCTCCCTCGCAATGGTTTTGTTATTCAGGCCATTGGCTAGGCATTCAAGAATCTCACGCTCACGTTCTGTCAGTGAAACATCTTCCGAACTTTTATTCAAGGTAGGATGAATCAGCGCATTTTTTAAAATTTCAGTGAGACTTTCATGCAAGACTGTAACGCCAGACATAGCCTTTTTTAAGCTAGAGCAAAGATCTTCTGGCTCCATATCTTTTAGCAAATAACCATCTGCGCCTGCGCGTAAAGCTTCTAGCAAATCAACTTCTGCATCAGAAACAGTGAGCATAATGCATTTAGACTCAAGCTTTCCTTCTTTAATATGCGTCAGTGTTTCTATGCCATTCATGCCCCTCATATTCAAATCAATCAACACAATGTCCGGCTTTAATTCTGAAACCAATACCAGACCTTCAGCACCTGAAGCGGCCTCGCCTATCACCGAAAACTCAGCATCGGCTGAAATCATTTGACTTACACCTCTACGGAATAGGGCGTGATCATCAATAATAATAACTGTAGTGGCTGCTTGCATAATATGCTCCAACTTTTAATTGATGGTTTTTGATTAAATTTAATTGTTAATTTACTATTATTTTGGATGAAATAATAATCTGACACGTGTTCCACCACGGCGTCTAGGTAGAATCTCAATAGTCCCACCCAAACAGTAAGCGCGCTCTTTCATAATAGCCAAGCCGTAGTGATGTGGCTTGGTTTCGTCAAAAGTACAGCCCTTGCCATCGTCATCGATAGTCACAATCACATCACCTGTCGATTGCAACACCAGCGCAATCGTGACTTTTTCAGCGCCAGAATGACGAACGATATTAGACAACGCCTCTCGCACTACATGTAAAAGATGAAATTCCTCATTTACACTCAGCTTACATTCCTGAAGGCGATTATCTAAGCTAATATTTAAGCTAGATCGTTGCGAAAATTCTTCAATAGCTTCTTCCAGCACGTGATCGAGACCACGTACGTCCATTTGCACCCTAAAGGTGGTGAGTAGCTCTCTTAATTCTCGATACGCATTATCCAATCCTTCACGCATATCATTAACAATGTCATCCGCGCCAGATTCAACGAGATTAGCGCCAAAATTAGTCTGTAATCTAGCGAGCTGAAATTTCATGTATGACAATGATTGTGCCAGTGAATCATGCAATTCTCTTGCGATTACGGCGCGCTCTTCAAGTAATGCTACTCGCCTATTTTCTTGTTCCCTAGCCTGAAAGCCAATCGAAAGTGAAAGCATTTGAGCCGTCACCTCAAAAAGCTGCAATTCGGTATCGTCAAAATAATGATTGGCTTCCGTTTCCAGCAACAAAATACCCAACCAACCATTTGGGCTTTCCAGTGGAACCGTTACACATTGCACGCATTCACCTTTGATGAGCTTAGTAGCATGACTCACTGCAATTAAATTTACGCCCTCATCAAACATGCTCTCATCAAAAGATAATGGCCAATAACTAGAAAATAAAGCACGTTGCGCGGATATTCTTGATCCATTTTCACTAAATACCAAGGCTATATTACTGACACCTAAAGTAGTCTCCAACGAATATAATGCTTTTTTAATGGTCAATTCACTGAGCCCAGAAGTTCCTATTAGCTTGGCTAGCTTAAATAGAAAGTCTTGTGAAAGAAGCATTTTTCGCATTTTTATAGCACTGGTTTTATTGATCCAACTAGTTTCCACTTGTATACCTTGAAGCCTTGCAGACAGCTCCGCGGTAAGTTTTTCGAGTATTTCAAATTCATCTTCATGTTTACTTTTACGCCAATCAGACACAAGATCGTTAGGTATACTAGAAAATATTTTACCCAAGCGATTAATCAAAATACTCCATGAGGTAAGCATGATGCCGGCAGCAATACAAAATACCAAAAATAGACAAACTAATTGCAGTAAAGACACCAAGGACTGCTTAATAATGACATCTTTTTCTGCAGCTGCCACAAAATTATCATAAGCTTTTATGACCAACTGGCCTTTTTCTAGCATTTCTACTTTATCGCGACCTTGCACTCTAGCATCAGAAAAATTATGTTGTGTTAGCGCCAAATCCTTGTAGGACTGTGCTAAAGCTGTGTCATTTTGGTTTCTTGCCCAAGTGTAGGCAACATCATCAAAATCACTCAGACGTTCATTAAGCCGATTCAGCACATTCAATTTATCATCTTCAGAATGCTCTAATTTATAGATTTCCATCTTCCATACCGACTGATCTTGATAGGCACGGTGTATGACAGAAAGATGATCTGGAATATAGTCAAATAAAAACAGTGAGCCTGCCTGCATTAATATGACAGACAGCACCATAGAAACCACCAGCGCATGCAAATTTGCATAGAGTTTATGATTTCTAACAAACGTACGAATCGACTTAATTATATTTAAAATATTTTGCATTTTTAGTTGAGTTCTTTTTATACTGACTACTTGTAATATTTAGGCTTAACTTGATGAGTATATTCATTTTTTCAACACTTATTATCAGTGTTATCTTTTTGATAATATTGGGTTCATGGTACAGCATTCAGGGGCCTTTTTTATTACATCTTGTAATGCTCGTTTCAGCGGCTGTTGCAATATTTTCTGCCGCTATTGTTATTACCATCCAGCCACTACTATCTACTAGAACATCACGTTCTAGGCGCGACTTAACGCAAGAAGTTGCCTGGGGCACTGAAGTTTCTAGCGCATTATCTTCGCCAGCTGCAGTGCTTGATGGTTATGTTGTTAAATTTGTAAATACCCCTTTTCTACAAACATTAGGCATGGTTGATATGTCAGACCAAATTATAGGCATGCCATTTTCAAACTTAATTCACCCTGCTGATCATCAAAACTTTGCCGAATTAAGCGCAGAAGCTTTAACTGGCAAACCAAAAAAAGACGCTACTAGAATTCGACTAGTTTGTGTAGATGGCACAACTCTACCATCTAATGCCAGTCTCACGCGTATGCGTGAAGATGGCCAAAACAATTTAATGCTATTTCAGTTCACACCAACTTCTGCAAACAATCTGTTAAGTAATGATTATGAGTCACAATTTAATTACCACAATATTGTAGACCGACTTGAGGAAATCGTATTCCAGCTAAGTGCCGAAGGGAAAATCATTTTCCTAAATCGTGCATGGGAAAACATGCTGGAATACAAAGTGCAAGACTGCTTGAATAAATCATTATTAGATTTCTTTCATCCTGAAGATAAACCCATGCTTGAAGCCAGATTAGACTCTTTAACCAAAGGTAAAAGAAGCCATTGCACTGTTGAAGCGCGCCTAATCTCAGTGCGAGGCGACCCTAATTGGATAGTCATGCGCGTAAAAACTACTTCAACCGCCACAGGCGAGAGCACCAGCGTCATAGGCACGATGACAGATATTCAACGTAATAAAGAAGCTGAAGCGAGTGTTGTTGCTAATCGACGCGCGGCTAACTCATTGTTAAGTCATATCCCAGGGATGGTCTATCGTTGCAGAAACGACCGCTCTTGGACATTTGAGTTTGTTAACGAAGGCTGCGTAGACGTCACAGGCTATGACACTTTTGAATTAATTAACAATCCTAACCTTAACTTCAATCTTATTATCCATCCAGACGATAGAGCGGCTGTCTGGGAGTCTGTTAAAGAGCAGATTAGCAATGGTGAAGAATTTAAGCTTATTTATCGCATTATTACGCGAAAAGGTGAACCTAAATTAGTGCAAGAATATGGTCGCGGAATATTCTCTGGTACCGGAGAGTTATTGGCACTGGAAGGTTTTATTACTGAGATTCCTGACCAGCGTTATAACGTTAATTCAAACCAATTACACTAGACTACTCTTTAAATAAACGGACATACTTATTCAGGCTGAGTACCAATCGCCAATGTTTCTCCATCATCAAACTTGGCAAGCCAATCTACCATCATTGGATGAAACTTTGTCATGCCTTTATATTCAATTAAATCTGGATGCATGGTTTTTTGCACCCGATGTAAGCGTTTAGCCCAACGCGGGTAAGTGGCAATATCTTTTAAGCTAATCAAATAACAACGTATGCTAAATACTATAGCGTTACTGCGCGGCAATCTAAATAAGGTTTGCAACTCAACACGCAGATGAATTAAATCGCCAATATTTTCAGCGTTCACCGTATTGCGTTCACCGCCCCAGTGCGGGTAGTTTTCTGGAGAAGTATCTAAGCGCGGATTAACAGTCATCGTCCAGTTCAAACGACGAACTGGACTACCAATCTGTAGATTAAGCAAATACTTCAAAGCACGATCCATCACACCAAGCTCTGTGGCACGCGGAACAGGACCATGCCATTCACGCCAAGACATACCCACATTAAATGCCAGCGACCAATCGGCTTGACTAGTGACAATGCCCGCGTCGGCATACAAAGTTTCATCCCTATGATCAAGCAATACAAAATCACCTTGTAATTGCCGACCAATATAGTCAAATGGTTCGGTGGCTAATGTTGAGGTATCACCGAATGTGAAAGTATCTTTAATGCCTAGCGGTTTATTTTCCCAAGTCCAGATTAAGCCCTGTTTTTTTAAGCTGAAATGTTCTGGATAATCTTGCGCAAGCGCTTCCATAGTCAGTTCTACAAAGTCCCACTGGGCATCCATCATATGTGGTAAGGCTTTATAACGGCCAGGATCTTGCTCAAGAGTGATTTTTTTATCTAGGCATTCAGCAACGTAGTGCTCGTCAATATCAAACGTAAACTCACATACCGTCCCTTGTTTGCCTTTGGTATGCGGTTCAATATTCACCGAGTACATATATTGATCTTCAGGAAAAGGAAACGGAAACCGTTTGATTGCAGCATCAGAATTACTGTAGGTGTAATCTTCGCGAAAGGTTTCTTTTTTAAAATTTAATGCCATATTGTGTGCCTTTATTGCCATTCAGAAGCCAGTTTTAAACTGCTTTATTTTGAAATAATAAAAAATAAATTTGAAACTAAATACTTGCTATCACTAAAGATCAAGCATCAAGCGCTCGCCTTTTGCGCGAGAAACACAAGGCATGATTTTTTTGCAAGAGGCTTTTTCTGAATCTGTTAAAAAATGATCGTTGTGTAATAACGCGCCATCGGTCTCCAGCACGTCTAGCTCGCATCGGCCGCATACGCCACCGCGGCATAAAAAGTCCGCCTCTACACCAGCAGCTTCAATCGCTTCTAACATACTCATTTCTGCCGACACTTGTATTTCAATATTAGATCTTGCTAACTGAATTTTGAACGGCTCACCGATAGGCGGTGATAGAAATTGCTCACTATGTATATGATTTTCTGGCCAGCCTAAATTTCTAGCAGTTTCTAGCGTAGCAACCACCATTGGACTGGGTCCGCACACGTAAACATGGGTGCCTAATGGTTGGTCACTTAACAAAGCTTCTAGATCCAAACGTGTCGCGTTGCTGTCAATATAGCAGTGCAAATGATCACCACAACTTTCTTTAAGTTGCGCTGCAAAAGCCCCATGCTCAGGCGACCTGAAAGCGTAGTGCAATTCATAATTAGCACCCATTCTTTTAAGATCAGCGATTTGCGACATAAATGGTGTAATGCCGATACCACCAGCAATTAGAATATGTTTGCGCCCTTTTTTAGCCAATGAAAAAAGATTCATCGGGTAAGTAATTTTAAGCGGCATGCCAACGGTGACATTTTCATGCATAAAAACAGAACCGCCTCTGGAGTTCTCTTGTCTGCGCACAGAAATATGGTAAGCCTCATTCTCCATCGGCGAGCCCATCAAGGAATATGGATTTCTATGGACACGTCCACCAATATCTATGGACACTACCACATGACTACCGCCAGAAAATGCCGGCAAGCTTGAACCATCTTCTTTTACAAAGGTGAAATGTTTGACTAGCGGAGTCACTTGCTCAATTGCCGCCACTTTTACATTAATCATACTCATGGATATATTTCCTCAATTTCCGGAAGTTCGCCTGGCGATTCCGCATCTATCATCAAGCCCATATATGCGCCTAGATGCCTTGAAAAATGATCTCGCACAAAAAGCATGCGTTCACATCCAGAGCATTTGCCTATATTTGTCGTGATATTATGAGTAATTGCCTTGCAATGCACACAGTAAATAGTGCGAGCAAGTGTGTCGGTTAACTCTTTCATGATGTCAGCATCTTCAACACCAAATGTTTTTAGTACTTCAGCCACAGACCAGATAAACCCTTCTGAACCAGCGACATAAACACGTAATCCCATTCGCATGTTAGGCATAATATTTTTTAAACTAACGAGTAGATCCTGCTCTGAATTTAGTACATCCAACCCAGCAGGCACTACTTTATTGAGTGTTTTAGCGTAATCCGTACCATCCTGCGCATACAATAATGTTACAGGCTGTGTGGGCTGCCTTTGTTGAAACAGCTTTAGCGCCACCAAAACGCCTTGGTTTTTGGCGATTATCAAATGCGCCGTGGCTTTTTCATGCCACACTAGCGCGTTGTAAACCGGTTTACTTTTAATCCAATAGCCATGTTCCATCATCAACTCTTTCGCTTTACAGTGTGCAAGTTCAAATGTGCCTTGCTGTTGATACGGGCTTCAGTTGTTGCCGTGCAATTTGATTTAGTGTTAGCGCATAAAGTACAACTTTAGCGACAGCATAAAAATTTAAAGCTAACAAGCGCCGCGCCAATCAATTACCAATTTAAATTAAGCCCATTACAAGCTGACAGCATTAACTATTTAATGAAGCATTTTTTCCTAAAATCAATAAAATTTCATCAATTACATGTTTGCAAGTGAAACTTACACCTGCACAATATCGGAATAAAAAAACGCAGAAAATTCTCTTCAAGGTGTACTCCCAAAGAAGTAACTAAAAACAACGGCAAATAACGTCAAATAACGGCTGATTTACGCTGATTATTTAGTTTCTACAGCTGTTTTTTATAAATTATTGACCCGCCAAAAGACAATTCTTTATTATACAAATACTTAAGAATATTTAATCTAAACTCAATTATTATACGAATAATACAAATAACTAACTTTGTTAAATTGATGACTACTGTTCAGACCACGTTATTCAAAACCTCATGACTACAATCAACTTCACTGAGTTACGTAATGCTTTTGATTTTGTCAGTTCAGGCTCTCCATCTGAACAATATGCCTACATTTGTCTTGAGTCAGGCGCAATTTACTGGGTCTCGGATTACATTGAACTAGACGAAGAAGTGCCTGATGACATTACCACATCGAACCGATACATTTCAGTGCCACATAAAAATGATTTAAAACTTGGCCAAAGCATGGCCTTATCTTTCATAAAGCGAACATTGCCGGATGATTACAACACCGTTGCTAGCTTCTTTAGAAAGCGAGGCGCTTATAGGCGCTTTAAAGAATTATTACAGGCACAAGCTTTATTAGAAAAGTGGTTAAGATTTGAGGCCGAAGCTTGTGAGCAAGCTTTAGTTGACTGGTGCCAAGAGCAGAATATTCAACTCATTGATGCACCCTTCACATAAAGCGAAACTGTCTTTTAATAGCATAGACCTTGTTTACCATAAGTTAAAAAAATAATGCGGAATACTTTTAAATATTCCGCATTAACGTTAAATTGTCTTAGTTATTATAAAGTTAATTTCACTCAACTTTATGCTGCAAGCTGACTATTTAACTCTTCTTCCATATCAAAAATATCAGCCACGATGCCATATTTAGCAATAGTAAATATCGATGCACCCGGGTCAGTATTGACGGCTACAATAGTAGGTACGTGCTTCATGCCAGCCATGTGCTGAATCGATCCAGAAATACCTAATGCAACATATAATTTGCAAGAACCTACCACTTTACCGGACTGGCCAACCTGCCTTGATTTTGGTAACCAACCCGCATCGGCAATTGGGCGTGAACAGCATAAAGTAGCCCCAGCCGTTTCTGCTAGTTCGCGGAACTGTTCAACATTTGTTTCTTCACCTATGCCACGACCGATAGACATAATAAACTCAACTGTTGTAATGTCGACATCATTACCCCCACCGAGCTCAATAAACTCTTTATTTTGGCTACGAGATTGCACCGCAGGTAAATCAAAATTTGTGATAATTGGACTAGCAGTACCTTCCAAAACTTTAAAAACACTGGCGCGAATTGTCATTACCACTGTCGCCTTACCTGGGAAATCTACTTCAACATTCACTTTTTGATTATAACCACCACGCGTGGCTACTAGCTCATCAGCTTGATATTCAACAATGAATACATCAGTGGCAAAACCGTAACCTGCTTTACTAGCAAGTGTTGCCGCATAACCAAGAGAATCAACAGAGTGTGGTAAAAGTACCACTGTTGGCGTTTTTGATGTAATCAGTGCGGATACCGCAGCTTCAAAAATATCTGGATCAAAATCTGTGACTGGCGCTTTCAGCAAAATCAGTTCATCTACACCAGCAACTGACAATGCTGGAACAAAGCTTTCAGTTTGGCTACCGATAACAGCTACCACCACTTTATCGTCAGCATTTTTTTTCAGACCCTGTGCCGCTGAAATTAGCTCTAAGCTAACAGGACGCAGCTCATTGCGGCGATGCTCCGCAATTACTAAAATTGTGCTCATGTTTATGCTCCCTTAAATTCGTTGATAATCTGAATAATTTTTGCCGCTTGTTCGGCAAGTGTGCCTTCAATCATCTGCGCGCGACCTTTTGCTGGAATATACATGCGGCGTACACGTGACATTGAGCTATCCGCACCAACATTACCGGCAGACAAACCAATATCTGCGAGTGAAACTTCTTCAATTGGCTTAGCTGCCGCTTGTTTAATACCACGTAACGAGGCATAACGTGGCTTGTTAATGCCTAATTGTATGGTCAACACTGCGGGACAATTAATTTCAACTTCCTGCAACATTCCACCTTCAAGCTCACGGCGAATAATGGCTTTATTCGCACCTGGCTGATATTGCAAATCAGCCACAACTGCTGCATGCGGCCAGTTCAAATAAGCCGCGGTAGCAATACCGGTTGATGCGTAAGATTGATCTGAAGATTGCACGCCAGCAAACACCATATCTGGCGCTTCTTTCTTTGCTACTGCGGCTAAAATTTGACCTATCGCAATAGCATCAGAGCCTTGTATAGCCTCGTCCCAAACTCTAATGGCGCGGTCAGCACCTTTAGCTAAACACTTACGTAAGCTTTCATCCACGCGGTCTGGCCCTACGGAAACAACAATCACCTCAACTTCAGCATCGCTAGATTCTTTGATTTTCATGGCCTCCTCAAGTGAGAAATCGTCCCATTCATTGAGGTCATAAAGTAAAAAATCTTCCTCTACGTCTTTGCCATCCGCACGAATCTCGAAATCTTCATCCAATGCGGCTACTTGTTTTACTGCTACTAGAATTTTCATGTATCCCTTCTCCTCAAAACTTTGACTGATTAATCACTAAATATTTTTTGTAAATGTTTGATATTTTTTTGCAAAATACTGATATGCGGTAAACCTGACCTGAAAATCAGGGTCATCGCATAACGGCCACTTATCGCTATCTTTTAATACTGTGCTATTTACCAACATCAAGCGATGCAGGTAATAAGAATCTTCAAGCAAGGACAACAAAGTTTTGCGCTGTGCCTTGCGGTTCAAAATAACCCCTCGACGAATATCAGCTTCTAGCGAGCTGATCAGTTTTAATAAAATGCGCTGCGGTGTATGCGGGTTATTAGCAACACCACTCAACACATCAATATCAGCATCTTCTGCCAATGCTTCCAATAGCCTTTTTGTCGCATTCTTCTGATAAGCCACCGCTGCGCGTACCCAAGCGTCTTCATCTTTTGCCAACTCACTTAACAAAGCATTTGTGCAACGTGAGTTTCTCGCTACAGCACGTCTAACATCGGCATGCGGGTCTGCTGATAACTTTTCCAGCACCTTGCGTGACACCGCTGGATTCCGCGCCAACCATTGCCTTACCCAGTGATCTTTATCGCTAATCAAATACTTAATACTAGAAACCGTTAAATCAGCTCTTGCCGCAACTGCACGCCTAACCAGTGGACTTTCATCTTTTAACAACTGCTTAATGAGCATTTTTGGTGCTGCTAAATTTGCGGCCAAACCAGTTCTTAGCACCTTATCTTGGCTAGCAACTAAACTAGCTAGCGCCTGTAAACTCAAGCGTGAATCTTTGACTAATTGCCGCTGTATTTCTATTGCTGCATCAGCCACATTAAATTCCGCCAACCTAATTAAAAACTGTGGGCAATTTTCATGTTTAAGTACGGCAACGCGTAAACTGCTACCTGCTTGGCAATCGTCCGCTTGGCTATAGTCTGCGTAGCTATAGATTGCGCTAAGTAAATCTGCACTTGCTGAAGGATTAGCCGCCACATTCTTAGCAACAGCCTCATATACAGAGCTATGAGCCACACGATTTAACAACAAACCCAACACCTGTGCATTAGCGACTGGATTTTTGCTAACGGCTTTTAAAACTTCTATGTCATCAACAAATTTCACTATGGCTTCAAGCACATTAATAGGCGTGTGCCGATGCTGTGCAATGAGTACGGTAAAGCTAGTATTTCTTTTAACCTGGCCATTCTCTAGGCCATAAAGCGTTGATATTGCCAGTGCTGGTGTGTTTTGGTTTTTATCCAACCTAAGTACAATCCCAACATCACTGTTATTTTTTATTGAAAGTGCATTCAGCACCTCCGCTGGCGTATGTTCCCATCGCGCCAGTGCTAAAGCATCACGACGTTTGGCAAACATAATGCCCTCTAAAACTTCACGCTGTTCGCATTTGGCTATGCTGTAAACGGCGGCAGCAGCGTAAATATCACCATTTTTAATGGCCTTATCGACTAAATCTTTGTCACTATTTAGCGCGAACATTTCAATCTGCAATCATCCACACATTCAATCGCTAAGTAAGGCTGATACTTTCTGTCACCACCACGTCTTGAATAACAACTTGGCTAATTAAAATTTCTTCTACAACTTCTTTTTCAGGCGCTACATACTCCATGCATTCATCAATCAACTCAATTAGCTCACGGACTATAAATTGTCCTTCGTAACCCGACGTTTTCAACGCATCTTCAAACATTGTTAAATCTTTTGGGCATGAAACAACGAATACTTGCAAACCTTCAATGACTGCCGCTTCTTTCATTCTATTTTGCGACGGCTTTTCGCTACCTACTGGATCAGGAATCCAAATACGTCCACCACCTGCACCACAGCAGAACGAGTTATCTTTGTTACGACCCATCTCAACCAACTCGCAACCGAGCATTTTTAGAATATCGCGCGGCGCATCATAGCCTTTGTTAAAACGTCCTAAATGACATGGGTCATGAAAAGTTACCTTGTAATTCAGCTTCTTAGCCAATGGTAGCCGGCCATCTTCAATCAGTTTTTTTACCACAGTGCTGTAATGCTGAATCTCATAAGTACCACCAAAATCAGGGTACTCATTGCGAATCGTGTTGTAAGAATGCGGATCAGTGGTGACGATGGATTTAAAATCACAATCATCTAGGGATTGAATATTTGAAGTGGCAAGAAATTCATACAGTCCTTCCTCACCAACACGACGAACATCATTTCCAGCATTTAATTCGCCTTCAAACAGCAAACCAAAATCAATGCCAGCTTTATGCATCAATCTGGCAAAGCCTTGCGTTACTTTTTGATTGCGCGGGTCAAATGAAGCGTAATCACCAACAAACCAAAGCATGTCTACCGCTTCTTTTCGTGCATCTTTAATCTCAAAAGCTAACTCTTTGGTCCATGACGCTCTTTTACGCTTAGACTCACCAAACGAATTTCCAGTCTTATGAATGGTTTGCAGGGTTTTTTCTAGCAACGGTTCCATTTCACCAGCCTCGACCAAATTGCGCCGCATTTGTACGATGATAGGCACATGCTCGACTGCTACGGGACAAATTTCCACACAAGCCAAGCAAGTACGGCATGACCACAAGGTTTCCATAAACACCTGGCCTACGCCTTTGCCATGAATGTCTAATTCAGCTTCTTTAGGTAATTCTTTTGCGCTTAAAGCATGATTGGCAAATTCACGTAACGAAAGAATTACATCGCGTGGCGATAATGGTGCGCCGACGGCATTCGCTGGACAGGCTTCTTGGCAGCGACCACATTTTGTACAGGCATCTAAATGGAGTAGATTTTTCCAAGTTAAATCAGTGATTGACTTATAACCAGCGGTTTTTTGGTCATCCGGCACTCTTGGTAATCTTCTACCAGCCAGCGGATCTTTAAACATTAAAGAAGCTGCGGCGGTAAAAATGTGTTTAATTTTACTGTATGGAATAAATGCAATGAAAGTTAGTGACAACACACCGTGAAACCACCACAAGCCAGTGCGAAATGTTCCAGCGCCATCTGCGCTAAAGCCAATAGCCTGCATTAAATGCGCCAACAGCGCGCCAACTGGCGACCACATACGGTAATCCCAAACCACTGGACGGCCGCTTAACCAGACTAAACGGGTCGCTTCTAAGATAAATCCGGTGATTGCTATTAGTATGAACGACCACAAAAAGGCCCAGTCTTCACGACGATATTGACTGCGATCGAAATCTGCATCACCGGCTTGCCTATCGACTCTTTTATAATCTAGCTTAGGTAACTTTAGCCATTTACGCCTGTACATCATATAAATTAAGCCGACAATTAGGCCTAAACCTGCTAAATCAAGTACTAATGAGAACCATAGGTAAAAATGGCCGTACCAAAACTTAAGTCCGAATAATGGCTGAAGAATGTCGTACTCTAATGTGATGATGGAGGTGCCGACAAATAACAGCACGAAACCTAAAAATATTAAACCATGTGCACGGCCGGCACTTTTGTCGCGACGCACTAACGTTCGATGTGTCGCCATGGTTTTAACCATGTCGAAAAAGCGATGCAATAATTCACCCCAAGAGCCATCCGCTTGTCCACGATGGTACTTACGAATTTGTACATAGGTACCGTATAAAAATACTGCGATTGCAATATATCCAATCACATAAAATAGATGGACAGCATTCGGATGAAAATTCTCAAACAGTATTCTTGTAATATCGCTAGCATTAATTCCGCTAGCACTTACTTCGGAGGCATTACTTACTATGGAGTTATTCATTGTGCATTGCCTATTCGTTATTTAATCAACCATGCAACCTGAGCTATATTTTTTGCTAGCAACATCAGGGTAAACTCTTGCGCATTATCCATAATCGCCGCGATACTCTGCGGCGATTACATTCAGAACAATCTAAACCTTATACTCAATCTTAAATTCCCCGCCTGGCATGTGTGGTACACCCCATACCGCTACTTCACGTTTGTATGGAATAGCGATTTGCGGATTAGCTTCTTCAATTTCACGCGCTACACGGTGACCAGTAAAAGTTGCATCGGCAATTAAACGTGGCGCCTCTGCATCTCCAATCAAGTAAATACCTTTGATATCGTTGGCAGCCCATTCAGATTCGCGTGCTTTAAGCTCATTCCATAATTTATTTTCTGAATGACGACCTGTCACAAGAATCAATGAATCAAACTCAAGCCAACGATGCGTTGTATTGGCATCACGTGGCGAAACACCAGGCCCACGATAAGTCCGTTTTGAGCCGTCACCCCAAATATTGTAAATTTCCAAACGGCCTGCTTCAATTTTTGAACAGAAATGATCGCCCAATTCTTCAACGTGCAACTCATGTAAGCGACGCATCATGTTTGGATATTCAAGGGTGAAGTGCATATAGTTGGCCAAATGCACGCCAGAAACAACAGTGACTTCGTGGCCATCTAAAGCAAGTTTTTCGGCTAAACTAGGTGCCATAAAATAGGTATCGGCATTTAGAATAACGACACGTTTACCAATTTTCTTCTTACCTTCAAATACTTGCTCTGGCGTTAACTGATCAGCTAAAGATGCATCTGCCCCTAGAATGGCCTCATGAGTTAAGCAGTTATTACCATCTGTATTCCAAGATGATCCTGTCGCAATAATCACTTTATCCGCGCCATACTGCAGCACTTCGTCAGCTGTCATTGGTTTTTGACCTAGCGCAACTTGGCTTTCTTTATTCTTTTTCACCAATTTATTAATTTGCGTTTCGCGATAATCACGGTGATAACTCCACTCACCTAGACCAGGTAATGTAGTCACTGTGTTTAAGTGACCGCCAATTTTTTCAGCTTTGTCATATAAATGGACGGTATAACCACTTTCCATCAGCACCCGTGCAGCTTCTGATCCTGAAGGCCCAGCACCAACCACTAACACTGAATCTTTAGAACTTGTTTTACGGAATTTCTCAGGATGCCAGCCACGACGATACTCTTCACCGGCAGTGGCATTTTGTGTACAAATCATTGGAGGACCACCGATTTCCCAACGAGAAATACATACGTTGCAACCGATACAAACACGAATATCGTCATAACGACCTTGCTCGATTTTTTGTGGCAAGAATGGATCTGCAATTGAAGGGCGAGCACAACCAATAATATCGGCATAACCTTTGGTGACAATTTCAACCATTTTTTCTGGATCAGTAAAACGACCAACGCCAAGCACTGGTTTTTTTGAGACTTGTTTTACGAACTTAGTCCAAGGTATTTGGTGGCCTTGTTGGGTAAAACGTGAAGGACCAGCATCTTCGCCCCACTCGGCAATATCACCCACATCCACATCCCACAAATCAACCAACGGGTCAGCGAGTTCAATAAACTTCATACCATCGACTTCAACTTCAATCTGACCTGGACCATAAACTGTATCCACAGCAAAACGTGTCGCAATTGCACATTCACTACCAACCGCATGCTTAACTTTTTCTAAAGTTTCTAGCCAGAAGCGAGCGCGGTTTTCTAAAGAACCACCGTATTTATCAGTACGTTTGTTATAGTAAGGATTTAAGAATTGCAATGGCAAATAGGAGTGCGCACCATACACATACACAATATCAAAACCGGCATCGCGTGAGCGTTTAGCCGCATCAACATAATATTGTTGTACTTGTGCAATATCACCAAAATCCATTTCTTTACAATAACTTAATGTTTCAAATTCTGATGCAAATTGACTAGGGCCACGTTGCGTAGCGCGTGATTCCATATTAGGCGCATGTGCACCGCCATACCAAAGTTCCACGCCGGCTAAGGCACCGTATTTATGCACTTCATCAGTCATTGCACGTAGGTTACGTACATCACCTTCATCCCAAATACGCGCAGATAGTCGATGCGTATCATCAGATTCAGGGTGAATAGAACAATATTCCGTATTCATCGCCGCCCATCCACCCTCAGCTTTCACTGAGCGATGTGCTGCCTGAAAGCCTGGCTTATCAGAACCGGCGCCAATACAATGCGGCACTTGATAAAAACGATTACGTAAAGTTTTAGGGCCAATTTGAATAGGTTCAAATAGAATATCGTGTTTTGGATCGCGTGCCATTTTCTCTCTCCGGTCATGTAAATGGAAATTTCTAATGGTCTATTTTCATGGCGATACTCGGTTCGAACAATTACCCTCATGGCTTACTACTAAGGTGTTACTTGAATATGAAACAGAAAATATTTAAGGAAAAAGCAAAAAAATGACACATAAAAAATACAAAAAAAGCGGCCAAAGCTTAAAGCTTCGACCGCTTTTTATAGCTACTAACACGCCCTTTTGGACGTGTGTAGATCCTTTATAAGCTATGCGTATACCAAACTAAAGCGATACCTGCCGCTAGCGCAAGATAGGGCAAAATACCTGCCTTATTGCCAGAAACACCATCTTCATGCCCATCAATATATAGATCTTCTAACATTTGCTTAGGGAACTGTCCTTTATCTTGAACATAGTGACGATACATAAATACAGGGATAATCAATGCCGCAAAGATTAACCCGGTTTTTAATGTACCTACACCCCAAATATCCGCACCTAGACCCATAATACCTAAGTTAACGAAGCCTAGTATGCCACCTAAAGCTAGGATTAGAGTTGGCGCTTTATAAGGGCGTTCCCAGTTACCACGATCAATTCTGTGGATCCAGCCAGAGTTAAGGTTAAGGAAGTTGAAAATAATATAGCCGATATTTGAAGCCGCAAGAATGAACACATAGTCTGACATCATGAGCAGAATCAAATTAAAACAAAGATCCGTCCACATTGCGCTGGTTGGCGCACCGTGATCATTCACTTTAGATAAATATTTTGGCAACCAACCATCAACAGAGGCTTGATACAACGTACGTGAGGAGCCTGCCATGGAAGTCATGATGGCGAGTAATAGCGCTAAAACCATCATAATGACCATTACATTACCAATAAACTTACCACCGCCAACAATGTCAGAAAATGCTGCAGCAACACCCATACCACTGTAGATTGAAGCTTCTAACATTCCATCATAAACCGCGGGAGTTGTAATTACCCCTGCAGCATCAACAACTGCCGGCGTTACCATATGACCTAAACCTAAATGACTTTGAAAGGCAATTGGCACCAAGGTAAATACCGCAACGCAAAGTAAGCCAGAGTAAAAAATAGCTTTAAAAGTATCTGACTTTGGATTTTTGAATTCACGTGTGTAACACACAGCAGTTTCAAAACCATAAGTAGACCAAGCTGCAATAAACAGGCCACCAGCCATCAGCTTCCAGCCCTCAATTCCCCACACACCATCAATCACGTTGCCTGCAGCATCGTGAGCAAGTGGCGCTAATGGGAAAAAGTTAGCTTGTGCAACATCACCTGTTAACAATGGCACTAAGCCAATTAACATGAGCGGAATAAGCGCAATCACACCTAAAATCATAGTAGTTTTGGCTGAACGTAAAATACCACCATGCTGAATGGTAAACACTGAAAGCAATACAGCCGCACCTAGAATAAAGGTTGCGTTGATTCTTAGCAAAAGGCCATCTTTAATCATACTCAAATCAAGTAGCGTAATCTGCCAAGTATTAATGATGGCATCCGGCGCAAATAAGGCGCTTAGCATATAACCGGCGGCTAAACCCGAGCCGATAGCCAGCACCGGTGACCAAGCAAACCAGTTACACCAAACAGATACAGGGGCAATAAACTTACTGTACTTGACCCAGGCAACAGCACCGTAAATTGACGCACCACCAGATTTATGCGGAAACAAACCGGCAATTTCCGCATAAGTAAACGCTTGAATAAAACCAAAAGCGATTGAAATTGCCCAAATCATCCACGCTGGCTTACCCACAGTGGCTGCAATTGCACCGATTGAAAACAAAACAAGTGCTGGAACGCCACTTGCCACCCAGAATGCACCTTGCCAACCTATCTTTCTATGTAGCGTTGCATTTTGCGCAACTACATTTTCAGAAAGATCAGCTGAAATTGCATCAACTGAAGAATTTACGCTCAATTTAAGTCCCCTTTTTATAAAATGTCCCCATACAACTCTATAGCATGGCTTTAACGCAAGGATAAAAGCACTATGTAGAATTGCCCACCTGGGTATAGCAAAAATTTATATCTTGTCGCCTGATTAATAAAACCTAACTTGTGGAGCAGCGATAAATTTTCCACGCACGCCACCATTTTGATGAATATGACTAGCGACTTACAATTCCCATTATGGATTACTCTTTAAGTGGTAGTAAGGCGCATATTTACTCAGTGATTATTTTCTACCTACGATTGAAAACATAAATACTTCTTTGTGATTACACCTTCAAGATAATTTTTTATGCTGACTCACAGCTCTAATATAGATGGCATATATACGCAAAATGAAAGTCAAGAATGACACAGTATCAACCTACCATGGCGGATTTAACACACCATACTTTATATGATTTGATCGGTGGCGAGACAGGCGTTAGAAAGTTAGTTGAAGTATTTTATGACATTATTGAAACGCAACCTGAAGCGCATAAACTGCATTTATTGCACTTACGCGGTAATGGCATTGCACATGCTCGCGTTGAGCAGTTTAATTTTCTGTGTGGATTTTTAGGCGGACCAAAATTATATGTTGAAAAACATGGCCACTCAAATATTAGAACTATGCATGATTATATTGAAATAAGTGCGGAATCTAAAGACATCTGGCTTCGATGTATGGCTTTAGCAATCGACACCATGGACATAGAAGTAAGCATAAAAGCTAAGCTAATGAATCATTTCACGTCAGTGGCAGAACGACTAGTCAATCAAGCTGAATAAATAGGCTAATAAAACGGAAACATAAATTGATGTCCAACTTTACCGCTTTACCTACTACGCTAACGCAGGCTCTACACAGTCATTACGCACGCAATCAGCGTTGGGGCTTTATATGGGCTTTATGGACAGCCATTCTTTGGGGTGCTTGGTATGTTCCAGGCACAGCGCTCTGGTACGAACATCCTTATGTAGATATTCCTATCGATCATCAATCCACCAGACTTGCAGCAACGGCAGTAATGACATGGATACATGCCATCACGGTATTTTTGTTTTTACTATTGTGGAATACAGTTTTAGGTAAAGTTAAAGATTACGGCCGTACCATGGTGCGCTTCCGCAAGATATCAAAATGGTATGCGCTTGCGTCGCTATGCGGCGGCCCCATGGCGATATTTGGTTCTTATATGGCTATGGGATTTATTGGACCGGTTTTTGCCGCAATTTCTTCGTTGTTCTACCCCGTCATCGGCGCTATTATTGCCCGACTTTGGTATAAAGAAAAAATCTCAAAACGTGCTGCTATTGGTATGTGCATCATTATATTCGGTGGCATAGTGATTTATGGTCCTAGCCTGTTTGGTGAAATGGACGCATCTAATCCCAATGCATGGCTAGGATATGTAGGTGGCATCATGTCCGCCATAGGCTGGGGCTCTGAAGGTGCTGTCGCTGGCCGCGCAATGGATGTTTCTGACCCAGATATTGGCATTCATTGTCGATTTAGTTTTGAAGTATTATTTTGGGGATTATTTATATTGCCAGCACTGGCTATGTTTACCGATTTACCCATCAAATCATTAATTATTGAAACAGTAACTCACGGCAAAGCAATGTTATGGATCATCTTAGCATCTGCTTGCCACGCTTATTGTTACACGTCTTTTTATAAGAGCTTTAGCTTAATTGGAGTCGGACGCGGCGAGGCAATTGGCAACTTATATGCCGTATTTGCGCTGATATTCATTGCAGCATTCACTTTACAATTACCACAGTGGTATTTTATTGTAGGTCTTATCTTAACGGTACTCGGCAGTTTCGTAATGTTTAGCGAGCCCGCCGAATCTGTTAGCAACCTTAGAGATCACACCGACATGAATAGCAACACTGCTAAAGGTTGACTATGAAGCTACACCAAAAAGGTTTTTTGCTAGTAGCCCTAAGTAAAAACAACACATTGTGGGATGACGAGCTTATTGTGCAAGTTTTTATTGAATACAATATATTTGGTGATTATAGCGAAAAGACAATACGCATCGCTTTGGATGAATTGTCCGCCGCTGGATTAATTACCCGTGTTGAAGAAAAACTTGAAATGAATAAGCAGCGAGCAAAACTACTATTTCGTTACCAATTATCAGACTTCGGAAAAGCTAGAATGATAGACACAGGTCTATTAGACGGCTGATTTTTAAAACGACAACATCAACACAAGTGAATATAAAATGAGTACTTTCTGGGGTTATACTGGCGCAGACACATTGGCCATAATAGTGATTGGCGGCGTTAGTTTGGTGTGCCTAATCTGTGCAAGACTTTTCGTAAATAGCTATGGCAAATAATTTTTGGCATCCATATTCTGTGATTAATTTCACTGAAAATCACTGGATTAAGTTTTAATAGTATAAGTTGATTCAACCATTAAGTTGATGAGTGTCAGCTTTAGAGCT
>CANCPF010000024.1 GCA_947379975.1 Methylophilaceae bacterium | reverse complement strand
AATATTATTATAGAGGCACCAATTACCTTACATTAGATTTGTAATTTAGATGGTGACCAAATAATAACGAGTTTAAAGTTTGGCGCCAATTTGTAAATATCAACACAGAAAGCCAAATAATCTTGAGCCAGCAAAACCCACAACAATTATTAGAAAATGCACAGTTAATTCATGCGCCAGCAGTTGTTGCGGCAGCGATTATACGATTAAGCCAAGAAATCACTGAGGCACTGGGCGATAAAAGCCCGATTGTGATTTGCGTGATGGGCGGTGGTGTTATTTTTACTGGACAGCTATTAACGCAACTGACATTTCCCCTAGAAGTGGATTATGTACACGCCAGTCGTTATCAAAATAATACGGTGGGCAAAACCTTAACTTGGCAGTCTTTACCAAAATTGAATCTAAGCAATCGTACCGTATTGCTATTGGATGATATTTTAGATGAAGGCATTACTTTGTTGGCCATTAAAGAGAAGTGCTTGGAATTGGGCGCAAAAGTTGTTTTGTCTGCAGTATTGGTCGAAAAAACATTAAGCCACAGCAAGCCAATTGCCGCCGATTTTGTTGGCCTAGACGTGCCGGATTGTTATGTGTTTGGTTATGGCATGGACGCTTATGGCTGGTGGCGAAATCTTTCTGCTATCTATGCACTTAGCTAAGCTCTAGTGTTAATTCAGATATTAATTAACAATCAAGTCAGCATTTACCTTGTAACGAAAAGCTATTTTAGTTAATGGTCTCTATTTGAAAATCCCAATATTTACTGATGATGCTGGTTGGCATGGTGCACAACTAAAGGAGGCTTTCGCCCAACGCGGCATAGAGGCGGTATTTGTTTCACTGCAAGCGTGTGTCATCGATTTATCTGGCGATAGGCCGCTAATTAACATTCCACATTTTGATAGTCTGCCCAAAGCGGTGTTTGTTCGCGGCGTTTCTGGCGGTACGCTTCAGCAGGTGATTACACGTTTAAACGTATTGCATATGCTGGCCATGCAGGGCGTTGTTATTTACAACGACGTTAAAGCCATCGAGCGCACGGTTGATAAAGCCATGACCAGTTTTTTATTGCAGCTGCACGGCGTATCAACACCGCCAACCTGGGTTGCTGAATCACGAACGCATGCCGAATCTATTCGCCAAATCGCAGCGCAAAACAATCAAACATTAGTCATTAAACCGCTATTTGGCTCACAGGGATTGGGCGTGCGTAAGTTGCAAGTTCATGAACCGCTGCCTGTGCCTATGCAACAATTTTTAGATGGCGTGTATTATCTGCAGCAATTAATAGAAACACCAATGATTGCCGGCAAAGATGCGCCACACGATTATCGAGTTTTTGTGATTAATGGCAAGGTAGTGGCGGCCATGAAGCGTATTGGTGCTAGCTGGGTGAATAACGTTGCCGCTGGCGGACGTTGTGAAGTTGCCGAGCAAAATAAAAGCATGAGCGAACTAGCATTAAAGGCCGCCGCCGCGGTTGCTATTGACTATTGTGGCGTAGATATTATTCAGGCGGTTAACGGCGACTACTATGTATTGGAAGTTAATAGTATTCCAGCATGGAAAGGTCTGCAAAGCGTGACTGAATTGAATATGGCGCAGTTATTGGTCGATGATTTTTTAACAAAAATTTAAGAAAATTTTTAATATGCCGTTAAAAAAATATACTTCAGCACAATTAGTCGCCGCTTATAAAAATGCCTGCATGGCAGAATTACAAGCCTTAAAGCCGGGTAACGTACATACATTTGCTGATGGCCATGGCATGACCATCTACGATTTTATTAATAGCGCGGACGCTTCAGCGAATTTAATCGCGCAAGCTGATTGTAGTGTAGGTGAGCGTATATTCAATGCAATAGAGGCGACACAGAGCACCGTTGGTTTGAATACCAATTTAGGTTTGGTTTTATTGTGTGCACCCATTATTCATGCGGCTTTGCAGCGTACGGAAGCGCAGACTTTACCGCAAAGTTTAATGCATACTTTAAGGCGGTTGACAGTTGATGATACGCTTCTCGCTGGCCAAGCCATTGTGTTAGCGAATCCTGCCGGCTTAGGCAGCGTTGGCGAGAACGATGTTCATCAGAAACCTAGCGTAACCTTGCTGCAAATGATGCAGTCCGCACAATCTAGAGATCGTATTGCTTGGCAGTATAGCCATGATTTCTCAGATATATTTGGTTACGGATTAGCCCGTTATGCTGAGGCGCTTGAGCGTTGGGAAAATCAGGCTTGGGCCACTACCGCTTTGTATCTTGGTTTTATGGTGAATCTGTTGGATAGTCATATAGTGCGTAAGTATGGCGATGACACGGCTAAGCTTGTGATGGCGGAGGCGCAAGCGCTGGAGATTGAGTATTGGGCCGTCGATAATCCCAAATTAATACAGCAAAAATTGCTGGAGTGGGACGCCTCACTTAAATTACGCAAAATCAATCCCGGCACTAGTGCAGATTTAACAGTAGCGACCTTGTTAGCTAGTTTTTTGCAGTGAGGTTAAGTTTGTTGATGACTTAAAGTTCATGTTTTTTTAATCAAAAGAACAAAATAATCTGCTGGAAATAAAGGCGTGATGGCGACAGTCCGTCAATTTTAAGATATAATCTTGCACTAGATTTTGTGTAAGACTCAACGTTTAAATATGATTTCTTGATTAAGCGTTTGAGATACTTTGAATAATTTTCAGGAGGCAAGCAATGGCAAGTTTATTAGAGCAATTAAAGACCATGACAACAATCGTGGCAGATACTGGTGACGTAGAGGCGATTAAAGCAGTTAAGCCTGTAGATGCAACTACTAATCCATCATTAGTTTTGAAAGCAAGCCAATTACCACAATATGCGCCATTAATTGAAACTGCTATTGCTTACGCTAAAGCTCAAGGTGGTACTAAAGCTGAACAAATTGACAGTGCAGCTGACAAGTTAGCAGTGTTAATTGGTGCTGAAATTTCTAAAGAAGTGCCGGGTCGTATTTCAACTGAAGTGGATGCGCGCTTATCTTTCAACTTAGATGCAATGGTGGCTAAAGGCCGTAAATTAATCAAACTTTACGAAGAGTCTGGTATTGGCAAAGACCGCGTGTTGATTAAATTAGCTTCAACATGGGAAGGCATCAAAGCCGGCGAAATCTTAGAAAAAGAAGGCATTCAATGTAACCTTACATTGTTGTTCGGTTTTGGCCAAGCACGTGCCTGTGCTGAAGCTGGCGTATTCTTGATTTCACCATTCGTTGGACGTATCTTAGATTGGTACAAAGCGAAAAATCCAGGTATAGAATACACACAAGAAACAGATCCAGGTGTGGTTTCAGTGCGTGCAATCTATGCATACTACAAAGAACATGGCTACAAAACAGTGGTAATGGGTGCTTCATTCCGTAACACTGGCGAATTGATTGCTTTGGCTGGATGTGATCGTTTAACTGTTTCACCAAACTTGTTGCAAGATTTGGCAGCAACAGAAGGTACGTTAGTGCAAGTAATGAAAGACAATGGCGCGACCAAAACACCTTCTGCAAAAATGACTGAAGCTGAGTTCCGTTTTGAATTAAACCAAGATGCAATGGCAATTGAAAAATTATCAGAAGGTATCCGTGGTTTTGTAGCTGATCAAAACAAACTTGAAGCGGCTTTAAGCGAAAAACTATAATTATTTGATTTAAAAATACACATTTATTTGTAATAAAAGTGTAATCAAGTAAGTTTAGAATTGACATAAGTTATCTGGACATTTACTATAAGTGTCCAGTTTTTTGTAACACAAGAATTGTAGTTTAAAAGCTTTCATTACTGGCATGTTGACCTATAGTCACAGTGCGGGTTGGTCTGGTTTTATGACTAAAATAGCAATAAACCTGTAACATTTTAAAAATTATTAAACGGAGAAACACCATGGCATTAACACAAATGGCTTTAGATTCATTAGATTTTGACGGTACTGTTGCTTTAGCAACTTTAGTTGCTCCACACGTAGACATTCTTGAAATCGGTACACCATGCATCAAGCATAACGGTGTTAAATTGCTTGAAGTTCTTCGCGCTAAATTCCCAAACAACAAAATCTTAGTTGACTTAAAAACTATGGACGCTGGCTTCTACGAAGCTGAGCCATTCTACAAAGCTGGTGCAGATATCTGTACAGTTTTAGGTTGTGCTGACATCGGTACTATCAAAGGTGTAATTGATGTTGCTAACAAATACGGTAAAGAAGCTCAAGTTGATTTGATCAACGTTGCTGATAAAGCTGCTAAAACTAAAGAAGTTGTTGCTGCTGGCGCGCACATCATTGGCGTTCACACTGGTTTAGATCAACAAGCTGCTGGTCAAACTCCATTTGCTGACTTAGCTTTAGTAGCTGCTTTAGGTCTTGGCGTTAAAATCTCAGTTGCTGGTGGCGTTAAAGCTTCTACAGCTGCTCAAGTACGTGATGCTGGCGCTACTATCATTGTAGCTGGTGCTGCAATCTACGGCGCTACTGATCCAGCTGCTTCTGCTGCTGAAATCACAGCTATTGCTCACGCTTAAGTTAAGCATTGGTTTTAATTAACCAAGCACTTAACTAAGCCCAATAAGTAATTATTGAGATGAGTATATAAAAATCCTGACTCAGTAATGAGTCAGGATTTTTTTTAATTTAATTCAACAACTAACACGAATGTATTGCGATACTTGTTGAGGTGTTTAATAGAGGAAATATCATGGATCATCAAAAATTAATTTTAGATAAACTAACGACTATCTTGTCAGAAACAGATAATAGCAATGCTGCTAAATTGTTAAAACTAGTTGACGAAGCTGGCCGCATTTTTATTGGCGGTGCTGGTCGTTCACTATTGGTGTCACGTTTTTTTGCAATGCGTTTAGTGCATTCTGGTTACAACGTAAGCATGATTGGTGAGGTTGTTACACCAGCCATTAAAGCTGGCGATTTGTTGATTTTGGTCTCAGGTTCTGGTGGCACAGAAACATTACTTCCATTCGTTAAAAAAGCAAAATCTGTAGGTGCTAAATTGGTTGTGGTTTCTATGAAAGCTAAATCTGCAATGGCAGATGTTGCTGATTTAGTGATTCAAATCGGTAACGATAATAGCTTCCCACTAACACAGGCTATGCCTATGGGTAGCCAGTTTGAGCTTTCAACATTGGTGTTTTTAGAAGCAGCTATTGCTGATTTGATTGTGGCAAAAGGCTTAACTGAAGAAGGCATGCGCGCAATTCACGCAAACCTTGAGTAATTAGCTTCAAAGATGTACTAAATAAACCCAGTAAGCTTTTTGTTAAGCTTGCTGGGTTTTTTACATTTGTGCCATATTGATCTGTTTGTTATGTAAGGCTGTTGCGACTAATGCACCGGTAATATTTAATGATTGTAACTCGATTAAGTCATCATTATTTCGGACGCCGCCGGCGGCATATAGTTGATTATTCGTAGCGATACTTTTGATCATTGACAGTTTCTCAATATCCACCCCAAGCTGACTTCCAACATTTTTCAAGGTCATGACGATGACTTTTTCAGGCCAATATTGTGTGTCGCTGAGTAATTCCACGCAACCTAAAAACCCGGTGTGATTAAAGTCTAATGAAAGCACAAAACGGCCATTTAATTGTTGATGGATATTCTTTAATGCATTGATTGAATGGATGTTCTCAGATCCGATCACGTGCGTCAATTCGACCTCAGACCAAATATTTAAGTCATCTTTATCCCGCAACCCTGCATCCAGCCAAATTTCTATATTGGGATGTTGCTGTTGTATTTCTTTTATCGCAGACAAATGATTGCCTTGTTTGGTAATCGCATCTAGATCTGCAATGTATAAGCGTGCAAATGGGTATAATTCTAGCAGTGCGTTCACAATGTCGATTGGCGCGCTAGAATGACACAATAATGATTGAATGGGCTGGTAATCAAGGCGTAGGCCAAGTTTGGCATGTACTACTTGGCCATGCATTAGGTCTATAACAGGGATGATTTCCATTTTTGAGTATGATTTTTAAGTATTGAGTGTGAGTGTTTTTTGAAGATATTGTTATTAGAATATATCACAGCTGGTGGTTTTCGCGCTCAGCCATTACCGCCTTCATTGTTATGTGAGGGCACTTTAATGCGCGACGCCTTATTGGCTGACTTTAGCGAAATAGCGGATGTCGAGATATTCACCACCTATGACACCCGCGTAAGTTTACCAAAACATACCAGTGTTGCGATGCCTGTCGATGTGACTACTAACGTAATGGAATTGTGGCAAAAACTATTGCACGATTGTGATGCCGCTTTGCTAATCGCCCCAGAGAGCGATGGGATATTAAGTCAATTAACGCAATTAATTGAATCTATTGCTGTGAAAAACTTAGGTTGCAAGCTCGCTGCAGTGACACTTTTTACTGATAAATACAGCACTTATCAAGCGCTTAAAGAGGCGAATATATTAACTATTCCGACATATACCGCCAGTGATTTTTTGCATACGGAATTCTTTGAGCTAGATCCATTATTAACCTGTTTATTTAATAAAGGCTGTGTTGCAAAGCCTATTGATGGCGCTGGTTGTGGCGATACCTATTTTTTCGAAAATGCATCTGTACTGCATATATGGCTAAATGCACCTGCTCAAATTTCGCAACTGGATGCTTATATCGTTCAGCCTTATATTGCTGGCACGCCAGCGAGTATTTCTATGTTGTGCAAAGAGGGTAAGGCTTGGCTATTGAGTTGCAATGAGCAGCTTATTGAAATCGGCTTAAAGATTAGTCAAGAAGTTGGCCATGAATTAGTCCAGAAACCTTCAATATTACAAGCGCCTATTCAGTATAACGGCAGTTTAGTTAATGGCTTGATGTTAGAACATGCGGCTTTTAAGCAATTAGCAGAAACGATTGCAACTACATTTTCTGATTTGAACGGCTATGTGGGTGTTGATGTCATAATGAACGAAGATATTATTTACGTAGTGGAAGTTAACCCGAGAATAACAAGTTCGTACATTGCCTTGCATGAATCTCTCAATGTTAATCCGGCTAAGCTCATACTCGACTTAGCGGATGATGAAAATTCAACATTTAAATTGCCTGAAAATATGGCTACCAATAAGGTCTTACTAAATCTTAATGAATAGTCAAATAATAGGCTGGGATTTAGGCGGGGCGCACCTCAAAGCTGCATTGCTGGGTCCTGATGGAGCATTGCAGCAGGTTTTGCAAGTGCCATGCCCACTTTGGCGCGGCCTACACGAGCTTGAATTGGCTATTGATATCGTGTTGAACGCATTCAAGGTCAGCTCTGCTTTACATGCGGTAACGATGACAGGCGAACTGGTAGATTTGTTTGCAAATCGACGCGAGGGTGTTTTGGCCATTAGCCGCGTTATGCAGACTAAGTTAAACTGCGCGCCTAATTTGAATTGTCTCAAGTTTTACACAGGCGTGTTAAATCCAGCTTTAAATTCCAATCTAAATCCAAACTTAGTTAGGCCATTAAGCGCTACTGGCTTTGTTTCATTCGATGAAGTTGAGGATTATTGGCCATTTATCGCCTCAGCCAATTGGCAGGCCAGCGCTAGTTTTGTCGCTCAAAAAATCGAATTTGGATTGTTTGTCGATATCGGTAGCACCACAACAGATTTTGTACTGTTGGAAAATAACAAGCCAGCCTGCATAGGATTTACTGACGCGGCACGTATGCAGACTGATGAGTTGGTTTACACTGGTGTTGTGCGCACGCCATTAATGTCCGTGGCGCAAAGAATAGAATTCCAGCGAGCCATGACTTCAGTGGCGGCTGAGTTTTTTGCCACCAGTGCTGATGTCTATCGCTTGACTGGTGATTTGTCGGCAGAAGACGATATGGCCGATACCGCCGATGCTCAAGATAAAGGTCAGCTTACTAGTGCTAGAAGAATTGCCCGTATGATAGGCCATGATGTAGAGGATGCACCTATAATGGATTGGCATAGTTTGGCTGAACAATTCAAATGGCAGCAAATTTTAAGATTACAAACTATCGTTGCAAAGCATATTTCTCGTCTCTCTAATGAAAATAAAAAGCAATCTATGGTGTTAATTGGTAGCGGTGCCGGAGGATTTTTAGTGGCAGAGATTGCTAAGAATCTAGCTATCCCATATATTGATGTTGCTAACTTAATTATATTAAATAAAGAAAATTCAGAGTCACAAATCAGCTGTGTTGACGATAGCGCTATAGCTATTCGACGTCGGGCTAGCGTTTGCTTGCCAGCTTATGCGCTAGCTTATTTAGCGCAACAGCTTCTCGAAAACTAGCCCCATTAAACTAAAAACCATTGCAGATGCCCTTACTTAAACACAATCTAAAATACCATATGAATACGGCGCAGTTATTTGACCGTATTAGCCATAAGCCTTGGGCGATGCTGCTGGACAGTGGCCAGCCATATAGTGAGTACGGGCGCTACGATATTATCGTGGCAGATCCATTTGTGACTATCAGTACTTTTGAAGATACGGTTAAAGTAGAAAATGAAAACATTTCAGAGTGCAATGTACGCACGGAAATAGTCAAAAATGGCATAAGAACAGTCAGCCAGGAAGATCCATTTCTAATTCTTAATAATTTATTAGCCCCTTATCAAATTACAGAAAACTCGCTGCCATTCAGTGGAGGTGCTGTTGGCTATTTTGCCTATGATTTAGGCCGTCAATTAGAAAAAATACCTAATAACGCATTAAACAACGAATCTGTTCCGCACATGATGGTGGGCATTTATGATTGGGCAATTCTGGTCGATCATAAAGAAAAAACTGCATGTTTAGTCTCGAATGGATTTCAGCAATCTACGCATGATAACTGGCGTGCGCTATGTGCTTTGTTTGATGCACCAGCAGATATGCAGTTAGCGGAATTTTCCTTAACAACGCTAGTCACTAGTAATATGACTTTTGCGCAATACGCCACGGCGTTTAGTGCCGTTAAAAACTATATTACTGAGGGTGATTGCTACCAAGTGAATTTAGCGCAGCGTTTTTCTGCAAAAGCGCATGGCTCGGCTTGGACAGCTTATAACAAACTACGTGAAATTAGTCCTGCGCCATTCATGGCTTATTTGAATTTTGGTGCTATGCAGATACTTTCCGGTTCGCCTGAGCGCTTTTTACAAGTAATAGGTAATCACGTGGAAACTCGTCCGATTAAAGGCACTAGGCCTCGTTCTGATGATGCTATACAAGACCTGCAATTGGCGAATGATCTGCAAACTAGCCTAAAAGATAGAGCTGAAAATTTGATGATTGTGGATCTATTGCGCAATGACATTAGTAAAAGCTGTGAGATTGGTTCGGTGAAAGCTGATCAATTATTTCAATTGCAGAGTTTTGCTAATGTGCATCATTTAGTCAGCATCGTGACCGGTCAGCTAAAAAGCGGCGCTCAAGGCCAAAACAAGACGGCGATAGATTTGCTACGTGGTTGCTTTCCAGGTGGCTCAATCACTGGTGCGCCAAAATTGAGAGCTATGCAAATTATTGAAGAGCTAGAACCGCATAGGCGTGGCATATATTGTGGTTCGATAGGCTACATTGGTTTTGATGGCAATATGGATACCAATATTGCGATTCGTACCGTGGTATATTCACATGCTAATGATGCTGAAGATGCTGGCGAAATAAGCTTTTATGCCGGTGGTGGGATTGTTGCAGATTCTGTATTAGAAAAAGAATATGCTGAAACCTTGGATAAAGCTTCTAGCATGCTAAAAACCATGCATTTTTTTAAAGAATCTGATTAATCAGTAGATCGTATGTTGATTATAAATAAAATCACCTATTCATCTATCAAATAGATCATCTGTCAAATAGTTTATCTATAAGGCACTCCATCTAAATTTATGCGCAAAATCTGAAGGACAAGCCTATGTGGATATTAAAACTTGGGGGCAGTTTGCTAGGCTCACCAGAATTGGCACACTGGCTAGCGCTGGTTGCTAAATTTGGTCAGGGCAAAGTGATTATTGTGCCAGGTGGAGGCTTATTTGCTGATGCTGTTAGGGATGCACAAAAAATCAGTAATATGGATGACGCGGCATCGCATGAACTGGCACTATTAGCCATGGATCAGTTTGGCATATTACTTGCGCGAATGAATCCTGAGCTAGTCACGGCGAGTAGTGAGTTGGAGATTGCTGAACGTGGCTGGCAACATCGAGGGATAGTTTGGCTACCAAGTAAAATGGTGCTTACAGATGATACGATCCCTAAAAATTGGAATGTAACATCTGATAGTTTGAGTGCCTGGTTGGCAAATAAGCTAGGCGCTGAGCAACTGCTATTAGTGAAGTCTAAATCGCTGCTAGACTATCAATCTAAAAAGCCAATTTCTGTAGAAGTGTTGGTTGAAGATAGGTTAATTGATAGTCAATTTCCAGCATTTATTTCACAAAAAAAAGTCGGCAACAGCTATCAAACTTATGTGTTAAATAAAGCCGATTACAGCATATTTGAGCAAGGTTTTAGTCTGCAAAAACTTGCAGTGCATGGCTTGCGCATCACGGCTTAACGTTAATTTTTCTTAATTCACATACTTTCTATTTTGAAAGAGCTTATATGAAAACCAATAAAATCTATTCAGTACAGGAAGTTGAAGAAAAGCTAAAAGCCGAGTTACCTAGCTGGTATTTAGAAAATGGCTGGATCCGCCGCAAGTATAAAACCAGCGGCTGGAAAGCCACGCTAATGGTGGTAAATACTATTGGGCATTTAGCCGAGGCTGCTTGGCATCATCCTGATTTGGCCGTGTCTTATGCTTTCGTCATTGTTAAGTTATGCACGCATGATGCAAAAGGAATTACCGACAAAGACTTTGCGTTGGCGGCTAAAATAGAATCTGTGATTAACTGGCAACCAGCGCTGGAAGTAAGTGCCGACGGCTCAAAAAATGCCTTAGAAGGCACGCCTAATGATGATGTGCGTTTTAAATATATTAAATATGATTAAGCATTAAAAATAAGCGATAGTTGCCGGTATCACCGACCACGGTTAGATTCTTTAATGCTTGTTCTAAGCCGCTTAATTGATTCTTTTTTATGGCAATATAAGTAGGATTAGTTTCTGCGTATAAGCTGATTTCTTCTAGGCTGGCCATTTTTAAGGCTAGGCCATGACTGTAAAACATGGCTGAATAAGGCCTATCTCCTAAAAATACCAGTGGCGACATATGATCTTTTGTCACATTTTGCGCTTCATATAATTGTGTAATGGATTTAGCCGATTTTAAATCTGCAGCATGGCCAATCGTTAAAGTACTTAATACGCCGACAAAGACTAAGGCACTTGCAGTTGTGCCAATAAACAGGATTTTTTTAGCGATTGTTTGACCAAGCTTATCCAAGTACAGCGCCAGTAACATGGCGAAAGCTGGTACGCCAGGTAATATATAAGTCCACAAAATATTGCCTGACATAGTGAAGAACAAGCAGGGTGAAATGGTGGCAAGCAGTAAAAACAGGCTTAAATCTTTTTGTGCAGCAGGGCTTTTTGATACTGCTGACTTTCTATAAACCCACGTAGATATGGCTAAAATAAAACTCCAAGGTAAGGTGGCATAAATAAACTGTAACCAAATAGTGCCTCTACGTGTGGCGTGGGCGGTGCCGTATAAATCACCTTTCCAGCCAGAAACCGTAAAGCGCTGCCAGTGTTCACCAACAAAGAAGTAATGTAAAAATCCCGGGGTATGTTGTTCAGCCAATAAATACCAAGGTGTAACCACAAGTATTGCGGTTAGGCCGCCAATGATCCATGCTAATCCTTGCCACGTTTCTTTAATGGCTTGGCTAAATAGCGCCCACAAGCCAATTGGCAGAAATACCAGTACCCAGCCAACTGGACCCTTTGCCAACAACATGATGCTTAGGCCGATGAAGAATAAGACTTGCTCACGTTGTCTTGCAGATTCCTTGCCACGTAAACGTAACCAACAGGCTCTCAACGCTAAAGTGCTGCCAACGCACAGGGCCATGTCTGTCATTACCGCGCCCGATGAGACCAAAAATATAAACGAGGTGCTCAGTATAATAATGACGTAATAAGGGTTGATTTGGCTTTTCTTTGCCCAGTCAGAAGCAATTACTATGACTAATAATGCGGCTAAGAAATGCGGGAACCTAACTGCGAATTCATTGATACCAAATAATTTGACGCCTATCGCTGACATCCAAAAAGACAATGGTGGTTTACCCCAAAATGGCACGCCGGTGTCATACCAAGGCGTAATCCAATCGTTCATTTCAGCCATTTTTCTAGCTATTTCACCATAGCGACCTTCGGTCATATCCATCAGTGGATAAAGTGCCAAGGAAATAAGCCGCACTATAATCAGTGCGGCAAAAATCAAAACAGTGCGCCTACCTAGCGTGTCTTTAGCATCCAGCCAAAAGCGTGAAATTTGATTCATAAATTTAAATTAACACCTTATTTTGCTGGGTAGAATGTTTCGATTAAATACACTGGACGTTGTTTAACTTCGGTGTAGATGCGCGCAAGATACTCACCTAAAATACCGATGCAGAATAATTGCAAGCCGCCCAAGAACAGAATGACGATAATAAGGGTAGGGAAGCCATGTACGGTATCTGGCGTGACTAGACTTTTAAGTAGAAAGTAGCTGGCATATGCAAACGCGCTGCCGGCACTAGCTAAACCTAACCAAGTTGCCATTTGTAGTGGTGCGGTTGAGAATGCGGTAATGCCTTGCCAGGCTAGGCCAACCAATTTAAAAAAAGGCCATTTAGTATCACCAGCAGCACGCGGGTCACGCTCGTATTCTATGGTGGCTTGCGGATAGCCCACCCACGCATATAAGCCTTTCATGAAGCGACCACGCTCGTTAAGCTGATTGATAGCCTCTATTGCACGTCGACTGAACAACCTGAAATCACCCACATTATGAGGAATAGATACCTCACTAATTTTACCAATCAAGTGGTAAAACATACTGGCCGTTGTTTTCTTCCACATTGGCTCACCATAACGTTCAGAACGCTTCATATTAACAATATCTGCGCCATTACGTCTAGCTTCTAGCATTGCTGGAATCAGTGTAGGTGAATCCTGTAAGTCAGCATCTATCATAATCGCTGAGTCGCCGCGACATAATTTAAAGCCCGCAGTCATGGCCGCTTCTTTACCAAAGTTACGGCTAAATTTTGCATAGGCAATTTGAGGACACTGTTTTTGTAGCTGCAGAATGATCGCTTCAGTGTTGTCTCGACTACCGTCGTTGATATAAACGATTTCGTAACTGATATTAAGTGGCGTGAGGACTTCAAGAATTTTTTCGTGGAATATCGGCAGCACAGCTTCTTCGTTATAAGCCGGTACTATGATGCTGAGTTCAATAATGCTAGGCTCAATGTCTGGAGTAGGCTGTAGCATTAATTTTTTTGTCGAGTCAGTCATGCGAACGTCCAAAAGCGATTGATTATAAAGGTCAATATTAGTCCTGTGCCAGTCGCGATTATTTGCGCAAGCATGTAATGTAAATGCCAATGTTGGCTTAAGCCAGCCACAATTAAGGTTTGTATTATAACCCCTAAGCCGGCGGTGATTAAGAACTTGGGTAGTATTCTGGCGTGCGCTATTTTGCTGGAAAAAGTATAGTGATAATTAAGTAGGTAAGCGGTTAGAGCGCCTATCGTTGCGCCTAACAATGTTGCTTGCCATGCTGGCCAACAGAGTATTTTGATGGCCAGTATAAATGCCAAGTAGTGAATCAGTGTAGAAAATCCACCGGCAGTACAATATTTAATAAACTGTTTACGCATTGTTATAAAAGTAGTTGTCAGCTTGCTGCTAGAACTTGTCTTGCTTATTAAAGCGACCAAAATGCAACATGATGGTAGGCAGAATTAATAAGTTAAGGATGGTTGATGTGATTAAGCCACCGACAATAATAGTTGCCATCGGCCCTTCAATCTCGCGCCCGGGCTGGCCGCTGCCAACCGCTAACGGTAACAGTCCGAGCGCCGTGACTATGGCCGTCATCAATATGGAAGGTAATCGTTCTGAGGCGCCGCGTATGCAGGTTTCTAAACCCCAGATGCAATGTTCTTTATCGATTAAGTGTTGATAGTGTGAAACCATCATGATGGAATTACGCAGTGTGATGCCAAACAACGTAACAAAGCCGACTAAGGAACCTAGTGAAATCCAACCACCGGTGAATAATACTGCCAGTACGCCGCCTATGAGTGCGAAGGGCAGGTTAGCAAATGTAAGTAGTAAATTCCGTAGTCTGCCGAAGGCAATATAGAGCATTAGGAATACGGCCACTGCGGCTAAAAATGATTGCAAAATGAGCGCTTCACGTGATTTTGCATTAGCTTCTGCTGCGCCAGTGAATTCTAAATAAGTACCTTTGGATAAGGTCACATCATTTTTTATTTTAGCTTTAATCTCGTCGGTAAAGGCGTCAATGTCACGGCCGTTAACATTTGCTGTGACGGTTTGTATACGTTTTGCGCCGGCATGTAATATTTTGGAGCGGCCGTTTTCCTGCACAATATCGGCAACATCGCGTAATCGCAGCAGCTTGCCATCAGGATTAAATAGTGGCAAATTTCCTGCGTCTAGTACATCGTCGCGTGAGGCTAAATCTAGCACTACGCTAACGCCTATTACACGATTCCCCTGATAAACTTGTGTAATGGGTACACTTTCAAAAGCCGCACGAATATTGTCCAGAACTTCTGTTGGTTGCATACCCCAAAGGGCTAATTTTTCTGGACGTAAACGCATCACCAATTGTGGTGTGCCCGGAGGAGATTGTACTAGCACATCGGCCGCACCTTTAACGTTACTAATGATGCTAGCAACTGCTTGCGCATCACGGTCTAAAGCATCTAAATCATTACCATAGAGGTTAATTACTGTTGAAGCAGCGTAACCAGAAATAGTTTCTTCGATACGTTCAGTTAAAAAAGTATTGATGGCAAAATTCACGCCAACAAAACCAAGCTCGGCTTTACCATCGTTATCATCATCTTTGGCTTCACCAGCCATTTCTTCGCGAATATTTCTTAATATGCGATTTTGTTCTTCGCCTGAAATTGCACCTACTTCAATTTCAAACTCGCTGTAATGTGTGCCAAAGGTATCCGCAGCGTTAGGCGCACGGCCTACCCATTGCGTGACTGACTTAACGCCCTTAATTTTACGAATAATCGCAGAAGCTTTTTTGCCGATACGTAGCGATTCTTGTTCCGAAGTGCCGGGCACGGCGGTCATGTGCATAATGTAATGGCCTTCATGCAGTGCTGGTATGAACTGGCTTTTGAATAAAGGTAAAACGGCTAAGCCAAGAGCGATAAATATAAAGCTAATCGCCATGACCGCTTTATATTGTTTTTCAATTTTATAAAGCACTCGCACATACCATTTTTTGATAATGCGTATCATCGGTGGATCTTCGGCTTCTAGCTTGGCATTGCCCAATAGCAAATAACAAAGCGCTGGTGTCAGTGTTAGCGCCACCACTAAAGAGGCCAAAATGGCGGCAATGTAAGCAAAGCCCAACGGTGCAAAAAGCTTACCAGCAACACCGCCTAATGTGAGTAGCGGCATAAATACCAAGGCCACAATAATGGTTGCGTATACTACTGAGCTGCGCACTTCCATAGAGGCGTTAAACACCACTTGATGGGTAGGCAAGGGCTGGGTTAATAATCGATTTTCACGTAGCCGCCGGAAAATATTTTCAGTATCAATAATAGCATCATCGACCACTTCCCCTAATGCAATAGCTAATCCGCCAAGTACCATGATATTGAGCCCGATTCTAAAATAGCTCATCACCACAATCGCGGTCAATAGTGAAAGTGGAATGGCCGTGGCAGAAATAAACGCAGTACGGGCATTAAATAAGAATAAAAACAGTACAGTAATCACCAATATCGAGCCGATTAAAATGTCGGTACGCACGCCTTTAATCGCCACTTCAATAAAGTTATCTGGCCTAAATAAGCCTTCATGTAACACTACTTGCTCGGCAGTTAAACTCGGTTTTATTTCATCGAGTGCATCTTCAATGGCCTGAGTGACTGCATGCGTATTTGCGCCAAGTTGACCTTGTACCGATAAATAAACGCCAGTTTCTTCATTGATTGATGCCGCACTAATTGAAGGTGCCTCGCCTTCAACCACCTTGCCGATGTCGCCTAATCTAATCGTTTGGCCATTTCTATATAGCAGTGTTGCTAACGCCAATTTCTGTGGCGTCATTGATTGCCCTTCAGTATTAATCACTATGCGCTGATTTTTATTCTCAATAAAACCATTGCCTCGAACACCGGTGGCTTTTTTAACTGCTTCCTCTATTTGAGTCAGCGAAATGCCATAGTGAATCATTTTTTCTGGATCAACTTGTACCTGAAACTGCCGGACTTTACCGCCAAACACATTGACATCGGCTACCCCAGGAATGGCCAGCAAATGTGGCACGATAGTCCAATCTACAATAGTGCGTAATTCTGTTAGGCTGCGAGTTTTTGAGGTCAAGCCAACGCCTAACACCGTACTTGCCGAAGAAGTTAGTGGCGTGATATTGGGCGTGATGCCTTGCGGTAAGCGATTGCTAAGCGTGGCCAAACGTTCGGCCACCACCTGTCTATTCCTGTAGATGTCGGTATCTTCATTAAAAATGACGGTGACTATCGACAAACCCGGAATGGACTGTGAGCGTAAACTGATGATGCCCACCGTACCGGCAATGCTCGTTTCAATCGGTTGGCTGACTAGACTTTCAACTAATTCTGCCGACATTCCAGCAGATTCAGTTTGAATGATGATTTGTGTGGGCGAGAACTCGGGAAAAACATCTAAATTGCTGTGCGTAAGGCTGTGAATGCCATAAAGCACCACCAGCGTGGCTAAGCCAATAATCACGCCACTAAAGCGTATAGAAAAACGGACTAAAGCTGACATCATGACGCTTTAATCCTCATTCTCGTTGGTGATTTGAGACTTAAATTCTTCAGATAGCAATAGTTGCGCGCCACTAATGACAACTTGGTCCCCAACGCTTAAGTCAGCTTTTGTGCTGGCCTGATAAAACCAGCCGTTATCAACTTCAATGTTAGTATTTATTGGTAGACGGCTAAATTGGTCTTCGCCGGTTTTTCGATAGGCCCATGGTTTTCCTGCGTACCAAACAACCGCAGTCGCTGGAATAACCACGCCAGTCTGCTTGCTGGCGTTACTTAAGCTATTTATTTTCACTTGCATACCAGCACGTAAAATGTTTGTGTTGGCGTGGTAAAAGTATGTTTTACCTTGAATAGTCGCATTACTCATAGGCGATTTTGATAAATAAATGGCGCGCACCGAGTTAGATGATGCTGTCGTTGGCGCTACCATTACGTAGCTGTTCTCGATCGGTTCAGCAGCATCGAACGGTAAGGTGATTTGAATCAACACGTCTTTATAATCGATCAAACTTTGTAATAGATTGCTCGGGGTTTTGTCTGTCGCTAGTTTAGTGAGCGTATCGCCCCAAGCTTGGCGCATAGTATCAGCGATATTTTTAGCGCTGGATTCTGCAGCAAACACTTTGGCTTCATCCGATTTTGTATCGGCCTGCGCGGTTGCTAGCACTTTATCTGAGACGTTTTTGTCATCCAAATTCAGTTCACGTAAACGCGCAAGCTCAAGTTTGTTGTGTGCTAAAGAAGTACTAATTACTAAACTATCAGCCTTGGCAGCAAGATAACGCGAGCGTAATTCTAATAAGCTATCCATTGCAATCACGTTGCCGTAGCTACTGATTCCACCTTGGTGAGTAATTGTTTTTAAGCCGCTGGTACTAATGTCACTTTGTACCTGCGTTGCTGGGCTAACATGAATAGTGGCTAAACCTTGTTTGGTGCTGACACGATTTTGTGCCTCGATATTGTCTTCAGAGGTATGTGTTGAAGCCTCATATTCATCTTTACCATAGAATACCAATACCCAAAAAAGCATGACAATAAGAAAGGCCTGTATGCCTATGATTATGGCTAATTTGCGATTCATTATTGATAACTCCCATCAAGCTTTCAAAAAATGCCAGTAGTTTAATACTGGCAGTGATTATTGGTTTATTCTTTAGTTTTATTCTTTGGTTCTATTATTTGGTTCTTTGAAGCTTAAATCTTCAAGCTTGTTGATATTTTTCGGCTTGTTTTCGCTATTATTGATAATGGCCGATAATGGTATTTGCAGAGCGTTTTCGAGCTGATTCTGCGCCGCTTTGAATTGAAACTGCAATACGGCAACACTTTTATCCGCATTAAGGTTCTCTAATTGACTAAATGCTAACTCCAGTCTGTCTATTTCACCCGCCTTAAACTTTCTTTCTGAACGCTGAGTGTTTAATTGCTGTTGCTCACGCAATTTCTGCTGGTTATCAAGTGCTTGTTTGGCTAGCATAAGTTCCACATTTGCCGTGTCGGCTTGAGCAATGGTTTTTGCCTGTAAGGCTTCAAATTGTGCCGCTTCAACTTCTCGTAGTTGCGTAGCCTCAGCAATTGCTAATTTATTCTTATTTAAGATAGTCAATAGGCCAGATAAACCTAGCGACCAAATGCTATCACCGAACTCGTAGGCATAGCCCGGACTAATGACAAGATTTGGATATTGCTTGGCAATTTCAAGTTTTAATTTTGCTTCTGAAACTGCATATCGTTCAAGTGCAATCCGGATATCCAAGCGATTAAGTAGGGCGGTAGTTTGCAAATTTCCAGCCGTCGGATAGTCAGCTTGTTTTTGGTTGTCAGCCTCAAATATAAAATGCATAGCCTCAATTTTAGCTAATGGTAAACCAGTGCTACTGGCTAATTTAGCGCGTAGTACTAAGCGGTTATATTTTTTTGCATTGAGTTCAGAAGTGACTGTTTTTAATAGTAGTTTAGCCGTGCTTAATTCCACATTTGATGCGGCGCCTAGATCTACGCGCTTTTGATAGATGGCGGCAATTTCCCCACGACGCGCTTCTTCGTTAGTGAGCAGATTAATTTGTTGTTGGTTAAATTGGTAGTCGTTCAGTGATTGCACTACATCCTTGCGTAACTGCCATGCGGTTTGTGCGACTTCAAGCTTTGCCGCAAGCGATAAATGGCGCGCATTTTCAATGCGAATGTCGCGTTTATTAGCAGTTTCAATGGGAATATCAATACTTAATCCAAATGCATAAGGACTGTTGTCACTATTGGCTTGATTGCTATTAGCGAAGTGCCCACTTAAGCTGGCGATAGGTCTTTCTGCTGCGCGATCTTCAGCTTGTTCAGCCAATCGCCATTGGGCGCGTGCCACATCTAAGCTAGGATGAAAAAACAGCGCGCAGAAGGTTAAGTCATCTGCATTCCATTGTTGCAATGGTAAGTTTTTTTCTGGGTAACCATTGCTGAGCAGATATTGTTGAAAGTCAGCATTCGCAGGATCTTTTTGCTGAAATCTCTCTATGCTGGCAATTTGATCGACAGGTTTAGCCACGTATTGTTGAAAGCTACAAGCTGAAGCTATTATTGTTATGCACGTGGCTAGCAGTGTCCGTGAGAGATTGCTCGCGATGTTTCTATTGTGATTAATCAAACTCTAAGCACTTTTTGAATCTTAATGAAGTGGTCGCGACTAAATGTATTGCTAATAGTTAGCTAATAATTTCAGCATTTACCGCACTCAAGGCATCTTGCAAAGATTCTTCACTTAAGCTATTGATCGTAGTGGCTAATAAATCTGCCGCTTCTATGGTTCTAATCGATAAATCATGACTATCCATTTCTGCAATGAGTCCAGCAGCAGCACCAGTGACACGCAATAATGAATCGCGCTCACGCATTAAAAGCTCCAACTCAGTGCGCAGCATATTGATTTCATTTTGATTAATAGTATTTTGCATTTTCTTAAACTTTAAATATTGAATTATCCGTCATTCTCGCACAATCAGGGCCTTTAACGTTATAAATTCAAGTGTAAAGATGTGATATTTCATTTCTACAAGATACTTTTTTATAGGGCTCTAATTAGATTAACTTTTATGCCAGAGGCGCATCAAAGAATGCTTTGCTTAAATAATGTTTATTCTGCCATGATAAATAAATATTAACTTTTTTGTCATTTTGTCTTTTCCAAAATGCTTTAGTTGCGCTACAATAGCGGCTTGCTAGAAACGGCAGTTGTTAATATGTCGTTAAACTACCTGCGAGAGTGGCGGAATTGGTAGACGCACTGGATTTAGGTTCCAGCGCCGTAAGGCGTGAGAGTTCGAGTCTCTCCTTTCGCACCAAAAACATGCTTTATGAAGTTTATAAAGCAAAAAATACAATGAGTTAGCTAAAATACACGCCTTACAGCGTGTTTTTTTCGTCTTAACGTCAATGTTCAGCATGTATAAAAAAGCGTATAAAAATAATTCCGATTTATTTTTGATGTGTTTTTAATTTTTATACATGATTAAACACACTGCTGATGTGCTTGATTATTTAGTATTCAATATGAAAGCGCAGCGCTGCAAAATTTACTACGCCTCTATCACTGTTATATCCAGGGTTTAAGATTCTTTGGTAGTCGGCAGTCACATATAAATCTTTCCAAACATTAGCGCTATAATAAGTTTCAAATACCTGCTCAGGTTGATAGTTAAGATTACTATCACCGAGGAAGAAGGAAATGCCTCCGGCTGCTAAATATCGTCGGCGCTCATCCGAAAGTGTGTTGCGAATATAACCCAAGCCAACCGTGTCTTTAGGGCGCTGCCAAACGCTGCCTTTTAATGAAAATCCAGTACCAAGTGAGGCATCTGTTTCTGTAAAGGCTAGCGTTTCTGTTTTACCATCGGCCTGCATCGCCCTTAAAAAAAATCCTAAATCATTAGTAATTGCCTGTTCTAGATTAATACCTAGGCCATACTTAATTTTTTCACTACTACGCACGGCAAAAATAGCTTGAGCATCGCTATCAGGATTAGCTATGTGGTATTCCAGCGCATCTTGAAAACTGGCAAGCTTTGCGCGGTTTCTCCAAGCTAGCAACCTGACTTTACCTGGCTGTCCAAACAGTGTGTGTACATGCTCGATCTCTGCTTGGTCACCGTAGTGTTTAAAAATTTTAAAATCGGTCGCAAGCATATTAGGGTCTTTGGGTCCGGTCATTCGGCCTATGCGATATACCCAGTCACCTTGATACCACTCACTGGTAAAACCAAAGCCAAAGCCTCTAGCATCAGCCGCATAATCATAGGCTAGAGGCGCCATAAAGCCAGCATTCATAAATTGTACGCGCGGGTCTTTAGCATAGGCATTGCCATCAAAAATATCTAGGGTTGAAAAGTTACCTAGTGTCATCACCCAGCGATTTTTATCCATGCTTCCAGCCATCTGATTCAGTCCAGATTCGACCTTGATCGCCTCGCCACCAAGGTTAACCGTCTGTCTCAAAAATAATCGTTGCCGATAAAGCTTAGGATCAGTAGTCCCGGTGCGTGTAAGTTCGCCATTGGTAAAGGCTCCTGTACCATTTAGCCCAGAAAATGGAGCGCCTTGAGTCAGCTCTGGGTTGAGGTAGATTTCAGCACCTTGCCAAGGTCGAAATCCGAAAAACCCAGTGATGGTCGCAGTGTAGCTTTTTTCTGCTTCTGCACTAAGGCTATTGGGGCCACTATATTTTTCTTGAAAGGATGGTTTTTTCTGCCAAATATAGGTGCTTTGAAAGCGTATTGTCTGGTCTTCATAATCAGTATCTTGCGCCATGCTTTTAAATGTAATCATTAATCCCATTAGCATTAAAATAAAAGGGATTAAATGATACGTTCGACTAAGTAGATTGAATTTCATAGGATTTACTAAATTTTTGTTATTGTGCTGTCGGGAATATAAATCTCTGCGAGATTTTGATGGTAAGAAATTTACATGACAAGGATGTGACTTGTGTGAATTTACTCATCCGATAGACCTTAGAGCAGGCATTCAACTGATTTAGATTCAACATCACTAGGCAACACTAAACCTTAACTTATTGGCTATTGGTAACTTTTGAATTTAGGAAGCAATGGTGTGCTTTCAAAAAAAAGCCCAACTCGCATCACTGCTGTTGGGCTCTTTTATGGACATGCTAAATAAAGTTTTAAAAAAACATCTTAGCGATGTGCCTTAGTGTGATTGATTAAACCATTCGTTGAGCTGTCGTAATTGCTGACCATTTCATCGTTAGTTAATTGTGGCAAGATTTGTTGTGCAATCTGCTTGCCATATTCTACGCCCCATTGGTCGTAACTATTAATATCCCAAATCATGCCCTGTACAAATATTTTATGTTCATACAAAGCAATTAATCGACCTAGAGTGTTCGGTGTTAGCTTGTCGAACATAATGGAAGTGCTAGGACGATTACCTTCAAATACTTTATGCGGCAGAAGATTCTCAAGTGCTTCGCCAGACATGCCTTGCAGCTCCAGCTCTGCACGTGCCTGTTCTTGGGTCTTGCCCAGCATAAGCGATTGTGTTTGCGCCAAAAAATTAGCCAGCAAAATTTTGTGGTGCGCATAACCACTTTTGCCAATAGCGTAATGGCTATGTACAGGCATTAAAAAGTCACATGGCACAATTTGCGTACCTTGATGTATCAGTTGGTAAAACGCATGCTGACCATTTGTGCCGGCTTCACCCCAAATTACCGGGCCAGTTTTGTATTTCACGCGACTACCGTCACGGCAAATAAACTTGCCATTGCTCTCCATATCAGCTTGTTGCATATAAGCTGGGAAGCGTGACATACCTTGATCGTATGGCAAAATTGCATGTGTATCGGCATTAAAAAAGTTGTTATACCAAATACCAATGAGCGCCATAATGACCGGCATATTTTGCTCTAATGGTGCGGTTTTGAAATGAACATCCATTTCATGTGCGCCAGTGAGTAGGGCTTCAAAGTTGTCCATGCCGACATATAAGGCAATAGATAAACCAATGGCCGACCAAAGTGAGTAGCGTCCGCCCACCCAATCCCAAAAAGCGAACATATTGTTAGTGTCGATACCAAACGCTTGCACCGCTTTCGCATTAGTAGAAAGCGCCACAAAGTGTTTTGCAACCTGCGCTTCATCTTTTGCAGCGGCCAAAAACCAAGTCCGCGCAGAGAGTGCATTGGTCATGGTTTCTTGTGTAGTAAATGTTTTGGAAGCGACTATAAATAATGTCGTTTCAGGATTGCACACCTCAAGAGCACGCATTAAATGCGCACCGTCGATATTCGATACAAAGTGTATTTCTAAGTCTGGTCCTGCGTATGGTTTTAAAGCATCACAAACCATGACTGGACCTAAGTCAGAACCGCCAATACCTATATTGACGATGTCAGTAATACGTTTTCCGCTGTAGCCTAACCAGCTACCATCACGTACTTTTTCTGAAAACTCACGCATTTGTGCTAATACAGCGTTCACCTCTGGCATCACATCTTTGTCATCAACCATCACTGGTGTATTGGCTCGATTGCGCAGGGCGGTATGCAGCACGGCACGATTTTCCGTGATATTGATTTTTTCACCAGCAAACATGCGGTCTCGCCAGCTTTCAATTTTTGATTCACGGGCCATTTTCATCAGTAATGGCATTGTTTCATCATTAATTAAATGCTTAGAATAATCTAATAATAAATCATCAAACATAAGACTGAATTTATTAAATCGATCAGGGTCATTTGCGAATAAATCGCGCATGTGTGTGGAAATAACTTTTTCTTTATGTAGGCAAAGAGTTTGCCATACTGGTAGTTCAGTTAACGTTGCCATTGATGTAAAAGTGCTTTTTATTAAGTTATTTTAATTGTAAAACGATACCAGCCAAAGGTGGCAAAGTTATTACAAGCGATTGATTGTGATGCATCCATGCAACATTTTCAGTATTTAATGCTGGTCCGTTTCCACTATTACTGCCGCCGTAGCATGCTGCATCACTGTTAAATATTTCATGATAAGTGCCAGCTTGTGGCACGCCAATTCTATATTGATTGCGTAACACAGGCGTAAAATTCAATACTATTATAACAAAACTATTGTCTAAGCCCCGTCTAATGAAGCTGATTATCGATTGTTCTGTGTCGTGACAGTCTATCCATTCGAAGCCTTGGTGCTCAAAATCAAGCGTATGTAAGGCTGTGATGTTTTTATACAGCTTGTTTAAATCGGTGTTGGCTAACTTGATGCCTTGATGCCAAGCGTGGCCTGCATATTCATCACCCAGTAAATGCCAATCTAGGCTACTGTTTACGTTCCATTCTCGTCCTTGTCCAAACTCATTGCCCATAAAGTTGAGTTTTTTACCAGGAGCTGTCATTTGGTGTGTCGCTAACAAACGCAGATTTGCGAACTTTTGCCATGTATCACCTGGCATTTTGTCGAGTAAGGAATGCTTTCCGTGTACCACTTCATCATGCGAGAACGGTAATACAAAATTTTCTGAGTAGGCGTAGAGCTGACCAAAAGTAAGCATGTCGTGGTAATAACGTCTATGGACCGGGTCGTTTTCAATATATGAAAGCGTGTCGTTCATCCAGCCCATATTCCATTTCATACTAAAGCCCAAGCCGCCCAAATAAACTGGTCTAGATACGCCAGGCCATGCGGTAGATTCTTCGGCTATGGTTAGTACGCCGGGGAATTCTTCACCCACCATGACGTTAAACTGTTTCAAGAAATCAATGACATCTAGATTTTCACGGCCGCCAAATTTATTGGGTAGCCATTCACCCGCTTTACGTGAGTAATCAAGATAAAGCATAGACGCGACAGCATCTACCCTAAAGCCGTCAATATGGAATTCAGTCAGCCAATAATGCGCGTTAGCCATTAAGAAGTTACGCACTTCATTACGACCGTAATTGAATATATAAGTACCCCAGTCTTGGTGTTCACCTAGGCGCGGATCTTCATGCTCATACAAAGCAGTACCATCAAAACGTGCTAGAGCCCAATCGTCTTTTGGAAAATGGCCTGGCACCCAGTCTAGAATTACACCAATATTGGCTTGATGGAAAGCGTCAATTAAAAAGCGTAAATCGTCTGGTGAGCCAAATCTATTCGTCACACCAAAATAGCCTGTGGTTTGGTAGCCCCAAGATTCTGTCAGTGGATGTTCTGAAATTGGCATTAATTCAATATGCGTATAACCCATTTCAGCGACGTAAGGCACTAATGTTGTTGCCATCTCTCTGTAGCTTAAGAAATGACCTTTATCATTGCGCTGCCAAGAGCCCAAATGTACTTCATAACAATTAAATGGCGCATGTAACCAATCATTCTTCTTTCGTGACTCTAGCCAATGCTTATCTTGCCATTGATGAAGGCTTTTACTAATTTTTGCTGCGGTACCTGGGCGTTGTTCAAACTCAAAACCATATGGATCGGTTTTAACTAACACGCCACCCGTTTGACGATTGCGAATTTCGAATTTATAAGTGTCGCTGGTGGTCAGGTTTGGAATGAAAATATCCCATACACCACTCGCACCGTGTGCGCGCATAGAATGAATTCTGCCATCCCAGCCATTGAAGTTGCCAGTAACGCTTACACGCTCCGCATTTGGAGCCCAGACTGCAAAACGAATGCCATCAATATTATCTTGTGTGATCCACTGTGCGCCCATGGTTTTGTAGGCTTGTTTTAGTCGGCCCTCGCCAAATAAATAAAGCTCATCAGGCGTGATGCTAGAGGAAAACGTGTATGGGTCATATGACTCGTAACTGTGGTCTGCACACTCTATTTTGAGTAAGCATGGTGTTTTAAGTGCGCTTATACCATGCCATTCAAATAAACCGTCGTCGTGTATTTTGTCTAATTTCACCCACGTGTTGGAGCTTTTAGCCCAAACGGTAGTGGCGCTGGGTAAAAAAGCACGATAGACAAAGCCATCTTCAGTAGCATGCTGGCCTAAATAACTAAAAGGGTCGTGGTGTTTGGCTTTTAATATTAATTGCAAAGATTTGGCCGAGACAGCTGATAATCCGCTTGAGTTCGGCTTTTTCTTAAGCATCGTTTTAGCATCGGCATTGATGTCGGCTTGTGGCAGCGTTGCTGTAGATTTTACCAAGGTGCATTTCCTCTTAATTTTCTAAGAAATATTTTTTATTTTTAGTCTTATTAGCTAGATTATAGTGCTTTAAGCTGATTATAATGTACCTTGAATACAGTTAGGCGAAAATTTAAACTAGTTGGCCCAGCTAGTTAAAGTCAATGAATGATCAAACTTCAGGAGGGCATCATGCCGCAAGACAAGCATTCAGATCGTTTTATTAGTACATTAACCAAAAATACGGCAGCTATTATTCTTGCAGGTGGTCGTGGAAGTCGTTTAAAGAACTTAACTGACTGGCGTGCTAAGCCGGCCGTGCAATTCGGTGGTAAATTTAGAATTATTGATTTCCCATTGTCTAATTGTGTCAATTCAGGCATTCGTCGTATTAATGTAGCGACGCAATATAAAGCACAAAGCTTAATTCAACATATTCAGCGCGGTTGGGGTTTCTTACGTGGTGAATTCAATGAATACGTTAATATTATCCCAGCGCAACAGCG
>CANCPF010000023.1 GCA_947379975.1 Methylophilaceae bacterium | reverse complement strand
ATTGGAATGCATTAAATAAGTGAAGCTAACTAGCTTGTAATGAGTTAACAAGGGATACTGGCAATGCAAACACTGCATCAAACACCTTTAAGTGCTAAAAAACTAAGCCGCCTAGACAACATTCTGCTGCCCGTACCAAGCGCAACTTTACCGTACACCATTAAACTGCATGGCCGCACATTTACTTTTAAAGATTTAAAACACGTACTCGGCGCGGCGGATATCAGTAAAGCTGGCGACCGTAAAGCGGGATTAGCGGCTAGCGACGAAATTATGCGCGAAGCCGCACGCGCTTTACTTTCCAGCTTTACTTTACAGAAGATTTTTGACACTCCATTAACCGATATTCATGGCCGCATTGATAGCGTGATGCAGGTCAATTATGATATTAATCACAGCGTATTTTCTGAAATAGCACACTGTACTTTAGGTGAACTAAAAGACAATTTATTAAGAGCTAATGGTGCGCGTATTCGACAGGTAGGCACAGCACTAACTGGCGTCATGGTTGCCGCGCTGACTAAATTGCTGGATGTACACGAACTGGTTTTACTCGCCAAAAAACTAAAAACTGGCGCATCAGGTAAAGCGCGCACCATCGTCGGTTTACCAGGTACGCTATCTTCGCGCTTACAACCAAATCATCCTACCGATAACTTAAGTGGCATGACCATGTTGCTTTACACCGGCTTGAGCATGGGTTCTGGCGATGCTATTTTAGGTTTAAATCCGGCGATTGATAGTGTGGCGAACATTAGCGCCACCTTGCATCACTTGGACAAAATTCGGCGTGAAACTGGCGCGCCAACGCAAATTTGTGTGCTATCCCATATAAAAACGCAACTGACATGCCTGAAAGAAGGCGCGCCGGTGGAGATTATGTTTCAAAGCCTAGCCGGCACCGAACGCACACTGACAGACGAATTTGATGTGACGGTTGCGTTGCTAGATGACGCCTACGAAACCATGCAAATTAGCGGCCCCTTGGCAGGAATCGCTGAAAACTTTATGTATTTTGAAACAGGTCAAGGCAGTGAATTAAGCTATAACAAACATGACGGTATGGATATGGCGACCACCGAAGCACTTTGTTATGGCCTAGCACGTCGTTATTCGCCGTTTATGGTGAATAATGTCACAGGATTTATTGGCCCAGAAACGCATTTAGATAATCATGAAATGATCTACTCATGCTTGCAAGACCATTTTATGGGGAAACTCATGGGCTTGGCGATGGGCATGGCGCCTTGCTACACCTTGCATTCTCAAGTGACCATAGAAGGCCAGCAAATGGCGACCGAACTGCTGACAGCCGCTGGCGCTAATTTTTTCATGGATGTGTATTTAGGCACAGACCGCATGCTGGCTTATTTTGATACCAGCGGCCATGACGATCAAACCTTACGCGAAACTTATAACTTAAAGCCCGCGCCTGAATTTTTAGCTTGGGCAATAAGCAAAGGGATATTTATAGAAGATGACGATGGTAATGTTCAACGCGGTGTCAACTGGGGTAATCCAAAAATATTCTGCACTTCAAATGGCCAATTTGACGCCAGTGAATTTCAACGCTTACAAGAGTCGGTACCAGCCATTTACGGCTTTGAAAATGCAGGTGCGCGGCCATCAAATCGCGTGATGCGCTTAATGAAAGCTAACCAAGCCATCGGTCGCGAGGCTATTTACGCAGATTTGCGCCCAGCTGAAATGGGCAACATTGCGTTGCGAGAATTGCATACTGCGGCAAATAATAAAAGTGAACATTTAAACGACCCTTCCTTAGGCGCTATATTGGCTGATAGCGATTTAAATAGCCTAAGCCCAGAAAATAACGACGTACAAATAATTATCTCAGACGGCTTAAGCGCAGAGGCGATTCACCACAATATTCCAGACTTATTACCGGTGTTATTAGATGGCTTAAATGGCCGTAAACTAAAAATTGGCCAACCAATATTAGCCCCATTTGGTCGCGTTAAACTGGCAGAATCTATAGGCGATGCCTTGGCCGCACAATTAGTTGTCACCTTAATTGGTGAACGTCCAGGTGGCGATGCCTTGGCCTCACGAAGTATGTCCGCCTATTTTGCTTATCGCCTAAATGACCGCAACACGCAAAATGCAGCGGCTAATTTTAGTGGCAATGCTGATATGCGTTATGAATATAGTGTACTTTCTAACATCTACTCTGCTGGCTTACCTTCCATAGAAGCCGGCAGCGTAATTGCAGAAAAAGTATTTGAAATATTACAACATCGCGCTGCCGGTAATCGACTAGAAAATATCTTGCAACACTTGACGGTTTAACTTCAAACGCTCAAAGGAACTTATCAATGCATAACATCCAAAAATCATTGCTTATTAACGGTCAGTTTGTAAGTGGAGAAGGCGCGCTAGAAAATATCATCAACCCATCCACCGGCGAAGTCATTACACAGGTTAAAGAAGCGTCATTAGAACAAATTTCAGCAGCGGTCACGGCAGCGCAAAATGCATTTACTACTTGGAAAAAAACAACGCCGCGTGATCGCTCTAGCATGCTATTAAAATTAGCCGATGCCATTGAAACCAATGCAGAAAGCTTTGCAACGCTTGAATCTATGAATTGTGGAAAACCTTATTTAGCCGCCCTAAATGACGAGATTCCAGCGGTTGCTGATGTCTTCCGCTTTTTTGCGGGCGCTTTGCGCAATATGACAGGTGCACTGGCGGGCGAATATTTAGCTGGCCACACTAGCATGGTAAGACGCGATCCTCTTGGCGTAGTCGCCTCGATTGCACCATGGAATTACCCATTAATGATGGCAGCATGGAAGCTAGGACCGGCTCTGGCGGCGGGCAATACTGTAGTTATAAAACCGTCTGAAATGACACCGCTAAGCACCTTGAAATTGGGCGAACTTATTTCTGAGATATTTCCAGCAGGCGTAATCAACATCATTACAGGTCGTGGCGAATCAGTTGGCGCACCGTTGATAGGCATGCCACAAGTCAAGATGATTTCCATTACTGGCGATATTTCAACTGGCCAAAAAATTATGGAAGTGGCCAGTAAAAGCGTGAAACGTACCCATTTAGAATTAGGCGGCAAAGCCCCAGTCATTGTATTTGATGATGCGGATATTGCCTCTGTGGTTGAAGGCGTACGCACCTTTGGCTTTTACAATGCCGGACAAGATTGCACCGCCGCCTGCCGAATTTATGCAGGTAAAAAAATCTATGAGAAGTTAGTCGCTGAATTATCTTCAGCCACCGCTAGCATTAAAATCGGTGAGCAGAATGATGACGGCGTAGAAATGGGTTCATTAATTTCAGAGCGCCAACGTAGCCGCGTAGCCGGCTTTGTTGAGCGCGCTGCCGCACAAAAGCATATTGAAATTACCACTGGCGGAAAAATCAGTGACAGGCGCGGTTTCTTTTATGAACCGACCATCGTGGCGGGTGCACTGCATACAGATGAAATTGTTCGTAAGGAGGTATTTGGTCCGGTGGTTTCTATAACCCGATTTGATGATGAAGAGCAAGTCGTAGCTTGGGCCAATGATTCAGAATATGGTTTGGCAAGCTCAGTTTGGACAACAGATATAGCACGCGCCATGCGTGTTTCCGCAGAATTGCAATACGGTTGCACTTGGGTGAACACGCACTTTATGCTGGTGTCAGAAATGCCACATGGCGGTATGAAAAAATCCGGCTATGGCAAAGATATGTCTATGTACGCCATTGAAGATTACAGCTGCGTTCGACATGTGATGATTAAGCTGTGAAGAGCTGAGGCTGTAAAATAGTTAAGCTGAGAAATAAAGAGCAAGTAAAAATGGTTTAGCTATAAACGCTTTTAAAACTAGCGATAAGCGTTACTCGCAGCTTGGCAAATAGCCACAAAATCGGCGGGGTTTAGCGATGAGCTACCGACTAACCGACCATCAATATCTGGCATCGAAAACAACTCTGTGGCGTTAGTAGCGTTAACGCTGACGCCATAGAGGAAGCAATGTCAGCGTATAACACTGCAATATGTTATTGCCCTTTAACTACGCCATCAAAATTACTTTTAACTTATGGCGAATCATGATTGTTAGCATACCAAGCACGCTGTTGGCTAGCATTCATAAAGGTCCAAGCAACCACGCGACTTTTCTTTTGGCCTTGCGCCATGTCTATGGTTTTAACTTGTAGCGCATTCAGATTTTTTAAGGCGCGGTATACGCTAGGCAAAGTGATGGCTTTAGAGATTAGCGTAGTAAACCATAAACATTGCTGAGCAATCTGCCGACTCTCATTCACCATAATAGTCACAAACGCCTCCTCGCCACCGGCACAATACAGCTCTGCTGCCTGCCCACCAAAGTTAAGCACTGGGGCTTTGCTGGACGCTTTCACTTTACCTAGATTACGCAACTTTCTTTCTGTCCCCGCAAGCGCTTCATGCAAGGAAGCATGAAAAGGCGGGTTACACATAGTCAAATCAAACTTCTCATCTGACTTCACCAGTCCTTTAAAAATGGCGCTAGACGAGGGCTGTAATCGTAGTTCAATGCTGGATAAACCACTGTTTGTGTCCAACACATGCTGTGCATTTTCAAGGGCTGCTGGGTCGATATCTGCGCCAACAAAATGCCAGCCATATTCACGCTGACCAATTAATGGGTAAATAGCATTAGCACCCACACCAATATCCAGAACGCGCACCGCATTACCCGTTGGGATAATGCTATCATTCACGCTAGCCAACAAATCAGCCATATAGTGCAAATAATCTGCCCGACCAGGAATCGGCGGGCAAAGATACTGCGCAGGAATATCCCAGTGTGCAATATTGTAAAAATACTTAAGTAGTGCACCGTTTAGCGCTTTAACTGCTTGCGGATTAGCAAAATCTATCGAGGCGTCATTGTGCTCATTTATTTTTACATGCTGCGCCAGCGCTGGGCTTACTTGTATTAACGTAGCAAAATCGTAACGGCCTCTATGTTTATTACGTGGATGTAAGCCAATTTTTTCTGCAGGAAAAGTCCGAGGATAATCTGTCATATTGGCTGGCAAAGAAATTGCCTTCTACTAAAAACATCATTGAGCACAGATTGCATGTGGTAACTCATCAAAATAATAAGTTCTAGCATAGCATAATCGCCACCTTCAATTTTTTGAAAGTCGCTTTTAATAGCCACTATTGCTCTTAGGTCTTTATTTGAACAAGTCAGTACTCATTGAATAATTAAGTTTTAAAAAACCATCCAAAATTAGGACAAGCGAGGATTCAATCTTTTAAGTATGAGCTTGCTGACTATTTAAATGACTAGGTGATTGACTATGAAATTGACTAGGCTTTATCTGAATCGTTGGCTCGGTAGCCGCCTCTTTTTTAATAATGGTCTTGTAAAAATCAATCATTCGTTCGGCTTGATATTTAGCCGTCCACTTCTCTAAAGCATAAGCTTTAGCTCTACTGCCCAATTCAATTCTTTGCTCAGTGTGGGTTAACAGTTGCTCTACTCTTTCTGAGAATGCCAGCGTGTTGTCGCTTGCGATTAAAGCGCCCTTACCTTCAATTAAAATTGAGGCTGTGCCTAACTCAGCAATCGCCACTACCGGCGTACTCTGTGCCATGGCCTCTAACAACACTAAACCCTGGGTTTCACTTTTAGAAGCAAAAACAAATATATCGGCCGATTCATAACAAGCATTAAGCTCAGTATTGCGGTCCAAATAGCCAATAAACTTTATATTATTTTCAAGACCTAAGGTTTTAGCAAGCTTATGCAAACTAGCTTCAGCTGGACCTTCGCCAGTAACGACTAGCAACACATCCGGACGTTTCTCGATAAGAAGCTTAGTCATTTCCAATAAGAAATTAATATTTTTCTCAAAGGCGACACGGCCAACATACAGCAACATTGGACGCTCTAAATCGATGCCGTATTTCAATCTAAACGCCTGCCCATCGGCGGCTTTAAAACTAGATTCTTGCAATCCGGTTGGAATAACCTCTGCCGTGACTTTCACGCCATAGCCACGCAACACCTCCAACATTGGCTGAGAAGGCGCGACAATAGCCTCTACCGCGTTGCATTGACGCTTTGAAATCATTCTAGCCATGCCGCGTGCTAATGATTTTGGTACCCAAGGCAAGTAGTGATGCAAGTAATCTTCAAAAAAAGTGTGGTAGGTTTCTATGCAGGGAATATTAAGCGCTGCGGCTAACTTTAGCCCTAAATAATGGGCGACGAAGGGTGTATGCACGTGAATGATGTCGTACTTTTCCTCCGCCAACATTGGCAATAATTGCATCGCCGCGCCAAATTTCATGAGTTTGTCTTCAGGGTCAAAGTAAATACTACGCGCCGGAATCCGCTTAATCCAACCTTCACTGTTTTTAGCTTCATCTTGCATAGCAACACTATATTCTGGTGCGATTAAATGCACCTCATGACCTAAACTTTGCATTTGCCCAACAAAGGTATTGATCGAAGTAGAAACGCCATTGACGCGCGGAAAATATACATCTGAAATAAAGAGTACTTTTAATGGTTTTATAGCTGTGGCTAGTTTAGTCATTGATTGAATAATTCTCTTAGGTATTGAATGAAATCAAGATTTAGATAAATCAAACAATAGCGACTTTGTATGACGCTTTTATGAATAGTCGGATTTTATTCGCATGATCTTAATCTAGCCGTCACATTTTATTCATACTGATATGTCACATTATGTTTCATGCATTTGCCAACATTCTTAAAAAAATATTACTGGTGGTTACCATGCTACCTGTATTCTGTGGACGCAAACGCGTGGGGATTGGTCACACATCTATATTTTGCACAGTCGTTACTTTGGGCGATGCCATTATTAGACCCTCGCCTACAAAACGCGATTAAACGCTTCCCTGAATTAGTAATGGCTGGCGCTTGCTTGCCTGACTTAGCTATCGTCAGCCACAGATATCGTCATACGCATCTGTGGGAAAATGCTCATCAACTGATGATAGCGGCTAAAACAGATGAAGAAACTGCGATTGCCATTGGCTATCTTAGCCATTTATACGTGGATGTGATTGCACATAATCATTTTGTACCGGCCCACGAAGCTTTATGGCACAAGAACCAGATATTTACCCACATTGCCTCAGAATGGGCGATGGACGGCCACCTCGCGCCACTGATGAAAAACACCTCACCGCGCTATTTACTAAACAAACATCAAGTGATTATTACGCAATTCATTTCAGTTCAATTTAGATGCCCAGCACACATGACTAATCTGGCATTGAAGCGCTTGGCATTTTGGGATGGCGTATTACGTTCGGTTAAATTACCAACGCTAATCTACGGTTTTGCACGTTTAGTAGATCAACGCGTATTTAAGCATTTTGTCTATTACGTGGCTAAAACTCAAGTAGCAATTGCCGATATAGGCGCAGTATTAAATGGCGAGAAACCAGCGCTCGAACCTGAGCTGAAAAATTTGAGTGTGGAACAGCTGGATATTTGGCGTGAGCAATGCCTAAAACATTTACATATCAGTCACCCACTGCCAGTGCGCTACTTTGTCGACAATAGTGCGAGTGAATCAAACGCTTGATGAAATAAGCGCTGGTTTAGATAAGTATTAGTTTAAATAAGAGCGAGATAAAATAAACCTAAGCTTTAAATAAACTTAGGTTTTAAAAAGCAAAAGTCGCCGAATGGCTGACTAGATAACTTGAAAAGATAAGCCCGCAATCATGCCGCCAAGCAAGGCGCCGGCTAATACATCGCTAGGATAATGTAAGCCTAAAACTACCCGAGACAAGCCGACTAAAGAGGTAAATGGCACCACAATGAAACTTAGCTGAGGGTAGTAATTAATCATCACTACGCAAAAAAGTACCGCATGCAAAGTATGTCCAGAAGGAAAACTAAATTTATCCAACGGCGTACCTGTTAACCAGATATCTTGACGAACTTCATAAGGTCGCGGCCGCAAAGTTTTACCCTTTAACCATTTATAAAGGGCAGTGCCGAACAAACCGGCAATCACCATATGCAAAACTGGAGCAAAACCTTCAGCGCCTTTAACCACTAATATGCCAGCCATCAAGGCATACCAAAATACGCCATCACCAAGTCGGCTCACCGCTCGAAAAAAATTGCGAATAATTCTATATTGGCTGGTATGGTTTACCGCAACACAAACATTGCTATCTAATTGATGCATGCGGCTTAAATATAAACGCATTCTATATGACATCACGCTCTCCCATTTCGATGATTCTTTTCGCTGAGTATGAACGCTAGAATGTCACTGAAATGTGAAGGATTGATGAACGCGTGGTGAAAGATTAATGAATCAGGTGAATGTTTTCTAAATGAGCCTAAAATTTTATTGCCATACGTGCCAGCGCTATCGCTGGCTTTAGGCGATTAACGACTAGCTTGAGTAACTACATCAGCAATATTCTGCGCTAAGGTTTGTACTTGTAACTGATTTTCACCTTCTACCATCACGCGAATAAGAGGCTCAGTACCAGAAGCTCTAAGCAATATGCGACCACGACCAGCCAATTCTTTTTCAGCTGCATGTACTGAAGCTTGTATTTGCACATGATTGGCCAAATCTATTTTTTGTGCGGTTTTAACATTAATCAACACTTGTGGGTAAAGTGTTAAATCTGCAGTCATTTGCGCCAAGGTCTTTTTGCTTTCGACCAGTGCCTGTAACACTTGTAGCGCGGCAATAATACCATCACCGCTGCTATGTTTATCTAGCACGAGTATATGCCCAGAATTCTCACCACCCAATTGCCAGCCATTTTGATTGATCTGCTCAAGCACATATCTATCGCCAACCTGAGCGCGAACAAATGGAATATTTAGCGCAGCAAACTTATGCTCTAGCGCAAGATTAGTCATTAATGTCCCCACTACTCCGCCCTGTAATGTGCCATTGTTATGCCGCGCCAAGGTAATAATATAAAGTAGCTGATCACCATCCAGCAGTTGGCCATTACTATCAACCATCATCACGCGGTCACCATCACCATCAAAGGCAATGCCTAAGTCGGCTTGATGTTCTAGTACGGCTTTGCGTAACGCCTCTGGATGGGTAGAGCCTACTTGCTCATTAATGTTCAAGCCATCCGGTTTATTGCCTATGGTAATGATCTCTGCGCCTAGCTCATGAAAAACCGGTGGTGCTACGTGATAAGTTGCGCCATGAGCACAATCAAGAACAATTTTTAAGCCGCGTAAATCAAGATTATTAGGAAATGTACTTTTACAGAACTCAACATAGCGACCAGCGGCATCGCCTATGCGACGTGCTTTTCCTAGCTTAGAAGATTCCATCACTTGCATAGGTTTTTCTAGTTCGGCTTCAATCGCATGTTCAATATTGTCAGGTAATTTAGTCCCCAAACTAGAAAAAAACTTAATGCCGTTATCATAAAAAGGATTGTGCGAAGCCGATATAACAATCCCTGCCTGCGCGCGTAAAGCACGAGTTAAATAGGCTACTGCAGGTGTTGGCATTGGCCCTGTAAGCAAAATATCGACGCCTGCGGCAGATAATCCAGCTTCCAAAGCCGCTTCTAACATGTAACCAGAAATGCGTGTGTCTTTGCCGATTAACACGGCGGGATGTGCGCCTTTGGCCAAATTACTTTCTATACTGGTTAAGACTCGGCCAGCTGCATATCCTAAACGCATCATAAAATCAGGCGTAATCGGCGCATCACCAACGCGGCCGCGAATACCATCTGTACCAAAATACTTTTTAGACATGCTTCTATTCCTAATTTAGGATTTTTATAATTTTAAACTCGGCATTTTCAGCCCTGACTACAAGACTGCCGCCACCACTTTAAGTGCATCAGCAGTGGCTTTAACATCGTGTACTCGCACAATATTAGCGCCTTTCATGGTCGATACGACGGACGCAGCAATGCCTGCGTGTAGCTTTTGTTGTTCATCAGTACCGGCTATAGCGCCTAATATGGCTTTACGCGACAATCCGACTAATAAGGGCTGACCAATATCAGCAAGCTCAGTTAAATGTTGGATAAGCAAAATGTTATGCGCGCGCGTTTTACCAAAACCAAAGCCGGGATCCAGTAATATCCGACTACGATCAATGCCGCAAGATAAAGCAACATTCAGCCTATCCACTAAAAACTGCCGCACTTCAGCCACAACATCCTGATAATTAGGCTCTAGTTGCATGGTTTGTGGCAGACCTTGCATGTGCATTAAGCACACACCTACATGGCTGCCCGCCACAACTTCTAAAGCGCCGGGTTCCTGTAGGGCTCGAATGTCGTTGACAATATTAGCTCCGGCAACGATAGCTTGGCGCATTACCTCAGGCTTATAAGTGTCGATTGAAATAGGCAGCGCGCAGACCATGCTCAAGGCCTCGATTACTGGAATCACACGACTTAGCTCTTCGTCCAAACTGACTGGCATTGCGCCAGGTCGAGTAGATTCTCCGCCAATATCCAAGATATCAGCACCATCAGCAACAAGCTGAAGCGCATGCTCAACAGCTAAATGTGTTGTATTGAATTTCCCACCATCAGAAAAAGAATCTGGCGTTACATTAACAATGCCCATCACATGCGGGCGATTCAAATTAAGCTGGTATTTACCGCAATCAAATATCATTGGGACATTATACTTAATTTTACCTGTTGAAATAAATTGCCACATCACAGGTAAGAAAAAAGGGGCTGCAATTACAGCCCCTTTTAAATTTAAATCACTATTTCAAATCAATAACTTATGTTTTGGCCGTTGGTTGCGGCGCCACATTCGCCCCTAAGCCTGTTGACCCAGTATCTTTTGGTGGGTTTGCTTTACTTTGTGTAGGCTTGGGTGGGCGTACAGGAATGCCAGCCATAATGTCATTAATTTGATCCGCATCAATGGTTTCGTACTCCATTAATGCCGTCATCATCGCTTCAACTTTCTCGCGATTATCTTCTAACAATTTACGTGCAATACCGTATTGCTCATCCAAGATACGACGAATTTCCGCATCCACTTTTTGCTGAGTTGCCTCTGAAACAGTTTTAGAACTCATGCTACCAAAAAGTGAATCTTGGCTATCGCCAGCATACACCATAGTGCCTAGCGCATCACTCATACCGTAACGTGTCACCATATCACGGGCTAATTTCGTCGCGCGCTCAAAGTCGTTAGAAGCGCCGGTAGACATTTGATGCATAAATACCTCTTCGGCAATACGACCACCAAACAATATTGAAATCTCTTCCAACATCTTGTCTTTATAGTTACTAATACGGTCGAACTCTGGCAATTGCCATGTTAAACCTAAGGCCCAACCACGTGGCATAATTGTCACCTTGTGCACCGGATCTGCTTTAGGTAATAATTTTGCCACTATCGCATGGCCAGACTCATGATAAGCGGTGTTACGTCGCTCATCTTCACGCATCACCATTGATTTACGCTCAGGACCCATATAGATCTTGTCTTTGGCATCCTCAAAATCTTGCATATCGACCGTGCGCTTATTACGGCGTGCGGCGAATAAAGCGGCCTCATTGACTAAATTCGCTAAATCCGCACCTGAAAAACCAGGCGTTCCACGCGCTAGAATATCGGCTTTCACATCCGCATCAATCGGCACTTTTCTCATATGCACTAAAAGAATTTGCTCACGGCCTTTAATATCAGGCAATGAAACCATTACTTGACGATCAAATCGACCCGGACGAAGCAATGCTTTATCTAGCACATCAGCTCTATTAGTCGCGGCAATCACAATCACGCCTGAGTTACCTTCAAAACCATCCATCTCAACCAACAACTGATTCAAGGTTTGCTCGCGCTCGTCATTACCGCCACCAGTACCTGATCCGCGACTACGACCTACGGCATCAATTTCGTCAATAAAGATAATGCAAGGCGAGTTTTTCTTGGCGTTCTCAAACATATCCCGCACACGTGAAGCCCCTACACCAACAAACATCTCGACAAAGTCAGAGCCTGAAATTGTGAAAAATGGTACTTTTGCTTCACCGGCAATGGCTCTTGCCAACAAGGTTTTACCTGTTCCCGGAGGGCCTACCATTAGAACGCCGCGCGGAATACGACCGCCTAATTTTTGAAATTTAGTTGGGTCACGTAAAAACTCAACAATTTCCGCGACCTCTTCTTTTGCCTCATCGCAACCAGCAACATCAGCAAAAGTCGTTTGGTTATTTCCTTCGTCTAACTGACGCGCCTTGCTTTTACCAAATGAAAATGGGCCGCCACCTTTGCCACCACCTTGCATTTGGCGCATGAAAAACACCCAGACACCAATCAATAAAATCATTGGAAACCATGAAACAAAAATGCTCATCAAAAATGATTGCTCTTCTTCGGGTTTAGCTTCAACCATGACATTACTTTTAAGTAAATCAGAAACTAACCAAGGATCGGTAGGTGCATAAGTATTGAATTTTTTACCATCATGCGTGGTGCCATGAAGCACACGACCATCAATTTGGACTTTAGCAATCCGGCCATCTTTTACTTCCTGAATAAACTGGGAATAGACAATTTGGCTGTCAGCACTATTTTTGACACCCGACAGATTGAAAATTGCCAATAACACCATGGCAACCGCCAACCAAATGGCAACATTCTTAAATATATTGTTCAAAACCATATTCCTTTTAAAAGGCAGATTTATGAAAACCTGCTTTACTACTTAGGTCTAGCTCTTATTAATCCTAATTCTTATTGTCTATATTACGCTTTTTGCAAATCTAAGGCAGTAATCTATATTTCAAAATATAAATATATTCGCTATTTTGCCTTCGCTTCACTTAGCAAAATATAGTTTGAAACGCATGAGTTCATTTTGGCATTTTGCTGCATTTTTAGTTAGGACTTACGGCCTAAGCCCAATAAATAAACTTCGTTACTTCTACCGCGTGATGCCTTTGGTTTGCGAGTGACTACTTTATCAAACGCTAAACGCATGCTTTGCAATATCTCTTCAAAACCTTCGCCGATAAATACCTTGACCAAAAAATTGCCGCTTGGTTTAAGCCATTCTTTACTAAACTCGAGAGCCAACTCAGTTAAATATGCCGCACCAGCCTGGTCTACAATAGTTATGCCTGTGATATTGGGTGCCATATCTGCAATTACAAGGTCAACTTGCTTGCCATTCAAACTATTTTCTAATTGTTTTAATATGGCATCTTCACGAAAGTCACCTTGTATAAATTCTACACCTTTAATTGGCTCCATTTCCAGTAAATCTAAGGCAATAATCCGCCCCTGACCTTTTAGTCGCTGTACTGCTACCTGCGACCAACTACCTGGTGTGGCACCTAAATCTACCACCGTCATACCAGGCTTAATGAGCTTATCTTTGTCATCAATTTCAGTTAATTTATAGGCGGCACGCGCTCGATAGCCTTCTTTTTGCGCACGTTTTACAAATTCGTCGTTGATATGTTCATGTATCCAAGCTTTGCTGGAAGGTTTTAGTTTCATCTGTTAAAATGTTCGCCTATATAGATCAATAAGATACTTAAGAAGAAACCTAAGTGAATTCAAAACAAATTAGCTACTTACGTAGCCTTGCACACAACCTAAACCCTGTCGTTATGATAAGCAATAAAGGCTTATCAGAGGGCGTTTTAAAAGAACTTAACGTCTGCCTAGATGCACATGAGCTGATTAAAATTAAAGTGATGGTAGATGATAAAGCGGTACGTTCACAATTACTTAGCGACATTTGTGAGCAAACTACAGCAACTGCGGTGCATCATATTGGTAAACAATTAGTGATTTATCGTCAATCAACTAAACCAAAAATTGTCATTCCTAAATAATAGCATTGCTTCATTAAAGCATTGTTAGTATGGGCGCTATGTTTATCTGGCGCCTATTTTTTCGCCTAAAATTAGCTATCTAGCGCGCAATACCAACACAAAACCTAGCAAACTTTGCACCACATAAGCAATGCTAGCAACACCGTGCCAAGTTTTAAACCGATCAGAAAACACACTCTGCATTACATCGCCAGGCATGGCATCAATCTTCAATTGCGCTAATATTGGTTGAATACCAAAATGGCCGGCAAGAACCAATAACAACATAACAAATACTGCCCAGAAATAAGATTGCTTAAGAGCTGATGACCCATAAAAGAATAAGCGATGAATGAGCAAATAGATTGCTGAAAATAAGCCTAAATAGGAAACGTAATTAAATAAATTACCTGCCAACTGACCGGCTAACTGGCTATCAGGCAAGGTTTTAAATAGCACATAAGCGGTTGCACCGGTTGTCCACAAGGCGCCCACCCACATAGTGATAACAATAAGTGCAAATTTACCTGACCAATTATTCATCGTCATCTATTCCTATCAATGTTTTTTGCTGACTGTATTTATGATGTTATCGACTGCGCTAAATATACTGCACATCCAAAATTTCATATTCTTTAACGCCACCAGGCGCCATGACTTCAGCCACATCACCTTCAGATTTACCAATGAGTCCACGCGCAATGGGTGAGCTAATGGAAATTTTGCCATTTTTAATATCAGCTTCATCATCACCTACAATTTGATAGGTAATCATATTGCCGCTATCTAAATCTTCGATTCGGACCGTTGAACCAAATACGCATCGACCTTCTGCATGCAAGGTGGTTGGATCAATAATCATGGCATTAGAAAGCTTAGCTTCAATTTCCGCAATCCGGCCTTCAATAAAACTTTGGCGCTCTTTGGCCGCTTCGTACTCTGCATTCTCAGACAAATCACCCTGCGCACGCGCCTCAGCAATAGCCTGAATCACGTCAGGTCTATCCACACTACGTAAGCGTAGCAATTCTTCTTTAAGTTGCACTGCACCTTTAACGGTAACGGGTATTTGAGTAACTGCCATATTGCCTAACCTTGGTATAAAAAATAAACCACACCCAAACTGAGTGTGGTTTAAAGTATAAAATTAATTAATGTTGTTAAAGTGTATTTTAAGCGAGCTTTTTATGCAAGTCTTGCAGCGATTCCACCGTCAATTCTTGCATGTGTGCCATACCTACGCAGGCAGCCTTTGCACCGGCCATGGTGGTATAGTAAGTCACTTTATTTTGTAAGGCACTGCGACGAATCTCATATGAGTCGGCTACAGCACGCTTATCTTCAGTCACATTCACAATAAAACTAATATCACCATTTTTAATCATATCTACAATATGCGGCCGACCTTCTGCTACTTTATTGACTGAATCTACTTTAAGGCCACTAGCATTTAAAGCAGTTGCGGTACCTTTAGTGGCCACTAAACTAAAACCAAGCTGATCTAATGCTTGCGCAATTTCAACAGCCTTTAGATAGTCTTCTTTTCGCACGCTAATAAATGCTCTACCGCCTTCTGGTAATTTAGTCGATGCGCCAAGTTGTGATTTTAGAAAAGCTTCAGCAAACGTAGCACCAACACCCATCACTTCACCAGTTGATTTCATCTCAGGGCCTAAAATAGTATCTACGCCTGGGAATTTAATGAACGGGAATACCGCTTCTTTTACTGAGTAGAATGGTGGAATAACTTCATGTGTCACGCCTTGCTCTTTAAGCGACATACCTATCATGCAGCGTGCCGCAATTTTAGCTAATTGCAATCCACATGCTTTTGAAACAAACGGCACTGTGCGTGATGCTCTTGGGTTTACTTCAAGTACAAATACGGTTTCGCCTTGTATAGCGAACTGCACATTCATTAAGCCAACCACACCTAACGCGCGTGCCATTTGTTTAGTTTGAACCCGCAATTCATCTTGCAACTTAGCAGACAAACTATAAGGCGGCAGCGAACAGGCTGAATCGCCAGAATGAACACCAGCTTGCTCCACGTGTTCCATAATACCGCCGATAATCACATCGCCAGTATTATCACAAAGCGCATCCACATCCACTTCAAGCGCATCATTCAAGAATCTATCCAGCAATACTGGCGATTCATTAGAAACTTTTACTGCTTCACGCATGTAACGTTCAAGTTGAGATTGCTCTTGTACAATTTCCATCGCACGACCACCAAGCACATAAGAAGGACGCACCACCAACGGGTAACCAATCTCCAAGGCTAAACGAACAGCATCTTCCGGCGTTCTAGCAGTACGATTTGGCGGTTGTTTTAAGCCAAGCTCTTGCAACATTTTTTGGAAGCGCTCACGGTCTTCCGCTTTATCAATCGCATCTGGCGTAGTACCAATAATTGGTACGCCAGCTTTTTCTAAAGCACGCGCAAGTTTTAGTGGCGTTTGACCGCCATATTGCACAATCACGCCAACTGGTTTTTCTAGCGCAACAATTTCCAACACGTCTTCAAGCGTCACTGGCTCAAAATACAAGCGGTCTGAAGTATCGTAATCGGTAGAAACCGTTTCAGGATTACAGTTCACCATGATGGTTTCATAACCATCTTCACGCATAGCAAAAGCGGCATGTACGCAACAATAATCAAACTCAATACCTTGGCCGATTCTATTCGGTCCGCCACCCAAAATCATGATCTTTTTGTTATTGGTTGGCGCAGCCTCGCACTCTTCTTCATAAGTAGAGTACATATACGCAGTATTGGTAGAAAATTCCGCAGCACAAGTATCTACGCGTTTATATACAGGACGCACTTGCAAAGCTTGACGGTAAGCACGCACAGCATGCTGATCAGTATTCAATAATGTCGCTAAACGGCGATCTGAAAAACCGCTACGCTTTAATTTAAGCATCGCTGGCTTATCTAAATCAGCAATCTGCTTACCTTTAAGCGCTTGCTCTCTGTCAATAATATCTTTAATTTGTACCAAAAACCAAGTATCGATTTTAGAAATATCATACACTTCTGCAATCGTCATACCCATTCTGAAGGCATCGCCCACGTACCAAATACGCTCTGGTCCTGGCACGCCCATTTCTTTGGTAATGGTATCTAAATCTGTGGTTTTCTCATCTAAGCCATCGACGCCAACCTCTAAACCACGTAAAGCTTTTTGGAATGATTCTTGGAAAGTACGGCCAATCGCCATCACCTCGCCTACAGACTTCATTTGTGTAGTTAAACGTGAATCCGCCTGCGGGAATTTCTCAAAAGCGAATCTAGGTATCTTAGTAACCACATAATCAATCGAAGGCTCAAATGAAGCTGGTGTAGCACCGCCGGTAATCTCATTACGTAGCTCATCTAAAGTAAAACCTACTGCCAATTTTGCAGCAATTTTAGCAATAGGAAAGCCGGTTGCTTTTGAAGCTAATGCAGATGAACGTGAAACACGTGGGTTCATCTCAATCACAATCATACGGCCATCAACAGGGTTAATTGCAAACTGTACGTTTGAGCCGCCAGTATCTACGCCGATTTCGCGCAATACGGCCAATGAGGCATTACGCATGATCTGATATTCTTTATCAGTCAACGTTTGTGCCGGTGCCACGGTGATAGAGTCACCCGTATGCACGCCCATTGGGTCTAAATTTTCAATAGAACAAATGATGATGCAGTTATCCGCTGAGTCGCGCACCACTTCCATCTCATATTCTTTCCAACCAAGTAGCGATTCTTCAATCAACAATTCTTTGGTAGGCGAAGCATCTAGGCCACGCTCACAAATCGTCATAAATTCTTCACGGTTATAAGCAATACCGCCGCCGCTACCACCCATGGTAAATGATGGACGAATAATCGCTGGATAACCAATTTGCGGTTGCAATTGCAAAGCTTCTTCCATGCTATGTGCAACCACTGAACGGGCAGAAGCCAAACCAATTTTGGTCATCGCTTCTTTAAATTTCTGACGATCTTCAGCTTTATCAATAGCCTCTTTAGAAGCGCCTATCATTTCAACATTGTATTTTGCAAGTACGCCATGCTTGTCTAAATCAAGCGCACAATTTAAGGCTGTTTGTCCGCCCATAGTTGGCAATAAAGCATCTGGACGCTCTTTGGCAATGATTTTCTCAACCACTTGCCAAGTCACTGGTTCAATGTAGGTCGCATCAGCCATTTCAGGATCAGTCATAATAGTGGCTGGATTAGAGTTCACCAAAATAACCCGATAACCTTCTTCACGCAGCGCTTTACACGCCTGTGCGCCAGAGTAATCAAACTCACAAGCCTGACCAATCACAATTGGTCCTGCACCAATAATTAGTATCGATTTAATATCCGTACGCTTAGCCATTAGCTTGCCTTTCCTTGTTCTAATTTTGCTGCTTGCATCATGCTAATGAAGCGATCAAACAAATAACTCATTTCAGTTGGACCTGGACTTGCTTCTGGGTGACCCTGAAAACTAAATGCAGGTTTATCAGTACGCGCAATGCCTTGCAAACTACCATCAAACAATGAAACATGGGTTGTTTTAATATTGGCAGGTAAGCTTGCAGCATCTACCGCAAAACCATGATTTTGGCTGGTAATGTACACGCGTTTAGATTCAACATCTTGCACAGGATGATTAGCGCCATGATGTCCAAATTTCATTTTATGTGTTTTAGCGCCGCTAGCTAAAGCCAATAACTGATGGCCTAAACAAATACCAAAGGTTGGCACACCAGCCTCTACAATAGTTTTAATAGCAGCAATAGCATAATCACATGGCGCTGGATCACCAGGGCCATTAGATAAAAACACACCATCTGGCTTGTAGGCCAAAGCCTCTGCCGCAGAAGTTTGCGCAGGCAATACTGTTACCTTGCAACCACGCGAAACCAGCATGCGTAAAATATTACGCTTTACGCCGTAATCGTAAGCAACCACATGAAACTGTGCTGCTGGCGCCGAGGTAAAACCTTCGCCTAGCGCCCATTCACCTTCAGTAAACTCATAAGGCTGAGCACAGGTCACGACTTTAGCTAAGTCCATGCCATTCAAACCTGGGAATCCTGCAATCAAGCTATTTGCCAAGGCAATCGCTTTAACTTCATCTGATTCACCCGCAATAATGGCACCAGCTTGCGCACCTTTTTCACGCAAAATGCGCGTTAATTTACGGGTATCTATGTCTGCAATAGCAACGACATTATTGGCGACTAAGTATTCTGCCAATGATTGGGTGTTTCTAAAGTTGCTATGTGTCAGAGGCAAATCACGAATGATTAAACCGCTGGCATACACTTGACCAGACTCTACGTCTTCAAGATTAACGCCATAGTTACCAATATGCGGGTAAGTAAGTGTGACTATTTGTTTGGTATACGATGGGTCTGTGAGTATTTCTTGGTAGCCAGTCATTGAAGTGTTAAAAACCACCTCACCGACTGTTTGGCCTGTAGCAGCATGGCCAGCAGCGCCAATGGATGTACCACGAAACACAGTTCCATCTGCAAGTACGAGTATGGCGGGCAGATTTTGTGACACGGTAACTCCTTGTTTTACAGCGTTAATTAATTTTTTGCTCTTAGACCATCGTGAACGGATGGCAGATACGCAAAACGGGATGAGTTTTTATACTCTTCCCGTTTCAGAATTAACGAATTATAGCGAAAACCGGCTTACATTTCAACGTTACATTGCAAATAGGTCTTTTGTTCAGCGATTTAAAAGCAAAAAATCCGTTTAAAAATAGCAGCGAATAATTAAGCCTATTGCACAAAGTGAGCTGGCACCGCGTGTTTATTAGTAAAGCGCTTAGTTTAAATGAGACTAAATAAGCAATTTTTCAGTGTATCAAGAAAAAACACTAAGAAATTAACGCAAATTTAATACATCCTGCATGTCAAATAAGCCACTATTTTTATCAGCTAAAAACTTTGCCGCGCGTAATGCGCCCAAAGCAAATGTTGCGCGACTGCTAGCCTTATGTGTCAACTCAACGCGTTCACCAATGCCAGCAAACAGAACGGTATGGTCGCCCACAACATCACCACCGCGCACAGTTGCGAAACCAATCGTACTAGGATCACGCTCGCCGGTTACGCCTTCTCGGCCATACACTGCGCAATCTGCCAAATCTCTACCCAGCGCGCTAGCGGCTGCTTCACCTAAACGAAGCGCTGTACCAGATGGCGCATCAACTTTATGGCGGTGATGCGCTTCGATAATTTCGATGTCATAACCTTCATTTAGCACTTTTGCGGCAGATTGCACAAGGTTAATCAGCAGCGTCACGCCCACACTCATATTAGGCGCAAATACTATCGCCACATTTTTGGCAGCAGCCTCAATAACCTGCTTTTCCTCAGCAGAAAAGCCTGTTGTGCCAATAATCATTTTCACTTGATGCTTTTGGCAAGCCGCCAAGTACAACATACTCGCTTCTGGGCGCGTAAAATCAACTAGCACATCGGCATTTTTTAAAGCGTCATCAATATTATCCGTGACTTTCACACCAGAAACTTTACCTAACTGCTCGCCGGCATCACGGCCTAATTGCGGATTATCTGCTCTATCCAATGCGCCGTGCAGGACTAAATCAGTATCTGCAAATACACATTCCAACAGCACATGACCCATGCGACCTGAACAACCAGCGATTACTACTTTTAACGGATTTGCCATTACTTTAATACCCATACTTAATATTTATGTGTGCGCTAAAAATTATATCTAGCCTTAGAAACCAATTTTTTCAAGCATCTTATCAAAGTAACTTGGCTCACTTTCAGCTGGCAAATCTTTAGGCTTTGGCGTCACTTTATTAGCGGCTTTTGTCGTCGATGCTGGCTTAGCTAAGGGCTCTTCAGTTGGCAAATTTAAGGTTCGCTCTAACTTCATGCCAGATGAAGATTCTTTGCCATTCAACGTGTCCGCAGTCGCAGCTGCCGACGTTTCTGTCGGCTTAGATTCAGGCACAACTGTAGCCGGCTCAATTGGTGCGACTGGCACAGGCTGAGGCGGCTCCACTGGCGCGACAGTTTTGGCATTTAATTTAGCCGCTTTTTTTGCAGCTTCTTCAGCCTTTAGCTTGTCAGCTTCTATTGCCTTAGCTTTTTCTGCTGCTTTTTCTTTAGCAACTTCGGCCTCATCTTTTTGCCAAAATTTAAGCTTATTCATTAAACTTTTTTCTTCTGGCTTGGCGCTAGGATTAATCACACGCGTACCAATATTTTCATCTGCAGATGCTTTATCAGCAGCTGTAGCAATCACATCACCACGAACCGTTTTCAATAATTCATTTTCAAAATCTAAAATCACACGACGTTGTTCGATAATTTTTCCGCTTTCGCGCATTTGATACACATAATCCCAACGGTTACCATGGAAGCTATCTTGTATAAGTGGCGTCCCCATAATAAAGCGCACTTGCGATTTCGTCATACCAGGACGTAGTTGCAGTAACATTTTAGAGGTCACCACATTGCCTTGTTGTATATCTAATTTATAAGGCTTTATTGTCGGCAAAGCAGTGCCGCAAGAGGCACATAAAAAAGCTAAAAGAATGATTAAGTTACGCATATTATGACTTTAATTTGAATAAGCGTTAATATAACACGTAGTGAAGCAACCAAAACACTGTCACTATTAATTGTGGCAAACAACTATTAAGAGCAAATCAATATGCAAGATCAACAAGAGTTAAAAAATGCCGGCCTTAAAGCTACGCTTCCTAGACTAAAAGTATTAAGTCTGTTTGAAAATAGTAAGGAGCGGCATTTATCGGCTGAAGATGTTTACAAAATCATGCTCAATTCAGGTGAAGACGTTGGCTTGGCCACGGTTTACCGTGTATTAATGCAATTTGAACAAGCGGGCTTATTAATACGCCATCATTTTGAAAGTGGTAAAGCGGTATTTGAACTGGATAATGGCGGCCATCACGACCATATCGTCTGCGTAAAATGTGGTCGGGTTGAAGAGTTTTATGACGCAGAAATTGAAAAAAGACAACAAGAAGCCGCTGAATCGCTAGGCTTTGAAATACAAGATCATTCTTTAACCATTTACGTTGTGTGTAAAGATCTGCCTTGCAATAAAAATTAAGCTGGCATTGGCCGCTTATTTTCAAAATCCAAAATTTACTGACGATCTAAAGTTTTCTGGTGATTTGAAAGTTAGCCGCTATTAAAGTGCCAGCATTTCTTTTGCATGCTGCCGAGTCATTTCTGTAATTTCTAAGCCGCCTAGCATTCTAGCAATTTCTTCAACCCGCTCAGTTTCATCCAGTACAGCAATAGTGCTGAGCGTTTGCGCATTGACTAAAGATTTACTAACGCGCAGGTGATGCGAGCCCAACGCCGCTACTTGCGGCAAGTGAGTGATGACTAACACTTGGCGTTGACTAATGCTTCCATCATTTACTGACTCACCTAATTGTTTAAGTAATTGCCCGACAACCTCGGCCACGCCACCGCCAATTCCAACATCAACCTCGTCGAATATCATGGTTGGAACACTTTCTTTTTGTGCGGTCACCACACGTATCGCCAAGCTAATGCGAGATAACTCACCACCCGAAGCTGTTTTAGCCAGCGGCTTAGCGGCAACGCCAGCGTGACCTGCCACTAAAAATTCCACCTGCTCCAGCCCGTTTACATTAGGCGTTTGCGATATCTTTCCTGATACATCTTTATCATTCGAGCTAAGCGCCACCTCGAACTTACCACCACTTAAAGATAGACGCTGCATTTCTGCGCTAATTTGTGTGCTTAATTTGACTGCCGCTAGCTGGCGGCCTTCACTCAAACTGTTAGCCAACTGCATGTATGCAGAAAGCGCTTGTGCTTCTTGTTTAGCCAATTCACCATCGTTGGCAAATAATGCGAGCTCTGCCATACGCGCTTGCGATTGTGCTAATAACGCAGCAATTTCTTCAGGTTGTACGCGGTATTTACGTGACACATTATGTATATTTTGGATTCTCGCATCTAGTTCTGCCAGCCTAGATGGATCAAGATCGGCACGCTGAAGATATCGATTTAAAAATCGATCCGTTTCTTCCAGTTGTATCATCGCCGAATCAAGCGTTTCAACAGCCTCACTAATTTCAGTATCATATTCGCGCAACTGTTGAAGCTTGTGCTGCACTTGTGAAAGTAAGCGTATGGCTGATAATTCGCCTTCACTCAACAAATCTCGGCATTGTTCGCCACCAGTAATTAGACTAGCCCCATTTGATAAGCGCAAATGCTCTTGTTGCAACTCATCCCACTCAATAGCGGTGAGTGATAACTGCGCTAACTCTCGCGCTTTATCGCGCAGTTCGGCAAACTCGTCCGCATATTGACTGGCATTTTTTTCAGATTCTAAGCGTTGTTGATGAAGCTTGTGCCAAATTTTAAAGTGCGCTGAAACTTGTGATGCCAACGCTGAAAGTCCACCGAAATTATCTAATACCAATCGTTGCGTAGCCGGCTTTAGTAGTGAGTGATGGGCATTTTGGCTGTAAATATCCACCAACAATTCGCCCAACTCTTTTAACTGCGATACCGTAACAGTTGCGCCATTGATATAAGCACGTGACCGGCCATCGGCAAACATTACGCGGCGTAAAACCAGTTCCTGACCATCATTTTCTAGCTCGGCTTCTGCTAGCCAAGCGCTGGCCTCAAGGTTATTAGCGATACTAAAAATAGCGCTAATTTCTGCTTTATCGCAACCTGTGCGAGTCACGCCGCCCTCACCACGCGCGCCTAAAGCTAGCGATAGCGCGTCGATTAAAATAGATTTTCCGGCACCTGTTTCACCGGTTAATACGGTAAAACCTGCCTCGAACTCTAAATCGAGTTGATTGACGATCACAAAATCACGTATGGAAAGACTGTGCAACATAGGATTTCAACTAAACCTGAAAGTTAAATTCATAAAAATTTTGCTAATGGCTACTGATAAAAATTAACCCCAGTTAAGTTTATTGCGCAGCATATCAAAATAACAATAATCACTAGGATGAAGTAATGAAATGGTTTTTTCAGCTCGCTTAACTACTACCGTGTCGCCGACTTCTAAGGTAAATTGATATTGGCCATCAAAACTAATTTGTGCCTCATCAAAATACACCAAACTCACTTCAATTTTACTCGTGCTATTCACTGCAATCGGCCGATTACTCAAAGTATGCGGACAAATCGGCACCAGCGTAATCGCCTCTAGATTTGGGTGTAATATTGGGCCACCGGCAGAAAGCGCATAAGCAGTAGTACCGGTTGGCGTACTTAAAATAAGGCCGTCACTACGCTGCTTATGTACGAACATATTATCAATACTTACTTCCAGCTCAATTAAACGTAAGCCGCTTTTAATCACCACATCATTTAAAGCATAATTAGAGTGGAATATTTTACCTTGCCTAATCACATCGGTGGCCAGCAGCATACGTGGCTCTTTAATAAACTCACCAGCCAGAATCCGGTCTACCTCTAACAACATATCCTCTGCACGTAAATCTGTTAAAAAGCCAAAGCGCCCCCGATTGACGCCAACTAAGGGCACTTCCGCCTCGATTAAGCTACGTGCTACGCTCAACATTGTGCCGTCGCCACCCATCACAATCGCCATATCCGCTTTATGGCCAATATCATCCAGCGACACCACGGTAAATTCAGTTAATTGTGCGTGTTTTGCGGTTTGCGATTCGATACATACTTTTATATTTTTTGACTGCAAATGCTGCGCCAAAGTCACCAAATCTGCTCGCATATGTTGCAGCGCGGCGGGGTTCATGTATTTACCAATAATGGCGATGGATTTAAACGAATTTTGCATGTCGAAATTAAATCACAGTTGCGTGCTGATACAAAGAAAAACAGCAAACTAAATGATGTAATTACAAATTAACTGGATTTATACAATTTAATCACTAAAATTACCAAGCCCTTGTTAAATTAAGGCAAAATACCCATCTTAATAATATTACTTTATTGACGCACTCAGAAACACCAATCTCGGAAACATTAGTCACGGAAACATTAATCAGTGGACAAGCGCGCGCAAATATTACTTAAAACCTTAGTTGAACACTATATTAGTGATGGTCAGCCGATAGGTTCACGCACATTGTTACAACATTCCGGTTTGGACGTCAGTGCTGCAACCATTCGTAATGTCATGAGTGATTTGGAGCAGCTAGGCTTCATCGCCAGCCCACACACTTCCGCTGGGCGCATTCCAACACAAAAAGGTTATCGTCTATTCGTAGATTCTTTACTTACGGTACAGCCACTAAATACACAAGCCATCCAGCACCTAAAAAACGGTTTATCTTCACCAAATCCTAGCGAATTAATTAACAGCGCGGCCGACATGCTTTCGCAGCTAACTCAATTTGCCGGCTTAGTGATGATTCCTAAACGCAAGCGCATTGCCTTCAAACATTTAGAATTTTTACCTTTATCCGATAAAAGAGTGTTGGTAATTATCGTCACTAGCGATGGCAATGTGCAAAATCGCATCATCATTGCCGATAAACCTTATTCGCCAAGTGAGCTGACTCAGGCCAGCAATTATTTTAACGCTAATTTTTCAGGGCAAACCTTTGATGAAGTACAACAAAAGTTGCACCTAGAACTCAAGCAAATGCAAACTGATATGAACCGCTTGATGTCTGCCGCACTAGATGCCAGCAGCAAAGCCGTGGATAACGATAAAGATGGCGTAGTGATAGCCGGTGAGCGTAACTTATTGCAAGTGGATGAACTTTCTACCAACGTAAATAGTTTGCGTAAACTATTTGAGGTTTTTGAAAGCCGGACTTCATTAATGCAATTATTGGATACCAGCCAGCGCGCGGAAGGCATTCATATATTCATCGGCGGTGAAAGCGGCTACTTACCTTTAGATGAATGTAGCATGATCACTGCGCCTTATGAGGCGGATGGACAAGTGGTCGGCACGCTGGGCGTGATTGGTCCAACAAGAATGGCTTACGAGCGCATAATTCCGATTGTCGATATTACCGCGAAACTTTTATCAAATGCGCTCTCTAATCACTAGCTTTTTAGTTTCTAAGAACGCTAAATCTTAAAACAATTTTTAAATAATATTAAAAAAGATCTGATCATAAAATATGGCTTACTTCAATCAAGAACCACCATTTAAACACGGCGATACACTTAACGTCGGCATTTTACTCGCTAACTTAGGCACGCCAGATGCAGCCAACGCGCCTGCGCTACGCCGTTATTTAGGCCAATTTTTAATGGACAGACGCGTAGTAGAAATCCCACGTTTCATTTGGTGCTGGATCTTACATTGCATCATTCTAGTCGTGCGTCCAAAAAAATCAGCAGCTAAATATGCGCAAGTTTGGACAAACCAAGGCTCGCCATTACTAGCCCATGCACAAAAACAAACTAGCTTGCTAGACGATAACTTAAGCAAAAAAATCAACTCACCATTTGCCGTAGCATTAGGCATGAGCTACGGCAACCCAAGCATGCAATCAGCCATTGATAAACTACGTGCGCAACATTGCGACCGCATTTTAGTGTTTCCGCTATATCCACAATATGCTGCCAGCAGTACCGGCAGCGCGATGGACGCCGTTTGGCGGGTGTTACTGAAAACACGCAATATGCCCGCTATTCGTAGCATTCGTCATTACCATGATCATCCGGCATACATTTCTGCATTGGCTGGTAGCGTGCGCGAACATTGGCAACTTAACGGCAAGCCAAATAAATTAGTGATGAGTTTTCATGGCCTACCAAAATTTCATCTAATGAAAGGCGACCCCTATCATTGCGAATGCCACAAAACAGCACGACTTTTAGCAGAATCTTTAGAATTAACTAAAGATGAATACACCGTCGCTTTTCAATCTAGATTTGGTAAACAAGAATGGTTAAAACCTTATTTAGCCAGCACGCTAGAGGATTTAGGCAAAGCAAAAACCAATCGTATTGATGTGATTTGCCCAGGATTCAGCAGCGATTGCCTAGAAACGCTGGAAGAAATCGCCATGGAAGGTAAAGAAATATTCACCCATGCCGGCGGTGGTGAATACCACTACATACCTGCACTGAATGAAAGTGAGCTGTGGATACAGGCCATG
>CANCPF010000022.1 GCA_947379975.1 Methylophilaceae bacterium | reverse complement strand
CGAACCGTACGTTATGATTGGTTAGCGCATCACTTGTTTGATAGTGTTGCTGAAGTACAGCAATTTGCAACAGATTGGCTATGGACATACAATCACGAACGTCCCAACATGGCATTGGGCGGCATGACCCCGAGGCAAAAGTTAGCCTTAGCAGCTTAGTTTCTACTTGTAGCTGCTATTAATAATGGGGGGATTACCGGGCTATTTCTAATTTTCACTTTGTAACTTTTCAACGACCTTTATAGTTGCAGGATTAAAGGCATTGGCGAAAAACAATTAGTAATAAATTGTTAACAAAAAAATCAATTTACTTATTCTCTAAAAACATCATAAAAACTATTGGAACCAGACAAGCCCATACAATGCTTAACCCACTAATAAAAAAATAAGAAATTTTACCTACACTAAAAATCGCTGAAACTATCAGGCCAGCTAAAAAAGATGACGTCCAAAACACCCAAGCATTTGAAAGAAGTATCTTGCAGGACTCCGCTTTAAGGGGGTGATCTCCACCAATTATTTCATTTTTAAATAAAAATAATGTCATAACACCACTTATCGCAACGCAGTAAATAATTGCTTCTCCATACCTTCCATTAAATATCCCTATAGTTAACCCATCAAGCACGCCAAGAGTAAGTCCAACAATTAACCCAATTAACTTTATAGATACCATGCTTTAATTTTTCCAGTAATCATAAAAAATTTGATTCTTCAAATCTCTCTGAAGTACCTTAAAGAAAGCCAACTTACGTTCATTACTACGGGCATCACACACGTGCGTTTCATTCTCAGCCTGATAACGTCTAAATACCTCAACCTTATTACCATTCAAATGATAAGTGGCTATATAGCTAATGCTCGAATTTTGATAATTCACATCTGACGGAATGCGGGTAATCTGGGTGCTGGTTGGAAAAGTGAGTGTGTAGGTTTCCTCCATGGTGTTTGAGTAGCAGACGATTGGGAATTTAATAACATCTCTGGGTTTGTGTTTACCAAGTTTTGCTATTGCACCAGCCGCAAGCCCAACAGGGATCTTTATGGCGCCGGGGCCGGGGAAGTTGGATGTTGGGTCTAAGGTGAACGTTGTACTCTCTACAAAGGGCTTGGCTAGATTTAATGGGTCACTTGCGGTTATCCTGCCTAGGCCAGTTTCACCAAACGAGCTAAGTCTACTTTTTGCTAATGCCTCATCTTCAAAATCAGTTTCTTCAGATTGCACCCCACGATACATCACTTCAACAGCCCCTGTCATTTGGCTATGACTGGTTCCCGTCATTGAGCCGTCATTCGCAATGGTAATGTCTACCTTAGTAGCGATTAGATTATCTTTCGCTTTCATCTTAGGTGTATGCCCAATACGGCCTAGTGCAGTCAAAATAACAGGTTTATCCATATCTTGCATAGGCAAAGTCCCATAGGGTGCAAGTTGTGCCGTGGCATCCAAGTAAATATCCAGACTTGGGACGTAGTTAATGACGTGATTCTGAGGTGCCATCACTGCTAACTTGGGTAAAGTGTAGGCATCGCCTAAGTTAATTAATGCAGGACTACTTGCTATGCCTTTGGCTTTAAGTAGCGTTTCTAAGATCACTGCATGGTCTTTACAATCGCCATAGCGATTACTAAGAATGGTTTGTGCTTCGTGCGGTACAACGCCACCATTGCCCAAATACACTGCCACATAGCGAATGTTTTTACTCACCCACTGATACAGGGCGTCAACTTGTGACTTTTGGTCCGCCATGCCTTTTGTCAACTTGTCAGCAAGCGCTTGAATCTCAGGAGTCACTTTAGTTTTTGATTCAATGCCTTTCTGGTATGCACGACCAAGCTCTAGGTGGTCTTTAAAGCTTGAGGCAGTAAAGTAAGAGCCGTAATCAACAATACTAGTTTGCCCATCTTCTGGGGGTATGGCAACATCATACTTAAATGCATAATGGTAAAACTTCTGGCCGTTAATCTCTTTTACCAGACCACCTTCCATTCCATTAGTATCGACTTGCACTGGCAGTTTTTTGCTAACAATTAGATTGATTTGATAATTTTTAAGAATGAAATGTGGGGAGAAAAACCTTGCTGTATGGAACTGTCCTTTGAATCGCGGGGTATGCTCAACTGAGCTATATTTTAAGTACAATCGACTACCAATTTTTACTTCAGGGAATATCACAATTTTATGCTTGGTCTCGCTAAAGATTGGCGCACCTAAACTGAGTGGGTCATCGGTAGTACGAATGCCTTCTTTTGGGACTTTAATTTTTCGGCCATCGGCTTGTAGTGTGTAAGCCTCTAGTATCTTTACAGTCTCCGTTTTGTTGTTGTACGAAATATCTTGCTGACTATCGTTATCAACACCCTTTTGAGTATCAATCCTTGTTAAGTCTTCGTAGTGTGAAGTATTTGAGCCGTTGGCATTAACCGTAATTGTTTCTATGACCATCTCACTGGATGTTGAAGGCTTATAGTCTGCTAGTGCACTTGACGAATAAATGGCGATGATTAATAAGATAGGTTTGATTGAATTCATAGTTTAAATTTTATTGTTGCGGAATCTATTCTTAAATTAGGCATTAGGTTTATGTTGCTGGGGTTGAATTGGTTTGCACTTTCTAAATATAATTCTAATTTTCAACTTTTTCATCTACCTTAGCAGTATGCTTTTTGTATCGCGCTAATAATTCCGCTTGGGTTATATTATGAGGTACGTTAGTAACAATCGTACCATCAGGCATCCGAACATCCTTCAACATAAGTGTCTCAATGTATCCAACTACTTCCTGATATGGTGCATCTGTAGGGCCTTGCACTTTATACAACTGGCCATTAGCTGATTTATATTTAAATTCGAATTTTGTTGAGTCGGCTATAGGTGTGATCAGCATCTGGCCAATCTCCAATGTAATTGAATTTTCATCTAATATTTTAATTAGCTTTTGTTTGTTATCAGGTAGTAAAAAATATGTAGCGGCAATGAAAGTAATTATAATGACAGCAGTCTCAGCAATTATTATTTTATTTAAATTTGTAAATTTGGCTGGCAAAAAAATTTCACCGTTCTCCCCATTAGTGATGTTAGTTTTAGATGTTGCAATGGGTGAACGTATATTAATTAATTGAGCTGCACGGCTTTTAATATATCTTGCATTTGCAATATCTAGATTCCCATCTGCATCTGCATAGCACTTAGCCCATAATCCCTCATTTCTCAAATCACTACTCAGTTCTTTTGAGGCAAGTAGGTAGACATTCTCATTTGAATTCGAGCTCTTAGCATCATCACTTTTAGCAGCACCAGCTTTAACACTTTTAAACTTAAACCACACGTAGCCAATAACAAAACCAATTGCAAACCACACAACAGCAGCAATACCTGACTCAACCAAATTTCGAACTTGATTATCATATTGAAGTGAATAGCCTATGAATGACATCATCGCTAATGTTGAAGCAACCCACCTTCCGTTCTTTACAGCCGTATCCTTCGGCTTATTTATCAAACCAAAAGATAATATATAGAATAAAACTGCACCCAAAATAAGCTTCATACCAACTAAAGTAGCGGCATCACCGTATGCGGCTTGAGCATTAACTCCATCTGCAAATACGGGTGTCGATAGCAACATCAAAGTTATTAGTATTATATTTTTCATGCAAACTCCTCTTTATTCTATTTATCCGGCGGCTATTAAACAGCCTTAACAATGACAGGCTTCAATCATGAAATACCAATATTTAAGTATATACGAAAATCAAAAGCGACATTATTTCTAATCGATACCCTTCCCTTGATTGTGGCATTTTGTTATCATAACTATATGATAGTTAAAGAAAAAATATTAATTTCTGCCGGCGGCCGGATTGTATGCAATAGGTGTCAGGCTATGTCTAAAAGGACTAAGAACCAGTGTGGTCGTCCAGCTTTAAAAGGTAAGCATGTGTGTAATTTTCACGGGGGTAAGTCTACTGGCCCACGTACCGCAGAAGGAAAAGAGCGTTCACGCCAAGCACATATCAAATCCGGCCTATATACCAAAGAATCTAGGCTGCGTGAGTCCAGCGCTTCGTTAACCCTTTCTCAACTTGAAGATATGATGCACGTACTTAATATGACGACGGCACAGAGAACGAGGGGTCCTAAGCCATTAAATTATAAAAGATTGACTTAGTTAGATTATGTTCGAGATGTGATAGTTTCGACTGTAATACTAGGCTAGAGGCTCAAACGGGTTTGGTTTATTTTTATATTTCAATCGAGCTCATGTACCGGTTAATCTAAGACCTTCATATCACTATCCATTTATTTCCGATTTACCCAGAATTTATGAATAGTCATATGCTTACATGCCTCATCAAGCCAGTCATTTCTTCTAGCTAGATCATAAGCTGTTTTATCTTTACTTCGCTGCCATTCAATACGTGTTTGAAACGCTTTGGCAGAATCGAATACCCGCTCTCTAGTCCAGTAGCCGTTAGGGTGTATTTTACGTTCCATATGGGAACAAACCTCATCTAACCAGCCATTTAGTCTTGCACGAGAATAGGCTGCTGTAAATGCTGCTTTAAACGCGGACCTGCTAGAGAACGGCTTAGCCACTTCAATAATTTTCTCTTTAGTCCAAACCAATTTCGCTTTACTTCGATTTTCGAATTCAGACTGCATGTGCTTTTTGCATTCTTCTAACCAGCCGTTTTTTATCGCTATCTGAAATGCTGGGCTATTTTCACGCCAATCGGGATAAGATTTATATTTTTGCGCGTCGGAGATAACCTGTTCTTTTGTCCATGTCCCCAGTGTTTTTAGCAACGTCATTTCATCTAAGGTTAATGTCCTCTTATCACCCTTGAAGGCTTTACCGCTAATTGAGGAAACCTTAATTAATCTATCTACCAGCAAGGTTTCAATATCAGATTCTATTGTCGAACTAATTGCCAAATAATTAATACCATTAAGTTCTGCGCCGCTTTTCTTTATGCCATCACGCCTCTGCCTATCTTTCAATGTTTCATTATCTTTATGAAACGCTTCAACGAAGTGCTGTATACCCTGATACTCAACCACCAAATTAAACTCAGATAAGTAAAAATCAAAAGGGAGCGGCTTTTTATCTCTTATAGATTTAAAACGCTTTTGTGTCTCAAACTGAACGTCTAATTGAAGCAATAACTTATAAATTGTCATTTCGCCGAATGAGAGCACTTGATACATATGCTTAGTAGCCTCTTCATGCCAGCCATTTTTGATTGCAACATGAGCAGCATATCCCGGAGCCTTATGCCACTCACCCTTGGTGTTGTAAAGTTTTGCATCAGCCAAAACTTCTTCTTTGGTCCATTTAACAAAGCGTGGAGATGTAAACATATGCTTTGTAGCATCTGCCAGCCATTCTTGCTTCAATGCTTTGCTGTAAGCTGCTGGAAACTCTTTTTGCCAATCGACAATATGTTTGAATTTTTCAGCAGATTCAATAACGGCTAATTTAGTCCATTTCCCATGCTCAATCAGCAACGCCATGTGTTCAACAGCTTCGTCATACCAACCATTTCGTTTTGCCATAGTGTGAGCACTTGAACTTTTTATTTGCCACTGACTTCTGGAGCTATATCCTTTCGCATCAGCCAATACTCTTGATTTAGTCCAAAATCCATTTGGGTTTATCTTTCTAGCCATATGTTCTGATAATTCTTTATGCCATCCAGATTTTTGTGCACGACTATAGGAGCCAGGACTATTTTTTAGCCACTCACTGACAGAGCTATATTTTTTAGACTCGGTTTTAACTGACTCGTAATCCCATTTAGGCTCCCACTGCTTCTTCATATGAGCACATGCATCTTCAAGCCAGCCCATCTCCCGAGCCTTACCATATGCCCCACGACCATTTTTTCGCCATTCTGATTTTGTTGGGTACTCTTTTGCGCTGGAAATTACAGCCTCTTTAGTCCACTTTATTGCACTATTAACTGTTTTCATGTTTACCTACTTAGCATCATATAATCTTTCACTAGTGGTACTCCGTACCATATACATGCAACTAGTCCCACTGCTGCGTACTATATATAGCAAGGGTTACAGACAATCAGTGGTACCTAATGCTATATATTAAAAGAATATATATATTATATATAGAGAGGTTGCAGTATTCAGAGACATGCGCATATACCTTTAGGGAAAATGCAAAAAGGTGCTACTAGTACCACTTATCCATTATAACTTATTGATTTTATTAAATAGTTTTAGTGGCACCTAAAATGAAGATATCCTCTGGCACATAATGATATTTCTTACCGTTCGATGCTCTTGGTTTTTGATTACCGTTATACTTTTTAATTGCTGAAGCAAGTTTCTGCATATCGCTTTTAGTTGGGTGATTTAGATAAATGTCTGAGCAAATATCAACCATTAACCTTTCTTGCCATTTAGTGCATCCAGTAAAATTATATTTTTTCAATAACATTTCAACTACAGGCTCAGTCACAGCAAATTGCTCAGTATGCTGATTAAGAAGTTGTTGCTCTGCCTTTGATAAATGCCAACTTTCACCACTGTCATAAATAGCTTTAACTTCAGCCCACAATTGCTGGTAATTGATTGTAGTATCTCGATTGATTGTAATGATTTCCAGTGGCCAATATCTTCTATTACCAGTTGGGTCATGTAGAAACTCATAATCATTGACTGTTCCTGCAAATACAGTTCTTCTTGGAAAAGTGGAATCTTTTTTTGCATAAGGTTTTCTAAGTGTATCTATATTCTTTGTTAAAAAAGCTTTGAGTTGCGCCAATTCAGACTTCTTAAAGGTTGCATCTAACTCTCCCAACTCGACTATCCAATGGCTACAAGCTGTAAATACACTGTCTTTATCATCCGGATTGAGGATTGCCCCCTCCAAAAATACATCAGTAATCCCACTTGTGAGGTCCCTATAAAAACGTGTTTTACCCACGCCCTGCGCGCCAGTAAACACTAAGACGCCTGCACCGCTAAGCCCTTTCGTTTCGTATACTGCCGCAACGGCCTGCAATAGCCATTTCTTGATTAGAAAATGTGCCATTGATACGTTAGGCGTTTGAATTTGATTACAGAAATCTGATATACGAGACACGCCATCCCACGCATCTGATTCAATATAGGTTTGTACCGGACAATACGGATTCTGAGCTGCAATTGCAGAGGTCATCTCATCAACACGTGCAGAACTCATCCCAGCCTTAACGACCTCATCTGTTAGAAGCGTTAACGAGGTGTTATCTCGTTCATCCAAGACGCACTTCATGCCAGGAATTAATACTTCAGTGCCTTTTTTGACCTGGTTATACCTCACCGTAATTCTCTTGCTAGCAAGCACTGCTTTTACATTTTCCGAGACTTGGCTAGGCTTCTTTTGCTTATTGAGCACCGGAAAAAAAAGCTCAATATCAGTAACACTCTCCTGCTCATCACTAAGTGCAGCAGTACTGATACTTAACAATTGTTCGTTCTTTGGTTTTAAATAACCTTGCAATGACGCGAAAAAAGCTTCAGCCTCAGGACTAGATGGCTCCGGCTCAAACTCTAGGGTTGTTGGGTCTATTCCAGCAAGAGCGCATAGACGTTTGATGCCAACGCCTTCTGGCTTAAATGCAACCTCCTTGAGTGCACGTTCAAACCTTGAGCTCACTGCATCAATGTCAAAATCAGGATATGACGAACCTGCATACGTACCCTCGCTAAACTTAACAAAATAGTCCAGCCCAACTTCACCATATACTCGTGCCAAAGCGTTCGCTACGTCAGTCCAAGAATTTTCATCACTGAAATTAATCTTAGCTAAGACTATCTCTAATGATGATTGCTTTAGCTTGCTATATCCAGATTGAGAAGAAGCAGCCTGATTGGAACGAGTTGCCGCTGCAACTGCAGATCCAGTTGCCTTGATATTATCGTCAAAGAGCTTAATGAAGCTGTCTGCCTTGACAAGCTTTTTACCGCCGAATGTAAAAGTGTGAGCGTCGGTAGGTGGTCCGTATACTGGCTGCTCTGCTCTGTAAACTGATTCATCAAAGACCGCTGTGCCTGCACCAATAATTCCTATTAGTTTTGCTTGGAATGCTTCGCAAACTTTAATCCCTTCATCTCTGGTTACATCACGATCCAGTTCAAGCACAGCTCTGGCACGTGGCGCATCATGTTTATGGCTCCAAGTGGTATAACCGAAGCCGCTAAAAACTTCAATTGCTAAGAATGTTTGATTAAAGGCAGCTATATCTCGGAATCCATCAAAATCTAATACAAGAAAACGTTTAGACTCTGCATGCGTAGCTAGTCGGTAATTGTCATCATGCGGATATTTCTGAGTATTGTCGTGCGGACCATAGCTAAAAGCCGAACAGAAGTAGGTCTCCCCCTTGCGGGGGCTCCTGTTAGCTAAAACGCTGTTCATGAAATTGATAAAATTATTGGCAACAAGTTGCTTCGGTAAGTTATCAAACTTATCAACCCCAATTGAGTATCTTATTTTGCTTTCTGCCACGTCCCCTCCCAGATCTTCTCGTGGTTAAGGTCAGATGGACGGCGACCGGAGACAATCGCAGGCATTCCCCAAAAATGATTTTTCTTCGCATCGTCATCAATCACCATTATGTAGACTGGCATAGTGTGAGCTATATTTGAATGTTCCGTAATCACCCTAGCAAAATGATTATCTTCATCGCTCATATTCTGTTGAAGGTACAAACTTATATATCGTGTTTTTTCCAAGTCAGACTTGATCGAGTCCACCGAACCCCAAAAATCATTGCTAACATTTTTTTTATAGGTGTTTGGAACTTGGTTAAAGTAATTACCACCTACCACTCTGAGTTTTCCGTTTTTATTGCCAATAACTATCACAACGGCATTTCCAGATCCCGATGGTGGTGGTGATAACCAAATGCCATCTAACCCATAATATGAAGCTAGTGGAAATAGTGGTGCTAGTTCTGCTAAACCTTCTAAGAGAGCTTGCTCGGCTTTGTTACTGCAAATCCATTTAAAAAAATCATGTGCTTTGTAATACCCGTGATTAATTTTTTCATTGGCGTAGCTTATTTCATCCCTAACATAACTCGTCAATGATGCATCGAACCATGGTTTACCTGAAGGCTGCTTATAAACAATAAATTTACTCATGACTGCCTCCTTTGCTACGTAAATCAACCCACGCATCAATTTCAGACTCAAGCCAGCCAGACGCTCGTCCACCCTCGACGATTTTGAAACTTTTTGGAAACTTTGGTGGGATACTCGCTTGAAGCTCGTATATTGTTGAAGGTGCTAATTGAACTTTAGCTACTACTGCGTTCATTCTGATAATGCGTTCTGGACGCATCTGTTCATTGTTACTTAACTCTATAGTCATTTTCTTTCTCCATAAAATTGCGTGAACCGAAATGGAGCACATCAATTTATGGAGCAAGTGTAACAACCTTTAATAGCTCTTGTCATATGTAACATACTGAATATTAAGGGTATTTGTGTAACTTACCCCCCCTACCTCAGCTACCCATTTAGGAAGAAGGGTCTTTATATTTCCTGTATTTTTCCTCCGTCCAATACTGGTCTAGCGTGCCATATGTGATACCAGTTTCATCTGAAACATTAATCACCGCAACCTTGGTCATTGGGCGATCAGCCTCATCGTCTTCATATATGACAACATTGCCGTTTGCATCAATAGTTGCAGCCATCAAATCTGTGAGCGCCGCAATACGTTTAATAGCGCCTACATTTCTCTTATGCGTCTTGTACATCTTTCGCTTCTTACCTGAGCTCTGTTTTAGACGTAAGACGCCTTCAGGATCTTGCCCATCACATAACCTCTCAAGACAATTAGCCAAATAAATCAAATCCTCATGAGTATGCGTGCCAGTGTGCAATCGAAATGCAAGCTCATCTAAACTTCTCATATTTTCATAAAGTGACATTTTTATGCCGCCTTCACAAACTGACCTATAAGAAGATTATCGACACCAAGAATTGCTTCTATTCTGTCGCCCAGTTTCCGCCATGCCTTTCGCTTCTCATCAGCATATTCATCTAGCAAGTATACCCTGTCAACTTTGGTACCTATCACATGGTTTTGACACAAATTTATTACATCACGGTGAATTTTCAGTTTCTGCATCATGGTTGCACCTGTCCGGCGTAAATCGTGCGGCGTCCATTCTTCACTGCCAAGTACAAGACTGTCACTTTCTACTCTAGATTTAAACTGCTTAGTCCTGTTTTTAAATTGAACCTGCCTGTCACCAATTTGTTTACTGGCTGACTTTACGCACACATGTTTTTTTTCATCTTTTGCGGGGAATGCCCATAACGTATGTCCACTCAGTTCTTGCAATTGCTTGAACTGATCTAATGCAAAATCTGACAAGTAAACAATTTGATCAGCTTTAGCACCCTGTTCGCCTTTAGTATTGGCCGCTGGGATAAACCATGTTCTCTCTTTAAAGTTAATATGTTTCCATTCTGTCATTAGCAATTCACCTATACGACAGATTGTACTTAAACATAACCACATGGCTATCTGCACTTCTTTTTTAAGTGGTCGTTCAGTACCGTACTTTCTAGGCGCATCAGCATATAATTGTGTAGTGTTTAAAAATACAGATTTCAGCTTTTGTATTTCCTCAATACTTAACTGACGCTTGCGCTCCTTAGTGTAACCTTTTGGTACAAGCTTCTTAATTTCAACTAACTCGGATGGATTACCATCAATCAACAACGCTCGCCAAGGTTTACGCTTTTCGGCCCACCGTAACATCTGCCCTATATCTTTAGATAACTCAACGGCAGTTGCAACTTTTCCACTTTCTACAATCGCTCTATAAGCAGCTCGCAAATGATGTTCGGTCAACTTACGAATTTCAATATCACCAAGCACTGGAATAGCATGCTTAGTGAATGATTGTTTAATGTAATTATTACAATCTGATCGGCTAACACCATCTCTTAACCACAATAAATAAAGATCATTAAATGTTGAAGCATCGGTTTTCTTTTTCTCAACAGAATCAGCTTTTGCTTGGCGCAATTCAGCTTGCTGAGTTTGATAATCGATACCTTCGCGCGCGAGTGCCTGAATTTCAGCATTATGGGCCTTAGCATCAGCAAGTGACATAAATCCATCACCGCCTACCCCATATGGCCTTGGTAGCGCGTAGTCTATCTGCCTTCCACCAACAACATACCTAACCAACCAAGTTTTAATTCCGTTAATTGGCACTCTAATATACAGACCACGATCGACTGAAAACTTATAAGGCTTGTCACCCGGCTTTCTTGATTCAATTTCTTTCACTGTAAATAACTTCGCCATATTATCCTCCGCGCCCTATACGTGCCCTAAAAAAATGTAGATCTTAGAGTATTTTAACAGACAGTAGTATAGAGTGTAAAATGTATATTTTACTGTAACTAACTGAATATAATAAAATTTATATTACGCTAAGGTCTATTAAAGTCTGGGAAGAAACTATTGAATTTATTTGTAAAATTTATTTAACTGGCTACGAACCAAGGGGTCAGGAGTTCGAATCTCTTCGGGCGCACCAAATACCGGCAATAAAAACAAAGGCTTACAGTTTAATCGCTGTAGGCCTTTTGTCTTTCTAGAGCGCTATGGCTGAACTGCTCATACCTAACAACGCAGTCCGACCATCAATAGCTAAGTTATTACAGAGCTTTCATATTATCCACTTTGACAAAGTATTTTTTGGCATAAGCGAGTAACTGCCCATCGGTTGGATGGTCGACGGTTTCTAGTCCGACGATCTTTTCAGCGATTTTAGCATCATGATTATGCGCGTGCTTAAATAACTCTAATTTTGCTGAGCCTGGGCCAACAATCAAAATTTCGCCTGCTCCAGATAGCGCGCTGATCACTTCATGTAAGTAGCTTTGATCTGCTTCACTTCGGCCACCCGTTAAAGTACCCGCTCTTTGGTGTACTCGAGCATGCTTAGATTTAGTTTTGATGACCTCACTATCGCTGGCATTAGCGTTAAATTGAATAACGTGAGCTTCTTGATGATCAACCCATACTACCGCGTGACTTAAAGACATAACTTTCTCCTGTAATAGAATTTTAATAATGACATACCTATTGATACCAGTAATTGAGCTTCATCAAACTAAGTTAGTTAATATGGAATTTCTTCAGAAAGTTAAATGGCCCTTAATTTTTAATAGTACTTGTCATATACAGGAGTCAATATAAGCTAAGTTTCACTCAAACAGGCATAGAAAAAATAGTGGTTATAAGGCGCCTCGCGTATCGATTGAATAGACTAGTATTTTCGAGCTTTCAAGACATATGCCAATATTAAGACAAGTTATTCAGTGCTTCTATTGCCATTTCGATTTTTCGCTGCGTATAATCAAATAAAGAGGAGATGGAATGACCGCTGCTAGTTTTCGAGTTACTCAGGACGGCCAAGGTCGGCATCACGTCCAACTTTTGGGTCAATGGTCGCTACGAGTATCGCTTAATGATTTTGCCAAACTTAAAAAATCATTACAGCCATTTTTTGCTGATAATTTCACAAAATGGGATTTACTAGAAGTACATCAACTGGATGCTGCTGGCGCTGCGACGCTTCTATCTGGCTGGGAAAACAAACTCAATGACAACATTTCTCTCAAGCCTGAACACGCAGAACTTTTCAATACGCTCATCAGTTTAGCAAAAACGTCAGATAAAAAAACGGTATCTGACTGGCTCTCACCACTAAATAGCCTAGGCAAAGGTGTTCTGCAGTTCATGCACCACATTGTAGAATTCAGTCGCTTACTCGTTTCACTGCTAATAGAAATAGCCTATTTATTCCGCCACCCGCAGGATTTTCCTTGGCGCGAATTTAGTGCTAACGTTTACAAAAGTGGCGTAAACGCCCTGCCAGTCACCGCGCTGCTAGGCTTTATGATCGGTATTGTAATGGGTTATTTAATGTCAAAACAATTACATACCTTTGGCGCCGACGTTTACATTGTTAACATTTTAGGGCTAAGCATTATTCGTGAACTTGGCCCGGTGCTAATGGCGGTATTAGTTGCAGGCCGATCTGGCTCAGCGATGACAGCACAAATTGGCGTAATGCGTGTCACAGATGAAATTGACGCACTTACCACCATGGGCATTTCACGTACACTACGCGTTGTACTACCCAAAGTTCTGGGGCTAACGTTTGTTTCACCTTTACTGGTGTTATGGACGTCTAGCTGGGCGCTTACTGGTGGCGCGTTTGCCTCAAATTTAGAGTTAGGTATTAGCTTTCGCTTCTTCTTTGATTATTTACCGCTGGTTGTCCAACCAATCAACCTGACCCTTAGCTTATTAAAAGGACTGATGTTTGGTTTTGTCGTAGCCTTAGTTGCATGCCACTTTGGCTTACGAATCAAGCCCAATACAGAAAGCTTAAGCAACAGCACAACAAGCTCTGTGGTTACGGCGATATCCGGGGTCATTTTAGTCAATGCTATATTTGCCATATTAACGCGTAGCATTGGCGTATGAGCAACGATTTTATGCCAAATAGTCCAAATCAAAGTAGTATTAATCAAGAGATTATCTGCGACCTACAAAATATTTGTACTGCATTTGGTGACAATATTGTTCACCAAAATCTCAACTTAAAAGTTAGACGTGGCGATATTATTGCATTAGTAGGAAGGTCAGGATGCGGCAAAACTACACTGTTGCGTCACATCATAGGGCTGACTAAGCCTAAAAGTGGCAAGGTATTATTGTTCGGGGAAAACATGCTTATCATGGAGCGCGTAGCACAACGCCGACTGATGCAACGTTTTGGTGTACTGTTTCAACAAGGCGCACTTTTCTCAGCGCTCTCGGTTTTTGACAATATCGCTTTCCCACTACGAGAATTAAAACAATTTGATGAGTCGGTTATTTATCAGTTAGTGATGCATAAACTTGCCTTAGTAGAATTGGAAGCGCGAGATGCGATGTTGCTACCTGCCGAGATCTCAGGCGGTATGGTTAAGCGCGTCGGACTCGCGCGGGCGCTGGCACTAGAACCAGAATTATTAGTATTAGACGAGCCCACCGCCGGGCTAGATCCTGACCGCAGTCATAACTTTATTGACCTAGTAACCCAACTTAAAAAATCTTTGGGATTAACCGTGATTTTTGTCACACATGACATGGATACCTTAGCCTCGCTAGCAGAGCGCGTCGCCGTATTAGAAGATAAACATATTATTGCTGATTGTGCATTACACGAATTGATCAAAAGTAATCATCCATTTGTAGTCAATTTTTTCCAAAGCATACGTAGCAGACTTGAAGGATTATAATAAGTTATGGAAAATCGAGCTTATGCAATTACCGTTGCTATCTTTACTTTACTACTTGGGTTAGGGATGATATTTGCCTATTGGTGGATTAGTGGCTCACAGCAAGTCCGCGCAAGCTATACAATCAGCTCGCCATTACCAGTGACAGGCCTAAGCCCAGAAGCTACCGTAAAGTTTCGTGGGGTAAATGTTGGAAAAGTCATCACAATATCGTTAGATCCTTCCTCGCAAACCACTATTCTGATCGATATCGAAATTGCAAAGAATTTGAAGCTGAGTAGCGAAGCTTATGCTGAGCTTCGCCGACAGGGGCTAACCGGGCTTGCTTACATTGACCTAAATGATGAAAGCAAAAATGCACCGGCGCTGACTGCCGGCAATAAAATTCCGCTACGGCCAACACTGGTTGATGACTTAATGTCCAAAGGGCCCGAGCTAACAGCAGAATTAGAAACACTATTGCGCAACAGCGCTCAATTTTCTGCTTCAGCAAACCAATTTTTAACTAGCATTGATGTTCAAAAATTAAATCGTGCGATAGCTAATCTTGAGAAAGCCTCGGAAAAAATTCAGCCCGCCATCAATTCAGCGAATAATATGTTCGAAAATGTCAATAAAATGGTATCGAGCAAGAACCAAACCCAGCTTGTGCAAACATTAGTGAGTGTGCAACAGACTTTCGATGCAGCAAAACCACTGATCAATGAACTGAGCCTGACAAGCAAAAAATTCCATAGCACAGCAGATCAAATTGAAATGAACACTAATCTGCTGGGTAACACTCTGCAAACAGAAACTTTACCGCAATTAAATAGCATGTCTAAAAATATGAATCAAAGCATTATTCAATTTAATCAGCTGCTTGATTTATTGAAAGATAATCCGCAAAGCATCATATTTGGAAGTCCTGTATTGCCGGCAGGCCCAGGTGAAGAAGGATTTAACGTTAAGCCATGAGGATTAAAATGCGATCTATCATATTACTGATAACAAGCACCGTGCTTATGTGTGCCTTAGTCGCCTGTGTCGGCGTCAACACCATCAAACAAAATATAGCTATTTATGATTTCGGCTTATCTGATCCAAACGAGAGCCATCAAGTAATAACAGCAAAACTATTATTAGAAGCAACGGTTGCCGCGGAATCGCTGAACCAAAATAAAATTCGCTACCGTCTTGATTACCTAAATCCGTCACGCATTTTTTACTATGCACAGAGTCGCTGGGCAAGTACACCATCAGAGCTGTTTTCCAGCAAACTAAATAAAATAGTTAACTTCACAAAAACACCCATGAGCTGTAGTCTAAAACTAAAAATTGAAGCGTTTGATCAGGTATTTCATAGCGCAACAACTAGCGATGGCGTTGTTCAGCTAAGCGCAATTGTCGTTGAAAGAAATTCGCAAAAAATCATCTCCAACCAATTTATTTCAGAAAGCGTTCCAGCACTTTCAGCTAATGCAAAAGGTGGAACCACAGCGTTGCAAATAGCCAGTGAAAATGCACTCAAACAGGCCATTAACTGGGGGAATACGATTGCTGATAACAACGCGCTTTGCCAGTAAGTGATATTTAATCTGTCCTAACTTAATTTTAAACAGCTTAATTAACTATCAATCAAGCCATGTCTTATGGCTAAACGCACCATTTCAACAGGGCTCACAATGCCTAATTTCTGTTTAATAGTCGTGTAGTAATTGGCCACCGTTTTGGGGCTTATTTTAAGCATGTCAGCAACCACCTCCACTTTTTTACCCTCAGCTAACAATCTGAATACTTCAAACTCTCTACCTGAAAGTTGATACATAGGATCGTAGTGACCTGAGAGTATTTCATATGTTAACTTTTGTGCAATTTCCACACTAATAAAAGCACCTCCACTTGCAACCGCTATTACAGCCAGAATTAAGTCTTCCGCCGCACCAGTTTTAGTAACATAAGCTCGCACACCAGACTTTAGCGCTTGAGAGACAAATGAGGCGGACACGTGCATAGAAAAGATAATAATTTTAGCTGCAGGATATCGCTGAATAATACGCCTTGCCGATTCTAAACCACCCATGCCCGGCATCGAAATATCCATCACAATAATATCCGACTACAATTCTCCATAGCGCTGATAAGCTAGCTCGCCACAGTCCGCTTCAGCGATAACATCAATACATTTATTGAGCTCTAACAATCTTCGTAGACCGGATCTTACTACCGCATGATCGTCTACTAAAATTAGCTTAATAGGCGTCATAAAATAGCAACTTCATGCACTCTTTTTCTCAACTTTACTGTCACCTTTACACCTTGATCAATAGATGATTGAATATTTATCTCACCCAGCAAACCTTTTACACGCTCTATCATCCCAGCAAGCCCGAAACCTTGCGTTGAGACGGTCTGAGAAAATCCTACACCATCATCTTCAATATATAAATGAATAAATTGTTCGTCTTGCTTCACCTTAACGCTGACATTAGCGGCGTTTGCATGCTTAGCAATATTGGTCAGGCATTCTTGAATAACACGGTATGCTGTAATGGAAACCAGCTCATCTAAGGTACCCAAATTTTTATCAATATGATCTACAATCTTTATGTTTTTACAGCGCTGACGCCAATGATCTACAAGCTCTATTAATGCCAGACCAAGTCCAAGTTCATCCAAAATACGAGGCCTTAAACGCTGTATTATTTGATGCACCACATCCATCATTTGCCGCGTTACCTTACTAATGGCTAAAGCACTTTCTTTAGCAGAAGATAACTTTCTGCCGTTTAAAATAGCACTGGCATCGACATGAATCGCCGTTAAATATTGGCCAATTTCATCGTGAATATCACGCGCCAAACTTTGACGCTCGTCTTCTTGCAAGCGGATAATTTGCTGTGTTAGTCGGCGGTTATTTTGCGTACTTTCTTGCAAAGTATCGGCCATTGCATTTTCGTCCCATTTCATGCAACTCAGTCTGACTAAAGTTTGGCAATCTGCTGTTAAAATTTCCTTGCTACATTTTAGTTAAAGCATCAATAATTCTATCGACAGGTTTGAATGTATATTGCACCGCCCAATAAACCAATATATTGATAATAACGAAAAAGATAGCCACCAGACCTAGAATGCTAACAGTATCCTTCCACCCCTCGGCAATCTCGTAGCTAGGATCAGGAGTAATAACTAAGGTCCCAACAAAATGTCCATTTAAAGTAATTTTTTTAGACTACTTTTGCGTGCTAATTTTAGCCGTGCTCATTATCGCTACAAACCATGCTGGGGCAGCGCAAGCATCGACTAAAGACTTTGCTTTACGATTAGTCTCACGTAATCGTCCGTTAATATCGTAAAAGTCTATTTTTAAGTGCCGCATATTATCTAAGCTTTGTAGCCTGAAAATTGAAGCGCCATCTCTAGTATTCATCCAGTCAGAATCAGATAAATAATGCAGCATTTCATCATCTAATAGATGCAACACTAAATTTGAAGTAGAGCTAATTTCGGCTCGCACATCCTCCCTAGAGTTTTTCACCACAAAGAATGTACTTACGGTTAACAGCGCAAGTAACAGGCAAGTAATCATCAAATTAAGTTTAAGCTGCAGGCTCATTTCAATACATTTTCCAAGACTGATTTATAGTATAGATTTGCTGGGTATTCATAATAGGAAAATGTCCCGACCTTGCATGCATCCTGCTGGAATTGGAATAAAATTACGTAAACCTCATCTTACTCGCCTAATTGACAATAAAATGGGTAAATTAGGTTAGCTCCGAAAATAGACGTCACCAACTTCAGTGGATTCTAGCTAATGTTCCCCAAAACTCTTCTCGCACACTTGTTGAAAGCCCGGCTTGTCAAAATCATAGAGTTTGTCACACATAGCAACGAAGCCACCGAAAGTCGCTGTTAGCTGTTGAACACTGCACTAACTTCTTGACGGCAGGTATAAATTCGCTATAATGGCGCCTGCATTATGCGGGAATAGCTCAGCTGGTAGAGCGCAACCTTGCCAAGGTTGAGGTCGCGAGTTCGAGTCTCGTTTCCCGCTCCAAATTTAATAGGCGTGATGATCGTAAAAATCATGTTAGTAAACACAAAAAAATCCTAGTCATGACTGACTAGGATTTTTTTACATCTAAATTAGATTATTTCTAACTGCAGGGATTTACAAGTGCAGGGATTTACAAGTGCAGGGATTTACAAGTACACATATTTAAATATGCGTACTTGTCAAAACTGAACCTATTGCAGATTAGTTTGCTGAATACCAGCCAACAACCATGGTGCATTAGCTTCATAAAGACTCTTTTGAATGTGCCAAATCTCATCTACGTTTTCTGGTGTGCCACCGTTTTCGCTTAATTGACCAGTAAAACGAACGCTAGCGATTGAATAGTCACCGTCATTGGCCACTTCTAGCAACTCTGCATTAATCACGAGAACTTCAGTTTTCTGCACAGTACTGCCACGCTCTTGCATTTGCATAGAGATTTCTGCGAAAATTTCTGGTGTAGTGTATTCACGCACATCATTAATGTCTTTACGATCATTAGCGGCTTGCAAACGAATAAAAGAAGATTTTGCATTACGCAGAAAACTGTCTACTGGAAAGTCTTGTGGGATATTACCGCTATTTGATAAGCTTGCTCCACTACCGAAACTTTGCCCTGGCACTGCTTGCGGTGGACTATATGGCGCACTGCCGCCGGCATATTGCATACTATTTTGTTGTGAATTTTTGAATTTTGAGATTAAAAACATAATTACGCCTGCTGCTAATAGCGCTATTAAAATAGAGCTCATACCGCCACCTAATCCACCCATTCCACCACCGGCAAACATGGTAGCCAAACCTGCGCCTATGGCCAAACCAGCCAAAGGGCCCATCCATTTATTACCGCTTGATACAGGTGCTGGCGCTGGTGCGGCAGCTGGTGCACGTTGCGCTTGCTGGGCTGGCATAGAACGACTTTTACCAAAACTGCCACCGCCACCAAAACGTTTAGCTTCCGCTACTGTTGAGAGTAAGCTCATGCAAGTCAGTGCTATGATTAATGACATTAAAAACTTTTTCATGTGTACCTTCAATTAAGTCTTAAAAAATTCTAATAAATAAAATCTAACTATAAATCTAACAATAAAAATCTATGCAATTGCGATTAAAGTATATCAGCCGCGCTTAACTTTAATGGGGCAATATAAGCAACAATCAAGTCATTAAAATGACACTGCCACTTATTCTTGCATCAAAATTAAAGCTTAGCTCAAATAGTCTTATTAGCACTCCAAAATCGGCAATAAAACATAGTGTATATCTTTGGCTTTAAATCTAGTCTTTAAAGTAATCACTAAGTTTTTTAAATCCACAACATTTGCGTGCATCATAAACTGCACGCGCTGCTGCCGACCTGTAACCTGCTCTACGATACTGAGGTCTATTTCAGCGTCGCCATGCACCGTACTGTGACCATTTACTTTGCTACTGGTAAAGCCTGAAACTGCTGATTGCAGCAGCTCATCAACCAACATTTCTTCTAGGCTTGGCGGCACGATTAACATTAATAGTCCTTGCGCTACAGTTTGCTGCTCATTCGTATTTTGTAATGCAACCTTTTGCGTCATGATCCGCTCCCTACTTAAAAAATCTACGGTAAAAAATTGGTAGCAGCACTAGCGTAAGCGCCGTTGAACTGACCAAACCACCAATCACTACAATGGCAAGCGGCTTTTGAATCTCCGAACCTGGGCCAGTGGCAAATAGCAACGGAATTAAACCAAATGCGGCGATGCTAGCGGTCATTAATACTGGCCTTAATCTACGCTTTGCGCCTTCAACGACAAGACTCAACTTATCCATGCCCTGTGCTTCTAGCAGATTAAAGTAGCTCACCATCACCACACCATTCAATACAGCAATGCCGAGTAGCGCAATAAAACCGACTGAAGCTGGCACTGAAAGATATTCGCCTGAAATCCATAGCGCAAATACCCCGCCTATCATGGCAAACGGAATGTTGGATAAAATCAGCAAAGCTTGTTTGATAGAACCAAAAGTAGCGAATAATAGTAAGAAAATTAAAGCGATCGCTACAGGCACCACAATCGCTAAACGTGCCGCCGCGCGTTGCTGATTTTCAAACTGGCCACCTAGTTTGATTGAGTAGCCTTCACCCAACTTAACTTCAGCTTGTATACGCTGCTTAGTTTCATCTACAAAACTGACTAAATCGCGGTTACGAATATTGGCCGTAACTACCACCATACGCACGCCACGTTCTCTATCTACTTTAACCGGACCTTCGGCACGCTCTATTTTTGCCACAGCAGAAAGCGGTACATTAGTGCCATTAGACAAGGTTAGTAATAAATTACCAAAGTCTGAAGGTGAAGCGCGTAACTCTTGGCTACCCCGAATCAGTACCGCTGTACGCCTTTGGCCTTCTTGCACCACGCCTATTTGTTTACCTTCAAGTTGAGCATGCAATACATTTTCAATCTCGGTAATACTTAAGCCTAAACGTCCGGCGGCAACGCGGTCTATTTTGATTTGCAGATATTGCACACCGCTATTTTGCGGAGTATAAACATCTTGGCTACCTTTTATCGATTCCAAAATCTTTATAATTTTCTGCGCTTTGTCATTCAACACAGTTAAATCTGGGCCGTAAATTTTAATGGCTAAATCGCCGCGCACACCAAGAATCATTTCATTTACCCGCATGTCGATAGGCTGCGTAAAGCTGTAAGCCAAGCCCGGCATTTCCTTCATCACTTTGCGTAATTCGTCGATTAACTCTACTTTGGTTTTCATGCGCCATTCGCTCGTCGGCTTTAAAATCAAAAAGTTATCGGTTTGATTTAAGCCCATTGGGTCTAGCCCCAACTCATCTGAACCTACGCGAGAATAAACCTCTTTAACCTCCGGCACTTTGCTTAAAATAGCGCGCTGCACATTCATGTCGGTAATCATGCTTTGTTGTAGGTTGATAGACGGCAGTTTTTCTACACCAATAATAAGATCGCCCTCATCCATCGTCGGCATAAAGGTTTTGCCTATCTGCGTGTAGACCACACCAGTAATCGCCAACAGCACAAAAGCGCCTATGACGATGACTTTTGCATGTTCTAACGACCATTTAAGTATTGGCTCGTAAACGCCTAGCGCTTTTCTGACTAACCAAGGCTCTTCGTGGCTCACTTCTTTCAGTAAAAACGAAGCTAATACTGGAATCACCGTGAGTGATAAGAACAACGAACCGGCTAATGCAAACATAATAGTAAGCGCAACCGGCGTGAACAACTTGCCTTCCAATCCTTGCAAAGTGAGCAACGGTAGAAACACGGTAATAATAATAAGCACGCCAGCAGTTACAGGTACACTAACTTCACGCACGGCACGGTAAATAATGTGCATTCTGGGCAAAGAACCCGCTTTTTTGTGATCTGAAAGATGCGACACTACGTTTTCAACCACTACCACGGCAGCATCAACCAGCATACCAATGGCAATCGTCAAGCCACCCAAACTCATTAAATTGGCAGACATGCCAAAATAACTCATCAGCAAAAATGTGAATAATGCAGACAGTGGCAATATAAAAGCAATTGTTAGCGCGGCTCTAAAATTACCTAAAAATAACACCAGCAATATCAAGACTAATACCACTGCCTCTAATAGCGCCTTGGTCACAGTATGCACTGCACGCTCTACCAAACTACCACGATCATAAAAAACATGCGTGGTCACGCCTTTGGGCAAAGTTGGAGCAATTTCCGCTAGTTTAGCTTTAACGCCATCAACCACTTGTTGAGCATTGGCGCCGCGTAAACCTAGCACCAAACCTTCCACCACTTCGCCTTTGCCGTTACTGGTCACCGCACCATAACGCGTGATTGAGCCTATGCGCACATCCGCGACATCGGCAATTTTGACGGACATGCCTTGCTCAGTTCGCACGATGGTATTTTGTACATCTTCTATGGTTTTAAAGCCGCCTTCAGCACGCACTAATAACGAACCTTCGCCATCATTTAGCCGGCCAGCACCACCGTTGCGGTTATTTTTTTCAAGAACCTGTTGCAGATTATCAATCGCCACACCGCGGGCATACATTCGAGCGTTATCTGGCACAATTTCAAAGCTGCGAACAAAGCCACCTAAAGTATTCACATCCGCCACGCCAGTCACAGTGCGTAATTGCGGGCGTATCACCCAGTCAAGCAAGCTACGTTTTTCTTGCAAACTAAGCGTATCACTCTCAACGGTGAACATAAACATCTCGCCCAGAGGCGTCGTTAAGGGTGCCATGCCGCCTGAAATATCAGCAGGCAAATTTCCCCAAACCGCATTTAAACGCTCGGCTATTTGCTGCCTTGCCCAGTAAATATCAGTGCCATCGGTAAAATCTACCGTAATGTCAGTCAGCGCATACTTAGCCACTGAACGCAAACCCGATTGATGAGGAATGCCTAACATTTCAACTTCAATCGGTGCGGTAATGCGCGCTTCAACTTCCTCTGGCGTCATGCCTGGCGCTTTGATGATTATTTTTACTTGCGTGGATGAAACATCAGGAAACGCATCGATGGGTAATGATTTATAAGCCAATGCGCCAGCCGCAGCCAAGCCCAGCGTGAGTATCAGCATCAGCAATCGCTGCGTAAGGGCAAACTGAATGAGTTTAGCTAACATTATTCGCTACCTAAACCTAACCAAGTACCCTTGATAGCAGAAATACCAGAAACAGCGATGCGTTCCCCACCTTTAAAGTCTGCATCTACAACCGCTTCATCCCCTTGCTCAAAAATCACTTTGACTTTCAAAGGATGAAAGCCAGTTTTAGTTTGAACAAATACCAAGGACTCTGCGCCCTGTCTAGCAAGTGCAGTTTTCGGCACACTAAAATGTTGTGCTTGTGCGCCCAGACTAATTTCCGCCTCTACCATTTGGCCTGGTGAAAGTTTTTCATCACCTTGCGTAATTTCTGCGCGTAAACGCACGGTCTGATCGGCTTTATTAACACTGCGAATTATCGCAATCAGCTTGCCACTAGCGTGCAACTTAGGCACTTGCACAGGCATGCCTAACTTAACCAAGGGCATGCTTTCAAGTGGCGCATAAATTTCCAGCCACAGCGTATTCAATTTAGCAATGCGGTAAAGCGGCATAGCCACGTCGACGCGCTGACCAATCGTCACCATTTGCGTTAACACTTGACCATCAATTGGCGCGGTGATGGTAATGCCGCTATTCATGCCAGAAGATGGGCTCATTTGACTAATGGCATTATCGCTCATGCCAGCCAAGCGCAAAGCTTGTTTACTTTGTGCTAAAGAAGCCGTTATTTGGTCGTGTGTACTTTCTGTTTCCAGAAAACGGCGCTGAGGAATAATGCCATCTTTAAACAATTCCGCATCGCGCGCTAAGCTTTTTGCGGCTAATTTCTTTTGCGTCATGGCTTGCAAATAATCGCGCTGCAGAGCTAACAAATCTGCACTGGTTAAATGCGCAATAGGCTGGCCTTTTTTAACTTCTTGCCCAGCGGCAACAAATAACTGATCTAACAAACCTGCTTGTGGCGCGCTCACTACCCGCTCTTGGCCCACTGGCACCACAATTTCGCCAGGAAAACGGCGACTACTGAGCATGGTATTTTTGCTGACAGGCGTAACAGTGACACCTAAACTTTGTTGCTGACTGGCGCTCATTACTATATTTTCGGCTGGATTTGCCGCATTGGCATAGTTAATTAAAGAAAAAAACGTCGCCGATATGATTAAAATAATGTTCATGGAAGTACTCCTACAGCTTGGTTATAGCGGGCAATATCCCACTGCACTTGAATTTGACGGGTGGTGAAAGCACGCTCCGCCTCATAGGTTTGCGCTTGAACGCGCAGCAGACTCACTAAATCAGTTTCGCCTAATTGAAAAGCCTTTTGTGCAAGCCTAGCGCTGTCTTTTGCAATCTCATAATACTTACTCACAATCTTTAGCTCTACACGACTGACATTTAAATTATGTTCAGCTTCATGCATCATTGCTGCCAGCGAATTTCTAAGCAATTCTTGTTCGCTTAATGCAGTTCCAACATGCATCTCTGCCAGCGCTTTAATAGATGCAGCACGCGATTCTCCATCAAAAGGAATACGCACTTTTAAGCCCACACTATCATTTGTCGTATTATCAAAAGCCCCTTGCGAACGGCGCATATTAAGTAATAGCTGCAAGTTCTCATGGCTTTCAACCTGCGCTAAGGTACGCTCAGTTTCAGCTAAACCTAACTTAGATTGTGCTTCCAGCCATATTGACGACTGGCTATAATCTTCCAATACAGATTGCTGCTCAGTAAAATTGGCTGGAAATTCACGCAAGCCTGTTAGCAAAAAATATCGATGCCGCGCATGCATTAATTCGGCCTCAGCCAGCAACTGCTCTTTTTCTGCGCGCAAGGTTTCTTGCTGGGCTAGCATCGCATCAGTTTTAGCCATTTCACCCGCGTGATAACGCTTTTCAACATCCAGTTGGAGTTTGTTGGCAAACGCTAACTTATTAGTGGTTAGCGCGTTATTATTTTCATTAAAAGCAATATCCCATACCGCTTCGCGCAGCATTCCCGCGACTTGTAACCTTAAGCTCTCACGGCTAGCAGCAACGTTAGATTGTGTCGCATCAGCCACTTTAAGCCGATTATTACGCTGACTGGGCAACCAAATGGGCAGCTCTAATTCCGCCTGCCATTCACGCTCGCCGCGACCGCTGCTTAAAGCATCATTTTGATGCAGCACATTAACCGCCGGCGTTGATGGCAACATGGCGTGGGCACCTAATTGCCTAGCGCTCACCATAAAGTCACGTGAAACTAGTGCGGCTTGCAAAGGATTACGCGCAATGGTTTTTTCTAATACGTCATGAAACTTGAGGCTAGCATTAACCTGAAGCGTATCAATGTGATCAGCATCATGTTGCAATGGTGGTGGAGCTATCGACGATAATGGCTCCGGTAAAATAAATGGTTCGGCTAATACTAAAGGTGCGGCTAAGAAAAAAATAACTAGCGCTATACACCTTTGAATAATAAAGCGTACTGGAATAAAACATAGATTATTGATAAGCACAAATCTCTCCTAAAATCAAAATGTAACAGCACATAATGATGTGCATGTTACCAAACCAAATGATTTAGAACAGTGGCGGAGCGCGAGGTCTAGATTGAAACTTGAGGAAAAAAGGATGTGGTAATAAAAATCTAAATTTAGGCTTAACTTTAACAAGCTGTGCAATAAGCAGCATTGAAAAAATAGCAAATAGAACGGCAAAAAGTGGTGTTTGCAATAACTCCAACTTTTTCACCAGCGCTTTATCTACGCCTATAGTATGCATGCTAGTGCTGAATTCTTTAAAGGCAGGTGCTTTAATCAGGCCAGACGTCTCTAATAGCGACGCATCTTCATCTAAATGCACGTGCAGACCGTGGCCTTGACTGGGTGCGTCAACTTCCATATGAGCATGGATCAACGGCGATAGCATTTGCAATATTGCAAACCAAATCACAACAATCCATAACAGCTTTTTATTAAGCACTACGAACATGGTTCAGATAACTAACCTAAAATAATTTTGCTAAAAACAACATATAAGCTAAACACTAAACACCACGGGCAAGCATAGCTTCAGCATACAAATTTCGATGCTTCAAACATTCCGGACCATTTTTATCATCACATTTTTCACGTAATTTACAAAAACAGGTACTAGCCATCATCGTTTCTAGCGCCTCAAGTGGACTGTTTTGTGGGCTGTTACTATATTGAGCTTCAGAGCTTGAATTACTTGTCATTTTTTGCCTATTGATAAAACTTGTTTGATTAAAACCTATTTAATTGAAGCTTATTTATTAAGCGCTGTTTAATTAAATCGTACGAAATATAACATGGTTTCACAACCTTAACTCGGTGATTCATAGCACTATGAATACCACGTCTGTACTTAGTTTCAAGTATGCCACTAAATAATTAAATAATACATGTAAACTCTTATCTAATCACAGACGCTAAGTTTTACGATTCATCGTCCAAGACGAATGCCATATCATCACCTCATGCTAAAAGTGCCAGCCAATAGCTACTTGCCTAAAACAGCGTTACTATTAATACCAAGACCAGTACAAGAGTCCCAGCCAGCGCCAGCATTTGTCCCGCCATAATATCCACACCATCCAGTAGCAACATCACGGTAGTAATTTGCATTTGCATACAGCCTTGAAAGCTCTGCATTCGAGGACGCCAAGAAACTCCCCGCCTGATTAACCATGCCGGCAAAAGTTGGGGCAGACCAACTGGTGCCCCCAACAATCATCCAACCAACAAAGCTTGAATTTGAGGCCGTATAATAAACCCATGCGCCAGTTCTCGGATCTGCTGCTAGCGAGACATCTGGTACACCTCGGTTACCTATACTTGTAAGTGCGCTCTGATAGCTAGGCTTACTGATGAATGTACTCACCCCACCTCCGCCATCGGTCCAAGCAACCTCATCTACCACATTGCCACTAGACGGATTTCTGCGTATTGTCGTCCCACCTACACAAATAACATTGGCCGAAACGCAAGGCCAGCTTGTGCCAGAGGCATCTCCGCTTGAAGCGAAGTACACAACATTAGGGCTAGTTACGAAATGCGAGTCATATGTAGACTCAGTACTAAATTCAGCGCTACCCCAACTCATCGACACTTCACCACCACCAGCGGCAACGACTAGTGCGGTGGCTTTATCTACCGCCAGGATCAAGTCTGCAATACTATTTGATTTAGCCTCTACGAGGTATAGCTTTGCATTAGGTGCCATTGCGTGCGCCCATTGCAGATCAAGAGCTGACTCGATTTCCCAACCTAAAGGGTCTGAAGCCGGTTTAATTCCAGTGGCATAGACCACCTGTAAGCTTGCTGCAGGCAAACCGAACTTAGTTGAAAATGTAGCTAAATCCTTTGCTGCGTTAGTGTAGTGATATGCATCAACAACAGCGATTGCTTTAGCACCGCCCGTTGGGTTCGCAAGTGCGGCATAATTGGCTGGACTACAACCGCCAACAGATGCAGTAATCTTATAGTTACAGGCTAATGATGCGGGTGTTTCGTTCGCATAGAGATAAGGCGGCGCCCCTGATGCAAGGTTAGGATTCGCGCGAATGTCATTATTGAGTTTAACGTAACCACCAGGTGGAATCAAAATTTTAGTATGGGTACGTGCGCTAAACCCCGCTTCCTGAGGGTTAGCAACGCTAGAGTGTGGTGTAAATTCTCGCGCTTCTTCACCAGCTAATGCCACAATACTTAAAAAAGACAATCCAGCCATCAGAATAATAGGCTTTGTACACTTAATAATATTTGTGATCTTCATACTCAATATCCTCTCTTCTTTCTGTTGATTTGCTAATAATCTTGCGTATTATTCAAGCGCCTGCTGTTTTAACTGCCGCCAGTCACGCACCCAACAGCAATGATGATCGAACTTAGGCACAACAATCACCTTGACTTTACGGGTATCCTTCATGTGCCGTTGATAAGAATCAACTACCGCCCGATTAATCGTGCCATCATCCTCGCCGACAAAGTGAGTTTGTGGGATTCTTTGCAAAACTCGCCAGTAATCAGCTGGATTAAGTGATCCAGTCAGTGGACTTATATGGTGTTGCTTGGTCCAGAAAACATGGTCAAGGTTTCCGGCAATGGTAATCAATTGCACTACGTCGGTACGCGCACTGGCAACGAGTGCTGCCACCGCAGCGCCGCCAGAGTAGCCAACCAAAATCAACCGTGTCGCGCCATAGCGCGCCTTCACTTGATCAATCGCGGCATCGGTTGCATTCACCACCTCAGCTGAGAATCGGTGCGAGGTCCAATACTTCTTGTCACAAGAACCTTGCGGTGCATACTGACAAGGTCTAGCAATATAGACAGCAGCAGATTCATCTTGCAGGGCAAGCTTAAGACCCACTGGATTAATCGGCGTAGGGTTGTCTGACGGTGTTGTTGTTCCAACCCAAGCAAAACCATCACCCTCCAAATAGACTGTTAATGTGTCGCTTTTCTTAATCGAGCTTGGTATAAAGGCCAATAAGTTAAACTCTGTCGTAGTCAACAGCGACTCTTCCCAACCCTGCTGGGATGCCAGACTAAGCGCCTCGCGTTGACGTACTTGCGGACTGACTATCTGATTACTGCAGCCTGCAATCAAGGCACAAATTAACAACGTCGCAAACATCAAGTTAAGTTCAAGCGGCTTAAGAGCGACTTGCATGCGTTATGCAATCCCTACGCTGGCAAAGTGCAATTCATTTGAAGTCGCAAACAGTATATTTGTCACATTAACCATCACTATCAGCTCCAAATCGGTAAAGTTAAATCAAAAGGGCGCCAGCGGCGCCCTGTTTACTATTGAATAATTTTCGACGCTTCACGCAGTGCTTTTACTTGCTCCGCCTGATTGCGTCGCATTAAAGCCATGCGTAGATTATTTTTGCTATCCTCAAAGCTAGGCGGGGTAAATGCGCGCTTATCTTCAATTTTAATCACATGCCAACCTGCCGTAGTTTGAATAGGCTGTTGCGAAATTTCATTTTTATTTAATTTCACCATCACTGCAGAAATTTCTGGTAAAAGTTGGCTAGGTAAAATCCACTCAGGCACAGGTTCTGTATTCGCAGCTTTATCTACCGAGTATTGTTTTGCTAACTGCGCAAACGATTCACCATTTTTATATTTAGCTAGCATTTCTTTAGCCTGCGCTTCAGTGCCTAATAAAATATGTCTAATCTTAAATTGTTGCATTTGGCTAACATCGCCAAGCAAACCAAGTTGCCTATCATATTCTTTTTTGAGATCTGTATCAGAGACCGGGTGCTTTGTGAAATAGTCCTTCAGCGCAAGCTCAACCAAATAACTCATTTTGATTTGCTCAAACTGTAACTTTGCTTCCGGAGTTTTATCTAATGCTAGTTTAACTGCATTTTGTGAAAGCAATTGGCGGTCAATGAGATCTTGTTTAGCAAGCTCGCGTAACTCAGGGCTATCTTTTTGGCCCTGCGCAACAGCCAATTTAACCACACGATCCAATTCAGTTTTTGGAATCGCCGTGCTGTTAACAAGTGCGACGGTATCTGCACTTAATTTAGAATCAGCCGCACTAGCAGCCATTAGCCAAGTTGATAAGACTAATCCAACTAAAACACTTAAAACAAAATTTTTCATTAATACTACCCTTATTAAAATACTAATCTCTGGCCTAGGTACGCTGGTCTAATCGCTAATACAATAGATGACTTTAGACAACGGGCAAACAATATACGAGTGAGATTAAACATTCAGCCGGCATATATAGAAAAAAGCCAAGAGTGCGAACTCTTGGCTTTTTTAGAACTTCAACGTTTAGTTAAATTTCCAACGTAGTTTCATTGAAGCTGTTTGGTTATCGTAGCCATCACGTATCTCTAAATCATAGCGACCTGTTAACTCTAAATTCTCATTTAAATTACCAGTGACACCTAAACCACCACGACCTAGGAATCTTGATACTTTAGCGCCGTCAGTCACGAAGTTAATGTTAGAGAAGCCAGGAATATCTCCGATAAAGGTAGAGTTAATACTTGCTCTATCTCCAAACAGATCATAACCAAGACCTAAGTTGGCAGCAAACAGAACTGAATCACTTAGTGGGTGGGTAATTTTACCATCCACTAATAGAAGCAACTCTTCACGCTTGTTGCTAGCAGTGCTTAGATTCATATCGTACGCACCGGTTTCTCTATAAGAATCGTCTCTTGTCCAAGTATAGTTAGCTCTACCTGAAGCAATAAATTTGGTCGTCTCATTTAAGTCTATAGTGTGCATTACACCAACTGCTGCACTAACGTTTTTACTGTCGTAGCTAGATTTAGCTGCATAAGTATGGTCTAAAATCGGACGATTACCATTGACACTATTCCAACCAGCTGCAAGTTGATAATTGATTTCAGTGTTTTCATTTAGGCTATGTGAACCGTATACACTGGCTAAATAACTATCCACTTTAGCAGTAGGATCAGCAATTTTTCCGGTGATGTTACTTCTTGCATAAGTCAAAGCAAAGCCAAGACGATTATCCTCAGACAACTCACCATCTAAACCAAAGGCCATACCGTATGTATCGGCATTGAAACCATTAGCACCATCTTTTTTATCTTGACTAGTCCAGCTACCAAATGGTTTGAACCATACGCTCTTATCACCGTAGAAAAGATCGCCGGTTGAAATACCCATTTGACCTTCTTGACGTGATTGAATCATATTATTTAGATTATGCATACCACCTTGCGTCACATTTGATACGCCACCTGTGATTAATGGTAAAGCCTCTTGCAACTTATTACCCACGCTGCTGTTATTTGCTGAGTTACCTACATAATATAAGTACTGCTGAACCAATGAGAAATTGTTTTGCTGTCCGTCAGTTGAACCGCCACCGTTGCCGTAGGCTAGGTTGTTTTGTTGGTTTAACCATGGACCTTTTAACAATGGGTCTAGCAAGCTAGCTGCGCCAGTTGCTGAACTTAGATCGTTATTAAGTACTGAGCTACCAATCGAGGTCATGCCAGTTTCAGTCACTCTAAAATTGATACTGTTACCATCTAACTCAGGCGTAAACTGCACAGACATCATGTTATCGGTAATAACTAATTTATTGATATCAGATGGGGTAACTAGTTTTCCTGCATTTACCACGTGGTAAAGGTATGAGGTATCAGATTGTGCAAGCTTAACCAATTCAGCCTCGGTAGCCTGAGTTTTAATCGCTGTTGGCTCTAAAGTATCGAAGTAACCAGTAACACGGAATGAACCTTGAACTGGATTACCCGTTGCAGCAAAATCTGCAACGCCACCTACATTCA
>CANCPF010000021.1 GCA_947379975.1 Methylophilaceae bacterium | reverse complement strand
GAAACGAACCAGCGCCGATGATAGTATGCTTTTTGCATGCGAAAGTAGGTCACTGCCAAGCTATTTATTTCGTGAGTTAACCCCTATGTTAATTCACCACACTAAACCCCCTCTATGACTCATAGTGGGGGTTTTTTGTTGCGCGGGTGATATGTGCATGGCGGTTCTCTTAAGTTTTTTAGCTGCAAAATTGGCCAATGTACATTTTTTTTGTCGCGTTTTAGCTAAATTTAATTTACGGAATAGGTATGCACAGCAGTTGGCTAGTAATTAATCTTAATTATTGGTATAATACTACGTGAATTTTTCGATGGGCTTTGTGCCCATTTTTTGTTTCTGCAACTTGCGTAATTTAGTTACACGGTTGTCGTAGTGTTGAGAGGTTAGGTGGCATGCTAGATTTGCATACAATGATAGAAACATCGGTCAATCAGTTGGGTTTCGATTTGGTTGACCTTGAGATTTCTAATCGCGGCAAAGTGTTACGTGTGTTTATTGATAAGCAAAACCCTGTTGACATCAAAGATAGTGTAAATATTGATGATTGCTCTTTGGTGAGTAATCAATTGGGTAATTTATTGGCTATTGAAAATGATATTGACTATGACCGATTAGAGGTTTCATCGCCGGGCATGGATAGGGTGTTGAGGAAAGAGGCTGACTTTACTCGCTTTATTGGTGAGCGTGCGACTGTTAAAATCCGCGTGCCTATCATTGAATTGGTGGTGAATGCAAAGTCTGCTGGTAAAGAAGAAACGCTTACTAAGAAGAACTTTGTGGGTTTTATACGTGGCCTAGAGAGCTCTCAAGTATTGTTGGATTGTGACGGTGTGATTTACAAGTTAGCGCTGACAAATATTGAGAAAGCGCGACTAAACCCGGTCTTTTAGTGTTGCTCTACTTAACAGTGGAAACATAAGATTGTAAAAAGTAATTTTATAATAAAAATTGAATGAATTAAGGCAGTTAATCTGCAAATTTTAGTCGGAGATAGATGATGAGTCGTGAAATTTTATTGTTGGTAGATGCCTTGGCGCATGAAAAAAATGTGACTAAAGAGGTGATTTTTACCGCGCTAGAGCTGGCATTGGCTTCAGCTACTAAGAAAAAACATCATGATGATGCCGACGTGCGCGTTGCGATTGACCGTGAAACTGGAGAGTATGAAACTTTTAGGCGCTGGCAGTATGTTGAATATGACTTGTTAGAAAACTCGGCGTATCAAATCGATGAAGAAAGTGAGCATGCAAAAGGCTTAACTGTTGGTGAATACTATGAAGAGCCGCTAGAAAGCATTGCCTTCGGACGCATCGGTGCGCAAGCTGCTAAACAGGTTATTCTACAAAAAGTACGTGAAGCAGAGCGTGAGCAAATATTAGAAGACTTCTTGGCGCGTGACGAAAAAATGGTCACAGGCGTCATTAAGCGTATGGAAAAAGGCAGTGCAATTATTGAGGTTGGCCGTATTGAATCTCTATTGCCGCGCGAACAAATGATTCCAAAAGAGAATTTACGTGTTGGTGATCGTGTCCGTGCATTCTTATCACGAATCGAGCGTGGCGGCCGTGGCCCACAATTGATTTTATCTAGAATTACACCTGATTTCTTGGTGCGCTTATTCGAATTAGAAGTGCCAGAGATTGAAGAAGGTTTGCTAGAGATTCGTGCTGCTGCACGCGATCCAGGTTTACGTTCAAAAATAGCGGTTAAAAGTAATGATCAGCGTATAGATCCAGTGGGTACTTGCGTAGGTATGCGCGGTTCACGCGTTCAGGCGGTGACCAGTGAGTTAGCTGGCGAGCGTGTAGATATTGTTCTTTGGAGCATAGAACCCGCGCAATTCGTCATTAACGCAATGTCGCCAGCTGAGGTTGCTAGTATCGTCGTGGATGAAGACGCGCATAGTATGGATGTTGTGGTGGATGAAGAGCAATTGGCGCTTGCGATTGGCCGTAATGGACAAAACGTACGTTTAGCTTCTGAGCTTACCGGTTGGACACTAAATATCCTTACCGTTGATCAGGCTGCACAGAAAAACCAAGAAGAGTTTGCTGGCGTTAGTCAGCTCTTTATGGAAAAACTTGATGTCGATGCTGAAGTGGCAGAAATCTTGGTACAAGAAGGCTTTAGTACGCTAGAAGAAATTGCTTATGTACCGCTTGCTGAGATGAATGAAATTGATGCATTTGATACGGATACTATTGAAGAGTTGCGTAAACGCGCTCGTGCGGCTTTGTTGACAGAAGCGATTGCTAAAGAAGAAAAAGTAGACGAAGCGGCAGATGATTTGCTGACGATGGAAGGTATGGATGACGATACTGCGCATTTATTGGCATCAAAAGGCGTACCGACAATGGATGATTTAGCTGAATTGGCTGTTGATGAGCTGGTAGAGCTTACTGGTATGGAAGCAGAACGCGCTAAGACATTAATTATGACAGCCCGCGCACCTTGGTTTAAATAAAACCGAGAATAGCGCAGTGTTTTAATCGACCTGTTGGCAAGTTAGAGGTGAGCTATTCAGTTGAATTGGCTCACTTAATCAAAGCATTAAAAGTAATAAGCAGTACCGCTAGGCAATAAAGCTTAGGAAAAGAACACTGGAGCAACAAGATGGCACAAACAACCGTAGAACAATTTGCTGGCGAATTAAAGCTGCCAACAGCATTGTTATTAGAGCAGCTAAAGAGCGCAGGCGTGCATAAGTCAAACGCTGATGATCAGTTGAGCGAAAATGACAAAACTGCATTGCTTGACCATTTGCGTAAAGAACATGGCACCTTAGCCCCTAAAAATAAAATTACGTTGACGCGCAAATCTAGCACCGAAATTAAAAAAACGGATAACACCGGCAAGGCACGCACGATTCAAGTAGAAGTGCGTAAAAAACGTGTGATAGAGCAGCGTGATGATGGTGATGTGAGTGAGCAAGATATCGCAGAGTCAGCATTTGTAGCTGAGTCTTTAGACGTGCCAGCTGAGCATATTGAAGCGATTGTTGAATTGCCGCAAGCAGTTGAAGCTAGCGTTGTTGAAATGGCTGCACTACCGGTTATTGCCGAAGTTGCTGCGGTTGTAGTTGCGCCAATTGAAGAGGTGATTGCGCCGGTAGTGGTGGAAGTGGCGCCAGTGTTGGTTGAAGTCGCTAAAATTGAGCCTGAAGTAGAAGTAGTGAAAGCTGAGCCAGTTAAGGTTGAGCCAGTGGCCGTGAAAACTATCAGCCGTAAAGACTTGCTTGGTGCTGATGAAATTGCACTACGCGAACATGAAGCGAAACGTCACGCTACTTTAGCCGCGATGCAGGCAGATGATTTACGTAAAAAACAAGAGTTAGTACAACGTCGTTTAGATGACGAGGCAAAAAAAGTGGCAGATGCAGAAGCCGCAAAAGTAAAAGCGACTAAGTTATCTGAAGGTACATTACATAAGCCTGCAGTTAAAGAAGGGGTTGCAAAACCAGTTGCGGCTAAAGAAGCCAAAAAAGGTAAAGGCAATAACAAAGAGTGGACTGATGCTGAAAATAAAAAACGTGGCTTAAAAACACGTGGTGACACCAATGCTGGAAAACCAGGCTGGCGCGCGCCTAAAGGCAAGCATAGACATCAATCAGATGATGATTCACAGCATTCATTCAATGCGCCTACTGAGGCGATTGTTTATGAAGTATTGGTGCCAGAAACCATTACTGTGGCTGAATTAGCGCACAAAATGTCAGTTAAATCTGGCGAAGTGATTAAAGCCTTAATGGGCATGGGCATGATGGTTACCATTAACCAAGTGCTAGATCAAGAAACTGCCATTATTATCGTAGAAGAAATGGGCCATAAAGCCTCAGCGGCAGCACCTAATGACCCTGATACCTTTATTGAAGAAGCGGAACACGCGGCAGCGATTATAGAAGCGCGCCCTCCAGTGGTTACTGTCATGGGCCACGTCGATCACGGTAAAACGTCATTGCTAGATTACATTCGTCGTAGCCGTGTGGCTTCAGGCGAGGCTGGTGGTATTACGCAGCATATTGGTGCTTATCACGTTGAAACGCCGCGCGGTATGGTGACGTTCCTAGACACTCCAGGCCATGAGGCGTTTACCGCCATGCGTGCCCGTGGTGCAAAAGCGACTGACGTGGTGATTTTGGTGGTTTCAGCAGACGATGGCGTGATGCCACAAACGATTGAAGCGATTCATCATGCTAAAGCGGCTGGTGTGCCATTAGTGGTTGCCATCAATAAAATTGATAAGCCCGGTGCTGAGCCTGAGCGCGTTAAACTAGAATTAGTCTCTCAAGAAGTGGTGCCAGAAGAGTTCGGTGGCGACGTTATGTTTAGAGAAGTCTCAGCTAAAACAGGACAAGGTATTGATGAGTTGCTAGAAGCGGTACTTTTACAAGCTGAATTGCTAGAGTTAACTGCGCCTAAAAATACCCCAGCAAAAGGCATTGTGATTGAAGGCCGTTTAGATAAAGGCCGTGGACCAGTCGCGACTATTTTAGTACAGTCAGGTACTTTAAAACGTGGTGATATGATTCTAGCTGGCTCTACTTTTGGTAAAGTCCGCGCGATGATGGATGAGTCGGGCAACGACATTAAAGAAGCTGGCCCATCAATGCCGGTCGAAATTCAAGGTTTGTCAGATGTGCCAAGTGCTGGCGAAGATATGATCGTGTTGAACGATGAGCGTAAGGCGCGTGAAATCGCAAACTTCCGTCAAGGTAAATTCCGTGAGGTGAAATTAGCTAAACAACAAGCTTCTAAACTTGAAAACATGTTTGAGCAAATGGGTGAAGGCGTAGTGCAAACGCTAGGTCTAATCATCAAATCAGATGTGCAAGGTTCTTACGAAGCATTGGCAACAAGTTTACAAAAACTATCGACTTCAGAAGTTAAAGTTAACGTGATACACACAGGCGTTGGTGCAATCAGTGAATCTGATGTGAACTTGGCCGCGGCGTCTAAGGCCGTGTTGATAGGCTTTAACGTACGTGCTGACTCTGGTGCGCGTAAGTTGATTGAAACGCTAGGCGTAGATACCCGTTACTACAATATTATTTACGAAGCGGTTGATGAAATTAAAGCCGCGCTTGGTGGTATGTTGCCGCCAGAACATAGAGAAAGCATGATAGGTACCGTAGAGATTCGTGAAGTATTCCGTATTTCTAAAGTAGGCGCAATTGCTGGTTGTTATGTGCAAGACGGTATGATTAAACGTAATTCAAAAGTACGCGTGTTGCGTAATAACGTGATTATTCACACTGGTGAGTTGGATTCTCTAAAACGCTTCAAAGATGATGTTAAAGAAGTTAAAAACAACTTTGAGTGCGGTTTATCACTTAAAAACTTTAATGATATTGAAATCGGCGATTTGCTAGAAGTCTACGAAATCATCGAAGTAGCACGTACACTTTAGGAGTTCAATCAAGAATGGCTAAAGAATTCTCTCGAAGTCACCGTGTAGCTGAGCAAATGCAGCGTGAACTCGCTGATTTGCTACAGTTTGAAGTTAAAGATCCGCGCGTAGGCATGGTGACCATTACGGCTGTTGAAGTGACTGGTGACATGGCGCACGCTAAGATTTTTTATAGCGCAGCAAAAGCCAGTGATAGCACGCAGCAAGGTTTAGAAAAGTCTGCTGGCTATTTACGCACGCAACTGGCTAAACGCATGTTGCTACGCACTGTGCCTATGTTGCATTTTGTCTATGATGCTTCAATCGATAATGGGATGATGATGTCTAAATTGATTGATGCAGCGCTCGCTTCAAAACCTGAAAAGCCTTGATTCATCTATTCAAATATCACGTAATAAAGTCCAAACTTTGCAGTATAAAAGAATCAAAAAAAATATCAGCGGCGTGCTGTTGCTAGATAAGCCTTTAGGCTATTCATCTAATCAGGCGTTACAAAAAGTCAAGATACTCTATCAAGCCGCCAAGGCTGGCCATACCGGTACGCTAGATCCACTGGCGACTGGTTTGCTTCCTCTATGTTTCGGCGAGGCCACAAAGTTTGCCCACTTCTTAACCGATGCTGATAAAGTCTACGTGGCGACCGTTAAGTTAGGCATCACCACCAATACTGGCGATGCTGAAGGCGAAGTGTTATCTACCAAAGCTGTGAACGTCACTCAGGCGAAGTTTGAGCAAGCTTGCGCGCAATTTGTCGGTGAAATCAGCCAAATTCCACCCATGTATTCTGCTTTAAAGCACGAAGGCAAAGCGATGTATGAATACGCCAGAGCTGGCGTGGAAATTGAGCGTGCGGCACGCGTAATTACAATTCACAGCATCGCGCTAAATAGCTTTGCCGATGACGTAGCGACCATCACTGTAAAGTGTAGCAAGGGCACTTATATTCGCACACTGGCGGAAGATATTGGCAATGTGCTCGGTTGCGGTGCGCATTTGATAGGCTTACGCCGTACCGCAACGGCGAATTACACTATAGCGCAGACCGTAACGATGGACCAGTTTGTGGCAATGTCTGAGAGCGAGCGTACTTTAGCGTTATTGCCACCAGACAGTGCGGTGCAATATCTACCGGAAATTATACTGGATTCCGACAGTGCGTTTTACTTACAGCAAGGCCAGGCAGTTTGGCAGAGCGGATTGATTCCCAAAGGCTTACTACGCCTATATACCGAACAAAAAGTATTTATAGGCTTGGGAGAGCAGCAAAGTGACGGAAAAATTACCCCGAGAAGACTTATTGTAGAGCGTACTTAGTTAATTTGGCTGACATAGCTAGCTTAATTAATTCGGACTAACTTATTGTTTATTTATAGATTAAGATAATAAAAGATTGCTGAATCTATATTTAGTATCTATAATGCGCGGTTCATGCAAATGAATGCATTGGCGGTTAAGTAATATATGGCGCTGCCTTTACATTGACGCAAAACATCTAAATATTAGGATTAAGTTATGGCAACAACTGCAGCGGATCGCGCAAAAATCGTTAGTGAATATGCTCAAGGTGTAAATGATACTGGTAGTCCTGAAGTGCAAGTTGCGCTTTTAACTAGCCGTATTACTTATTTAACAGAGCATTTCAAAAGCAACAAAAAAGACCACCATTCACGCCGCGGTTTATTGGCTATGGTTAGTCAGCGTCGTAAATTGTTAGATTACCTTAAACGTGAAAGCGTTGAGCGTTACCAAACATTGATCGCGCGCCTAGGTCTACGTAAGTAATTGACTACCAATCACATGTACATAAAACAATTCGTTCTTTAACTGTTGTTTTGTGTGTGAAATAAAAAGCCGATAGCTCTGCATAAGCAGTGCCTCGGCTTTTTTGTTGTAAAAGATTTAACTAAGCAATTTTTCGTGCTGTGAGTGAATTACATGAATGGGTTGCATGCCCGGTTTACATGAGTTCATCAGAAAAATTGCTGACATAAATCGATATTGTGCGTTTGCTATTGGGTTGTGAATAGCGAACATTAAAAAAGAGAAAAGGATAAATAATGTTTAATAAAGTTAAAAAAAGTATTCAGTACGGTGCGCATGAGCTCACCATTGAAACTGGTGAAATTGCCCGTCAAGCAGACGGCGCGGTATTGGTAAGTTATGGTGATACTGTTGTTTTAGTCACAGTAGTTGGTAAAACAGCAGTTAAAGCGGGTCAAGACTTTTTCCCGTTGACTGTTGATTACATGGAAAAAACTTATGCGGCTGGTAAAATCCCTGGTGGTTTTTTCAAACGCGAAGGCCGTCCTTCAGAAAAAGAAACACTGACTTCACGTTTAATCGACCGTCCACTACGTCCGTTATTTCCAGAAGCATTTTTGAATGAAGTACAAATTGTTGCGACAGTGATGTCTTCAGATCCAGAAATTGATTCTGATATTCCAGCAATTATCGGTGCATCTGCAGCGATGGCAATTTCTGGTATTCCATTTTATGGTCCACTAGGCGCAGCGCGTGTTGGTTACATCAATCAAGAATACGTAATCAACCCAACTAAATCTCAATTATTAGAAACTGAGTTAGATTTAGTAGTTGCTGCAACAGAAACAGCGGTAATGATGGTTGAATCTGAAGCCAAAGAGCTTTCAGAAGAAGTCATGTTGGGCGCGGTAGTATTTGGTCATAACGCGATGCAATCTGTCATCACGATGATTAACGAAATTGTTGCTGAAGTGGGTAAGGATGCTTGGGATTGGTCAGCACCAGAGCCAGATACCGCACTAATTGAAAAAGTTGCGGCTATTGCTGCTGCTGATGTTAATGCCGCATTCCAAATTAAAGCTAAAGGCCCACGTTCAGCTAAGTTAGACGAAATTAAAAATCGTGTAATGAGTGAGCTTATTACTGAAGCTACTTCAACTGAAGATGCTAATAAAATTAAAACAGAGTTTTTTAATTTAGAAGCTAAAACAGTACGTAGCCAAATTTTAAATGGTGAGCCACGTATTGATGGTCGTGATACACGCACTGTGCGCCCTATTACTGTTCGCACTGGCGTATTGCCTAGAACACATGGCTCCGCACTATTTACACGCGGTGAAACGCAAGCATTAGTGGTTGTAACGCTAGGTACAGGCCGCGATGAGCAAGTAATTGATGCGCTACAAGGCGAATTTAAAGACCGCTTCATGTTGCATTACAATATGCCTCCATATGCTACTGGTGAAACTGGTCGTGTTGGTACACCAAAACGTCGCGAAATCGGCCATGGCCGTTTAGCTAAACGTGCATTGTTGGCTGCATTGCCATCTGCTGATGAATTTGGTTACACAGTACGTATCGTGTCTGAAATTACTGAATCTAACGGTTCTAGCTCTATGGCTTCAGTGTGTGGCGGCAGCTTAGCCATGATGGACGCTGGCGTACCTTTAAAAAATCACGTCGCTGGTATTGCAATGGGTTTGATTAAAGAAGGCAACCGCGTTGCAGTGTTGACCGATATTTTAGGTGACGAAGATCATCTAGGTGATATGGACTTTAAGGTAGCAGGTACAGATGATGGTATTACAGCTTTGCAAATGGACATCAAAATTACCGGTATTACTGCAGAAATCATGCAAGTGGCATTGGCGCAAGCTAAAGAAGGTCGCGCGCATATTTTAGGCATTATGAAAGCGGCAATGACTACTGCAAGTACTGAAATGTCAGCATTTGCACCACGTATTATCACCATGAAAATCAATCCAGAAAAAATCCGTGATGTTATCGGTAAAGGCGGCGCGGTAATCCGTGCGCTAACTGAAGAAACTGGAACAACGATTGATATTGAAGATGACGGTACTGTAAAAATTGCATGTACTAGCTCTGAAGCAGGTGCTGAAGCGCAACGTAGAATTGCCGAGATTACTGCAGAAGTTGAAATTGGTAATGTTTACGAAGGTACTGTGCTTAAATTACTTGATTTTGGTGCGATTGTGTCACTAATTCCGGGTAAAGATGGCTTGCTACACATTTCACAAATTGCACATCAACGTGTTAATGCAGTGAGTGACTTCTTAAAAGAAGGCGATGTAGTAAAAGTTAAAGTAGTAGAAGCTGATGAGAAAGGCCGCGTACGTTTAAGTATGAAAGCTTTAATCGATGCACCTACTGCCGACGCTAAAGCTGAGACTGAAGCTGAAGATTAATCTTGCAGGAGATTATTAGTTAGTTAAACAAAAGCCCGCGAAAGCGGGCTTTTGTTTTAGATTTGGTTATTATAAACTGAAGCATGATTGTGAATTCTACTCAGTACAATACCTTAAAAGTAGGCGGTCTCAAGGATGAAGCGCAAAAATTACAGCATGATGCTGCCTTAAATAAAATGTATCTGGATTGAATAACTCTGTATGGCATTTGAACCCTGGTGTTTCTCGTTAACTCCGCATGCCTTGCCATCTCTCGCCCCTGATCATAAGTCATCGATAGCCGTTTCTGTCCTTCGATGCGAGTCAGCACACGGCTGAATCTATTGACTGCGGATACCGCTGTCGCACTTTCCATTTTGGCTAACACGGTAAACAATGTCGTTCTTTCCACAATCGTGCCCACCGAGGTACGATGGCCTTTACCTTTAATTAAGTCGCCTTCCCAGTGCCCCGGCACCAAGTGCTCGTCGACTTCTGGCGGCCTATCATGAATGCTCACCATGTCAGGAATTTGACCGCGACGATCTTCACCACGCGCTCTTGGTCTACGTTTAGCATGGCCAAAGCGCAGCCAGCCAATCACCTCTGTTCGCAGTTCACCGCGGGGCATCAAGTAAATGGCACTGTAGATCGTCTCATGTGAGACCTGTAAGTTGGGGTAGTCTGAATTTACACTTTTAAGTGTGCCAGCAATTTGCTCTGGTGAGTAGCCTTGCCTTAAAAAATACATCACTACCAGCCATAGTGCATTACCAACCTGTAAACGTCTCTCTACCCTTGGCTTTGTCGATAAAGACTCTGCGCGATCTTGTGCTAATACTGCTCGATACTTCCCAGCAATCGCTGGACGACAGCGTTTAGCCGGTACTTTCTCTTTAATCCAACTATTACGATGAAGCTCCCGACTAATCGTCGAAATAGACCTAGCTAAACCAATCGCTATCCAACTAGCTTTAAACCCTAAAGTTAACTGCGCCTGTATAACACTTCGTTATTCAATACCTAATTGTTTGTATTTTCCCATGCAACATTTTCCTTCGAAAAATGTTGCACTTCAAATTTGAGCGCGCCAGATTATATACATTGCACTTAAATGTTCTTAATACAAAAACTCACCTTATTTATATAAATAAGATGAGTTTTTAGCTAGAATTAGTTTAGCTTTATGGCGCTATTTCCAAGCCTTTAGAATGCAAGCTTACCAAGTAAGCGAAGATTAAGCCGTTAATTTCTTCTTAAGAATATCATTCACCTGTGCAGGGTTAGCTTTGCCTTTTGATGCCTTCATGGCTTGGCCCACTAAAGCATTAAACGCTTTCTCTTTACCGGCTTTAAATTCTTCAACCATGGCGGCATTTGCGGCTAATACTTCGTCAATAATTGCTTCAATTGCACCGCTGTCAGATTCCTGTTTAAGGCCTTTGGCTGCAATGATCGCATCAACATCTCTTTCTGCATCACCTTCAGCGTTCCACATCGCATCAAAAACTTGTTTCGCGGCATTGTTAGAAATCGTATTATCGCTAATACGTTTAAGCAATTGTGCCAACTGCAATGCGCTGACAGGTGAAGCTGAAATCGGTTTATCTTCTGAGTTCAATTTTGCCGAAACGCTGCCCATTGCCCAGTTAGCTGCTTGCTTAGCATCGGCGCCTGCATCTACTGCAGCCACAAAATAATCAGCCAACTCGCGCGAGGTTGTTAAGGCGCTAGCATCATAAGCAGATAAGCTATATTGCGCTTCAAAACGTGCTTTCATGGCGGCTGGCAACTCAGGCATTTCTGCTAGCACGAGTGCTTTATCCGCTTCGGTAATCACTAAAGGCAATAAATCAGGGTCAGGAAAGTAGCGGTAATCGTTCGCTTCTTCTTTGCTACGCATCGCGCGTGTTTCACCAGTATCCGGATTAAATAAAACGGTTGCCTGATGAATGGTGCCGCCATCTTCTAGCGTTTCAATCTGCCAGCGGGTTTCATATTCAATGGCTTGCTGCATGAATTTGAACGAGTTTAAATTTTTAATCTCACGTCGTGTGCCTAGTTTTTCAGTGCCTTTTGGACGTACTGAAACGTTCACATCGCAACGGAAACTACCTTCTTGCATATTGCCGTCACAAATACCTATCCATTGCACTAATTCATGTAATTGTTTGGCGTAAGCCACTGCCTCTGCAGCTGAGCGCATATCTGGCTCCGTCACAATCTCTAGCAATGGCGTGCCTGCCCGGTTTAAATCAATGCCGCTCATGCCTTCAACCGCACCGTGTACTGATTTACCTGCATCTTCTTCTAAATGCGCGCGGGTAATATTAATCACTTTTTCATACGCGGCATTTTTGCCTACGGCTGGCACTTGTATGGTCACTGCGCCTTTGCCGACTACTGGCAACTCAAACTGACTAATTTGGTAGCCTTTAGGTAAATCTGGGTAGAAATAATTTTTACGCGCAAATACTGAACGCGGTGCGATTTCTGCATGAATGGCAAGACCAAACTTAATAGCGCAATGCACGGCTTGCTTATTCAACACAGGCAACACGCCAGGCAAAGCAATACTCACTTCACAAGCTTGCGTGTTTGGCTCAGCGCCGTATTTAATCGCCGCGCCAGAAAAAATCTTAGTATTAGTTTGCAGTTGGGTATGTGTTTCTAGCCCAATAACGACTTCCCATTCCATTATGCTTTTCCTTCTAGCAAACTCAAATCTGGTGTTTGTACATGCCAATCTGTCACTTGTTGATATTGGTGCGCCACATTTAGCATACGTGCTTCATCAAAATAATTGCCGATAATTTGTAAGCCAACTGGCAATGCTTTGCCATCGTCACTTTGGGCGAAACCAGCGGGTAAACTCATGCCAGGCAAACCTGCTAGATTGGTCGAAATAGTATAAATATCCTGCAAATACATCGCGACTGGATCATCCACTTTTTCACCAGCTTTAAACGCGGTAGAAGGCGCTGCTGGCCCCATAATCACGTCACATTTTTTGAATGCTTCAGTAAAATCTTGTGCGATTAAACGGCGAATTTGTTGCGCTTTTAAATAATAAGCATCGTAATAACCAGCACTTAACACATACGTACCAATTAAAATACGGCGTTTAACTTCCGCACCAAAGCCTTCGGCACGGCTCTTATTGTACATATCCATCAAGTCGGTATATTCAGCCGCGCGATGTCCGTAACGTACGCCATCATATCTCGACAAGTTACTAGAAGCTTCAGCCGGCGCTAACACGTAATACACAGGAATAGATAAACCAGTATTTGGCAGTGAGATTTCTACAATCTCTGCGCCTAGTTTTTTGTATTCGGCAATAGCTGTTTCAATGACTTTACCAACGCTAGCATCTAAACCTTCAGCAAAAAATTCTTTAGGCAAACCTACTTTTAAGCCAGTCAATGGTTTATTTAAGTACGGTTTATTTAAATCTTTGGTGTAATCTTCTTTTGCACGATTCAAGCTGGTTGAATCGCGCTCATCAAAGCCCGCCATCACGTTCATCATTAGCGCGCAATCTTCAGCACTTTTAGCCATAGGGCCCGCTTGGTCTAGCGATGATGCAAAAGCAATCATACCAAAGCGCGATACCACGCCGTAAGTAGGTTTTAAGCCAGTTAGGCCACATAAAGAGGCTGGCTGGCGAATCGAGCCACCAGTATCGGTGCCAGTGGCTGCTGCGCAAAGTCTTGCGGCTACCGCCGCTGCGCTACCACCGCTACTGCCGCCGGGTACGCGATCAAAACTCCAAGGGTTCTTAACGCCACCAAAATAACTGGTTTCGTTAGAGGAGCCCATGGCAAATTCATCCATATTGGTTTTACCCAAATTCACCGCACCCACTGCATCAAACTGGCTAATAATATGGGCGTCATACGGCGCAATAAAATTTTCTAGCATTTTAGAGCCGCAAGTCGTGGGCCAACCTTTGGCACAAAAAATATCTTTTTGCGCGAAAGGAATACCGGTTAATGGCGTTATATTGCCGGCAGCAATTTGCGCATCAGCGGCCTTAGCTTGTGTGAATGTTTTATCTTCATTCAAGCTAATATAAGCATTAATGCTCGGGTTATATTGCGAAATTCTAGCCATAAAAGCTTGTGTTAATTCAACGCTAGAAATCTTCTTGGCCTGGAGCATGTCTCCAAGTTGCTTTAAGCTATTATTGATCATAATTATTCGATTACTTTAGGAACAAGGTATAGGCCACCTGAAACGGCTTGCTCTGTTGAGCCGTTACCTAGAGCAGGTGCATTTTTTTGAAATTCATCACGCAGATTGGTCTTAGTCACCACATCTTCACGCAAGCGCTGACTTAAATCTTGCGAATGCGACATAGGCACGATGCCAGTGGTATCGACCGCCTGCATTTGCTCGATTAAGCCCAAAATACCGGTAAGCTTGCTTAAGGTCGTAGCTGCGTCGCTATCGCTTACCTCAATACGCGCTAAATGCGCGACTTTTTTAATGTCTTCAATGCTGAGTGCCATGCTTCATTAATCCGAAATATAAATGATATGTTTCACGTGACTTCAATTTTAAGTCACGGTTTTGTAACAAGTTGTAATCACATCTTAATTTTCAACGAGATTTGCGGTATTATACCTTGGTTTTTAGCGTGCCTTAATCGTGGAAAAAAGATTAAGTTTGCGTTTTACGCATATATCGTATTGGGCCATGCCCTAACCCACAGGAAAAAACACATGTTTGGTTTCATCTCTAGTTACTTTTCAAATGATCTTGCCATTGATTTAGGCACAGCAAATACTCTTATTTATGCGCGCGGCAAAGGCATTGTTTTGGATGAGCCTTCAGTGGTGGCAATTCGCCTGGAGGGCGGCCCTGGCGGCAAGAAAATATTACTAGCGGTTGGTGCTGAAGCTAAAGGCATGCTGGGTCGTGCGCCGTCTAATATTCAAGCAATTCGCCCAATGAAAGATGGTGTGATTGCGGACTTTACCATTACCGAGCAAATGCTCAAGTATTTTATACGTCGAGTGCATGACGCGCGCTGGTTTTCACCTAGTCCACGCATAATTATTTGCGTGCCTGTTGGCTCTACTCAAGTTGAGCGTCGTGCCATTAAAGAATCGGCCGAGCGCGCAGGCGCTAAGCAAGTGTACTTAATTGAAGAGCCAATGGCGGCGGCGATTGGCGCTGGCATGCCCGTGTCTGAAGCAACGGGATCTATGGTGGTCGATATTGGCGGTGGCACTACTGAGGTTGGCGTAATTTCACTTGGCGGTATTGTTTATGCTAAATCTGAGCGCGTAGGTGGCGATAAGTTTGATCAAGCAATTATTGATTACATTCGCCGTAATTATGGCATGCAAATTTCAGAGCCAACTGCTGAGGCGATTAAGAAAAAGATTGGTTCTGCTTTTCCAGGTTCTGAAGTGTTGGAAATGGAAGTCACTGGACGCAACCTAGCGGAAGGTTTACCACGTAAATTTACGATTTCTAGTAACGAGATTTTAGAAGCGCTCACTGAGCCGCTAAATGCTATTGTAGGGGCAGTAAAATCTGCATTAGAGCAAACGCCACCTGAGTTGGGTGCCGATATTGCCGAAAAAGGTATGGTACTCACTGGTGGTGGTGCATTGTTGCGTGATTTAGATCGCTTATTGGTTGAAGAAACAGGACTGCCTGTCATCGTTGCCGAAGATCCACTTACCTGTGTTGCGCGTGGTTGTGGTCGCGCGCTAGAGGAAATGGATAAGTTAGGCAGTATTTTTGCTTACGAATAATTTAACGTGATAAATTTATACCTAAATTTTAATTATCGTTGAGCTCTAGGTAAGTTTTAAAGTGCTAAAGAATACGGACGAATTGACAATCTAGTTGCGGGGAAAGGCGGTGTTCAAGAAGACTAAGTACCGCCTCATAAGAAGTTTATAGTCTCACTGACTTACATCTTTATTATTCGCGAAATTTACGCTACAACCCTTTAACTAATAGAGATCCTGAGCATAGTTTAACTAATGGCGCGAGGCTATAATCAAAAAATTGAGCAACAACAAGCCCCCGCATTTTTTGTGCGTGGCCCAAGCCCTTTTGCGCGCTTAGTATTTTTTTTCTCCTTATCTTTAGCATTAATAGCCACAGACTCACGTCTTCAATATTTGAATAGTGTGCGGCAAACCTTGATGGGTTTACTTCATCCTTTGCAGGCAGTGGCGAATGCACCAACTCAACTTTACATTGTTACCAATGAATATTTGGTTACGCACAATCATCTACTCAATGAAAATCAGCAATTAAAACAGCAGGCGCTCAAGCAAAATATCGCGCTACAGCGTCTTAATATGCTGGCCCTTGAAAACGATCACTTACGCCAGTTATTTCAGGCAAATCAAGCCTTGGCAGAGAGCAGTGTTTTGGGTGAAATTATGCACGTAGGCCGCGACCCTTTTACTAAAAAAGTGATTGTGAATCGTGGAGAGGCACATCATATTGTGGTGGGTGAGGCCGTGGTGGATGCGAAGGGCGTAGTAGGCCAAGTAACACGTAGTTATCCATTAAGTAGTGAAGTGACATTAATTACCGATAAATCGCTCTCGATCCCTATCCAATTTGAGCGTAATGGCTTACGCGCCATTGCCTTTGGTAACGGTCGGGATAACACTTTAGATTTGCCTTACTTGCCAAGCAATGTGGATATTCGTCGTGGAGATAAGTTGGTCACATCAGGCATTGATGGTATTTATCCTGCTGGCCTTGCGGTTGCTACTGTATCGCAAATAGAAATCACCGCTGATTCGCCTTTTGCACGAATTACTTGTATACCTACTGGTGGCGTGGAAAATCATAAACAAGTGCTTTTGGTAAGTATTCCACATGTAAGCTTTCCAGAAATTATCGATGTTACCCACCCACTAGTAGGCGATGTGCCAGTCAGTAAGCTACAAATGGCACCTAGTATAAAGCCAGTGCAACCGATACTAAAAACTCCACAAGCTCGCCTAGTGAGTAAACCACATGCAGCAGAGTAAACTTAAAACTATTTACTTTTCGTTATTAACGGCATTTATTTGCCTGCTGTTACCATGGTCTGGCTTTGCGCTAACTATACGGCCTGACTTTTTATTGCTAGTCATCATATTTTGGCTGATACGAGCACCCAATTTATGTAATATAGGTACGGCTTGGTTTGCCGGTTTGTTGATGGACTTAGCCGTAGGCGGTATCTTTGGTCAGTACGCTTTGGCCTATACAGTCACGGCATTCTTTGCGGTAATGTATCAACGGCGCTTAGTCTTGTTCAGCGGTACCCAGCAACTTGTCTATATTGTTTTATTGTTACTTATTTCGCAGATTACTTTACTTATACTTAAAATTTTTTCTGGTATGCAAATGATAGGCTGGACTTATTTTTTACCAAGTGTAACGGGTGTTTTATTGTGGCGTGTTGCAGTATTCTTTGGTTTAACTGTCGGTGGGCGTACGCGTGGCACTTGATTTTATAGTAACCAACAATAGCTGTTTAGCCATAATTGTTTGCAAACACTAAATTTGGTATTTAAGAATGCGGGCTGAACTCAAAAACTTTCAACATGAGCAGTATTATTTTAGGCTCAGATTAGGCTTTAGTGCATTTGTTGTAATAGTCTTATTTAGCCTGCTAGCTGTACGTTTTTTTTATTTGCAAATCAAACAGCACGACCACTACCAAACATTGGCTGAAAACAACCGTATTTCACTAGTGCCTATAGTGCCGAATCGCGGCCTGATTATCGACAAAAACGGCGTGGTGCTAGCGCACAATTTTTTTGTTTACACGTTAGAAATTACACCTTCAAAAATTATTAATCTTGAATCGACGATTGCCGAGCTAAGGAAGTTGGTTGAAATAAGTGCGCTGGATCTGAAGCGCTACAACAAGTTACGTGAAGAGAGCCGTAACTTTGAAAGTGTGCCGATACGTACTCACCTGAATGATTTTGAGGCGGCTAAGTTCGCCGTTAACCATTATCAATTTCCAGGCGTGGAAATCAAGTCGCGCTTATTCAGACATTATCCGTTAGGTAAGCTTGGGTCGCATGTGGTGGGCTATCTAGGGCGTATTAACGATAAAGATCTAGCTGGGCTAGAAAAGTCAGAGTCATTGTCCAATTACAAAGGCTCTGATCACGTTGGGAAAAGTGGCATAGAGCAGTTTTACGAGCCTTATTTGCATGGCACCACAGGTTTTCAGCAAGTTGAGATTGATGCAGACGGTCGCGCAGTTCGGGTGTTATCCAGTACTTTGCCAGTGCCGGGTAATAATATTATTCTATCTATAGATAGTAAAATGCAAGAAATTGCTGAAACGGCTTTTGGCGAACATCGTGGCGCCTTGGTGGCTATAGATCCAAAGACCGGGGCGGTATTGGCCTATGTTAGCCAGCCTACGTTTGACCCTAATTTGTTTGTTGATGGCATTGATGTGGAAAATTGGAAAGCACTTAATGATTCCTTAGATAAGCCTCTAATCAACCGACCGATACGCGGCATTTATCCGCCAGGATCTACTTTTAAGCCATTTGTGGCCATGGCTGGTTTAGAAAATGGTAAACGCCTGCCGCCATTTTCCATCCAAGATTCAGGTTACTTTACCCTCGCCAATAGCACGCATCGTTATCGCGATTGGAAGCCGAGTGGTCATGGCATGGTCGATATGCAAAGGGCGATTACCATATCTTGCGATACTTTTTTCTATGGCTTAGCTCTGGAATTAGGCATAGAAAAATTAACTGATTTTGTACGCCATTTTGGCTTTGGGGGAAAATCAGGCATCGATATGCAGGGTGAAATCGGCGGTTTGCTGCCTACACCAGAATGGAAAATGCGTAGATACAAACAGCCATGGTATCAAGGTGAAACGGTCATTACCGGCATAGGCCAAGGCTATACACTAGTGACGCCTATGCAGCTAGCGCAGGCTACAGCAATATTAGCCAATGATGGCGTAGCCATGAAGCCGCGTTTAGTCACGCAAATCCAACAAGCTATTAGCGGTAAAACACAGCTGATAGCTGCTGAAGTGCAAGATAAAATAGTCCTGAACCCGGAAAATATCGCCATTGTCAGACGTGGCATGATGGATGTGACGCTACCAGGTGGCACCGCTGCCAGTGTGGGCGCAAATGCGGCTTATGCGATTGCTGCCAAAACAGGTACTGCGCAAGTGATAGGCATTAAACAAAATGAAAAATATAATGCCAGTAGCATTAATGAGCGGCACCGTGACCATGCTTTATTTATTGCCTACGCCCCAGCGGATAATCCTAAAATTGCCTTGGCCGTGATTGTTGAAAATGGCGGTCATGGAGGTTCGGCAGGTGGTCCAATTGCTAGAAAAGTGATGGATTATTATCTGCTAGGAAAGCTACCTGAAGCAAACGCTACGCCACTAGATCTCAAAGCAGAACCTTCAGGGGCTATAGGCGCGTCTGTGATTGGCGGTGCTGCCACTAAGCCAGGCGCAATTCCAGAAGAAGAGTTACATGATTAATAAACTATTTCAACATTTGGCAAAACACATCGATTCTTTTCTGATGACCTGCCTTCTTTTCACATTATTAATTGGTTTGTTTGTGCTTTACAGTGCCTCTGGCCAAAATTATTCTCGTCTATTCGGGCAGTTTATCAACATCATCGTTGCTTTAAGTTTTATGTGGGCGGCGGCTAATATTGCCCCAAATCAATTGGAGCGGGTTGCATTGCCACTTTATGTTTTTGGTGTTTTATTATTAATTTGCGTTGCCTTATTTGGCTCCGTGAGTCATGGCGCACGGCGCTGGTTAAGTTTAGGTTTTACTCAAATTCAACCATCAGAAATCATGCGTATTGCTATGCCGATGATGCTCGCTTGGTATTTCTCAAAAAGAGAAGGCAAGCCAGCAATGGCTGATTTTGCTGTCGGTGGTTTATTGCTACTGGTGCCGGTCGCGTTAATAATGAAACAACCAGATTTAGGTACTGCCATACTGATTAGCGCATCTGGTTTCTACATATTATTTTTGGCTGGCTTGAGTTGGAAATTCTTAGTTGGCGGTGTTATCGCGTTCGCCGCCTCTACGCCAATACTGTGGTCTATGTTGCATGATTATCAACGTCGCCGTATAGAAATTCTACTTGATCCAACGCAAGACCCATTAGGCGCCGGTTACCACACAATACAAGCCATTATTGCCGTTGGTTCTGGCGGTATTGCAGGTAAGGGCTGGCTAAAAGGCACGCAAGCACAATTAGATTTTTTACCGGAACGTAGCACTGATTTTATATTTGCGGTATTTGGTGAAGAGTTTGGTTTGCTAGGTAACCTATTATTGCTATTACTTTTTAGTTTAATTATTATGCGTGGCTTAGTCATTGCCTCGCAAGCGCCGAGTACTTTTTCTAGGTTGCTGGCTGGCAGTATTACGCTAACATTTTTCACCTATGGCTTTGTTAATATGGGCATGGTGAGCGGAATTTTACCCGTAGTAGGCGTGCCGTTACCGTTAATCAGTTATGGCGGCACGTCTATGGTGATGCTATGTATAGGCTTTGGTATATTAATGAGCATACAAACACATAAGAAACTGGTGGCAACCTAAATGGAAAATATGAAGAAATTTATCGCTTTATTGGGCATGCTGTTACTCGCGTCGTGCGGTGGAAACGAGCTAATGAGGCCTGAAGTTAAATCGCCAGTCAGTAATGCACCATCAAAACCGGGAGCTGGCGGCTATTATTTAGATGATGGCCCGGGAGACAACGCGCCAGCTGATATTGATGCGATTCCCAATGCGCCCCTAAAAACTGAAGTGCCGTTGGCGCGGGCTAATAAGCCTTATATTGCCTTGGGTCAGCAATACATTCCTATGACCAGTTATGCGCCTTATAAAAAACAAGGAGTCGCGTCTTGGTATGGCAAAAGATACCATGGCAAAAAAACATCTACTGGGGAAATTTACGATATGTATGGTATGTCTGGCGCGCATACCGTATTGCCTATTCCAAGTTACGCGAAAATTACTAATCCAGCTAATGGTCGCTTTGTAATAGTGCGTATTAATGATAGAGGCCCGTTTAAGCGTGATCGCTTGATAGATTTATCTTATGCAGCGGCTTACAAGCTCAGGCTAATTGGGCAAGGTAGCGGTTTAGTGGAAGTAGAAACCATCGATACCAGCGCGGAAGCTATGCTTAATATGCAAAAACCAATGGCTAATACTACAACACAAACAGAAGCGCAAACGCAAGTATCAATCGCCAGCGAAGATGCGACTGTAACGCCGATTTCAACTGCAAGCCCAATTGTTAATAGCGCTGCTGCTCCAGTGAGCGCCGGTATGCAATATTATGTACAAGCAGGTGCTTTTAAAAGTGAGGCTAATGGCGAACTTTTGCTAAAGAAAATCCAGGGATTACAGCTAGGCGAAAATGTAGGTGTGGCTAACGTGTATAATAATACTTTGTACCGAGTAAGGCTTGGCCCGTTCGCAAGCAGAGTTGAGGCGGATGCTTCTGCTGTCATTATTCGCAAACAATTAAACATATCCGCTATCGTTCAAAATTAAATAATCGAAACCATGCAAAACATCACACTAAATATTTTAAAGCACACACTTTTAACGCTTGCCATTGCCAGCATTAGTCTTGTTTCAGTAGCGCAAGCTGAGGACGCGCAAATTGCGCCGCCACCCAACTTGGCAGTTAAGGCTTATTTGCTGACAGATGTGAATAGTGGCAGAACTATTGCCACGCTCAACAGCGAAATGCGTGTTGAGCCAGCATCGCTTACAAAAATAATGACTGCTTATTTGAGTTTTAAAGCACTTAAAAATAACCATCTGCAACTTAGCCAAACCTTACCTGTAAGCGAGATTGCTTGGAAAGTAGAAGGCTCTAAAATGTTTATTGAGCCGAATAAACCGGTAACCGTAGACGAGCTTTTACATGGCATGATTATTCAATCAGGCAATGATGCTTCCATCGCTTTGGCTGAAGGCATTGCCGGCACTGAAATGCAATTTGCTGACATGATGAATAAAGAGGCGCAACGCCTAGGCATGAAAAATACCCATTTCATGAACGCGACTGGTTTGCCAGATGCGCAGCATTACACCACAGCAAAAGATTTGTCGATTCTTGCAACGGCTCTCATCAGCGACTTTCCTGATCAATATAAGCGTTTATACTCAGTCAAAGAGTACAGCTACAACAACATTACGCAGCCTAATCGCAACCGTCTACTATGGCTAGATCCTAACGTAGATGGCATGAAAACTGGCCATACTGAATCTGCTGGATATTGTTTAATTTCATCAGCTAAACGTGATGGCGTGCGCCGCCTATCAGTAGTGTTAGGTGCGCCAAGCGACGCAGCACGCGCGACAGAAAGCCAAAAATTACTCAATTACGGCTTTCAATATTTTGATTCAAGCCTAGTTTACAAACAAGGTCAAAAAATTAGCCAGCTAAAAGTATGGAAGGGTGCTGACAATCAAGTAGATTCTACTGTTATCAATGATCTTTATATTACCTTAGCAAAAGGGCAGTATGCCAACGTAAAAGCGGTGATTTCAAGCACGCAGCCTTTAATTGCGCCGATTAAGAAAGGCCAAATCATCGGTAATGTAAAATTTATGCTGAATGGTAAAGTAATCGATCAGCGTAATTTGGTGGCGGCAAAATCCATTGAAGGTGCAGGCATTCTGGGCCGTGCATGGGATTCAATAAAGTTACTTTTACAATAATTATTGGCAACTGGATAGTTAATCATTATGGCTGAAATTGAACCGCACACCGCGCCTCCCTTAATCGATTTTCCATGTGAATTCCCCATCAAAGTGATGGGTGAAACGCAAGATACATTCGCTCAAACCATTATCGATTTGATACAAACGATAGTGCCCAGCTTTAACGCCGCACATATTGAAATGCGTGCAAGTTCTGCTGGCAAATATATCAGCCTCACTTGTACCGTACACGTCATTTCACAAGCGCAATTAGATGACGTTTATCGTTTAATTAGCAAGCATCCATTGGTTAAATTTGCGCTCTAATCAAGCACTCATCCTATTAAATACGACCTTAGTTCCGCTATGCAACCGCCCATAATAGTTAGGCGTTTAGGCCATACCAATTTTGCCGACACCAGCCTTGCTATGCAGCGCTTTACGGCAGAAAGACTTAGTGACACACCAGATGAGTTATGGTTGACTGAGCACCATCCAGTTTATACTTTAGGGCTGAATCGTAAAAATGTACGCCTACCGATACGCGACGACATCGTTTTGATTCATACAGACCGTGGCGGAAAAATTACTTATCACGGCCCGGGACAAGTCATTATTTATGCCTTGCTAGATCTGAAGCGCTCGCAGCTTAATATTCGAAAACTAGTCAGCCTATTAGAAAATGCTGTCATCGAGTTATTGGCAGATTATGGCGTTTCATCATCGGCAAAAGCTGATGCACCTGGTGTGTATGTAGAAGAAGCTAAAATTGCTGCCTTAGGCTTACGCATTAAAAACAACTGCTGTTATCATGGATTAAGTTTAAATGTAAATATGGACTTAACACCGTTTTTAGCAATCGATCCTTGCGGTTATGCCGGCTTAAAAGTCACACAAATGCAAGACTTAGCTATTAATACTGACCCACCAACTATTGCTGAGCAGCTCCTTGAGAAACTGCTAGGAAAACTCACTGTTAATTTAGACTATGGACATAAGCATGACTGATGTAAATACTCAGAAAACACCTAGCAGTAATATTCCTAACCCCAAGGTTGTTAGTGTAAAAGTGGCCGGCGTAAAAGAAAGAGATGCCGCTAAAACTTCACGCATTCCTATCAAAATAATCCCGCAACCTATGCAACGCAAGCCGGATTGGATACGCATGAAAGTGCCAGATTCGGCGCGTTATCAAGAAATTAAGAAAATTCTTCGCGATAATAATCTACACACAGTCTGTGAAGAAGCTAGCTGCCCAAATATCGGTGAATGCTTCAGCGGCGGTACCGCTACCTTTATGATTTTAGGCGATATTTGTACGCGACGCTGTCCATTTTGTGATGTTGCGCATGGTAAACCATTGCCACCAGATGCCAATGAGCCTGAGAATTTAGCCCGTACTATCGCCCAAATGAAGCTTAATTATGTGGTAATTACCAGTGTAGATCGCGATGATTTACGAGACGGTGGCGCACAGCATTTTGTAGATTGTATTCAAGCGGTACGCACGCATTCGCCCAATATTAAAATAGAAGTTCTGGTGCCAGATTTTCGCGGCCGTCTAGATGTAGCGATGGAGATTTTACGCAAAGCGCCGCCAGATGTGATGAACCATAATCTAGAAACCGTACCTCGCCTTTACAAGCAAGCGCGGCCAGGTTCTGATTACCAAAACTCACTGACACTATTGAAAACCTTTGGTGCGCTATATCCAAATGTGCCAACAAAATCTGGGTTAATGCTAGGTTTAGGCGAAACAGATGAAGAGATTTTAGCGGTGATGCAAGATTTACGTGCGCATAATGTAAGCATGCTAACCTTAGGCCAATATTTACAGCCTAGCGTGCATCATTTACCTGTCATGCGTTATGTTGAACCTAGCGCTTTTGATGTGCTAAAAGAAAAAGCGCTAGCGATGGGCTTTAATAATGCCGCCAGCGGCCCCATGGTAAGAAGTAGCTATCATGCTGACGAGCAAGCACATTTAGTCAAATAACAGCGTAACTTTCTAAGTGATAGTTGCACATAACCGATAAAAAGAGAATCTATGGTTCCACATCTAACAACCGCACTAAACGGCCCACTTTTATCGCTAGAAAAAAGCATGCTCGATGCTATGCCAAAAATTGAGCATTGGTTTCGAACGCAATGGCTAGAATATGCATCGCCATTTTACGCTAGCGTTGATTTACGCAACTCAGGTTTTAAATTAGCGCCAGTTGATACCAACTTATTTCCAGGTGGATTTAATAATCTTAACCCAGAATTTTTAAGCTTAAGCGTACATGCGGCCATGGTTGCAGTAGAAAAAGTCTGTCCAGAAGCGCATCGTTTACTGATTATTCCAGAAAATCATACGCGCAATACCTATTATCTGCGTAATGTGGTGGAGCTGGTAAACATCATGAAGCAAGCCGGGCTTGATGTCAGAGTAGGCTCAATTTCACCTGAAATTACCGAACCAACCACATTGGAAACGCAAGATGGCCATACTTTATTATTAGAGCCTGTGGTGCGGGTTGGTAATCGCATTAAGCTAATTAATAAAGATTTAGGCGACTTTGATAGCTGTGCGATTTTGCTGAATAATGATTTGTCTGCGGGTATTCCAGAAATCCTTAAGAATCTAGAACAAAATTTAATTCCGCCCTTACACGCAGGTTGGAGCACTAGACGGAAATCTCAACATTTTTCTGCTTACAATCGAGTGGTCACTGAGTTTGCTGCACTGCTAAATATTGATGAGTGGCTATTGAATCCATATTTTGATACCTGTGGCGAAATTGATTTTCATGCGCGTACCGGTGAAGATTGCCTCGCGCTTAAAGTTGAGCAGTTGTTAGAGAAGATTAAAATAAAATACGCTCAATATGGTGTCACCCAAGCACCATTTGTTATTGTAAAAGCTGATGCAGGCACTTATGGCATGGGCATTATGACGGTCAAATCACCCGATGATGTCCGTGACTTAAATCGTAAAACGCGCAATAAAATGTCTGTAGTCAAAGAAGGTTTGCAAGTGTCTGAAGTGATTATTCAAGAGGGTGTTTACACCTTTGAAAGCATTAACGATGCGGTTGCCGAGCCTGTGGTGTACATGATGGATCACTTTGTGATTGGCGGTTTTTATCGCGTACATACAGATCGAGGCATGGACGAAAACCTGAATGCACCTGGCTCACATTTTGTGCCACTAGCGTTTGCAAAACCTTGCACCTTGCCTGACTGTAAAGGTGAGCCTGACGCTACACCTAATCGCTTTTATGCTTATGGTGTGGTCGCGCGACTGGCCTTACTGGCAGCGGCGATAGAACTGCAAGAACAAGATCCTGAGAACCAATAAAGTACAAATTTAAATGGCCTTAAAACTACTTTTTATACTAGATCCACTCGCGCAATTAAAGAGTGAAAAAGATACCAGTTTAGCCATCATGCGTGAAGCCAGTAAGCGTGGCCATACATTATTCGTCAGCATGCAACACGATGTTTTTTTACGTGGCGACATCGCAAAAATAAAAGCTAAAAAATTCATTTTTACCGCGCCAGACAGCAAGCCAGATTATGCACTAGACGAGGTATTTGAATATATCCCCGCACAGTTTGATGCAATTGTCATGCGTAAAGATCCGCCGTTTGATAACGAATATCTGTATAGCACTTACCTGTTAGAAATTGCAGCTAAACAGGGTGCGCACGTTTATAACAATCCCAGAGCTATTCGTAGTTGGAATGAAAAACTGTCAGTCACGCGCTTTCCGCAATTTGCGCCTGAGTTTTTAGTCACTGCCGATAACGACTTAATTCGTGAATTTCTAGTGATGCACCAAGATATCGTTGTTAAACCGCTAGACGGCATGGGCGGCAGCAGTATTTTTCGCTTGGGTTTAAATGACCCGAATATTAGCGTAATCCTTGAAACTGTCACTAATTTTGGTACGCGCACGATTATGGCGCAGCGCTATTTAACAGAGATTCTGCAAGGTGATAAACGCATTATCATCATCAACGGTACGCCATTACCTTATGCACTAGCGCGTATTCCAAAAGCCGGCGAAACACGTGGTAATTTAGCTGCGGGTGGCACTGGAGTGGCGCAATTGTTAAGCGAACGCGATCTGGAAATTGCCACTGTGGTGGGTAAAACGCTCAAGCAAGAAGGCTTGTTTTTAGTTGGCCTAGATGTGATAGGTGACTCTTTAACTGAAATTAATGTGACCAGTCCGACTGGTATGGTCGAAATAGCCAAGCAAACTTCATGTAAGCCGGCTCAAGTATTTTTAGATGCCTTAGAGCAATGTATTGAGTAGAAAATGATTAATGGGGTTTAAGCAATCGTCGTAACGGCTGATGGCGGCTAATTAAAGCACCGCTAAATCATCTATAATAGGCCGCATGCGTTACCTCCTTCTTTTCTTCACATTTCTTCTTACTGGCTGTTTTAAAGAGCCGTTATATCATAGTCAAAGCTACGTGTTTGGTACGCTGGTTGATATTAGTATTTATGGTGAAACAGACGAACGCGCCCGACTTTTAGCTAATAATATCCTAGCTGATTTTCAAAATTTACATAAGCAATTACATGCTTGGAAGCCGGTATCAGGCAATAAATTAAGCGAATTAGGTGAGCTTAATGCCGCTATTTCAGCCGGCAACCGAGCAGTCAAAGTAAGTCCAGCTTTGGCTAATATGCTGCTAGATGCCACAGATTTATCGTTAAAGTCTAACGGTTTATTTAATCCTGCCATCGGTCATTTAATCAGTACTTGGGGCTTCCAGCGTGATGAATTTAGCGCTGTAAACGTAAACGAAGCGGCGATAAAAAATTTATTGCATGCCCAACCGCGAATGACAGATTTAGTCATTAAAGCGGATGCTATTTACAGCACCAATCCAACGGTAAAACTTGATTTAGGTGGTTATGCCAAAGGTTACGCGCTGGATATTGCCGCTAGTTATCTACGTAAAGAACAGGCTAAAAATGCGCTGATTAATATAGGCGGTAACGTTATTGCGCTAGGCAAGCATGGCGATAAACCTTGGCGGGTTGGTATACAACATCCGCGCGCACCCACGGCAATTGCCACGCTAGATTTAGCCGACGGCTGGGCGATAGGCACATCAGGTGATTATCAGCGTTATTTTATGTTGAATGGCCAACGTTACTGCCACATTATTGATCCCAGAACTGGCTACCCTGCGCAACAAACACAATCTGTCACGGTATTAGTCCCGCCACAAGCCAGTAATAAAACGCAAGCGGGAGTGTTGTCAGATGTCGTCTCTAAGCCTATTTTTATCGAAACTGCGGCCAATAGAAACACAGCTGCACAGGCTTTTGGCATTGAAAACTTCATGGTGATTGATGCGCAAGCGGCTATTTTTGTATCGGCAAAAATGGTCAATAAATTACATTGGGTAGATGCTGGTGTTAAATTTTCTACGTTACCCTAAACGGCTTATTAACGAATTGCTGATAGGCGATTGGCTGATTATTATTCTTAGCCTAGTCGGTATTTTTTATCTATTCCAAAGCCTCTGGACTAATGAGCATGCCGCCAGAGTACAAATCAGTGTCGGTAATAAAATATATGCTACTTATAGTTTAAATCAGCAGCGTGACATTCATCTGCATGGAAAGCTAGGCGATGCAGTGATTAGTATTTCACAAGGTAAAGCTAGATTTTCCCAATCACCCTGTAATACCCAATATTGTGTGCATCAAGGTTGGCTAAGTCATGCTGGGCAAGTGGCGATTTGTTTGCCGAATCAAATCAGCTTGGAATTATTAGGCGAGCGCAAACTTTATGACTCGTTGAATTATTAGTAAAATTTCTCAGATAATACAACTAATGTGAAGCCTATTCAAATTAAAACCACGGCAGATGACCATCGAATCGCTAAGCTTGCCGCCTTTGCGATCGCCTTGCATATGGTGGAAGCCGTTATCCCTTCACCACTACCGGGTGTAAAGCCTGGCATTGCGAACATTGTGACTTTATATGTGTTGTATCAATATGGCTACAACACGGCAGCTTGGGTCAGCATTTTACGGGTGTTTGCCAGCAGTCTGCTACTAGGTCAGTTTTTGTCACCGACCTTTGTGCTTAGTTTGAGCGGCGCAATGTTTAGTTTAGGCATTTTATGGCTCGCGTTTAAATTGCCAAAAAAATACTTCGGGCCGGTTTCTTTAAGTATATTAGCGGCTTTTGCGCATATTGCCGGACAATTAATAATGGTACGTTTGTGGTTGATTCCCCATGCTGGAGTAGCCTATTTAGTGCCGTTTTTCGCTTTGGCCGCTCTGTTTTTTGGTTTAGTGAATGGCTTAATTACTAGTAGATTATTGGCAAATGATTGGCGGAAAATTGCTAATAATGAATGAGCTAAGCTAGAAATAAAACCTATCCTATCTTTATGTTAAAATTCTGTTTTATGTATTAGTAAGCAAAGGGCTTAAGCTGTGAAAAAAAATACTGTTCATGTACTTTTACTCTTAGTCGCCTGCTTTGCATTAAATAGTTGCGGCACTAAAGGCGCGCTGTTTATTCCAGAACAAAAATATCCGCAAGAAACACCGGCTAAAAATTAATTGAATGTTGTATTTCACAAGAAATAATTAATCACTCATCATTAACAAACCATCATTTCAAACCAAATTTCTAAATTATATTCACCATCCCTTATTAAGTTGCCACTGTGAACTCCTTTACGCAAAAAAACGATACTCTACATGCTGAAAACGTAGCCCTTAACCAAATTGCTAGTGAGTTTGGTACACCTTGTTATGTGTACTCAAAATTAGCACTTACGCAGGCGTTTGAACGCTTTAGCGCCGGCTTTGCAGCAGCGAATCATTTGGTATGTTTTGCAGTTAAATCTAATCCTAGTCTCGCTATTCTGAATTTATTTGCTACATTGGGTGCGGGTTTTGATATTGTGTCTGGTGGTGAATTGGCCCGGGTATTAGCCGCGGGCGGTGATCCTAAAAAAATCGTATTCTCAGGAGTTGGTAAAACCGCTGTTGAAATGGAAGCTGCGCTTAACGCCGGCATTTTTTGCTTTAATGTCGAATCCGCCAGTGAATTAAATCGGCTGAATAAAGTAGCGAGTGATATGGGCAAAATTGCACCGGTGTCATTACGCGTAAATCCAAACGTCGACGCCAAAACGCATCCTTATATTTCTACCGGTTTGAAAAATAATAAGTTTGGCGTAGCGTATGAAGATGCGCTGAGCATTTACCAGCAAGCAGCGGCTATGCCCAACATTGCTATACATGGCGTAGATTGCCATATCGGTTCACAAATTACTGAATTATCACCATTCTTGGATGCTTTTGATCGCGTACTTTTGCTGGTCGATGCGCTTGAAGAACACGGTATTCATATTCAACATATTGATTTAGGTGGCGGTATTGGCATTTGTTATAGCGATGAAACACCACCAGAATTTAACGCCTATGCCGCAGCGATGTTGGCAAAACTCGGCAAGCGTAATGTAAAACTGGTGTTCGAGCCAGGTCGCGCCTTGGTGGGCAATGCGGGTGTGTTACTGACTAAAGTTGAGTATATAAAATACACGGAATCAAAAAACTTTGCCATTGTAGATGCGGCCATGAATGATTTAATGCGTCCTGCACTTTACGATGCTTATCATGACATTAAAACGGTGCAAACGCGTAGCGACCAATCTAGTGCGCTGACTTACGAAATTGTTGGGCCTGTGTGTGAAAGTGGCGACTTTTTAGGCCATGACAGAAAATTAGCATTAGCAGAGGGTGATTTGTTGGCGATTATGTCTGCCGGCGCCTATGGTATGAGTATGGCTAGTAACTATAATACTAGGCCGCGTGCAGTTGAAATTATGGTTGATGGTAGTCAATGTCACGTCATTAGAAAGCGTGAGCGCATAGCCGATTTATTTGCATTAGAAGCCGTTTTACCAAAGCCTTAAACTAAATTCTTGTCGCTTAAAATAACAGTTAAAACAACAGTTGCGCACTTATTAAACTCGGTGTAAATTCTTGTTTAAGTAAGACATCATCTTACTTAAGCGCTAAATTTATCGATGCATTTAAAATTGCAATTCAAATTGCAAATAAGGGGAAGAAATGAGAAAGCTTTTATTAGGTTTACTGTTTGCTTTTGCTATTAATGCGGTACCGGTTGCTTACGCTGATGAGGCATTACCAGAAATTGCAGCAGTTGATGAAGTTGCACTTCCTGCACTGGATGCACCTGCAGTTGAATAAATAAGTATATTTTAATAAATCTTGTGCAATAAAAAAGCGAAGTTAAAACTTCGCTTTTTTTACGTAAAAATCTCGAGTTAATTAAATCTCAAGCTAAATTGAGACCTTAATTCCAACTTGAATTCTAAGCTGAATTCCAAGCTGAATTTCAAGATAAATCTAAAAAGATTAATAGATTTTAATCAAAAATCACCGTCTTATTCGAGTAAAGCAAAATGCGGTTTTCAATATGCCAGCGCACCGCTTTAGAAAGTACAATGCGTTCTAAATCTCGGCCTTTCTGAATTAAATCTTCCACTTGATCTCGATGTGATATACGGTCGATATCTTGTTCAATAATCGGTCCTTCATCCAGCACTTCTGTTACATAATGGCCAGTCGCACCGATTAACTTAACGCCACGTTCAAAGGCTCTGTGATAAGGGCGGGCGCCAATAAAAGCGGGCAGAAACGAATGATGAATATTGATAATTTGCTTAGGATAACGGGCCACAAATTCTGGCGATAATATTTGCATATAACGCGCTAGCACAATTAAATCAATTTCATACTGGGCGAATAGGGCGAACTGCTCTGCTTCAGCGGCTACTTTATTGTCTTTATTCACCGCAATATAATGGAAATCCACACCATAGAATTTGGCCAGTGCTTCAGTCTCATGATGATTACTAATAATCAGCGGAATATCGCAATCTAATTCACCATTTTTATGTCTATGCAACAAATCCGCCAAGCAATGGTCATATTGTGAAACCATGATGGCCATACGAAATGGCTTTTGAGAAAGTTTAAGTTGCCACTCCATGTTGAACCGACTAGCGATAGCGGCAAAATGTTGCTCAAAATCAACCGGCAAGAGTGAAAAACCAGCTAAATCCCACTCGACGCGCATTAAAAATAAATTATTTTCTGCATCTTGGTGCTGATCTGCATGCAAAATGTTGGCATTGTGCTGGTAAAGAAAATCCGCCACAGCAGCGACAATGCCTTTGCTGTCTGGACAAGTAATTAAGAGTGTTGCTGTATTTTTGCCAGCGTTCTTGGTAATGGTGTTTTTAACGGCAGTATTGTTCATTTTTAAGCGTGCTTGCATTTTTTGCACGTCCGAAATTAGGTTAATATACGCATTATACCTTGTGTCAATTTTTATGAATGAAAAGTGTGTATGACAGATACTTCATCTATTGCTCCATCCCTTACGCCATCGCCAGAATTAAGCCCCGCATTAGTATTGGCTAATCCGCGAGGCTTCTGTGCTGGCGTTGATCGCGCCATTATTATTGTTGAGCAAGCCTTGGAAAAATTTGGCGCACCGATTTATGTGCGTCATGAAGTGGTACATAACAAGTTTGTAGTCGATGAGTTACGTGCTAAAGGCGCGGTATTTGTAGAAGAACTGGATGAAATTCCTACCGGCAGCACGGTTATTTTTAGTGCGCATGGCGTTTCAAAAGCGGTACGCGCTGAGGCCGATGCGCGAGGCTTAACCGCCTTTGATGCGACCTGTCCATTAGTCACCAAGGTCCATATTGAAGTCGCTAAAATGCGTGCGGCGGGCTTAGAAATTATAATGATAGGCCATAAAGGTCACCCGGAAGTTGAGGGGACGATGGGGCAAATTGACGAAATAGAAACGGTACCGGCAGGCAAAGGTATTTATTTAGTTGAAACGCCTGAAGATGTAGCAAGTCTCACTGTTATTGACCCACTTAAGCTTGCTTTTGTGACGCAAACAACACTGTCTATGGATGATGCAGCTTTGGTGATAAGTGCGCTTAAAGCCAGGTTCCCAAGTATCAATGCACCTAAAAGTGATGACATTTGTTACGCCACGCAAAATCGGCAAGATGCGATTAAAATCATGGCGAAAGATTGTGATTTAGTCATTATCGTCGGCTCACCTAATAGTTCTAATTCCAACCGTTTGCGTGAGGTGGCTGAAAACCAAGGTGTTGAAGCGTATATGATAGATAACGCTAGTTTTCTAAAGCCAGAGTGGCTGCAAGGTAAACGTAAAATTGGTGTTTCTGCTGGGGCATCAGCTCCAGAAATATTGGTGAAGGAAGTCATTAGCAAACTACAAGCGCTAGGTGCGAATCAAGTGCAAGAATTGCAAGGCGTCGTAGAAAGCGTGGTTTTCCAGTTGCCAAAGAATCTCATCAATGCTATCAGTCACGTAAAAAATAACTAAGTGACATGTTTAAAACGCCTATTTCTGCCTTAGTCCTGATTCACACCGATGATTTACAGGTGCTCATTATGGAACGTGCGGATAAACCAGGCTATTGGCAATCGGTTACCGGCAGTTTAGAGCAGGCTGAAACGCCGCTGCAAACCGCTATACGTGAAGTGCAGGAAGAAACTGGTTTAGATGCAAGGAACTATGAATTGCAAGATTGGCATGAGAGCAATGTTTATGAAATTTATCCGCACTGGCGGCACCGCTACGCACCAGAGGTGACGCATAATACCGAGCATTTATTTGGTTTATTACTACCCGAACCATTGCCCATTAAAATGGCACCCGATGAACATGTGCAATATGAATGGGTGGATTGGCGTGAGGCGGCCAAGCGCGTTTTTTCATGGACGAATGTTGATGCCTTAAGTAAATTAGGTGAACGGCACGGCCTAAAGTTGTAAAATATATGCCTGAATTAATCGATCTATTCAGCTAACAAGCATTAACTAAATATGCTTTAAGTAAGCACCCATTAAGTAAACACACGTTAAGTAAACATCTGTTAAGTAAAAGCCATGCACACTGAAACCAAAACTAGCCTACCAAATATTCCGATTAAATTTGAGCGTTTTCAAGCGGCTGATGATGCAGATTGCCAGCGTAGAATTATTGCGGCAAAAGAAAAACTGGGTAAGCGCTTAGTGATTTTAGGCCATCATTATCAAAACGATGGTGTATATCAGCATGCAGATTACACCGGCGATTCACTCAAATTATCACGCTATTGTGAGACTTTAGATGCAGAATATATTGTCTTTTTAGGTGTACATTTTATGGCTGAGGTGGCTGATATTCTAAGTCGCCCAGATCAAATTGCCATTTTGCCAGACCTTGCTGCCGGCTGCTCGATGGCGGACATGGCGAATCTGGCCAAAGTGGAACGAAGCTACCGCGAATTAAGCAAAGTGCTGGATTTTGATGAAACAATTACACCGGTCACTTATATTAATTCAGCCGCTGATTTAAAAGCTTTTTGTGGTGAGCATGGCGGTATTGTTTGCACCAGCACTAATGCGCCTAAAATATTAGAATGGAGTTTTAAGCAACGCGAAAAAGTTTTGTTTTTCCCAGACCAAAATCTAGGTCGCTGGTCTGGCCATAAAATGGACATTCCGCTAGAGCAAATGCCCATTTGGGATCCTGATCAGCCTATGGGCGGCTTAACGGTTGAGCAGATTAAAAATGCAAAAATCTTGCTGTGGAAAGGCCATTGCGCGGTGCATCAAATGTTCCGTTTGCAAAATATCACTAAATTTCGGGCTGAACACCCAGATGGCATTGTGATTTCTCATCCGGAAGCCCCGTTTGAAGTGTGCCTGCATTCTGATTACGTCGGTTCCACTGAATATATACTTAAAACTGTCGCCGATGCCGCACCCAATACTAAATGGCTAGTGGGTACTGAGCTTAATTTGGTGAATCGCCTAGCTGAACAAATGAAACCAGAAGGCAAGCTAGTGCAATTTATGAGCCATGTGGTGTGCGAATGTTCAACCATGGCCAGAATAGATCCGCAACATTTGGCTTGGGTGCTAGAAAATTTGGTGGAAGGTAAAGTAGTCAATCAAATTAAAGTGCCTGCACACGAAGCCAAGTTAGCCAAGCTGACTTTAGAGCGCATGTTAGCGGCATCATAATGGCGGCCAAATAATGACGACTAGCAACTGCGCGCTGTGTATCCCAAGCACCAGCAACATACTTTGGCAAGATGACTTTTGTCGCGTGGTATTACTGGGCGATGCCGATTACCCAGCTTATTGCCGCGTTGAATT